>NZ_JAUHPZ010000005.1:0-152083 GCF_030418375.1 Demequina lignilytica
CCGGTGGTGCGCGAGGGGGGACTTGAACCCCCACGCCCGAGGGCACTGGAACCTAAATCCAGCGCGTCTGCCAATTCCGCCACTCGCGCGCGGCACCCAGGATACGGGGCGGCCGGCGGGACGATGCGCGGGCGGCCGCTGCGTCAGTCGAGACCGAGGTCGCGGCGCAGCTTGGCGACGTGGCCGGTGGCCTTGACGTTGTACTGGGCGACGGCGACCTTGCCCTCCTCGTCGAGCACGACGGTCGAGCGGATCGAGCCCTCGACCTCCTTGCCGTACAGCTTCTTCATGCCCCAGGCGCCGTAGGCCTCCTGGATCGCGCGGTCCTCGTCGGAGACCAGCGTGAAGGTGAGGCCCTCCTGCTCGCGGAACTGTGCGAGCTTCGCGGGCGAGTCCTTCGAGATGCCGACGACCTCGTAACCGGAGGCGTGCAGGACGTCCAGCGAGTCGCGGAAGTCGCACGCCTGCGTGGTGCAGCCGGGCGTCATCGCGGCGGGGTAGAAGTACAGGATCACCTTCGTGCCGCGGAGGTCTGCGAGCGTGAAGGTCGCGTCGTCGGTGGGGGCGGTGAAGTCCGGGGCGGTGTCGCCCACGCTCAGTCGGTTCTCGCTCATGATGACAACCTAACGCGCGAGCCCGACGAGGCCATTCCCGGGACGTTCGTCGTTTTTGAAGTTCGCCCGCGGCCTGCTAAAGTTGTCTCTCGCACCGCGTTGCGGAGCGATGCACCTCTAGCTCAATTGGCAGAGCAACTGACTCTTAATCAGTGGGTTCTGGGTTCGAGTCCCAGGGGGTGTACCAGACACGAAGGCCCGGTCCGCGAGGACCGGGCCTTCGGCGTTCCGCGGGAGGCTCGGCAGGGTCAGTCGACGTCGTCGCGAAGCTCGATCACGGCCCCGTCGACCGCCGCCGCATCCGCGTCCCACAGGTCCACGAAGGCGTCCGCCAGCGCACTCTCCAGTCCGGCGAGGCTGGCGACGCGGAAGATCACCGCCGCCGCGCGCTGGGGCTCCCCGGCGTCGCGCGCGGCCTTCCGGTAGCCCTGCCCGACCGCGCGCACCCACGCCTCGCTCGCCGCCTTGACGGCGGCGTAGTTCGCGCCGCCGGCAGCCGGGTGATCGACCGTCGTCGACGAGACGATGGCGAGGCGACCGGCGGGGGAGCGCCTCAGGTCCTCGTCGAAGGCGCGCGAGACGTGACGCAGCGCGGTGAAGGAGGCCTCGAGCACGCGGTAGTCCGCCTCCGTCTGGCCGGCGATCCCGCCGCCGCCGCGCCAGCCGCCCACCAGGTGCAGCACGCCGTCGACGGCGATGCCATCCGCGTGGAGCCGCGACGCGAGGGCGGAGACCTCGACCTCGTCCACCAGGTCGACCGCCTCGATGCGGGCTCCCATCGCGGCGAGCGGGGCGAGCCGATCCCGATCGCGTCCGGTGGCGACCACCGTGGCGCCGGCGGCGACCAGCGCCCCGACCGCGGCGACGCCCGCGGCGCTGGTCGCACCGCCGATCAGCACCGTGCGCTCGGCCGCACCGCGCATCGTCACGCCGCGTCCGCGCGGATGCCCGCCGTGGACTCGATCACGGGCCGCATCTTCCGGTCGAGCGCCTCGAAGAACATCGACAGGGGGAACTCGTCGTCCAGCACCAGGTCGGTCATGCCCTTCGGCGGGCCGGCGAGCACCTCGCGCGGCAGGCCGGCCGCCCAGGCCGAGGCGGGATGCGGGGCGAGCACTCCGGCGATCAGTTCGTAGGCCTTGAGCCAGTGCACGGTCTTGGGGCGGTCGATCGACTCCCAGTAGAGCGCGTTGATCGCGTCGCTCAGCGCCACCACGGCGTCGGGGACGGCGTCCCAGTCGATGCTCAGCTCGACGTCGCGCCACTCGAGCACGTGCCGCTGGTGCAGCCAGGCGAAGAGGAGCTGGCCGCCGAGCCCGTCGTAGTTCCGCACGCGCGTGCCGGTGATGGGGAAGCGGAAGATGCGGTCGAAGAGGATCGCCTGCTGGACCAGCGCCGCATGCCTGCGGGTGTCGGTCTCCGTCCCGGTGAGCTCCTCGCCCGCGGCGGTGCGGGCGTCGAGCGCGCGCTGGATCGCGACCGCCTCGCGGAACGCGGTGAGGTCGCAGCGGAGCTCCTCGAGCGTGTACAGGAAGAAAGGCATGCGCTGCTTGATCATGAACGGGTCGAACGGCAGGTCGCCGCGCATGTGGGTGCGGTCGTGGATCAGGTCCCACATGACGAAGGTGCGCTCCGCCAGGCCCTGGTCGGCCAGCATCTCCGCGGTCTCGACGGGAAGATCGAGCCGGGTCAGCTCGGCGGCCGCCGCGACCACGCGCCGGTAGCGCGCCGCCTCGCGGTCCTGGAAGATCGCGCCCCAGGTGAACGTGGGGATCTCCCGCATCGCCACGGTCTCCGGGAACAGCACGGCCGAGTTGGTGTCGTATCCCGCGGTGAAGTCGATCAGGCGCAGCGAGACGAACAGCGCGTTCCCGTAGTCGCCGGCCTCGAGCTCGGCGACGAACTCCGGCCAGATCGCCTCAGCCAGCAGCGCCTCCACGTGGCGGTCCCGCGAGCCGTTCTGCGTGTACATCGGGAACACCACCAGGTGACGGAGCCCGTCGACCCGACGGCGCTGCGGCTGGAACGCCACCAGGGAGTCGAGGAAGTCGGGCTCGCCGAAGCCGCCGTCGGCCCAGCGCTCGAAGTCGCCCGGGAGCGCCGCGAGGTAGTCGGCGTCATGGGGGAAGAGCGGCGCGAGCTCGCGGATCGCGCTGACGATGGTGTCGACCAGTCCCCGGGCGGAGCCGTGCGCCGCGGACTCGGGGATCGATCCGTCGCGCGCCTGCAGCGGCTGCAGGGCCGTCACGGCCTCCTTGAGGCGGCGCCAGGCGGCGCTGGACTCGACGGTGCGCACGTCCAGGTGGGCGGGGGTGACGGAGACGGTCATGGGGGACTCCCTCTGAGTGCGGAAGCGGAAGAATTCCGGTGAAAACGTGTCTCTACGGGAAGCATTTCATCCAGAAGTGTCGCGGTCAAGGATTCCTCCGCCCGCCGGCCGCCGTGCCGCCGGGCCCACCGGGCGGGATGCGGTAGCGTCCGTGTCATGCAGGATCCCGTCGACGCCCGCCTGGTCGCGGCCGTCTCCCACGACGCCCGCGCCACCCTCGCGCAGCTCGCCTCCGAGGTCGGGCTGTCGACCTCCGCCGTGCAGGCGCGGCTGCGCCGGCTCGAGGCGGACGGGGTGATCGCCGGCTACCGCGCGCTCGTCGACCCCGAGGCCGCGGGGCGACCGCTCTCGGCGTTCATCGAGCTCACGCCCCTCGACCCGGAGCAGGCGGACGACGTCCCGGCGCTGGTCGAGCACCTCACGGCGGTCGAGGCCTGCCATTCGATCGCCGGCGACGCGAGCTACATGCTGTTCGTGCGGGTCGGGACGCCGCGCGACCTCGAGTCCCTCATCAGCGAGATCCGGCGTGCGGTGCGGGTGACCACGCGCACCACCGTGGTGCTCCAGACGTTCTACGAGAACCGGCCGCTCCTGCCCGCCGACCCCCGTTGACCCGAGCGCCCTTCGGGTGTGCACTGGAGGGGCGGGCGACGGGGCCCGCCGCCTTCGGGGGAGGGCCGTCATGATCATCCCGGCGCTGGTGATCGGCTTCATCATGAGCCTCGCGAGGGCGCGCTGGTGGGGGATCCTGCTGGTGGGAGCGTTGTTCGCGGCCGAGCTCGCCTTCACCACCGACAACGCCTGGTACACGCTTCCCGCCAGCGCCGCGCTCGCGGCCGTGAACGCCGCCGTCGGCTGGGGCCTGGGCTGGCTGATCGTGCGGGGCATCACGGCGCTGTGGCGCCTCGCTCGTGGCACCGCATCGTCCCGACACGACGACGGCCCGCTCCCGAGGGAGCAGGCCGCCGCGTGATCGAGGGCGTCGGGGTGGTCAGCCCAGCGCGCCGTCGGAGCTGAACACGAGGCCGACCATGACCTGACCCTGCTGGATCGCGGTCTTGGTCAGCGGGCCGCCCGGGTCGAGCGACTCGAACTGCGCGACCTCGATGCCGTACTGCTCCTCGAGGCCGATCTGGCAGAACGGGCGCTCCGGGCACTCCGGCGGTCCGCCCAGCGAGATGGTGCCGCAGGTCTCGGCGAGCTCGCTCAGCGACGTCACGCCGTACTCGTCGGAGAAGGCGGTGGTCACCGCGAACGCGTTCTGGTCCTGCGCGGCCGAGGCCTCGCCGAACACCAGGCCGGCGGCGGTCGCCAGCGGCTCGAGGGCGGCGACGGTCGCGTCGATGTCGCCCGACGCCACGGCCGCGGCCTCCGCGCCGTTCTGGTCGCGGTTGAGGTACTCGGTCACCGTGGCGGCGTACTCCGGCACCACCTGGATCTCCCCGGACTGGAGCGCCGGGAGGTAGGTCTCGCGGTTGCCGATGGTGCGGACCTCGGTGTCGAAGCCGGCATCGGCCAGCACGGCCGCGTAGATCTCCGCGACGGTGATGTTCTCCGAGAAGTTCGCGGCGCCCACCACGATCGAGCCGGAACCCGTCGCGGGCGCGGCGATGCCGTTGTCCGCGACGTAGGCCGCGGCGGCCTCCGCCGAGGTCTGGCGGTCGATGTCGACCGCCTTGTTGAGCTGGATCAGGTCGTCCGTGGTGAGGACGGCCGAGACGGCGTCGAGCGCCCCGAGCACTTCGTCCGAGGCGGCGTCGGCGTTCACCGCCGGGATCAGGTTGTCGGAGTTCTGCAGCATCTTGTCGTCATCGAGCACCATGAAGGTGTCGCCGGGGACGGGCTGGCACTCCTGCGCCATCGACTCGCCTCCCGCCGTGCTCGACGTCGAGCCCGCGGGCTCGGGGGAGTCGGATCCGCTCGAGCATCCCGCCAGCACGAGCGTCGCGGCCGTGGCCGCGGCGAGCATTCCGGTTCGGATTCGCATGTCACTCCTTCGGGTCGGTGCGTCGGGCAACCCCGCCGGACGGCGGTCTGTTCCCGTCGGGTCGGTTTCCAGGGTATTCACGCTTCGGCGCGGTCGCCCGGGCGGACGGGTGAACGATGCGGGATCGTGACCGGTCAGGCGGCGGCCGTCGCGCGGTTCCGCAGCGGCGCGGGGGTCGCGCGGCGCTCGAGGCGCGCCATCAGCGCGTCGATCCCGAGGCACAGCGCCGCGACCAGCAGGCCCCCGGCGAGCACCTGGCCGTAGCGCTGGGTCGCCAGGCCCGTGTTGATGATCACGCCGAGCCCGCCTCCCGCGACCAGGGCGGCCAGCGGCACGGTCGCGACCGTCTGCGTGGTGGAGGTCCGCATCCCCGCGGCGAGCAGCGGCACCGCCAGGGGCAGCTCGACGCGCAGCGCGACCTGCCAGCGCGTCATGCCCTGGCCGAAGGCGGCCTCGCGCACGTCCCGGTCCACCCCGGACATGCCGGTGTAGGCGTTGGTGAGGATCGGGGGGAACGCGAAGATCGCCGCGGCGATGATGACCGCACGGTTGCCGAAGCCGATCGCTGACGCCGCGAACAGCGTGAGCAGCGCCAGCGTGGGCATCGCACGGGACACGTTCGAGATGACGGTCGCGACGCCGCCCCCGCGCCCGAGGTGGCCGAGCCACAGCCCGAGCGGCAGCGCGATCGCGGCGGCGATGGTGACGGCCGCGAACGACATCCACAGGTGCTCGAGGGTGAGCGCGATGATCGAGTCGCGCTGGAAGCGCAGCGACCCGTCGAAGTTGGTGCCGAAGATCCCGTTCGCGCCCGTCCACGACTCGGCGGTGGTGAGGTAGTCCCAGGCGTCGGACACGGTGCTCACGCCGCGGCCCTCCGTCCCCGGGCCCGGCGGCCGCTGCGCGCCCACGGCATCGCCCAGCGCGCCAGCAGCACGATCGCGAGGTCCATCACCAGCGCGAGCGCCAGGCACAGGAGCGTGGCCGTCATGATCTGCGCGTGATAGTTGGACTGGAGTCCGCGGAACATGAGCTGGCCCAGGCCGCCGTAGCCCACCACGACGCCCACCGTCACCAGGGCGACGGTCGTGACGGCCGCGATGCGCAGCCCCGCGACGATGCTGGGCAGCGCGTTGGGCAGCTCGACCGTGAGGAGCAGCCGAGTGCGGGAGTACCCCTGGCCCCGCGCGGCGTCGACCACGTCGGGGTCCACGCCCTCGAGGCCCACGATCATGTTGCGGACCAGCACCAGCAGCGCGTAGATCACCAGCCCGATGAGCACCGTGGTGCGGCCGATGCCGGTGTAGGGGGCGAGCAGCGCGAACAGGGCGAGCGAGGGCACCGTGTACAGGACGCCCGCGGTCCCCAGGATCGGTCCGGCGAGGCGAGGCACCCGGCGCGCGAGCACGGCGAGCGGGAACGCCACCGCGATCGCGATGGCCAGCGCCTGCACCGTGAGCGAGGCGTGGATCACCAGGTGCTCCCAGACCTCGTCCCCGCTGCGCCTGAGGTAGTCGAGCGACAGCCAGGGATTGTCCACCCCCCGACCGTACAGGGTCATGCCTGGACCCGGCAGGGGTGGGGCGCGCTACGGTGGCGGGATGGAGTCCACCGGCATCGTCCTCGAGTCCGTGCGCAAGGAGTACCCCGACGGCACCGTCGCGGTCGACTCGCTCGACCTGGAGGTGCACGGTGGCGAGGTGCTCGCGCTGGTGGGTCCGTCGGGCTGCGGCAAGTCGACCACCCTGCGGATGATCAACCGGCTCATCGAGCCGTCCGCGGGCCGGATCCTGCTCGGCGGCGACGATGTGCTCACCCGCGACCCGGTCGAGCTGCGCCGCGGGATCGGCTACGTCATCCAGCACGTCGGGCTGTTCCCGCACCGCACGGTGGCGCAGAACGTCGCGACCGTGCCGCGGCTGCTGAAGTGGGACCGCGCGCGGACGAGCGAGCGGGTCGCGGAGCTGCTCGACCTGGTGGGCCTTCCCGAGTCCGACTACGGCCGGCGCTACCCGCACGAGCTGTCCGGCGGCGAGCGCCAGCGCGTCGGCGTCGCCCGCGCCCTCGCGGTGCGCCCGCCCGTGCTGCTCATGGATGAGCCCTTCGGGGCGGTCGACCCGCAGGGCCGCCGGCGGCTGCAGCGCGAGTTCCAGGCGCTTCAGCGCGACCTGGGGACCACGGTGGTGATGGTGACCCACGACATGCGCGAGGCCGTCCTGCTCGCCGACCGCATCGCGGTGCTGTCGCGCGGCGGCGTGCTCGAGCAGCTCGGCACGCCCGACCAGGTCACCGGCTCGCCCGCGAACGACTTCGTCGCGGACTTCCTCGCCGACTTCGGCGAGGAGCGCGCGGCCTGAGCCTCAGCATCGTCCCTCAGTGGCGGGACGATGCGCGGGCGGCCGGGGCGGTCATCGCCAGCGGCCGCGCCACCATGGCGTCTTGATGCCGGCGGCGGCCCGTTCCTCGCGCTCGGCTCGCTCCTCGGCCTCGAGCATCGCGCGGCGGCGGCGGCGCCGCCTGCCCGTGGTCACCACGCGGTAGAACACCGCCGCCATCGCGATGAGCACGACGATCACCAGGACCGGCACGAAGATGGCGATGAGGCTCAGTGCGACCGACGTGGCATCCTCCGCGAAGGACGCCACGGGGGCGCCCGTGCCGGCGGTGGCGGCGTTCACCGCGGGCCGGGAGGCGGACTTCGCCGCGTGGACACCGGCGGCGACGATCGCTCCGACGATCCCCGCGATCAGCGGGTTGTCCTGCCAGAAGTTCGACTCGTCGATCACCTGCGCCGCCGCGGTGGCGGCGAAGATCACGCCGCCGACGAGCGGGCGGATGAGCGACTGGAGAAGATCGTTGATGTGGTCGACACCGGGGATCTTGTCGAGCACCAGCTCGGTTGCGAGCAGCAGCAGGCCGATGATGATGGCGGGCCAGGACTCGAGCCAGGCGAGGTTCTCGGGCAGCACGATGAAGTCGGTGAAGCGCGCGAACAGACCCACCATCACCAGCGGGATGAACGCGTTGAGGCCCGCCGCGGCGGACAGCCCCGCTCCCGTGAGCGCTGCGAACATCGAAACCTCCTCCGGCGCCGCCGAGCGGCGGCGCGCACTCAAGGATAGTGTGCGAGAGCCGGCGCCCGTCCGGCGCCAAGGGAGAGGGAGGCAGGCATGGATTGGTTGTGGACCATCCTCGGAGGACTGCTGATCGGGGTGCTCGCGCGCATCTTCGTGCGAGGCCGGCAGAACTTCGGGATCATCGTCACGATCCTGTTGGGGATAGGTGGCGCGGCCATCGGCCATTGGCTCTGGTACACGGTGCTGAACCGGGAGGACACCGCCGGCATCAACTGGATCCAGCTGTTCATGAGCATCGCCGCCGCGGCGATCCTGATCGGCATCTGGGGAGCGATCTTCTCGAAGAAGCGCTGACTCCCGCGGACACGACGAAGGCCCCGGCTCGATCGAGCCGGGGCCTTCGCATCCGGGTGGCTAACGGGACTTGAACCCGCGGCCCTCGCGACCACAACGCGATGCTCTACCAACTGAGCTATAGCCACCATCGTCCCCGCTCACGCGCGGACCAGAAGTAGTGTAGCGGACCTACGCGTCGACGGAGGACGCCTCCGACCCGGTGACGGACGCCGCGGCGGCCTTCGCCTGGTCCGAGTCGGGGCCCGGCAGCGGGACCAGCACCGTCTCGCGGTAGTAGCGGAGCTCGGTGATCGAGTCGCGGATGTCGCCGAGCGCGCGGTGACCTCCGGTCTTCGCCGGGGCGTTGAAGAACACGCGCGGGTACCAGCGGCGGACCAGCTCCTTGAGGGAGCTCACGTCGACCACGCGATAGTGCAGGTGGCCGATCAGCTCGGGCATGTCCCGCTCGAGGAAGAGCCGGTCCATGCCGACGGTGTTGCCCGCCAGGTGCGCCTTGCCCGCGGTCGGGACGTGCGCGCGGATGTAGGCGAGCACGCGCTCCTGGGCGTCCGCCATGGTGGTGCCGTGCTCGAGCTCGGGCAGCAGGCCCGACGTGACGTGCATCTCGCGCACGAAGTCGCTCATGCCGGCGACGGCCTCGGGCGAGGGCGCGATCACCACGGAGACGCCGTCGCCGAGCACGTTGAGCTCGGCGTCGGTGACCAGGCATGCGACCTCGATCAGGGCGTCGGTGCCGACGTCGAGCCCCGTCATCTCGCAGTCGATCCAGACGAGGGGGGTGTCGCTCATGCGGTCCACTCTAACCGGGTGCGCTGGCACCGGGTGCGACCGGTGAGGCGTCCGCTTGACAGCCGGGTCCGCACATGATTGGTTAGTTAGTGAACTAACCAACCAGGTGACCGGAGGTGGGCGTGGACGACGGGCGGCCGATCTTCCAGCAGATCGCCTCCACGCTGGAGGCCCGGATCATCGACGGCTCGATGCCCGAGGAGACCCAGGTGCCCTCGATCAACGAGCTCGCGGCGTTCCACCGCATCAACCCGGCGACCGCGCTCAAAGGGGTCACCCTGCTGGTCGACGCGGGGGTGCTCTACAAGCGGCGGGGCATCGGGATGTTCGTCGCCGCGGGTGCCCGCGACCGGCTCCTCAGCGAGCGTCGCGAGGCGTTCCGGGACACGTACGTCAGGCCGCTGCTCGAGCAGGCCGCCGCCCTGGGACTCGACTCCGCCCAGCTCGCGGAGATGATCAGGAAGGAGGCGGACGCATGACCGCCATCATCGAGACCGAGGGTCTCACCCGCCGGTACGGCGACGTGCACGCGGTCGAGGACGTCACGCTCCGGGTCGAGGAGGGCAGCGTGTGCGGCCTGCTCGGCCGCAACGGCGCCGGCAAGACCACGCTGCTCCAGCTCCTCACGGGACAGGAGTTCGCCACCTCGGGCGAGGCGCGGCTGTTCGGCGAGCGCTCGCTCGAGAACCCCCGGGTGCTGGGGCGCACCTGCCTGGTCAAGGAGTCGCAGTCGTACCCCGACAACGTCCGCGGTCACCACGTGCTGAGGGCCGCCTCCTGGAGCTACGCGCACTGGGATCAGGACTACGCGATCCGCCTGGCCGACGATCTGCGCGTCCCTCTCGGCCGCCGCGTCAAGAAGATGTCCCGCGGCCAGCGATCGGCCGTCGGCGCGATCGTCGGACTCGCCTCGCGCGCCGAGCTCACGCTGTTCGACGAGCCCTACGCCGGGCTCGACGCCGTCGCCCGCCAGGTGTTCTACGACGCGCTGCTGGCGGACCTCGCCGAGCACCCTCGCACGGTCGTGATGTCGACGCACCTGATCGATGAGGCGTCACCCCTGCTCGATCGCGTGGTCGTGATCGACGAGGGCAGGATCGTGATCGACGCCGAGGCGGACGCCCTGCGGGGAACCGCGGTCACCGTCGTGGGCCGTGCCCAGGACGTCGACGCGTTCGTCTCGGGCCGCGACGTCCTCCGGCGGGACCGCATCGGCGGAATCTCCTCGGCCACGGTCGCCGATGTCGATCATGCGGCGCGCGCCGCCGCGACGGCCGCGGGCCTGGAGCTCGCGCCGGTCTCGCTGCAGGAGCTGGTGGTCGCCCGCACGGGCGGTGCACGCGGAAGGAAGGACCCCTCATGACCGCCATCGCTCCCGTCCCGCCGGGCCGGCGCATCCTCAACGGCGCGCGCGTGCACGCCGCGAACCCGTTCACGACGCTCGGGCTGCCGTGGCTCATCCTCGCGGCCGTGTTCGCGCTCACCTACGCGATCTGGCGCATCATCGCATGGGCTGCGTCGTCGGGCGGCGGCCTCGACGACGACGCGTTCCGCTACGCGGGCGGCGTGAGCTGGATCATCTTCTACATGATCGCCGTCGCGGCGCAGGCCATGAACCAGACCTTCCGGTTCGCGGTCGGGCTGTCGCAGACCCGCCGCGACTACTTCCTTGGCACGGCCGCCTACTTCGGGGGCATGGCGCTGATCTATGGCGCGGGCATCACCGTGCTCGCGGCGGTCGAGCGGGCCACCGGAGGGTGGGGGATGGGAGGTGCCTTCTTCGCCCCGGCATTCCTCTACGACGCGCCGCTGTGGGTGGTGATGTGGTCGTTCGTGGGGCTGATGCTGCTCATGCTGTTCTTCGGCGCGGTCGCGGGCGCGATCTTCCTCCGGTGGCGCGCGACGGGCCTGGTGACGCTCCTGCTCGCCCTCGCGGCGGCGATCGTCGGCGCGGTCTTCCTGATCACCTGGGCCGATGCTTGGGGGACGGTGGGGGAGCTCCTCGGCGGCACGTCGGTCGCCGCGCTCGTCGCGTGGACGCTGCCGGTCACTGCCCTCCTCGGCGGGCTTGCGTTCCTGCTGCTGCGGCGGGCCGCCGTCCGCGCCTGAGGGGCGGCGGCTCAGCCCGCTGCCGAGCCGACCAGGCAGCCGGTCGACGGCTGGCCGCCGCGAGGGAAGGCGACCGCGAGGGCGTCAGCGATGCGGGCGCCGCGCTCGCGGTACCCCGCGGTGGTGAAGTGGATCCCGTCGGACAGGAACCAGGCGTCCTTCACCTCGGACCGCCAGTCGTAGACGCGGATGTTGGGCCACCGGTCGCAGGCG
The DNA here is from genome assembly GCF_030418375.1 of Demequina lignilytica. Classification (NCBI taxonomy): domain Bacteria; kingdom Bacillati; phylum Actinomycetota; class Actinomycetes; order Micrococcales; family Demequinaceae; genus Demequina; species Demequina lignilytica. The sequence goes on from NZ_JAUHPZ010000005.1 coordinate 11,476, forward strand.
TCGGCGAGGGCGGCGTTCCACTTCTTCATCTCGGCGTCCCGGTACGGGCCCTGAGTCCGCAGCGTCGTGACCGTGAGCCACAGCACCGGCTCCTCGGTGCCGATGGTCGACATGATGGTGTCGATGCGCTCGTCGAGGGGGTGGACGCCGCCGACGTACTGGTTGGCGACCTCGTTGGTGCCCTGCGCGATCACCCAGCATCCGTCGTATCCGGCATCGACCTGCGCGGCGACGGCCTCGCGGGCGTTCGGCTGGCCGTTGACGCGCTCGACGATCGACCGTGCGCCCGAGATGTCGGTGCGGACGTCCTCGATGCCGACGCGCTTGTACTGGGCGACGATCTGCTCCTCGACGGGGAGCACCTGATCGCTGGTGAGCCCGACGGACGTGGAGTCGCCCACGTGGACCACGGAGGCGCAGGACGTCTTCCCGGCCACCAGGGTCGCGGTCGGCGACGGCTCTGGGGTGGCGAACGGGGACGATGCGGGGGTGGGCGTCGGGGTGGACGATGCGGTGGACGGCGGCGAGGCGGCCACGGTGGACGGGGTGGCCGACGGCGGGACGGCGGCCTCTGCGCGACGGTCATGGACGGTCGCAGCCCCCGCGATCGACCCGGCGCCGACGGCGATGACCAGGGCGACGCCCAGGAGCACGGGGGCGGGACGCCGTACGTGCGAGGCGCGCTGCTGGGACCGGCGTGGGAGCAGCGCCCGCCGGAGCCCGTGGCGCCTGATCGGGTCCTCGACCATGGCCCAGCTGAGCGCGGCGATCGCGACGGTCATCGCGAGCGCGACCAGGCTCCGGTAGAGCGGGTGCTCCTCGAGGAACCCCGCGGGGAGGAGAGCGATCACCGGGAGGTGCCAGAGGTAGATCCCGTACGAGCGCTCGCCGACCCACCGCAGCGGCGCGACGCCGAGGACGCGGCTCATCGCCGTCGCCGGGTGCGCGACGGAGGCCACCACGGCGAGCGTCGCGAGCGACAGCGCGACGAAGCCCCAGCGGTACAGGGCGATCGAGTAGTCGTCCATGGTCGCCATCAGCGCCACCACGGCGGCGAGACCGACCATCCCGAGCGGCGTGAGGAGGCGGGGCGCGGGCCCGCCGGGATCGACCCGGCGCCGCGCCCAGGCCAGCGCGAGGACGGCGCCGACCAGCAGGCCCCCGGCGCGGGTGTCGGTGCCCTCGTACGCACGCGTGTTGTCGAAGCCCGGCGTGGCGACGGTCGCCATCAGCCAGAAGCTGCCGGCGGCGAGCAGCGCCGTGATCACCGCGGCGGCCTTCCGGTTGCCGCGGACGAGCGCGAGGATGCCGATCAGCAGCAGAGGCCAGAGCAGGTAGAACTGCTCCTCGACCGCCAGGGACCACAGGTGGTCGAGCGGCGCCGGGGGAGAGAAGCGGTCGAAGTAGGAGTCTCCCTGGACGATGTCGGTCCAGTTGTTGACGTACAGCACGGCCGCGAGCGACTCCCGGAGCTCCCGCGGGAGGTCGTCGGGGTGGACGATCGCAGTCGCGACGAGCACGGCCGCGAGCATCACGGCCAGGGCGGGCAGGAGCCGCCGTGCGCGGCGCAGCCAGAAGTCCTTGAGGTCGATCCGTCCGTGGCGCTCGACCGCGGTCAGCAGCAGGCTGGTGATCAGGAAGCCGGACAGCGTGAAGAAGACGCCGACGCCGAGGAGCCCGCCCGGCAGCCACGGGGCGCCCAGGTGGTAGGCGAGCACCGCCACCACCGCGACCGCGCGCAGGCCGTCGAGGCCGGGCAGGTAGTCGCGGGAGGCGCCGACAGGACGGGGCACGGTCACTTCCTCGGGTCCGGGGACTCAAGTATGCCGTGTCCGGGCGATTGCTCGCGCCGAGCCGCGCGACCTCAGTCCTCGGCGCTGGTGACCTCCGGCCGGGAGCGGAACCCGGCGCGCGTGTACTGCGGCGGCCAGTAGTCGATGGTCTCCCCGAGCTCGTGCGCCGCCCGCAGCGGGAAGTGCGGATCACGCATGAACTCGCGTCCCGCGAAGACCGCGTCGGCGCGCCCCGATGCAACCAGCTCGTCGGCCTGGCGGGCATCGACGATCAGCCCGACGGCCGCAGCGGCGATCCCGCCGCGGTCACGCACGGCGGCCGCGTGCGGCACCTGGTAGCCGGGCCCGACCGGGATCTCGGCGGGCACGAGGCCGCCCGTCGAGGTGTCGACCAGGTCGGCGCCCGCCTCGCGCAGCCATCGCGCGACCGTCACCGAGTCGTCGAGCGTCCAGCCCTCGGGCTCCTTCCAGTCGGTGGCGGAGATGCGCACCAGCACCGGCACGCTCGGGCCGGCGACCTCGCGGACGCGACGCACCACGTGCAGCAGCAGGCGGGCGCGCCCCACGAGCGCGCCTCCCCAGCGGTCGTCGCGGGTGTTGCTGAGGGGCGAGAGGAACTGGTGGAGCAGGTAGCCGTGCGCGGCATGCACCTCGAGCACGTCGAAGCCGGCGTCGAGCGAGCGTCGCGCGGCCGCGCCGAAGGCGTCGACCACCTCGAGGATCTGCTCGTCCGTGAGGGCCACGGGCGGCTCGTAGCCGGGGAACGCGATGGCGGACGGCGCGACGGTGGTCCAGCCGCCCTCCGCGGCGGGCACGCTGCCGGTGCCGCTCCACTCGCGGTAGGTCGAGGCCTTGCGGCCGGCGTGGGCGAGCTGGATCGCCGCGAGCGCCCCCTGGCCGTGGATGAAGGCGACGATGCGCGCCCAGGCGTCGCGTTGCTCGTCGTTCCAGATCCCGGTGTCCCACGGAGAGATGCGCCCGTCGGCCGTCACCGCCGTCGCCTCGCTCATGACCAGGCCGGCCCCGCCGCGCGCGAAGGACCCCAGGTGGACCAGGTGCCAGTCGTCCGGCACGCCGTCCTGGCGCTCGCACGAGTACTGGCACAGGGGGCTGACCCAGAGCCGGTTGCGTGCGGTCGCACCGCGCAGGTCGATCGGGCTGAACAATGCGGACGGCATGGATCTCCTCGGGCTCGGGTGCGGACCCCGGCGTCGGGGGCCTCAGGTCGATCAGAACGCGCGGACGTCCCGGTCGATTCCTCGGCCGGGCGCGGTCCTCAGGGCGTCGGGGTGGCGAACCACTCGCGCGGGGTGGCGCCGACGATCACGTCGAGCGCGAGGTCCCGGTCGCGGGGCTCGGGTCCGGTGAGGAAGGCGCGGTAGCCGCCGACCACGCCGTGGCTCAGGTAGGCGGCCGCGATGCGCGCGCGGGCGCGCTCCGCGTCGTCCTTCGGCTCAGGGGCGCCGATCACCTGGCGGTACCGCTCGAGCGTGCCCTCGATGTGGTTCGCGAGCAGCAGCGCGAGCATCGAGCCGCGCCCCGCCTCGGTCTGGGAGAGCCCGGTCCGGTAGACGTCCGCGTGCGAGTCGATGTGATCCATGAGCAGCCCGGCGGTCTCGCGCCAGGCGCCCTCCACGTCGTCGAGGTGCGAGCTCACCGAGTCGAGGAACTCCTGGCGCACCTGGTCGAGCTCCGCGCCGAGCACCCGGGCGAGCAGCTCCTCGGGTCCGTTGGCGTGGTTGTAGAAGGTCGCGCGGGTCACGCCGGCGCGGCGCGCGATGTCGGTGACCGCGATGTCCTCGATCGGGGTCTCCGCGGCGAGCTCGAGCACCGCTCGGGCCAGGGCGTCGGCGCTCCGCGCGAAGCGAGGATCGGTGGTCACGGCGCCAGCCTAGTGGGACGTGGCCCGCGCCGGGGAGGGCCACCCCGCGAAGTGGCGCGACTCGACACCCTCGAGGAGCAGGTCGAGGGCGAACGCGAACTCCGCGTCGTCGTCGCAGCCCGGCCCGACGGCGCTCCCCGCCTCGTGCCTGGCCGACATCGCCGACTCGAGGACGCCGGGCCAGCGCTCGCGCATCGCCGCCATCGCCGCGGCGATCTCCGCGGGATCCGCGGGAGCCGGACCCGACGACGCCACCTCGGGGGTGAAGCCCCAGATCCGGCCGCCCAGCGCGTGCATCGCGTGATGGGTCAGAACCGGTCCCAGCCCGCCGCGCCGCAGGATCTGGATCATCGCCTCCATGTGGTCGAGCATCGCCGGCGTCGGCGCCGCGCGCGTCTCGAGCGCCCTCCACATCCACGGATGCCGCTGGAGGGCGGAGCGGGCGGCGAGGATGCGCGACCGCGCGACCGCGCGCCAGCTCTCCGGCCCGACCCCGGCGAGATCGGCGGCCGGAAGGGTCGCGAGCACCGTCTCGACCATGCCGTCGATCAGCGCCTCCTTGGACCGCACGTGCTTGTAGAGCGCCATGGGCACCACGTCGAGCAGCTCGGCGAGCGTCCGCATGCTCAGGGCGTCGAGCCCGTGGGTATCGGCATACCCGATCGCCTCGTCGAGCACGCGTGCCCGCGACAGCCGAGTGCGCGCGCCTCCGGTGGCCGTGGTCGCCATCGATCCTCCGCTCTTGACGGTGTACGCCATACACCCTACAGTCGTGGCTCGAAGGTGTACACCGTACACCTCGTGTCCGATCGGAGCCCTCGATGTCTCGCCCTCGCCGCGCCGCCGCCCTCGCCGGCGCCTTCTACCTGCTCACCCACCTCACGTCGGTCGCCGCCGTGATCCTCTACGGACCGATGGTCGCCGACGACGTCTGGCTCGCGGGCTCCGACGGGGGCGGGCCGCAGCTGCTCGGTGCGCTGCTCGACATCGTGCTCGCGGTCGCCGTCGTCGGCACCGCGCTGTGCCTCCTCCCGCTCCTGCGCGCGCACGCACCGCTCGGCGGCCCCGCATACCTGGTGCTGCGCGTCCTCGAGGCGGCCGTGATCCTGGTCGGCGCCGCCTCGGTGGCCGCGCTCGTGAGCCTGCGCGACGCCGGCCTCGCCGACGGCGGCGCGGGGGTCGCGCTGCGCGAGCTCTACTCCGCCACCTTCCTGGTCGGCGCGGGGCTGGTGGTCGGCGTGCACACGGTGGTGCTCGCGGTGGTGCTGTGGCGCCTGCGCGCCGTGCCGCGCTGGATCCCGGTGCTCGGCGTGGTCGGCTCCGCGCTGGTGACGGCGTCGAACCTCACCGTCATGTTCGGGCTGGCGGACGAGGTCACCACGGCACGCGCGCTCGCGGCGATCCCGATCTTCCTGTGGGAGATCTCGCTCGCGATCACGCTGATCGTCCGGGGCCTGCGCCTGCCCGCGCCGACCGGCGCGCCGGAGAAGGTGCCCGCCGCCGTCGCGGCGTGACCGCGCATCGTCCACCCGACGACGAGGGGCCCGGCACCGCACGGTGCCGGGCCCCTCGAGGCATGGACGTCAGGCGCTCGCGCCCTCGCTCACGCGCAGGTGGGTGAGGATCTCCTCGACCTGGGTCTTCGCGTCGCCGAACAGCATCGCCGAGTTCTCGCGGAAGAACAGCGGGTTCTGCACGCCGGCGTAGCCCGTGGCCATCGAGCGCTTGAAGACGATGCACTGCTTCGCCTTCCACACCTCGAGCACCGGCATGCCGGCGAGCGGCGAGCCCGGGTCCTCGAGCGCGGACGGGTTGACCACGTCGTTGGCGCCGATCACCAGCACCACGTCGGTCTCGGGGAAGTCGTCGTTGATCTCGTCCATCTCCAGCACGATGTCGTACGGCACCTTCGCCTCGGCGAGCAGCACGTTCATGTGGCCCGGTAGGCGTCCGGCGACCGGGTGGACGCCGAAGCGCACCTCGACGCCGTGCGCGCGCAGGTTCGAGACCATGTCGGCGACCGGGTACTGCGCCTTCGCGACGGCCATGCCGTAGCCCGGGACGATGATGACGGACTTCGCCTGGGCGAGGATCTCCGCCGCCTCGGGCGCCTTCACCTCGCGGTGCTCGCCCTGCTCGGCGTCGCCGGACGATGCGCTGCCGCCCTCGGTGCCGAAGCCTCCGAGGATGACGGCGAGGAACGCGCGGTTCATCGCCTTGCACATGATGTAGCTGAGGATCGCACCGGAGGAGCCGACCAGCGCGCCGGTGACGATCAGCAGGTCGTTCTCCAGCATCAGGCCAGCGGCCGCGGCCGCCCAGCCGGAGTACGAGTTGAGCATCGACACGACCACAGGCATGTCGCCGCCGCCGATCGCGGCGACCAGGTGGAAGCCGAGCGCGAGGGCGATGACGGTCATGATGATCAGCGGGACGATGCTGTTGGTCGCGATGAACCAGCCCAGCAGGCCGGCGCTGGCCACCACGGCGCCCAGGTTGAGCAGGTTGCGGCCGGGCAGCGTGAGCGGGCGCGACTTCATCTTCGCGCTGAGCTTGAGGTAGGCGACGATCGAGCCCGTGAAGGTGATCGCGCCGATGAACACGCCGAGGAAGACCTCGATCTGGTGGATCGCGTCGGCCTCCTCCGTCAGGTAGGAGTTGAAGCCGACCAGCACCGCCGCGAGGCCCACGAAGGAGTGCAGCATCGCGATGAGCTCGGGCATCTGCGTCATCTCGACGGTGCGAGCGCGCCACATGCCCACGCCGGCGCCGATCGCGAACACCATCGCGATGAGCAGCGCCGTGATCCACGGGCTGCGCTCGGACTGCTGGAGGGACAGGACCACGGTCGCGATGAGCGCGAGGCCCATGCCGACCATGCCGAGGATGTTGCCGCGGCGGGCGGTCTCCTGCTGGGAGAGGCCGGCGAGCGACAGGATGAACAGGACCGCGGCGACCACGTAGATCGCGGTGGCGAGGGAGGTGAGGGTCATCAGGCGTCCTTCCTGAACATCCCGAGCATCCGGTACGTCACCAGGAAGCCTCCGAAGATGTTGATGCTGGCGACGGCGGCGGCGATGAAGGACAGCGTGGACACGATCGCGTCCTCGGAGCCGATCTGCAGCAGCGCGCCGACCAGGATGATGCCGGAGATGGCGTTGGTCTGCGCCATCAGCGGGGTGTGGAGCGAGTGCTTCACGTTCGAGATCACGTAGAAGCCGACGATCACGGCGAGCGCGAACACGGTGAGGTGCTTGACGGTGTCCTGGTCGGAGAACGCGAGCAGCAGCAGCGCGGCGACCGCGCCGGCGCCGTAGAGCCAGTTGCGGCGCCTGGCCTTCGCCAGCGCGGCCTCCTGCTCGAGCCGGGCCTTCTCGGCCAGCTCCTCCTCGGTCGGGCCCTGCGCCGCGACCGGGGCCGGCGCCGCGGACACGGACACGGGCGGCGGCGGCCACATGACCTCGCCCGCATGCGCGACGGTCATGCCGCGCTGCACCTGGTCCTCGAGGTCGAGCACCATCGCGCCGTCCTTGCCGGGCGTCAGCAGCGCCATGAGGTGCACGATGTTGGTGCCGAACAGGGTCGACGTGTGGCGCGGCATGCGGCTGGTGAGGTCGGTGTAGCCGACGATGGTCACGCCGTTGTCCGACAGGACCGTCTTGCCGGGGACCGTGAGCGCGCAGTTGCCGCCGCCCGAGGCCGCGAGGTCGACGATCACGGAGCCGGGCCGCATGCCCGCCACCACCTCGGCGGTGATCGTGGTGGGCGCGGTGCCGCGCACCAGCGCCGTCGTGATCACCACGTCGGCGTTCGCGGCCTCCTTGGCGTAGACGGCCATCGCGGCGGCCTGCTGCTCCGCCGTGAGGGGCTTGGCGTAGCCGTCGGCGCTGATCTCCTGCTGAGCCTCGGGGGCGTCGACGAACGTGCCGCCCATCGACTCGATCTGCTCCGCCACCTCGGGGCGCACGTCGAACGCGCGCACCTGGGCGCCGAGGGAGGACGCGGCGCCGATCGCCGCGAGGCCGGCGACGCCCGCGCCGATGATGAACACGGTGGCGGGCTTGGTCTTGCCGGCGGCGGTGACCTGGCCCGTGAACATGCCTCCGTAGTTCTCGGCCGCCTCGATCACCGCGCGGTAGCCGGCGACGTTCGACATGGTCGACAGGACGTCGATCGCCTGCGCGCGGGAGATGCGCGGGACGGCGTCGAGGGCGAGCGCGGTGACGCCGCGCTTCGCGAGCGAGGTCACCAGCCGCTCGTTCGAGTGCGGCGCCATGGTCGCGACCAGCGTCGCGCCCTCGCGCAGCAGCTTGATCTGCGCGGGCTTCGGGGCGTTCACGCACGTGACGATGTCCGCGCCCCAGGCGGTCGCGGCGTCGACGAGCGTCGCGCCGGCCTCCTCGTACTGGGCGTCGAGGAAGCTGGCCGACGTGCCGGCGCCTGCCTCGATCGCGACCTCGTAGCCCAGCTTGATCAGCTGCGCCACCGAGGCGGGGCTCGCCGCGACGAGCCTCTCGCCCGCACGGGTCTCCGCGGGGACCCCAATCTTCATCGGTCATCCTGTTCTGGTCCCGCGCGTCGCGTGCCGCGGAACCGGTCTCCATCGGTCGGTGCGACGTGCCGATGCGGCGGCCGCGGACCGGGTTCCTGGTTGCCTCGCGACCAGGCTAGTGGACGGTTCGCGGGCGCGACCCGGGACCTGTGCCCGCTCCTGGTCCCAATTCTCGGCGGAAGCGTCTCGCCTGGTGAGACGGCTCATGCGGGCGCCCCGGTGCCAGAAATCGCCGCGCCGGGCGCGCATCGTCCCGCCGTCCCGGCGCATCGTCCGCCCTCACCACCCCTGAGATGGAGGACCGGTGCACAGGGCCCGCGGGTATCGAGCGCTCGCGCGCCATCTCGGTGGCGCTCGGTCGGCGGCGCCCCCGGCAGGACTCGAACCTGCAACCTACGGATTAGAAGGCCGTTGCTCTATCCATTGAGCTACGGGGGCCGGCGCGCGCAGAACGCACGGATACAGAGTAGTCGCGCGGCTCGCTGCGCTCGTGCGGCCTGGTAGGAGGCCCCGCGCTACCCTTGACGCATGGTGGGACGAGGGGTCGGGGTCGCATGAGCGTGCGACCCATCAAGACGTGGTCGTACCCCGGCAACCTCCTCGACGCCCTGGTGGACACCAGGAAGGTGGTCGCCGGGGTGGAGCTGCCGCTCCCGACGCCCAGCGTGGACGAGGCGCGCGACACCATGCGCCGCATGCTCGACCAGCTCGACCATCACCTGATCCCGCGCGTCCGCGAGGAGGCGTCGCCCGCCGTCGTGGTGGTCGCCGGCTCGACGGGCGCGGGCAAGTCCACCGTGGTCAACGCGCTGGTGGGAGAGCAGCTCACCCCATCGGGGGTGCTGCGCCCGACCACCCGTATCCCTCACGTGTTCCACCACCCGCTCGACACCTCGGTGCTCACGGAGGTCGAGCAGCGGGGCAAGGTCATCGCGACCGAGGCGGTGCCCCGCGGGCTCGCGATCGTGGACTCGCCCGACCTGGACTCGGTGCGCGGGGAGAACCGCGAGATCGCCAAGGTGCTGCTCGAGGCCGCCGACCTGTGGATCTTCGTCACCACCCCCGCTCGCTACGGTGACGCGCTGCCGTGGGAGGCTCTGCGCGCGGGCGCGGACCGTGGTGCGTCGATCGCCGTGGTGCTCAACCGTGTCACGGTCGACATCGCCGCCCAGGTGCGCCGCGAGCTGGTCGACCGCCTCACGCTCGAGCACCTCGAGACGCTCCCGCTGTTCGTGATCCCCGAGGACACCGCGCGTCAGGCCACGGTGCCGCGCGACGTGGTCAACGGCCTGGGCCGCTGGCTCGACTCGGTGGCGGCCGCGTCCGCCGCGACCATCGTCGAACGCACGCTGCACGGCGCCGCCGAGTCCGTGAAGGAGTGGCTCGAGGTGGTCGCCGAGGCGATGGACGAGCAGTCTGCCGCCGCCAAGGACGTTCGATCCGAGGTCCGCCGCAGCGCCGCCCAGGTCGAGAACGAAGGCGGCGACCGGTGGTGGGAGACCATCCCGACCGGCGCGCTCACCACCCGGTGGCAGCAGGCGACGGCCGACGGCGGCGCGCTCTTCCGGCTCCGCAACTCGCTGTGGGTCAAGCGCCGGCACCTGCGGGAGGACCGCGACACCGTCCTGCACGAGATCTACGTCGACGTGCTCGATGCGGTCGAGTCGCGCCTGGTCCACGCCGCGGCCTCGGTCGCGGAGGCGATGACGGCCGCGCTGCGGCGCGCCGACACCGGCGTGGGTCCCTGGCTCGCGGAGCGACGCGATCCCCGCGACGCGCGGCAGGCGCGCGAGCGCCAGGCCGCCGACGCGGCCCGCCGGTGGATGCACCGCTGCCAGGAGATCGTCCTCGCGCTGCCCGGCGCATCGTCCGGCATCGAGGTGGTCGGGGAGCCCGGCCTCACCACCACCCTCGCGAGCGCCGCGCTCGGGATCGAGGAGGCGCGCACCGCGCTCATGGTGCTCACGGGCCAGGCCGTCGGCGAGGCCGTCGAGGAGGCACGGGCGGAGCTCGCGGCCGCCCGCCGCCACTGCGTCTCCCGGGAGTCGCTCGACATGATGCGGCCCACCGACATCCCGTCGCTCATGCCCGACTCCTCGGCGAAGATCCGGCTGCGGCGCGCGGAGCTGCGAGGCCTGCTGTGAGCGTGAGCTTCGACCACCTGGCGCCCCGCGACGAGACCTCCGTGCTGCGGGAGCGGGTCGAGCGCCTGCGCTCGTCCCTCACCTGGGCCCGCGCGGCGATCCCCGGCGACGTGCGCCGCGAGCTCGAGGCCACGATCGACCGCTGCGAGGAGCGCCTCCGGCTCGGCATCGACTGGACCGTGGTCGCGCTGGCGGGCGGCACGGGCTCCGGCAAGTCCACCCTGTTCAACGCGCTCGCCGGCATGTCCTTCGCGGTGCCCGGGGTCGCGCGCCCGACCACCTCCGAGGTGAGCGCGGCGGTCTGGGGCCCCGACCCCGCGCAGGCGCTGCTCGACTGGCTCGGCGTCGCGCCGCAGCGGCGGCTGGTGCGCGCGCAGGCGCCGGAGGCGGACGCGGATCCGGCGCTCGGCGGCCTGATCCTGCTGGACCTGCCCGACCACGACTCGGTCAACGCGTACAACCGCGCGACCGTGGACCGCATGATCCCCATGGTCGACCTGCTGCTGTGGGTGGTCGACCCGCAGAAGTACGCCGACCACGCCATCCACGACGGCTACCTGCGGGTCGCCTCCGACCATGGTCAGCCGTCGCTCGTGGTGCTCAACCACGTCGACCGGCTCACCACCGAGGACGGCTGGAACGTCGCGCGCGACCTGCAGCGTCTGCTGGCGGAGGACGGGATGCACTCCGTGCCCGTCATGCCCGTGAGCGCGCGCACCGGCCAGGGGGTGGACGTGCTGCGCGCGGAGCTCGAGGGCGCCGTGGAGGCGCGGTCCGTCGCCGCCGACGCCGTCGCCGCCGACCTGGTGGAGGCCGGCCGGACGCTCGAGCGCGCGCTGGCGCGCGACGCGGAGCCGGTCCTGCCCGACGTCGCGGAGCTCGTGGCGGCGCTGACGGCCGCGGCCGGTGTCGACGCGCGCGCGCAGGCGGCCGCTCTGGTGGTCTCGGGCAAGGCGCAGCAGGTGCCGCTGCCGGCGGTGCTGGGCCGCGAGGTGGTCGAGCGCGAGAGGCTCGACTGGGTCGACGCGGCGTCCGAGGGGCTGCCCGTCACGTGGCGCACCGTGATCGACGACGCGGTGGCGCCGGCGGAGCTGCTGACCGAGCGCATCGCCGAGGCGCTCGCGGCCGTCCCGTGGGAGACCCCGGTGCGTGCGAGTGGCTTCTTCCGGCGCGGGGCGAAGGGGACCGCGTTCGCCCGCGCCATGGTCGAGCAGGGCAGGGCCGCCGTCCTCGGCGCCATGTCGCCCCTGGTGGTGGCCCCGACCGAGCTCATCCACCAGGCCTACCGCAACCTCGACGAGCTCACGGAGCTCGCCCGCAGCGAGGCGCCGCCGGAGGTGCCGCGTGACCGCCCCGACTCGCGCGTGCCCGCGCACGTCGCGGAGCCGGAGGAGCCGCACACCGCGCCGGCCGAGCTGTGGGAGCCGGTCGCCGGCGAGGGCGACGGCCGCCCTCACCACGGTCCCGCTCACCTCCGCGGCGATGCCGGCGCACCGGGGCCGGACGCCCGCTGACCCGTGCGGGTGCTCGCCGCGAGGCGATGTCCCCACCCGCGCAGCTCACGGCCGTCATCCCCGATCGCGGCGCCCACGGCCGCTCCGCCTCGTCCACCCTCCCACCCTGGAAGCGGCCGCACGGTGCGGCCGCCAGGGAGGAAGACATGAACGAGCTGCAGGTGACCGTGGTGGGGTGGGCGGCGACGGACGTCCGCCTGACCGTGGGCAAGAACGGGGCGGCGGTGGCGAGCTTCCGGCTCGCCTCGACCCCGAGGTACTTCGACCGGGCGCGGGGCGAGTGGGTCGACGGGGCGACGGAGTGGTTCACCGTCCGCGCGTTCCGCGGCTCCGCGATCCTGGTCAAGCAGTCGGTGGAGAAGGGCCAGCCGGTGCTGGTCACCGGGAGGATGCGGACCAACCTCTGGGAGTCGGAGAAGGGCCCGCGCACGGACCTGGTGATCGACGCGACCGCCGTCGGCCACGACCTCACCCGCGGCTTCGCGACGTTCACCCGTGCGGTCGGCGACGAGTCGATGGGCGAGGGTGACGGCACCGCCGCGGGCGAGGCCATCGAGGCGGCGCGCGGCGACGCGGAGGAGCGCGTCCCCGGGGACGAGGAGCTGGACGAGCCCGAGGACGCGGAGGCCGAGGCGCCGACCCTGGTGCGGTGAGGCCTCGGTGCCGGGCGCCCCTGCGCCCGGCACCGCTCGCGTAGGCTAGGTCACTGGTATCCGGCGCGGCACGCACGCGCGCACTCGAGACACGGAGCGGCAGTGGCAGAGTTCATCTACACCATGCAGAAGGCGCGCAAGGCGCACGGCGACAAGGTCATCCTCGACGACGTGACCATGGCGTTCTACCCCGGCGCCAAGATCGGCGTCGTGGGCCCGAACGGCGCCGGAAAGTCCACGATCCTCAAGATCATGGCCGGCATCGAGCAGCCCTCGAACGGGGAGGCGCGGCTCAGCCCCGGGTACACCGTCGGCATCCTCCTGCAGGAGCCGCCGCTGAACGAGGAGAAGGACGTCATCGGGAACGTCCGCGAGGGCGTGGGCGAGATCTACACCAAGCTCGAGCGCTTCAACCAGATCTCCGAGGAGATGGCGGACCCCGACGCCGACTACGACAAGCTGCTGGCCGAGATGGGCGAGCTCCAGGAGGAGCTCGACCACGCCAACGCGTGGGACCTCGACGCCCAGCTCGAGCAGGCCATGGACGCGCTGCGGTGCCCGCCGCCGGACGCGGACGTGACGGTCCTCTCGGGCGGTGAGCGCCGCCGCGTCGCGCTGTGCAAGCTGCTGCTGGAGAAGCCCGACCTGCTGCTGCTCGACGAGCCGACCAACCACCTCGACGCCGAGTCCGTGCTGTGGCTCGAGCAGCACCTCGCCAAGTACCCCGGCGCCGTGCTCGCCGTCACCCACGACCGGTACTTCCTCGACCACGTCGCGGAGTGGATCTGCGAGGTCGACCGCGGACGCCTGTACCCCTACGAGGGCAACTACTCGACCTACCTCGAGAAGAAGCAGGAGCGCCTGCAGGTCCAGGGCAAGAAGGACGCGAAGCTCGCCAAGCGCCTCAAGGAGGAGCTCGAGTGGGTGCGGTCGAACGCCAAGGGACGTCAGACCAAGTCCAAGGCGCGCCTGGCCCGGTACGAGGAGATGGCGGCCGAGGCGGAGCGCACCCGGAAGCTCGACTTCGAGGAGATCCAGATCCCGCCGGGCCCGCGCCTGGGCTCGACGGTGATCGAGGCGAAGAACCTCAAGAAGGGCTTCGGCGACCGCGTGCTCATCGACGGGCTCAGCTTCTCGCTGCCGCGCAACGGCATCGTCGGCGTGATCGGCCCCAACGGCGTGGGCAAGACCACCCTGTTCAAGACCATCGTCGGGCTCGAGCCGCTCGACGGCGGCGACCTGAAGGTCGGCGAGACCGTGCAGGTCTCCTACGTCGACCAGAGCCGCGGCGGGATCGACCCGGACAAGTCGCTGTGGGAGGTCGTCTCCGACGGGCTCGACTACATCAACGTCGGCAAGGTCGAGATGCCCTCGCGCGCGTACGTCAGCGCATTCGGCTTCAAGGGCCCGGACCAGCAGAAGGCCGCGGGGATCCTGTCGGGCGGTGAGCGCAACCGCCTCAACCTGGCCCTCACCCTGAAGGAGGGCGGCAACGTCCTGCTGCTGGACGAGCCGACCAACGACCTCGACGTCGAGACGCTCGGCTCGCTCGAGAACGCGCTGCTCGAGTTCCCCGGCTGCGCCGTGGTGGTCTCCCACGACCGCTGGTTCCTCGACCGCGTCGCGACCCACATCCTCGCGTACGAGGGCACCGAGGAGGACCCGGCCAGGTGGTTCTGGTTCGAGGGCAACTTCGAGTCCTACGAGGCCAACAAGGTGGAGCGCCTGGGCGCCGAGGCGGCGCGCCCGCACCGCGTGACCTACCGCAAGCTCACGCGCGACTGACCGCGAGCACCCGTCGACCGCGCCCGCGCCTCACCCGAGGCGCGGGCGTCGTCGTCTCAGCGGACGCGCTGGACCAGCTGGACCGGATGCCCGTCGGGATCGTCGACGAAGGCGACGCTGAGGATCCCGTCCCGGAAGGGATGCGGCGCGCGCCGCGCCGTGCCGCCCGCATCGACCGCGAGCCCGTACGCGGCCTCGACGTCGTCGGTCCAGAGGGTGAGGCAGGCGCGGTCGCCGGTGGTGACGGGGGAGAGGCCGTGGCTCTCCGCGGCGGGGCCGGGCAGCGCCAGCCCGAGCGCGAAGCCGCCCATCGCCATCTCGATCTTGACCGGCGCATCGTCCGGGCTGCGGAAGGTCTCGGCGAATCCGAACGCCCCGTAGAAGCGCGCCGCGCGCTCGCAGTCGCCCACGAACAGGATGACCTGCGGATCCGTGAACCTCACCGGTCCAGGCTAGGTGCAGGTCCGCGCTAGCGTGAAGGCATGAGCCGGATCCATGTGCCGATCACGCTGCGGTGGTCGGACCTCGACGCCTACGGGCACGTCAACAACGCCGAGATGCTGCGGCTCCTCGAGGAGGCGCGCATCCGCGTGTTCTGGGCGGACCGCTCCGCCGCCGAGGAGCACGAGGTGCCCCACACGGCCCTGATCGCCGGGGGCCCCGACGCGGAGACCATCACCCTGATCGCGGCCCAGCGGATCGAGTACCTGGAGCCGATCCCGTACCTGCGTCGGCCGCTCGACGTCCAGCTGTGGATCGGGAGGCTCGGCGGCGCGAGCATCGAGATCTGCTACGAGGTGTGGTCCCCCGCCGGCGACGAGCCGCGCGCGCTCTACGCCAAGGCCGCGACCACCCTGGTGCTGATCGACGCCGAGTCCAACCGGCCGCGGCGCCTCACCGAGGCCGAGCGCGAGGCGTGGAGCCCGCACCTCGACGAGCCGGTGCGCTTCCGCAACCGCTGAGCCGCCCCGCACGCGCAGAAGGCGCCGGCCACCCGAGGGTGACCGGCGCCTTCTCAGCGATGCGAGGGGATCACGCGGTGAGCGAGTCCACCCACTCCTGGTTCGCGGCGACCCACTCGGACACGATGTCCGCGTAGTCCGACGCGTCCTGGCCGTTGAGCTGGTTCTCGAGGTCGTAGAGGTGGTCGGCGTCCATGGTGAACGCGCCGAGCCACGCGGCGACCTCGGGGTGGTCCTCGGAGATGCCCGCGCGACCGTAGGTCACGATGCTCTCGGCCTCGCCGAGCGTGCCCTCGGGGTCCTCGAGGTTCTTGAGGTCGTAGGCGCCGTAGGCCCAGTGGGGCTCCCACAGCGTCACGATGATGTTCTCGCCGTTCGAGGTGGCGGTGTCGAGCTCCGACAGCATCGCGGGGGTCGACGAGGTGATGAAGTCGAGACCCTCGAGGCCGTAGGTCGGGATGACCGCATCCTGGACGGTGGCGGTGAGACCCGCGCCCGGCTCGATGCCGACGATCCGGTTGCCGAAGGCGTCCGCATTGTCGGCGAGCTCGTCGAGCGAGTCGATCGGCGCGTCCGCGTTCACGGCCACGGTCAGCGCGGCGGAGTCGAACCAGGCGCCCAGCTCCTCCATGTCGTCACCGAACTCCTCGATGTACGAGGCGTGGGTGAGGGGCAGCCACACGTCGGTGACGATGTCGTAGTCGCCGTCGGCGACGCCCTGGAAGACGACCGCGGGGTCGGCGTACTCGAGCTCGACGGTGTAGCCCTTGGACTCGAGGATGTTCTCCCAGAGCAGCGAGGTGGCGAGCGACTCGTCCCAGCCGTTGAAGACGGCGAGGGTGAGCTCGCCGCCGGCCATGGCGTCGGAGCCGGAGGTGGCCTCGTCGGCGGCCTCGCCCTCGGAGGACGAGCAGCCCGCGAGCACGAGGCCCGCAGCAGCCGTCACCGCGAACGCGGTGGCAGTGCGCTTGAACATTGGTATTCCTTTCCCGGGTCGCGGTGTCTCCGCGCCCGTGAGCGCATCCGGGTCCTTTCTCCGCGATGCGCACGCGGCCTTGCGGCCGCGAAGCCTGGGTGGGCGCCGCATCGTCCGGGCGGGACGATGCGGCGAAGGGTCAGAGGCTGCCGCCACCCCCGCCCGCGCCGGGCGAGCGACGGGGCCCGCCGACCTCGACGAGCTCGGCGTCGAAGCGGGCCTGCTCGTCCGCCTCCTTCTTCGCGACGGCGGCACGGCGCCATCGCGAGTAGAGGCCGAGGCCCTTGCCGAACGATGCGGTGAAGCGGTCGAGCAGGATCGCGAGCACCACGACCGACAGGCCGGCCTCGAAGCCCAGCCCGACGTTGAGCGCGGAGATCGCCTGCGCCACGTCGCCGCCGAGTCCGCCCGCGCCGACGAGCCCGGCGATGACCACCATGGAGAGCGACAGCATGATGATCTGGTTGACGCCGGCCATGATCGACGGCATCGCGAGGGGGATCTGGATCTGGCGCAGGATGCGGCGCGGGTGCGCGCCGAACGCCTGCCCGGCCTCGACCACCTCCTTGTCGACGCCGCGGATGCCGAGCTCGGTGAGGCGTACGCCGGGGGCCATCGCGAAGATCAGGGTCGCGATGATGCCGGGGGCGACGCCGATGCGGAACAGCCCGAGCGCGGGCACGAGGTACACGAACGCGGGCAGGGTCTGCAGGAAGTCCATGACCGGCTTGAGGATGGCCGAGACCGTGTCGTTGCGGGCGGCCCAGATGCCGAGCGGGATGGAGATCACCACCGCCAGGAAGGCGGCGACCAGCACGAGCGCGAGCGAGTCGATCGCGTTGTCCCACTGGTTGACGCTCATGATGAAGAGCAGGCCGATCGCGGAGCCGAGCGCGAAGCGCCAGCCGCGCGCGAGGAGGGCGGCGGCCGCGACGAGCGCGATCACCACGAGCGCCGGCGGGGTCGCGAAGACCCAGTCGACGGCGTCGAACATCCAGATGAAGAGCTGGCGGAGCGCCTCGAAGAGCCAGGAGAACGTGTCCTCGAGCCAGTCGAAGAAGTCCTTGATCCACGAGCCGACGGGGATGCGGATGTCCATCAGCGGGCCTCCTTGGCGTCGGCGGCGCCGGCTCCGACGGCGCTCTCCAGCAGCTGGTCGACCATCTCGGTCGGCAGCGGATCGGGTCGGGGGCTGGCGGTCGCGGCGGCCTCGGGCTCCCCGCCGAGCGCCGCGAGCAGCGTGACGCGCGGGATCACGCCGACCAGACGGTCCCGGTGGTCGACGACGCCGAGCGGGAGCGCGGCCTCGAGGGAGGGGATGAACAGGTCGGCGAGCGCGGTGTCGGCGGCGACGGCGCCGTGGTCGGGCTTGACCGCAGGCGTGAGGTCGGTCGATCCCTTGCGCACCAGGTCGAACACGTCGCGGTCGCGGACCCATCCGACGATGCTGCGGTCGCGGTTGACCACGTACGCGCCGGCGACCTGCTCGTCGCGCATCAGCGTGAGGGCGGCGCGGGGGCCGGCGCCGGTGTGGACCACCGCGCGGGCGGGCCGCATGACCGACTCCGCCGTCAGCACCTTGGCCCGGTCGACGTCCTGGACGAACTGCTCGACGTAGTCGTTCGCGGGGTCCGTGAGGATCTCCTCCGGCGTGCCGATCTGGACGATCCGGCCGTCGCGCATGACGGCGATCCGGTCGCCGATGTACATCGCCTCGTTGAGGTCGTGGGTGATGAAGATGATGGTCTTGCCGAGCTCGCTCTGGAGCTCGAGCAGCTGGTCCTGCATGCCGCGGCGGATCAGCGGGTCGAGCGCGGAGAACGCCTCGTCCATCAGCAGGACCTCGGTGTCGGCCGCGAGGGCGCGGGCGAGGCCCACGCGCTGCTGCATGCCGCCCGAGAGCTCCCCGGGGTGCTTCTCCTCCCAGCCGGCGAGCCCGACGATCTCGGTGACCTTCCGGGCGCGGGCGATCCGCTCCTCGCGGCCCATGCCCTGGATCTCCAGGCCGTAGGCGACGTTGTCGATCACGGTGCGGTGGGGGAGCAGCGCGAAGTGCTGGAACACCATCGAGACCTTGGTGCGACGGACCTCGCGCAGGCGCTTCGGGCTGGTCGCCGTGATCGGCTCGCCGCCGATCTCGACGCTGCCCGTGGTCGCGGGGTGGAGCCCGTTGAGCATGCGGATCAGGGTCGACTTGCCCGAGCCCGACAGACCCATGACGACGAAGATCTCGCCGCGCATGACCTCGAAGGAGGCGTCGATGACGGCGGCGGTGGCGCCGCCGAGCTGGTCTCGGGGGGTGCCGGCGCGGAGCTTGTCCACGGCGGCCTCGGCGTTGCGGCCGAAGACCTTGTACAGGCCCTCCGCCTTCAAGGCGATCGCGTCGTTCACGGGTCCTCAGGCTTCACTCGGGTGGGCGAAGGCCTCGGCAAGCGAGGGGACTCGCAGCCGTCGGACGGCAATCACGGGCCCGCCGGCGACACCGCGGGGCGGCGTTGCTCACACTCCGCAGCACCGCGTCGGGCGGGCGCGTCAGGAGGTCTTCGGCTGGTCATTGACGCCTCAGCCGGCCGGGGACAGCCAGGCGAAGCGGCTTGCCGACCGTAACAACGACCCCCGGGGGGTTGTCCAACTCAGGCAGCGGGCTTTATCGAATCGTTACACGGCGCCGTGGTGTCCGGTCGGCCGGTGAGACCGGTGACATCCGTGGTCCTACGAGGCATGACGGACCAGTCAGCCCGCTACATCCGGATCATGCCCTCCTGGGCCGCGGAGGCGACGAGGGTACCGTCCTGCGCGTAGATCCGCGCCGCGGTCAGGCCGCGACCGCCCCGGGCGTTGGGCGCCTCCTGGACGAACAGCAGCCACTCGTCGGCGCGCGCCGGCCGGTACCACCACATCGCATGGTCGAGGCTGGCGACGGCCACCCCCGGCGTCACCCACGAGGCCCCGTGGCGACGCAGCAGCGGCTCGAGCATGACCTGGTCCGAGCCGAACGCCAGCAGCGCGCGGTGCATCAGGTCGGGGGCGTCGATCGGCCGGCGCACGCGCATCCAGGCCATCTGGGTCGACTTCGGCTCCGCGTCCGGCCCCAGGAAGAGCGAGCCGTCGAGGTGGCGCACGTCGAACGGTGCCTTCGTGAGCCAGAAGTCGGCGGAGGGGTGGCCGGCGAACGGAGCCATGATGTCGACGCCCGACGCGGCCTCCTCCGGACCGGGCACCTCGGGCATGGGCGCCGCGTGCTCCGGTCCCTCCTGCTCAAGCTGGAAGGACGCGATCAGGGACAGGATCGGCTTGCCGTTCTGGAGCGCATGCGTGCGGCGCGCGGAGAAGGAGCCGCCGTCGCGGAGGATCTCGACCTCGAACTGGATCGGCTGGGTGGCGTCGCCCGCGCGGAGGAAGTACCCGTGCAACGAGTGGGCGAAGCGGTCCTCGGCCACGGTGGCGCCCGCCGCGAGCAGCGACTGCGCGAGCACCTGCCCGCCGAACACGCGGCCGCGCGGCATCGGCAGCGAGTCGCCCTCGAAGCTCGTGTCGCCGAGCCGGCGCAGGTCCAGGGCGGCCATGCCGGAGGCGACCGCGGCGTCCGCCCAGATGTCCTCGACGCGCTCCATCAGCCCTCCTCGAACGTGTTCACCATGGAATGCGCCGCGCGCTCCAGGTAGTCCATCAGGGTGACGGCGTGCAGCGGAGCGAGGTTCTGGCGTGCGACGGCCTCGCGCATGTGGGCGATCCACCGGTCGCGCGCGTCGGGGTTGACGCGGAACGGCTGGTGGCGCATGCGCAGCCGCGGGTGACCTCGCCGATCGGAGTACGTGGTGGGACCGCCCCAGTACTGCTCGAGGAACAGCGTGAGGCGCTCGACGGCGCCCTCCATGTCGTCCTCCGGGTACATGGGCCGGAGCACCGGATCTCCCGCGACGCCGTCGTAGAACGCGCGGACGATCGCGTCGAAGGTCGCGTGCCCTCCGACCGCCTCGAAGAAGCTCTGGCCCTCGTCCTGAGCGGGACCCGCTCCGACGTTCATGCCCGGCTGACTCATCAGTCGTCCGCGGCGTCGTTGGGCGGAGGGAGCGGCCGGCCGTCCGCATCGGTCGGCTGATCTCCGGAGTCGGTGCGCGCAGAGTCGTGCAGCACGCGGCTGGGAGCCTTCGAGTCCACCATCATGGCCTCGCCGGGAACGGCGAGCTCGATGCCCCGCTCCGCGAGGATGGTCCGCAGCTGCCGACGGATCTCGCGCATGATGTCCCACTGCGTCGAGGGGTTCACCTGCACCAGGAGCCGCAGCATCACCGCGTTGTACTCGAGCGACTCGACGCCGGCGACCTCCGGCTCGGACAGCACGTTGGCCGCGACCTGGTCGGAGGCGCCCTTGGCGGCCTCGACTGCGTCGAGCATCGCCTGACGGGCGGCCTCGATGTCGGTGTCGTAGGCGAAGCGGGCCTCGACGAGCGCGCGCGACCACAGCCGCGTCATGTTGCCCACGCGCGTGATCTCGCCGTTCGGGATGTACCAGACGGTCCCGTCGAGGGACCGCAGCCGGGTCGACCGGATCCCGACCTCCTCGACCGCTCCGGAGGCCTCGCCCAGGTCGACCACGTCGCCCACGCCGTACTGGTCCTCGATCAGCATGAACACGCCGGTGAGCACGTCCTTGACCAGCGACTGCGCGCCGAAGCCCAGCGCCACGCCGACGATGCCGGCGGAGGCGAGCATGCCGCTCACCGGGATGCCCAGCACGGTGAGCAGCGTCATGACGAACGTCGCGATCAGCACCACGGCGAGGGCCGAGGTCATCACGCGCTTGAGGGTGTGGGCCCGCTGGCTGCGACGCTCGGTCTCGAGCCGCAGCTCCATCGTGTCGGGCTCCGGCATCGGGATGCGTGCCTTCTTGAGCGCCCGGCGCGTCCGCGCGTCCTGGAACGGGGTCCCGCGCTCGATCCCCTTGGTCACGCCCTTGATCAGGCCGCGACCGACGAACCAGGCGAGCAGCAGCAGGACGGTCACGACGAGCATCGCGAGCGCGCCGCCCTCGAGGTTCGAGATCCACCCGTCGATCAGCTCCTGCGCCTCCGCGCTGCTGGTGGGCACGGGCTCGGGGGTCGCCGATGCGGTGAGGAAGATCACGCGCCCCACCTTAGACGAGGGCGCGCCAGCGCCCGCATCCGCCCAGCATCGTGGCAGGATGAGCGTGTGAACGATGCGCCCGAGGTCGAGCGCGAGCTGCCGTCGGAGGCCCTCGCGGCGCTCGCGCGCGCGTGCCGCGTGTCCGTCGAGTACTACGCCATCGACGGAACCCTGGTCCAGTGCTCCGCTGCCGCGATCCGCGCGGCCCTCGCCGCGATGGGGGTCGACGCCGGCTCGGACGTCGCCTGCGAGCGCTCCCTCGAGGCCCTCGAGGACCTCGAGTGGAGCCGGCTGGTGCCGCCCGTGGTCGTGGTGACCGCGGGCGACGCCCTCGAGCTGCCCGTCCACGTCGACGACGGCGACGAGGTCGACGTGACGCTGCGTCTCGAGAGCGGCGAGACGCGCGAGATGGAGCAGCTCGACCGGTGGGTGCCGCCGCGAGAGGTCGCGGGGACGATGCGCGGCCGGGCGACCTTCCTGGTCCCGGCGGACCTCCCCCTGGGCTGGCACGTGGTCGAGGCGGTGTCCGGAGGGCGCCGCGGGCGCGGGCACATCGTGATCGCCCCCGCGCAGGTCGAGATCGACCCGGCGATCCGCGCGGCCCGGCCGTGGGGGCTCACGGTGCAGCTGTACTCGCTGCGCTCCGAGCGCTCGTGGGGCGTGGGCGACCTCGCCGACCTCGCGGATCTGTGCGCGCTGGGCAAGGCGCGCGCGGAGGCCGAGTTCGTCCTGGTGAACCCGCTGCACGCGACGGAGCCCGTGGCGCCGATCACCAACTCGCCGTACCTGCCGACGTCCAAGCGGTTCCTCTCGCCCCTCTACATCCGTGTCGAGGACATCCCCGAGGTCGCGTACCTGCCGTCGCAGCAGCGCGCGCTCCTGGCGTGGGAGGCGGAGAAGCCCCAGCGCCTCAACGAGTCGGACGAGCTGCTCGACCGCAACGCGGTGTGGAGGCTCAAGTCCGCCGCGCTCGAGGAGGTGTTCAAGGCGCCCCGCTCCGCGGGCCGCGACGCGCTCTTCGAGCAGTTCTGCCTGCGCGAGGGCGCCGCGCTCGAGGACTTCGCCACGTGGTGCGCGATCTCCGAGGCGCACCGCGGGCTGCCCTGGCCCGACGAGTTCGACTCCCCGACGTCCGCGGCGGTGGCGGCCTGGCGCGACGAGCACGCCGACCGGGTGCTGTACTACGCGTGGCTCCAGTGGATCGCGGACGAGCAGCTCGAGCGGGTGCAGGCCGCCGCGACCCGCGCCGGCATGAGCATCGGCGTGATGGTCGACCTCGCGGTCGGCGTGCACCCCGAGGGGGCTGACGCGTGGTCCTCTCAGCGCGTGCTGGCGCAGGGGATCAGCCTGGGCGTGCCGCCGGACTACTACAACGCGATGGGTCAGGACTGGTCGATCCCGCCGTGGCAGCCGCGCGCCCTGGAGGCCGCCGCGTACCTGCCGTTCCGGGACATGGTGCGTGCGGCCGCGCGTCACGCCGGCGCCCTGCGGATCGACCACGTGCTCGGCATGTTCCGCCAGTGGTGGGTCCCGGCCGGGCACCCGCCGCTCGACGGCGCCTACGTGTACCTCGACCACGAGGCGCTCATCGGGATCATCGCGCTCGAGGCGCAGCGCGCGGGCACGATCGTGATCGGCGAGGACCTCGGCACCGTCGAGCCGTGGGTGCGCGACTACCTGCACTCCCGCGGGATCCTCGGCACGTCCATCGTCTGGTTCGAGCGCCATGACGACGGCGCCCCGCGTCTGCCCGAGGACTACCGCGCGGACACGCTCGCGGCGGTCACCACGCACGACCTGCCCCCGACGCCCGCGTACCTCGCGGGCGAGCACGTGACGCTCCGGGCCGAGCTCGGCATGCTCGGCGAGGGCGGGATCGAGGCGGCGCAGGCGGAGGCCGAGCGCGAGCGTCAGGCGTACATCGACGTGATGCTCGAGCGTGGTTGGATCCTGGGCGACTACAACGAGGAGGACCTGGTCGCCGGCCTGCACCGGTGGGTGCTCGACAGCCCCTCGCTCCTCACCGGGGTCGCGATCACCGACGCGGTGGGCGACCGTCGTGCCCAGAACATGCCGGGCACGGACACCGAGTACCCGAACTGGTGCGTGCCGATCACCGACGGCAACGGCGAGCCGGTGCTGCTGGACGACCTGTTCGAGCACCCGCGCGTGCGGCGGCTGTTCCGAGCCATCAAGGCCGCCCGCTCCTAGCCACCTCCCCGGACAGTGCGCACGGAGTGCGTCCCGGGTCCGCGGCGTGTCGCGACGCGTGTGGACGCGACACGCGGACCGACCGGGACCAGCTCGGTGCGGGCTGTCCGGCGGTCAGCGGGCGGAGCGGCTGACCGCCTGCGCGACGGCCGCGCGGCGCACGTGGTCGAGCGCCTCGATCACGGCCTTGCGCAGCACGGACGGCGCATCGGCGTTCGCCGTGAGCCACGTCTCGAGCCGTTCGGCGATCCCGTCGACGCGCCCGGTGAGCGCGGTCGGCAGCACCGCCTTGACCACCCGCGCGCCGACGAAGCCGGCGTTCGCGTCGTAGTAGCCGCGGAGCCCCGCGAGCAGGTCGTCGAGCAGCGGGACGAGCAGCCGCGGGTCGACGGCGCGCGCGAGACCGGCGGCGAGCTCGAACTGGACGGCGTTCGTGGCGGGTCCGGTCGCCGGGTGGCCCAGCGCGTCCCAGGCGGCGCGCTTGGCGTCCGGTGACGCGATCGCGGCTCGCGCGCCGGCTGCTCGCCGCTGGCCCGCCGAGGTCACGTCGCGCGCCGCGTACACGTCGACCTGCTCGAGCGTGGCCGCGCCGGACGCGGCCATCCCCGCCACCAGGTCCCAGCGCAGGTCGGAGTCGAGCGGCAGCCCCTCGAGCTCGGCGGAGCCGTCGACCAGGGCCCGCAGGCGCTCGCCCTGGTCGGGGGTGGTCGCGAACCACGCGTAGGCCTTGAGCAGCTGGAGCTGGGGATCGCCGCCCGGGGCGGCCCCCGCGAGCGCGGCCCACATCCGCTCGGCCGCCGCCTCGGTCAGCGGCAGCGTGAGCTCGGGCGCGACGTAGCGCGTCAGCGCGAACACGGTCAGGCGCACATGCGACTCCGCGGTCGCGGAGTTGCGCAGGCGCGGCAGGAGGGTGAGCACGGCGTCGACGTAGACCTGCGCGGGCAGCGACCCGTCGCGGACCATGTGCCAGAGCGCGTCGAGCACGGTCGCCTGCACCATCGGCTCGTCGATCGCGCCGATGCCGTCGCGCAGCGTCTCCAGCGAGCGGTCGTCGAGGTGGAGCTTGGCGTAGGAGAGGTCCTGGTCGTTGACCAGCAGCAGGTCGGGCGCGGCCAGGCCGACCGCGGCGCCGACCTCGGTGAGCTCGCCGTCGAGGCCCGCGTCCACGCTCCAGGACCGATGCAGGCCCTCCTCGCCGAGGAGGTATCCGGCGACGCGGACGCGGTGCGGGCGGCCGACCGGGTGCTCGGCCGGCACGTCCTCGGCGATGGCCAGGCGGGAGATGCGGCCCGCATCGTCCTCCATCACGATCGCCCGCAGCGTGGTGACGCCGGGCGTCTCGAGCCAGACCCGGGCCCAGGCGTCCAGGGGACGGTCGGCCGCCTGCTCGACCTCCGCGAGGAACTCGGCGAGTGTGGCGTTGCCGTGGCGGTAGCGCTTGAGATACGACGCGACGCCGCGGAAGAAGACCGCCTCGCCCACCTGCTCGGCGAGCTGCTTGAGCGCGGACGCGCCCTTGGCGTAGGTGATCATGTCGAACGCGGAGACCGTCGCCTCGGTGTCGGGGACCTCGGTCACGATCGCATGGGTGGTCGGGAGCTGGTCCTGGACGTAGGCGACCGACTTCCGGTCGGCCGCGAACGTCACCCACGCGTCGGTCCACTCGGACACCTCGGCCGCGGCCCACGTGCCGATGAACTCCGCGAAGGACTCGTTCAGCCACAGGTCGTCCCACCAGCGCATCGTCACGAGGTTCCCGAACCACATGTGGGCGAGCTCGTGGAGCACCACCACGGTGCGGAACTCGAGGTTGGCCGCGGATGCGCGTCCGCGGAACAAAAGGCGGTCCTCGGAGATGGTGACGCAGCCGATGTTCTCCATCGCGCCCAGGTTGTACTGGGGGACGTAGATCTGGTCGTACTTCTCGTACGGGTAGTCGGTGCGGAACACGCGCTCGTAGAGGTCGAGCCCGGCCTGGGTGTCGGCGAGCACGCGCTCGGCGTCGAAGTGCTCCTCGAGCTCGCGGCGCCCGTAGACGCGCGCGGGGACGTCGCCCTTGGCGCTGTGCAGGAGCCCCTCGTGGAACGCGTACGGCCCGGCCACCACCGCGGCGCCGTAGGTGGGGATCGGCGCGGTCGGGCCGAAGCTCCACCGGGCGGTGCCGTGGTCCGCGTCGGCGACCGTCGCGAGGCCGTCGAGGGGCTCGGGCTCGGGCGTGGGGGAGTTCGACACCACCACCCAGTGGTCCGGGACGGTCACGGTGAAGGTGAACGGCGCCTTGAGGTCGGGCTGGTCGAAGCACGCGAAGGCGGCGCGCGCGTCGTTGGCCGCGAACTGGCTGTAGAGGTAGACCTCCCCGTCCGCCGGGTCGACGAACCGGTGGATCCCCTGGCCGTCGTTCCGATAGGCGAAGTCGCCGGCGACGCGCAGGGTGTTCCGCGCGCGGAGAGGAGCGAGCACGATGCGGCCCTCGGCGTGGAGGACCGGGTCCAGGGCCTCCCAGTTGAGCTCGATGAGGTCGATGCGCGCGCCTGCGGCCTCGATGAAGGTCGAGGCCCCGTCGACCGCGTCGAACTCGACCACGGTGTCCGAGCGGAAGGTGTCCGCGGTCGCGGTGAAGTCGAGGTCGACGCGGTAGGAGACGTTCGCGACGGTGGCGGCGCGCTCGACCGCCTCCGCCTTCGTGAGGTTCAGGCCTGGCATGGGGTCCAGTCTGTCAGGGGTGACGCGCTCGTCGCGCGGCGAGGGTCCCGGCGTCCTACGGGGAGGTGAGTGCCCTCGGGGGACGATGCGCGCCTCCTGCGGGGAGGTGATCCCCGCAGGAGGCGCTCAGCCCTCGTAGGCGAGGTCCGCAGCCTGCGCCATGAGCGCGCGGCGGACGCCGTCCTTGCCCTCGACCACCAGACGGCGGAGGGCGTCATGCGCATCCGCGTTCGCCTCGAGCCACGCGAAGGCCTTGTCCTGCAGGTCGGGCACGCGCCCGGCGAGCTGGACGGGGTACAGGCCCTCGATGAGGTTCGCGGCGATCTCGTTGGTCTTCTCCGCGTAGATGCGGCGGAGCGCGGCGAAGTACTCGTCGACGAACGGCGCGAGCAGCGCGGCGTCGTGGGCGTGGTTGAAGCCCGCGATGGTGCCGTACTGGAGCGCGTTCGGCAGGTCCACCTCCGCGTTGACGAGCGCGTCGAACGCGGCCCGCTTCGCCTCAGGCGTCGCGATCGCGGCGCGGGCGTGCGCGGCACGGCGCTGCCCGGACGCGGTCGCGTCCTTGGTGAGCTGCACCTCGATGGCGAACTCGGACGCGCGCCCGCCCGCCACCAGCGACGTGAGCAGGTCCCACGTGAGGTCGGTGTCGAGCTCGAGGCCGTTGATCGCGATCTTCCCGTCGATGACGGCCTGCACCGTGTCGTACATCGGCTCGGTGTTGGCGAGCGAGGCGAAGGCCTTGAGGAACTGGAGCTGGCTGTCCGAGCCGGGTGCGGCGGCGAGCATCAGCGTCCAGACCTCGCGCGCGGCGTCCGACTGGGTCGCGTCCGACACCGTCGGGTGCACGTAGAGGCTCAGCGTGGTCGCGAGCTGGCGCAGCAGCACCAGCACCGTGGTCGACTCGGTCTCGGCGCCGATGTTCTTCAGCACCAGCTCGACGTACTGGCGCGCCGGCATCTCGGCGTCGCGCGTCATGTCCCAGGCGGAGGCGAGCACCATCGAGCGCGCCAGCGGGTCGGTGAACTTCGACACCTGCTCGACCGCGGTCGCGAGCGAGGCCTCGTCGAGGCGGACCTTCGCATAGGCGAGGTCGCCGTCGTTCACCAGCAGCAGTGCGGGCCGCGGCTTGCCGACCAGCGCGGGGATCTCGGTGCGCTCGCCGTCGATGTCCACCTCGACCGACAGCACCCGCTCGAGCACCTCGTCGCCGTCGTCGTTCACCGTGAGGTCGTAGCCGCCGATGCCCAGACGATGCGGTCGCTGGGTCGGCCACTCGGCGGGCACCTCCTGGAGGACGGCGAAGGAGGTGATGATCCCCGCATCGTCCGTCTCGATCTCCGGGCGCAGCGTGGTGACGCCGGCCTTCTGGAGCCACACGTCCGACCAGCCGGACAGATCGCGGCCGGAGGCCTTCTCGAGCTCGACCAGCAGGTCGTTCAGCGTCGCGTTCGCGTGGTGGTGCTTGCGCATGTACTCGGCGACGCCGGCGAAGAACTCGTCCTGGCCCACCCACGCGACCAGCTGGCGCAGGACCGAGGCGCCCTTGGCGTAGGTGATGCCGTCGAAGTTGACCTCGACGTCCTCGAGGTCCTTGATGTCGGCCATGATCGGGTGCGTCGACGGGAGCTGGTCCTGGCGCAGCGCCCACGACTTCTCGAGGACGTTGAACGTCACCCACGAGTTCGTGTACCTGGTGACCTCCGCGGTCGCGAGCGTCGACGCGAACTCGGCGAACGACTCGTTGAGCCAGAGGTCGTTCCACCACTTCATGGTGACCAGGTCGCCGAACCACATGTGGGCGAGCTCGTGGAGCACGGTGACCGTGCGGCGCTCGACGCGCGCCTGCGCGGTCTTGGACCGGAAGACGTAGTCCTCGAGGAACGTGACGCAGCCGGCGTTCTCCATGGCGCCGGCGTTGAACTCCGGCACGAAGATCTGGTCGTACTTCTCGAACGGGTAGTCCGTCTCGAACTTCTCCTCGTAGAAGGCGAAGCCCTTCTGCGTGTCGTCGAGGATCACGTCGGCGTCGAGGAACGGCGCGAGACCCTTGCGGCAGTACACGTTGGCGCTCAGCGTCCCCTTGCGGGACTCCACCGTCCCGACCACCTCGTGGTACGGGCCCGCGACGATCGCGGTGACGTAGCAGGGGATGCGGGTGGTCGGGGAGAACGACCAGCGCGCGACGCCGCGCGCGGTGCCGGCGATCTCGATCGACCCGTCGACGGCCTCCTTGGCGGACGGCGAGTTCGACAGCACGTGCCAGTGCTCCGGCGCCGTCACGGTGAAGGTGAACGAGGCCTTGAGGTCGGGCTGCTCGAACACGGCGTAGACGCGGCGCGTGTCGGCGACCTCGAACTGCGAGTAGAGGTACACCTCGCCGTCCTCGGGGTCGACGAACCGGTGCAGGCCCTCGCCGGTGTTCATGTAGGCGCAGTCGGCGACCACCGTGAGCTCGTTGTCCGCCGCGAGCGACGGCAGCGAGATCCGCGAGTCCGCGAAGTGCGTCGCCGGGTCGAGCTCCTCGCCGTTGAGGACGATGCTGACGACGGCCGGCGCGATCAGGTCGATGAACGTGCTCTCGCCGGGGGTGGCGGTGAAGCGGACGGTCGAGGTCGAACGGAAGGTGGTGTCCGACGAGGTGAGGTCGAGGTCGACGAGGTAGGCGTCGACGGCGACGATGGCGGCGCGGGCCTGGGCCTCGGCGCGCGTGAGGTTCGTACCTGGCATGGCGCGATTGTGTCAGAAACCTGTGTCATTCGCGTTGCGCTGATAATTCCATCACTGCGAAATGGCTGCGAGCCGGGTGTCCCGCCTTGCCCGGCCCCTGGCCGCGGGATAGTGTCGCGACGGACATGCGCCGCGGGCGCACAGGCGTGGGGGCGTCGGGACCCGGCTCCTCCCCGAGGGCAGGAGCAGTGATGGGATTCATCCAGATCGCGGTCGGCGCGGCGTGGGACTCGCTCAAGTCGACGTTCGGGGACCAGTTCCTCGACTTCCTGGTCCCGCCCGCCGGCGTCGGCGACACCGCGGTGGTGTTCCCCGCCGTGACGCAGGGGACCAACGCCGGGCGCGGCCAGAACACCCGCGGCTCCGAGAACATCATCACCAACGGCTCCGTCATCATCGTCCCCGAGGGCTACGGGCTGCTCACCTTCCAGGACGGCGCGGTGACCGCGGTCGTAGCCGAGCCCGGCGCGTTCCGCTGGGACAGCGAGGACCAGAACTCGAAGTCCGTCTTCAGCGGCGGCGGGCTCCTGAGCTCGACGTTCACCACCTCGTGGGAGAGGTTCAAGTTCGGCGGTCGCCCGGGCAGCCAGCAGCTCGCGTTCTACGTCAACCTCAAGCAGATCCCGAACAACCGCTTCGGCACGCAGAGCCCGATCTACTGGGACGACCGTTACCTCAACGCGCAGGCCGGCGCGATCACCCGCGGCACCTACGTGCTCAAGGTGGTCGACCCGATCCTGTTCGTGAAGAACCTGGTGCCCGCCTCCTACATCTCCGCGGGGGCCCGCCCGTTCGACATCACGGAGCACACGAACCCCGTCTCCGAGCAGCTGTTCAGCGAGGTGGTGGGCTCCCTGGCCGGGGCCTTCAGCCGCTACGTCAACGACGCCGACAAGGAGCACCGGATCACCCGGATCCAGGGCGACTCCGTCGGCTTCGCCAAGTCCCTCGCGGACGAGGTGGAGGCGAACTACGAGTGGGAGTCCGGGCGCGGCCTGCAGATCGAGTCCGCGACCCTGGTCGCGATCGAGTACGACGAGGACACGACCGCGCTGCTGAGCGACGTGCGCCGCGCCGACGCCCTCTCCGGCGGCCGCTCGGACACCTTCCTCAAGCAGTCCGTCGCGCGCGGGGTGCAGGCCGCCGGCGAGTCGGGCGGCGGCGGCACCGGCCTGGCGATGATGGGCATGGGGATGGGCGCGATCGGCAACCTGGTCCCGCCCACGCCCACGCCCGGGGCGGCGCCCGCCGCCGCGACGGCCGGCGCGCCCGCGCCCGCCCCCGCGCAGGCCCCGGCCGACCCGGCCGTCCAGCTCGCCCAGTACAAGAAGATGCTCGACGACGGCCTCATCAACGAGGACGACTTCGAGGCGCTCAAGAAGAAGGTGCTGGGGCTCTAGACGCGATGACCACCCCCGACCAGGGCGGAGCCGCGCCCGAGCCCGGATGGACGCCCGAGCCCCTGCCCGAGCCGGCCGGCCCCGCGGAGAACGCGACCCCCGCCGGTGCGAAGGACGGGCTGGTCCGCTGCGCCCGCTGCGGCGCGACGGACGTCGCCTACCGGCCAGAGACGGGCACGCTCGTGTGCGAGTTCTGCCGTTACGAGTGGACCGAGGCGCGGCTCGATGAGGCGATGGGGCTGTCGGAGGGCATCGCCGACCTGCGGGGACGCACGCTGTCGACCGCGTCGGTCGACATCACCGACGACGAGACGCTCATGACCTTCAAGTGCTCCGGCTGCGGCGCCGAGGTGGTGGTCGACACGGCGCGCAGCCTCCAGGCGCGCTGCCACTGGTGCAAGCACGTGCTCTCGATCAACAACCGGATCCCGAACGGCGCGGTCCCCGACGGGATCCTGCCGTTCTCGGTGACCCGCGAGCAGGCGATGGAGTCCATCGCCGCGTTCGTGGCCAAGCGCAAGTCGTTCGCTCATCCGGAGTTCGAGAAGACCTTCCGCCCCGAGAACGTCATGGGCGTGTACATCCCGTACATGACGGTCGACGGGAAGGTCACCGCGCGGCTCGACGGCACGGGTGAGATCGGCCGGGGCCGGGTCAAGGTCGGCGAGAACAACTACGAGTACAAGGTGGACCGCTACGCCGTGGCGCGCGAGCTCGACCTCGAGATCGACGACGTGATCGTCGAGACCTCCGCGTCGAAGGCCGACATCCACGCGACGGAGAGCACCAACAACATCATCAACTCGATCCTCCCGTTCGACGTGAAGAACATCGTCCGGTTCAACGCGTCCTTCCTGGGCGACGAGTACACGTCGGAGCGACGCGACATGGACGTCGACCACGCGGACGACGCCGCGTACGCGCACATGCTCACCATCGCGCGGGGCTCGGCCGCCGCCTCGGTGGGCCGGTACGACCGTGGCGTGCGGTGGGAGCAGGAGCAGCTGAGCGTGACGGGCACGCGCTGGACGTCGGTCCTGCTGCCCGTCTGGCTCTACGGGTTCGAGGAGAAGGGCCGGCACGGCTCGGTCACGCACTACCTCGCGGTCAACGGCCGCAGCCGCGCCACCATGGGGTCGGTCCCGATCAACACCTCCAAGGCGCGCCGCGTCGCCTTCGGCGTCGCCGCCGCCGCGTCGGTCGTCACCTGGCCGATCGCGTTCCTGATCATGAGGGGGATCTGATGGGAGGCAGCTCCGACGGCAGCCCGCTGATCGCGCTGTTCCTGTTCGCGCTCGGCCCGGGCGCCGGCGTCGCGGTGTGGATGTGGATCCAGGGCCACTATCGGAACCGCTCGGCGCGGTACCGGCCCGAGGAGGTGGTCCGGACGCACGTGGTGGACCTGCGTGGCGACGATGCGCTGGTGAGGCGCCTGCGGACCCGGTCCGGCAGCATCGACGGCGGCAACGAGCTGCGCCCCGAGCAGCGGGCGCGCGTGTGGCGCGTGATCGAGGCCCCCGTCGAGGCGCCACCCGAGCCGCATCCGAGCGCCGAGGACCTCGCCGACCCCGACGGCGACGACGCAGGTCCGGGCCCCGCCTAGACTCGGCGCGTGCCGCCCGAGCCGTCGCCCGCATCGTCCCCGTCGCCCGCCTCCGAGCGGCGCGGGCTGTCGCGCCACCTGGTGGACCTCGCGCCGCTGCGCGCGAGCCCGGCCTTCGCGCGCCTGTGGATCGGCGGTGCGATCTCCGGGATCGGCGCATTCATGACCCAGGTCGCCGTGGGCCTCCAGGTCTACGAGATCACCGAGTCGACCTTCATGGTCGGCCTCGTGGGCGGCATCGCGCTGGTGCCGATGATCATCGCCGGGCTCTGGGGCGGGGTGATCGCCGACGTCTTCGACCGCCGCAGGGTGCTGATCGTGGCGTCGCTGACCGCGTGGGCGTCCACCGTGGCGCTGGCGGCGCTGTCCTTCCACGACCAGCACCTGCACGCCGACGGCACGCACGCGGCGGTGTGGCCCTTCTTCGTCGTCACCACCCTCAGCGCCGTCGCATCGACGGTCTCCAACGCGACGCGTGGCTCGGTGGTCGGCCGCATCCTGCCCGCGGACATGATCAGCCGGGCCACCGCGCTCAACGGGATCTCCTTCGGCGTGATGCTGACGGTGGGACCCGCGCTCGCGGGCGTCCTGGCGGCCGGCGTGGGGCTGCCGTGGACGTTCACCGTGGACGCGGTGCTGTTCAGCGCGGGATTCCTGGGCATCTGGATGCTGCCGTCCCTGCCGCGGCTGGGGGAGCGGGTGGAGGCGGGGTGGCCCGTGCTCAAGGAGGGGCTCGCGTTCCTGCGCCGCAGCCCCAACATCCGCATGAGCTTCGTCGTCGACATCATCGCGATGACCTTCGGGCGCCCCTACGTGCTGTTCCCCGCGCTCGGCGCCACGCTGGTCGGGGGCGGCGCCCTGACGGTCGGGGCGCTCGCGGCCGCCGGTGCGGTGGGGACGATGCTGACGAGCCTGTTCTCGGGGCCCGTCGCGCGGGTCCATCGCCATGGCGTGGCGATCTCCCGGGCGATCCAGGTGTTCGGCGTGTTCGCCGCGCTGTTCGGGCTGACCACGCTCGTGGCGAGCGCCGTGGAGCACGAGCCCGCCGAGGGCTGGGGCGGCGTGCACTGGCCCACCCTCGCCGTGCTCGCGCTGTGCATGGCCGGGATGGGCGCCGCGGACGAGGTCAGCGCGATCTTCCGTCAGACGATGATCATCCAGGCCGCGCCCGACGAGATGCGCGGGCGCCTCCAAGGAGTCTTCGTCGTCGTGGTCACCGGGGGGCCGCGCCTCGGCGACATGTACGCCGGCGCGCTGGCCGCCGCCGTCGCGCTGTGGTTCCCCCCGCTGCTCGGCGGCGTGCTCGTGATCGCCCTGATCGCGATCCTCACGCGCGCGCAGCGGGCATGGCGCGAGTACGACGCGCAGGCGCCGACGCCCTGAGGCGGGGCCTCAGGCCAGGCGGGACGCGACTAGCGTCGCGAAGTGCGCGCACGCGCGCTTCACGTCCGCGGCCTTCGACGCCGGGCGGGTGTACGAGACCTGCACGAAGTAGTCGCCGACCTCCATCGCGATGGTGCGGCCGCCGTACGCGGCGTACGCGCTCGAGGCGCCCTCGATCTCGATGTCCTCGGTCTTCGCGCCGATGCCCTCGCTCAGCTCGCGCTGCTCGGCGATGTCCGCGTACTCCCAGTTCAGCAGCACCTGGATGCGCGGCACGCTGAGCTCGTCGGAGGCCGGCTGCCAGCGGCAGATCGACCGGCCGTCGCCCGAGAGCGACCCGATGAAGCGTCCATCGGTCATCTCCGGGGTGCCGCCCCACTCCTCGAAGTCGGCCGCGGTGAGGAGCTCGCAGGGATCCGGATGGTTCGGGTCTGGCTGCGCGACGATGCTCACGGTCGGGTCCGCGCTGGGAGACGCGGAGCTGGCAGCGCCGCCTCCGGCGGCGGTGCAGCCCGCCAGGAGCAGGGCGGCCGCGGCGGCGGCGCCCAGTCGGGTCGCGAGCGCGAGCTTGCTCATCAGGTCCCTTCCGTCGATCGGGTTGACCCCGGCGGCGGCGGCAGGCCGCGCCGGGCACCGGACCATTGTCCACCATCGTCGCGCGGGCCGATGCGCGGGCGGTCAGGTCGCGACCGTCGAGACCTTCCTCAGCACCGCCTCCTGATGCAGCCAGCCGACCAGCGCCCCGTCGGGACCGACCACCGCGACGCCGTTCTCGGCCTCCTCCGACAGCATCGCCTCGAGCACGTCCTCGACCGCCTGATCGGGTCGGAGCGGCTCGTGCCAGTCGAGCAGCCGCTCGACGGTGACGCTGGACACGTCGTCGTCGGAGGTCAGCGCGCCGGCGGCCGCGGGGGAGGACACGATCCCGGCGTAGGAGCCGTCCGCGTCCACGACCGGGAGCGAGTGGCGCCGGGCGGCGACCAGCGCCCCCACCGCGTCGGCCGTGCCGAGCGTCAGGGGCACCGAGGGCGGCGCGACCGCCATCAAGTCGCCGACCGTGAGCCCGTCGAGCGGCCGACCGCCGGCGCGCTGCGTGATGTCGACGCCGCGCCGGCGCAGCTTGAGCGTGTAGATCGTGTCGTGGCTGAGGGCGCTCGACGTGAGGGTCGCCACCGCCACCGCGAGCATCAGCGGGAGGATGATCGTGTACTCCCCGGTGAGCTCGAAGAGGATGATGACCGCGGTGATCGGCGCACGCGCGGCTCCGGCGAACACGGCGGCCATCCCCACGAGCGCGTACGCGCCGGGATGGATGTCGAGCCCGGGGAGGGCGAGCTGCGCCGCCTGGCCGAACGCCGCGCCCAGCATGGCGCCGAGGAACAGCGAGGGCGCGAACACGCCTCCCGACCCGCCGATGCCGATCGTGAGCGACGTCGCGACGATCTTGGCGACCAGCAGCAGCACCAGGAAGCCGATCGCGTAGGCGCCCATCACCGCGCCCTCGAGCACGGGGTAGCCGACGCCGTACATCTGCGGGAGCGCGAACAGCAGCACGCCCAGCAGCAGGCCGCCCGCCGCGGGTCGCGCCCACTCGGGGCCCCTCCACACGGCGTCGCACCAGTCCTCGACCTTGTAGAGCACGCGGGTGAACGCGACTCCGACCAGCGCCGCCAGCAGCCCCAGCACGACGTACAGGCCGTACTCGCCCAGGTGGCCCACGGAGAACTCGGGCAGGACCAGGAACGGCTCGTCGCCCAGGAACACGCGTCCGATCACCGAGGCGGTGACGGCCGAGATCACGATCGCCCCGAACGAGCGCGCGGCGATCGAGGCGAGCAGGAGCTCGAACGCGAAGAACACGCCCGCGATCGGGGCGTTGAAGGTGGCGGCGATGCCGCCGGCGGCGCCGCACGCGACGAGCATGCGGACCCCGTTCTCGTTGAGGCGCGCCCGCTGCGCGAGGCTCGAGCCGATGGCGGAGCCGATCTGGACGATCGGCCCCTCGCGCCCGACCGAGCCGCCCGACCCGATGGTGATGGCGGAGGCGAGCGCCTTGACGAAGGCGACCTTCGCGGGGATGCGGCCGCCGCGCCGGTGGATCGCGTACATGACCTCAGGGACGCCGTGGCCGCGGGCCTCAGGCGCGAAGTGCTGGACCAGCGGGCCGTGGAGCAGGCCGCCGACGGCGGGAGCCAGGATCACGAAGAACCCGCCGAGCCACGGGAGCCACGGATGCGACGGGTGGTCCGTGGTGGCGGCGTAGTCCGCGGTGCCGGTGAACAGCAGCGTCGCCCGCTCGATGAGCCACCGGAACGCGATGGCGCCGAATCCCGCGCAGGTGCCGACCACCAGCGAGAGGGCGATGAGGGTCGAGTTCTCGGAGCGCCGCGTCCAGGCGAGGACGCGCGACGTCAGCGAGGCCGTGGGGGCAGGGGAAGGCACGAGGAATCCTCAAGGTTGTATGTCCGCAACAGTTGGACGATACCAGAGCTGATGGACTAGCCTGGGTGAGGTGAATCCGCCTCTCAATGCCACCGACTCGACCGTCGTCGCCTCCCGGGCGCTGCTGGGGATGGTCGCCCGATCGCTGTCGACGGTGCTCGAGACGGTGACGGTTCCGCAGTTCCGCGTGCTGGTGGTGCTCGCGTCGACCGGCGCGCAGCGCATGGGGGACCTCGCGGAGCAGATCGGCGTCCACCCGTCCACGCTGACGCGCACGGTCGAGCGCCTGGAGACCGCCGGGCTGATCCTCCGCGCGCAGGTGCCCGGCAACCGCCGCGAGGTGAAGGTCGAGCTCACCCCCGAGGGCGCCACGCTCGTCGCGACGGTGACGGACGTGCGACGCGCCGAGATCGTCAAGGTCATCGACGGGCTGTCCGACGACGACCGCGATCAGGTCCGCCGCGGCATGGAGATCTTCGCGCGTGCGGCGGGCGAGCCGGAGCCGGCCGACCTGCTGGAGTTCGGGATCTGATCCGCCCGGGACCGCTGCCGCGGCTCACTCGGGGACGGACGTCTCCATGTCCGTGAAGCCCAGCTGCCGCGCCGCCTCGTAGATGGCGATCGAGGCGGAGTTGGCCAGATTGAGCGACCGCCGGCCCGCGAGCATGGGGA
This sequence comes from Demequina lignilytica, assembly GCF_030418375.1. NCBI lineage: Bacteria > Bacillati > Actinomycetota > Actinomycetes > Micrococcales > Demequinaceae > Demequina > Demequina lignilytica. Next base: position 48,005 of record NZ_JAUHPZ010000005.1, read on the forward strand.
TCCGGACGCGCGCGGTCACCCGCGGATGCGCGAGCACCTCCTCGGGCAGGCCGGTGGGCTCCGGGCCGAACAGCAGGACGTCGGAGGCCCGGTAGTCGATCTCGGTGTACACGGTCTGCGCGCGCGCCGTGAACGCGAAGACTCGCGAGTCCGGCAGCTCGGCGAGCATCGCCTCGAGGTTCGGGTGCACGGTGACCGTCGCGAGGTCGTGGTAGTCGAGGCCCGCGCGCCGCAGCTTGCTGTCCTCGAAGGTGAACGCGAGGGGCTCGATCAGCCGCAGCGGCGCCCCGGTCACGGCCGAGAGCCGGATCGCGTTGCCCGTGTTCTCGGGGATGCGGGGCTCGTAGAACGCGATCGAGGGCATGGCGACGGGCATGGCGACCAGTCTTCCACGGGCACGGCGGCGTCGGATGGCGGGCCTAGGCTCTCCCCATGAGCCATCCCGCGCCCTCGGGCTCCCGCCGCGCCGCGATGGGCGGCATGCCCGGCCGGGGGATCGCCGGACGGGACGAGGAGACGCAGCGCGCGCTCAACGCCGAGGCCCCGGACATCCCCGACCTCTGGCCCCGCGTGATCGCGCTGTTCCGGCCCTATCGCGGAGCGCTGCTCACGACCGCCGTGCTGGTCGTGGTGGCCGCCGGCGCCACCGTGGTGCCGCCGCTCCTCATCGAGCGGATCTTCGACAGCGCGCTCTTCCCGCCGGACGGGACGCCGCGGGTCGGCCTGCTCGCGGAGCTGGTCGCGCTCATGATCGCGATCTTCATCGCGGCGGCGGGCCTCCAGGTGTGGCAGACCTACCTGACCTCCTCGGTCGGGAACCGGGTGACCGGCGACCTGCGCGAGCGGCTGTTCCAGCGCTTGCAGTCGATGGAGCTGGCGTTCTTCACGCGCACCAAGACCGGCGTGATCCAGTCGCGGCTGCAGAACGACGTCGGGGGAGTCTCGGGCGTCCTCACCACGTTCGTCTCCAGCATCGTGGGCAACTCGGTCACCGTCGCGGCGAGCCTGGTCGCCATGGTCCTGCTCGACTGGCGCCTGACGGTGATCGCCGTGATCCTCATGCCCGCGCTGGTGGCGGTGCAGCGGCGGGTCGGCCGGGTGCGGGCGCGGATCGCCGCCCGGACCCAGGAGTCGCTGTCCGAGCTCACCGCGATCACCCAGGAGTCCCTCTCGGTCAGCGGCATCCTGCTCTCCAAGGTCTACAACCGGCAGCGGCTCGAGTCCCGCCGCTACGCCGCGGAGAACGCGAACCAGATCCGGCTCCAGGTCCAGCAGGCGATGACCGGCCAGTGGTTCTTCGGCCTGGTCACGGTGATCATGTCCTCGGTGCCGGCGGTGATCTACCTCGCCGCCGGCCTGCTGATCGCGAACGGCTCGACCGCGATCAGCGCGGGCACCATCGTGGCGTTCACGGCCGTGCAGTCGCGGCTGCTGTTCCCGCTGATGGCGCTCATGCGTGTCGCGCTGGAGGTCCAGACCTCCCGCGCGCTCTTCGCGCGCATCTTCGAGTACCTCGACCTGGAGCCCGCGATCAGGGATGCGGACGATGCGGTGGACGTGGAGGACGCGCTGGGGCCCCTGGGCGCGGTCGAGTTCCGCGACGTCACCTTCCGGTACCCCGGGGCGAGGGACGATGCGCGGCCCACCCTGGACGGCGTGAGCTTCCGGGTCGAGCCGGGCAGCACGCACGCCTTCGTGGGCCCGTCGGGCGCGGGCAAGACCACCATCACGTACCTGGCGGCGCGGCTCCATGAGGTGACCGGCGGCGCCGTGGTGTTCGCCGGCGAGGACGTCCGGCGCCTGCGGCACGAGTCGGTGGTGGACCACGTCGGGGTGGTCAGCCAGGAGACCTACCTGTTCCACGCGACCATCGCGGAGAACCTGCGCTACGCGCGGCCCGACGCGACGGACGTCGAGCTCGAGCAGGCGTGCCGCGACGCCAGCATCCACGACGCGATCATGACGTTCGAGCACGGATACGACACGGTGGTCGGCGAGCGGGGCTACCGGCTCTCGGGCGGCGAGAAGCAGCGCATCGCGATCGCGCGCGTGCTGCTAAAGGACCCGCCGGTGCTGCTGCTCGACGAGGCGACCAGCGCCCTGGACACCGTCTCCGAGCGGGTCGTCCAGTCGGCGCTCGACCGCGCGGCGCGCGGCCGGACCACCCTGGTGGTCGCGCATCGTCTCTCGACGGTGGCCGACGCGGACGTCATCCACGTGGTCGACGCGGGACGGATCGTCGAGTCCGGCACCCACGCCGAGCTGCTCGCGGCGGGCGGGCTCTACGCCGCGCTCGCCGCCCAGCAGCGCGATTAGGGTGGAGGGCGGACCCGACCCGACGAGGAGGCGCGACGTGGCGAACGACTGGTGGAAGTCCGCGGTGGTGTACCAGATCTACCCGCGCAGCTTCCAGGACTCGAACGGCGACGGCGTGGGCGACCTTCAGGGCATCCGCTCCCGGCTCGACCACCTCGAGTGGCTGGGCGTCGACGTGCTCTGGCTGTCGCCCATCTACGCCTCCCCGCACGCCGACAACGGCTACGACATCTCGGACTACGAGGCGATCGACCCCGCGTTCGGCACGCTCGAGGACTTCGACGAGCTGCTCGCGGACGTGCACGCCCGCGGCATGAAGCTCGTGATGGACCTGGTGGTGAACCACACCTCGGACGAGCACCCCTGGTTCGTCGAGGCCCGCTCCTCCGTCGACAGCCCCAAGCGCGACTGGTACTGGTGGCGGCCTCCGCGCGAGGGTTTCGCGGCGGGGCAATCTGGCGCCGAGCCCACCAACTGGCGGGCGTTCTTCTCGGGCTCGACGTGGGAGCTCGACCCGGCGTCGGGGGAGTACTACCTGCACCTCTTCCACGTGAAGCAGCCGGACCTCAACTGGGAGAACCCCGAGGTGCGCTCCGCCGTCTACGCGATGATGAACCGCTGGCTCGACCGGGGCGTCGACGGCTTCCGCATGGACGTCATCAACCTCATCTCGAAGGTGCTGCCCCTGGGGGACGGCGAGCCGCTGCCCGGGGGGCTCGGCAACGGCTTCCCGCTGTACGCCAACGGCCCCCGGGTCCACGAGTTCCTCCAGGAGATGCACCGCGAGGTGTTCGCCGGGCGGGACGCGGAGCTGCTGACCGTGGGCGAGACCCCCGGCGTCACCACCGACCACGCGGTGATGTTCACGGATCCGGACCGCGCCGAGGTCGACATGGTGTTCCAGTTCGACCACGTCGACGTCGACCACGGCCCGCTGGGCAAGTTCGACACCCAGCCGCTGGACCTGGTCCGGCTCAAGGCGATCCTGGACCGGTGGCAGGTGGCGCTCGCGGAGCGCGGCTGGAACTCGCTCTACTGGAACAACCACGACCAGCCGCGGGTGGTGTCCCGCTTCGGCGACGATCGCGACCACTGGGCGGCCTCGGCCAAGGCGCTGGGCGCCGTGCTGCACCTTCAGCGCGGCACGCCGTACGTCTACCAGGGCGAGGAGATCGGCATGACCAACGCCGGCTTCACCTCGATCGACCAGTACCAGGACATCGAGGTCCACGGCGCCTGGGACGAGCTGCGCGCGATCGGCGTGCCCGACGAGCGGATCCTCGCCGGCATGGCTCACGTGAGCCGCGACAATGCGCGCACCCCGGTGCAGTGGGACGCGAGCGAGCACGCCGGCTTCACGACCGGCACCCCGTGGCTGCCCGCGACCCCGAACCACACGTGGCTCAACGCCGCCGCGCAGCGGGAGGACCCCGACTCGGTCGCGGCGTTCTACCGACGGCTCATCGCGCTTCGCCACGAGCTCCCGGTGATCGCGCACGGGACGTTCGAGATGCTGCTGCCCGAGGACCCGCAGGTGTTCGCCTACCGGCGCGAGCTCGACGGCGCCGTGCTCACCGTGGTGGCGAACCTCTCGGGCGACGGCGTCGCGGTCGACGTCGAGGACCCCGCCGCCGAGGTGCTGGTCGCCAACCTCCCCGACCCGGTCATCGGAGCCGACCTGCGGCCCTGGGAGGTGCGCGCCACGCTCACGGCCTGACGCGCATCCTCCCGCCGTCCGACGTCACCAGATGGAGACGCGTGCCTCCGGGTCGAGCCACAGCTCGTCGCCCTCCGACACCTCGAACGCCGCGTACCAGGGGTCGAGGTTGCGGACGATCCCGTTGACGCGGAACTCGCTCGGCGAGTGCGGGTCGGTGCTGAGCCGCGTCACCAACGCCTCGTCCCGGACCTTCATGCGCTCCGTCAGGGCGTAGCCGATGAAGAACCGCTGCAGCGCGGTCAGCCCGTCGAGCTCGGGGGCCTCCTCGATGGGGTGGCCGAGCGCGATCTCGTAGGCCTTGAGCGCGATCTCGACGCCCGCCAGGTCGCCGATGTTCTCGCCGACGGTCAGGGCGCCGTTGACCCTGTGCTCGTCGGACAGCTGGCGCGGCGAGTAGCCGTTGTACTGCTCGATCAGCATGGTCGCGCGCGTCATGAACGCCTCGCGGTCCGCCTCGGTCCACCAGTCCTCGAGCGCGCCCGTGCCCGAGTACTTCGATCCCTGGTCGTCGAAGCCGTGGCCGATCTCGTGCCCGATCACGGAGCCGATGCCGCCGTAGTTGACCGCGTCGTCGGCCTCGGGGTGGAAGAACGGCGGCTGCAGGATCGCGGCGGGGAACACGATCTCGTTGGCGACGGGCAGGTAGTAGGCGTTGACCGTCTGCGGGGTCATCAGCCACTCGGAGCGGTCGACCGGCTTGCCGATCTTCGCCCACTCCCAGTCCTCCTCGAACGCGCACGCGGCGCGCAGGTTGCCCACCAGGTCGTCCGGGGTGACCTCGAGCGCGGAGTAGTCGCGCCACTTGTCGGGGTAGCCGATCTTCGGGGTGAACTGACGGAGCTTCTCGAGCGCCTTCTCCTTGGTGGCCTCGGTCATCCAGTCGAGCTCCAGGATCGAGCGCCGGTAGGCCTCGATCAGGTTGCCGACCAGGACGTCCATCTGCTCCTTGTAGGCGGGCGGGAAGTGCCGCTGGACGTACTCCTGGCCCACCAGCTCGCCCGCGACCCCCTCGACGAATCCCACGCCGCGCTTCCACCGCTCGCGCTGCTCGGTGGCGCCCGACAGCACCGTCCCGTAGAAGTCGAAGTTCGCCTTCGCGATCTCCTGGGTGAGGTAGGCGGCGCGGGAGTTCACCACGCGCCAGCGGAGGTAGGCCTTCCAGGTCTCGAGGTCGGTCTCCGCCCACACGGTCGCGACGGCGGTGAAGTACGTCGGCTCGCCCGCGACCAGCAGATCGTGGGCGGTCGCCGGCATCCGGATCGCGTCCGCCCACGTCGCCCACGGGAAGCCTGGGGCATCCCCGGCCAGGCCCGTCAGCGTGGTGGGGTTGTGCGTGAGCTCGGCCTCGCGGGTCTTCACCACGTCCCAGTGCTCCTTGGCCACCGCGGTCTCGAGCGCCATCACGGTTGCCGAGTCGAACGCGAGCCCGGTGAGCTCGGCCATCCGGTCCAGGTGCGCGGCGTACTTCTCACGCGTCGCGGCGTGCGCGTCCTCGCGGTAGTACGCCTCGTCCGGCAGGCCCAGGCCCGACTGGCTGAGGTAGACCACGTTGCGATCGGGGTCGAGGCGGTCGGCGAAGACGTAGTAGCCGACGATGCCGGTGACGCCTGAGCGCTGGAGCGCGCCCATGGCGCGGGCCAGCTCCTCGTGGCTGGTCGCGGCCTCGATCGGCTCGAGGTCCGGCAGCAGGGGGGCGATGCCGAGGGAGTCGACCCGCTCGACGTCCATGAAGCTGGCGTACAGCGCGCCGATCACGGACTCCGCGGGCGCCTCCTCGATGATGGTCCGGGTGTGCGCCTCGGCCTCGTCGCGCAGCGTGTAGAACGAGCCGTCGGCGGCGCGATCCGACGGGATCGGGTGCGTGTCCTCCCATGGCCCGGAGACGTAGCGGAAGAAGTCGTCCTGCGCGCGGTCGGTGGGCGAGAACTCGGACTGGTCGATGCCGGAGTGAAGCGTCATGCGTCTCACCCTAGGCGGCGGGCTCGGCCCGAGGGGCGAGGTTTCGCTCACGGCGAGCCGAGCACGGCGGCGACGCTGGCAGAATGGGTCCATGCGCATCCACATCGCCGCGGATCACGCCGGCTTCGAGCTCAAGCAGCACCTGATCGCCCACCTCGCCGAGGCGGGCCACGACGTGGTCGACCACGGCGCGTACGAGTACGACGCGCTCGACGACTACCCGCCCATGTGCATCGCGGCCGCGGAGGCCGTGGCGGCGAGCGACGGCGCCGACCTGGGCATCGTGATCGGCGGCTCGGGCAACGGCGAGCAGCTCGCGGCCAACCGCGTCACCGGCATCCGGGCCGCGCTGATCTGGTCGGTGGAGACCGCGAGGCTCGCGCGCCAGCACAACGACGCCCAGGTGGGCTCGATCGGTGCCCGCATGCACTCGCTCGAGGAGGCGACGGCCATCGCCGACGCGTTCCTCGCCGAGCCCTTCTCGGGCGACGAGCGCCACCAGCGCCGGATCGACCTCATGAAGGACTTCGAGGCGACGCGCTAGAAGTCCCAGTTCGCGAGCGGCGCCACCGGCGACAGCATCGCCACGGCGAGCTCGCGCGCCCGGCCGGCGGTGTGCTCGCGCACCAGCCCGGCCGCGGCCAGCGACTCCATCGACGTCCCGCCCAGGTAGCACTGGGAGAGGTGGCGCACGTCCATGGTGAGGTCCGGCGCATCGTCCGTCCGCGTCACGGTCGCCTCGCCGCCCGCGACGGCGATCCGCCACGCGCCCGCGTTGGCGGGGACGTGCTTGTCGGTGAGCTGGACCACCACGTCGCAGTCGCGCATGTACTCGCGCGCGGCGAGGGCCGTCGGGACGTCCAGGAGGCGCACCCACAGGTTGTCGATGACCTTGGATCGCACGCCGCGCGGGTCCTTGAGCTGGTGCAGCAGGGGGTCGTCGGTCGCGAGGTTCTCGGTCATGGTGGTCTCGACCAGGTCGAAGTCGGTGAGCGTCTGCCACAGGCGCTGCGCCGCGGCGGGGGTGAGGGAGCCGTGCTCGCGGACCTGGCAGACCCCGTCGTGGATGCCGACGGAGGACCGCGCGTGACGCCGGAAGAACGCGTACGCGACGGGCTCGCCGCGGTCCTCGACGATCGCGATCCGCCACTTCTCCATCCCGCGGCGGTTGCCCACGGGGTCGGTGAAGCGCGCGTTGCGGCCGGAGCCGACGGCGTTGAGCACGGTCCCGGGCCGGCTCAGCCGCGCCTGCAGACCCGCAACCAACGCGTCGTGCCGCTCGAAGGACGCGCGCTCGAGCCGGACCGTCAGCTCGTCGGCGCCGTCGACATCCCACATCTTCGCGCCGCGCGGGATCTCGGCCTTCACGGTCTGCGAGCCCATCCCGTAGCCGAAGCGCGCGTAGATGGGCGCCTCCATCGCGTACAGGACGCTGACGGACTCGCCACGGGCGAGGGACCGCTCGAAGTGGTCGTGGATCATGGTGGTCATGAGCCCGCGGCGGCGATGGCCGGGGTGCACGCCCAGCCACGACAGCCCCGCGGTGGGGACGCGCCGCCCGCCCGGCACGACCATCTCGGTGCCGAAGCTGGCGTGCACGCCCGCGAGGGTCCCGGGGGTGCCGCGGTGCTCGTCGGTCACCTCGACCGCGCGGGCGCGCTCGACGGGCAGCGCGTCGACATAGTCCTGGCGGTCCTCGCGTAGCCACTCGCCCACGAAGGCCCACTGGACCACGTCGAAGAACTCGTCGAGGCGCTCCTCGGGAACGGACACGGATCGGTAGCCTGCTGACTTCTTCATCCCTCCACCGTGGCAGGCTTCCGGCGCCGTGGCCAATCCTGTGCGACTGGTCACGTGGGGGAATACGCCCTGGCAGGGTGGACGATGCGGGGTTGCGGGCCGCTCAGAAGTGCAGGTTGCACACGGGTGCGACGGCGGCACCGAACGCCGCCGACGCGAGCTCCAGCGCCGCCGCGTCGCGCGCGATCACGCGGCCCGCCGACGCGAGAGCCGCGAGCGAGGTGCCGCCCAGGTAGGCGGCGCCGAGGTCGGCGATGCCGAGCCTGACGTCGGGCGCGGCCTCGGGCGCGGCGGCCACGCGCGCGTCGCCGCCGTCGACGGTCAGGTGCCAGCGCCCGGTGTTGTCCGGCACCAGCGGGTCGTCGACCTCGAGCACCGTGTCGACGTCGGCGGCGTAGGTGCGCGCCTCCAGCGCGGCGGGCAGGTCGACCAGCCGCAGCCAGAGGTTGTCGAAGACCCTGGCCCGCGCGGAGCGCGGATCCTCGAGCAGGTGGAGCAGGGGGTCGTCGAGCGCGAGGGGATCGGCCGTCACGGTGCCCATGAGGTCGATGTCGAGCAGCACGGACCAGAGCCGGTGCGCGGCGGCAGCGTCGAGGGCGGCGAGCTCCTGGGTGGTGACCACGCCGTCGGGGAGGGCGTCGTCACCCCACGCGCTGCGGCGGCGCAGCATCGCGAACGCCCGCGGGTCGCCGTCGGGCGTGGTCACGGTGAGCATGCGGAGCGGCTCGCTCTGGTGGCGCACGGAGGGGTCCGCGAAGCGCGCCGCGAGCGCCTCCGGGTCCGCCAGCGTCATGCTGCCGGGCCGGGTCAGGCGAGCCTGGACCGACGAGATCACCGGACCGTGCCGAGCCGGGTCGACCGGCTCGATCGCCACCAGGAGGTCCTCCGAGCCGGGCACGGGGCGCAGCCCGGCGCCGCGGGGCACCCGCACCGTCGCCTGCCAGCTCGCCAGCCCGTAGCCGAACCGCTGGTAGATGGAGGTCTCCGCGGCGTAGAGGGCGCTCGCGACCTCGCCCCGCCGGCGCGCGTCCTCGAGGTGCGCCGCCATCATGGCGGTCAGCAGCCCGCGCCGCCGGTGGCCCGTGTGGACGCCGACCCCGGTGAGCCCGGCGACGGGGACCTCGGCGCCTCCGGGCACCCGCATGCCGAAGCGGAACGTCGCCGCCACCCCGGCGAGGGTGCCGACGGTGCCGCGCGACGCATCGTCGATCTCGACGCCGAGCATCCGCGAGGCCGGCGTCATGGTCTCCCAGTGCGGCAGGTCCTCGTCCTTGAGCTCGTCGGCGAACGCCCACGAGGCGACGCGCAGCACCTCGCCCACGCGGGACGGTGCGACGTCGATCAGGCGGTACCCGGGTGCGAGGCTCATGGCGGCCATCGTCCCACCCGGGGCGATGACGCGCGCCCTCACTCCCCGCGCAGCTCGCGGATCCGGCCCTCGAGCCGGCGGTACTCGACCTTGAGGCAGCGGTTCTGGATGGCGTCGATGCCGGCGGCGTCCGCGATCTCCATCGCCTCGTCCGACCGGATCCCCAGCTGGAGGAACAGCGTCTTCACGTCCGCGTCGACCGCCTCGCGGGCGATCGCCGGCGTGTGCTCGGCCCGGCGGAACACGTCGACCATGTCGACCCGGACCGGCAGGTCCGCGAGCGAGGCGTAGAAGCCGTGGCCGCGGATCTCCTCGGCGCCCGCGGCCGGGTTGACCATGTAGAGCTCGTACGGCGTGTGCTCCATCAGCCAGATCGCCACCTGGTAGCTCGTGCGCGACGGGTTGGGGGAGGCGCCGACGATCGCGACGCGGCGGGTCGCCGCGAGGATCCGGGCGAGGTGCTCGTCGTCGGGCGCGTCGGTGTGGTGCGGCGCCGGGCAGGCGTCGCCGGCGGGGAACGCGTCGAGGCGGAACTGGTCCATGGCATCGGAACATAACAGCGCGCCGTGGGATTCCGAAGGGACCGCGGTCCTGCCGTGCGACGGCGTGGCCGGGCCCGCCCGCGCATCGTCCCGACGGGGAATGTTGACCAAGTCTTTGCTGTTGCCACCGAGTGACGGCGTGCCGCCCCGGTGCGCCGGAGAGCGAGAGACACCAGGAGGAATGATGGCGAGCAACGCTCCCGTGAAGACCACCGAGTCGACCCCCAAGATCGGCCTCAAGGTCGATGACCTCACGGCGATCAACGCCGGTCTCGGCCAGGTGCTGTCGGACACGTTCACCCTCTACCTGAAGACCCACGGCTACCACTGGAACGTGACCGGGCCGCACTTCCGGTCGCTGCACCTGCTCTTCGAGGAGCAGTACCAGGAGCTGTGGGCCGCCGCGGACGTGCTGGCGGAGCGCATGCGCGCGCTCGGCTCCGGCGCCCCGGGCTCCATGGCCGAGTTCCTCGAGCACGCGTCGATCGTCGACGACGAGCGCACCACGGACGCGATGACCATGGTCGAGAACCTGGCGCGCGACCACGAGACCCTGGCACGCCTGATCCGCCCGCTGGTCGAGGTCGCCGAGGACGCCGGAGACGGTGCCACCGCGGACCTGTTCAACGCGCGCCTCGCCGCGCACGAGCAGGCGGCGTGGATGCTCCGGTCCTTCGCGGCCTGACCCGCGCCCCGGACGCGACGGAGGCCCCCACCGACCGGTGGGGGCCTCCGTCGCGTCCGGCTCAGATGTAGTACATCGCCGGCTCGCGCACCGGCTCCGGCGGCTGGTCCGGATCGGGGTGACGGTGCGAGTCGCCCGCGTCCACCGCCGATGCGGCGGTCGACGCCTCGGTGGGCCCGGGGTGGCTGCGGATGACGGCTGGGATGCCGACCGCCGTGGCGCCGTCGGGGATGTCCTTCACCACGACGGCGTTCGCGCCGACGCGGGCGTCGGAGCCGACCCGCAGGGGTCCGAGCACCTTGGCGCCCGCGCCGATCACGACGCGGTCGCCGATGGTGGGGTGGCGCTTGCCGGGGCTCATCGTGGTGCCGCCCAGGTTGATGCCGTTGAACATCAGCACGTCGTCCCCGACCACGGCGGTCTCGCCGATCACGACCCCCGTGCCGTGGTCGATGAACAGCCGCCGCCCGAGCTGCGCGCCCGGGTGGATCTCGATCCCGGTCGCGCGACGCGCCCGCTGCGAGATCAGCCGGGCGTAGGACCGCATGCCGTGCCGCCAGAACCAGTGCGCGACCCGGTGGTACCAGACGGCGTGAACTCCCTGGTAGGAGCCCGCGATCACCCACCACGCGGGCGCCGCAGGATCGCGGCGCTGCACGGTGCGGATGTCCTCGAGCGCTCGGGCGAGCGCTGAGATGTCGGATGCCATCGGTACTGCCTTCCGGGAGGGGCTGGGGTGCTGGGGGACTGGAACGCGCGGGGCGTCCGCTTTAGTCCATCAGGTCGGCGTAGAGCACCGAGGAGAGGTAGCGCTCGCCGAACGAGGGGATGATCGCGACGATGGTCTTGCCGGCGTTCTCAGGGCGCTTGCCCAGCTCGATGGCGGCGTGGATCGCGGCGCCGGACGAGATGCCCACGAGCAGCCCCTCCTTGCGGGCGGCGGCGCGCGCGGTCGCGACCGCGGTCTCCGCGTCGACGTCGATGATCTCGTCGTAGATCTCGGTGTTGAGGATCTCCGGGACGAAGTTCGCGCCGATGCCCTGGATCTTGTGGGGGCCCGGCTGGCCGCCGTTGAGGATCGGGGACTCGGCCGGCTCGACCCCGACGATCTGCACGGAGGGCTTGCGAGCCTTGAGGACCTCGCCGACGCCGGTGATGGTGCCGCCGGTGCCGATGCCGGCGACCACGATGTCGACCTCGCCGTCCGTGTCGTTCCAGATCTCCTCGGCGGTGGTCCTGCGGTGGATCTCCGGGTTCGCCTCGTTCGCGAACTGGCGCGCCAGCACCGAGCCGGGACGCTCCTCGGCGATCTTGGTGGCCGCCTCGACCGCGCCGCGCATGCCCTCGGGCCCGGGCGTGAGGATCAGCTCCGCGCCGAAGGCGCGCAGCAGGGCGCGACGCTCCTTGGACATGGTCTCGGGCATGGTGAGCACGACGTTGTAGCCGCGCGCCGCGCCGACCATGGCGAGCGCGATGCCGGTGTTGCCGGACGTGGCCTCGACGATCGTGCCGCCGGGCTGGAGCGAGCCGTCCGCCTCGGCGGCGTCGACGATCGCGACGCCCAGGCGGTCCTTGACGGAGTTCGCGGGATTGTAGAACTCGAGCTTGCCGAGCACCGTGGCGTCGACGCCCTCGGTGAGCGTGTTGATGCGGACGAGCGGGGTGTTGCCGATGAGGGCGGTGGCGTCCTGATAGATGCGGGCCATGGCGGTGTCTTCCTGTTCCTTGAGTCGGGGACCTGCGTCGAGATGGTGCAACAACGGTGCATCGCGAACGATGCCGGGGCGAGCGCTGGGCGGCCGTGTCCCGTCGACCCGCGGGCGGGTTCGGGGGCGGTCAGCGCTCTACAGACAGCAGCAGACGCAGGCGCGGCAGCACATCGCGTCGGAGGAGCGCATCAGGCGGGCAGAGGCGGGCGCGGTGACCGCGCGGCGCTCGATGCTCATCGTCCTGACCTTTCGTCGCTCCGCCGCAAGGGTAGCGCCGGGCCGGGGGCGAGGCAACCCGTGCGGGCCTCCTGACGCGGCGGCGTTCCTGCTACTACGGTGGGAAGACGGGGTGCGGACGATGCCCCGGGCCAGGGAGGCGACGATGACGGGACCGCTCGACGTGGCCGTGGAGCGCGAGGGCCTGGTGCCGGCGACGGCCAAGGACGTGTGGCGCTGCGTGACCGAGCCCGATCTCCGGGTCGAGGTGTTCAGCATGGTCACGCAGGCCGTCACCGAGGCGGGTGAGCCCGGTCAGGTGGGCCACGTCCTCCAGTTCAGCGAGATCGACGCCGGGAGCGATCCGGTGGTGGTCCGGCTCACGACGATCGAGGTCGAGCCCTACCGGCGGCTGGTGCAGGAGCGCGTGGGTCCGGACGGCACGTTCACGTCCTCGACCTTCCTCGAGGAGACGCAGGACGGCACCCACGTGAGGCGTGTCTTCCACGTGTACAAGGCCGAGCCCAGCGTCGCCGAGCGCGCGATGCGCAAGGCGATCTCCACCTTCTTCACGCTCGGCGGCACGGTCCGGCTCAAGGCCGACATCGGGGACCTCATCAGGCACTTCTCCTGACCGGCGCGTTAGCCTGAGCGTGTTGAGGGCGCGAGGGAGAGAGAGCATGGTCGGGCACAGCATCAGCGTCGAGCGGGTCATCGCGGCCGAGCGCGAGCGCGTGTGGCAGGTCATCACGGACCTGGACTACTCACCCGAGGTGATCCGGTCGATCCAGTCCGTCGAGCGGGTGGCCGGCGAGGGCTGGGCCGTCGGCGTGCGGTGGCGGGAGACCCGGCGGCTGTGGGGCAGGTCGGAGACCGAGGAGATGTGGGTGGACGCCGTCGAGGCGCCGGTGTCCACCACGGTCGGCTCCCACTCGCGGGGCACGGACTACACGACCGTGTTCGCCCTCGAGGAGGTCGAGGGCGGCACGCTCCTGCGGATCGACTTCGGCGCCGAGACGCCGAACCCCGGGCCGGCGCAGCGGGTGGGGTGGCTGGTGTTCGGCAAGGCGGGCATGAGAGCGACGGAGAAGGCGCTCGAGGACGACCTCGAGGACATCGCTCGGGTCGCCGAGGAGGCGGCGGAGTGAGCTGGTTCACCGCCAGCCACATCGAGTGGCTCGCGGTCATCCTCGCGACCATCGCGACCTTCGTGGTCGGCTTCGCCTGGTACCACCCCCGCACGCTGGGCCCGCTGTGGATCCGGCTGGTCGGGCTCACCGAGGAGGAGGTGCGGACGGCGCCGCCGCTGCGGTTCGTGGCGACCGGCGTGGTCGCGTTCGTCACCGCGATCGTGCTGAACGTCCTGATGGTCGAGCTGTCGGTGCTCTCCGTGGGCGGGGGAGCGCTGTTCGGAGCCTTCCTCGCGTTCGTGATGCGGGCGGGCAACCAGGTGATCCATCACGGCTTCGAGCTCCGGCCCCACACCCTCACCCTGGTCAACGGCGGGCACGACATCGTGGCGCTCGCGGTCGCCGGGGCGATCATCGGGGCGTTCGTCTGACCCTGACGGTACTGTCGCCGTAGGCGGGGCCCTCGGGGCCGCGTCGCCGACTCGGGGAGGGGTCATGGACTGGTTCGATCTGGGCGCGATCAACTGGATCGCGGTGCTCGTGGCGTTCGTGGTGAGCTTCGCGCTCGGCTGGTGGTGGTACTCGCCCGCCGGCTTCTGGAACCTCTGGCGGGACAAGGCCGGCGTGACCGACGACCTGATGAAGGACGCGAACATGGGTGCCGCGTTCGGCGGGACGGTCGTGTTCAACGTGCTGGGCGTGATCCTGCTCGCGCTGCTGATGGCGGGGCTGGGGATCGACACGTGGTCGGGCGGGCTCGTGCTCGGCGCGCTGGTCGGCCTGATCTTCCGCGGAGGCGCCCACGCCATCCACAACGGCTTCGCCGTCCGCAGCCCCGCCGTCACCGCGATCGACACGGCGCACGACACGGTCGCGCTCGCGGTCGCGGGCGTGATCCTGGGACTCTTCTGAGAGAAGCGCGCGACGGGAATGATGCCCGGTCGGGGTGGTTGACGACAGTATGACTGCAGAGATCACCGCCCCCACCCTCGGAACCCTCGACCTGTCCGGCGCGCCGCTTGCGCTCGGCGGGAACGTCTTCGGCTGGACCGCCGATCGTGAGGCCTCCTTCGCGATCCTCGACGGCTTCGTCGCCGCCGGCGGCCGCATGATCGATACCGCCGACGCCTACTCGGCCTGGGCGCCCGGCAACAGCGGCGGCGAGTCCGAGACCGTGATCGGGGAGTGGCTGGCCGCCGGCCGGTCCCGCGACGACGTGCTCGTCGCCACCAAGGTGAGCCAGCACCCCGAGTTCGCGGGCCTCGCAGCGGCCAACGTCGCGGCCGCGGCGCGGGCGAGCCTGGCACGCCTCGGCACCGACCGCCTCGACCTCTACTACGCCCACTTCGACGACGCGTCCACGCCGCTCGAGGAGACGGTCGCCGCCTTCTCCACCCTGGTCGACCAGGGCCTGGTGCGGGAGATCGGGATCTCGAACTACAGCGCGGCTCGCATCGACGAGTGGATGGCGATCGTGGAGCGCGAGGGCCTGCACCGGCCCGTCGCCCTGCAGCCGCACTACAACCTGATGGAGCGCGACTTCGAGACGGAGCTGCGGGCCGCCGCCGAGCGCCACGGGCTCGGAGTCCTGCCCTACTGGGCGCTCGCCAAGGGCTTCCTCACCGGCAAGTACCGCGACGGTGCGGAGGTCGACAGCCAGCGGGCCGGACAGGCCGCCGAGTACCTCGACGACCGTGGGCGCGCTGTGCTCGCGGCGCTCGACGCCGCCGCGGCCGCGCATGACGTGCCGGTCGCGACCGTCGCGCTCGCGTGGCTGCGCTCGCAGCCCACCGTGGTCGCGCCGATCGCCTCCGCGCGCACGGTCGGCCAGCTCGACCCGCTGATCGAGGCGCTCACGCTCGAGCTCACCGAGGACGAGGTCCAGGCCCTCACCGACGCCTCGGCCTGACGCCGTCCGGACATGCCGCCCGGACGGGCGGCACAGTCCGGTCGGAACGCGGCGCTCCGCCCCTCCCGCCGGTGCGGTCGACCGTGCGACGATGCGCGCGTGGACACCACAGCATCGTTCCCGCGGCTCGATCACGACGCGGCGACCGCCTTGGTGCGGCAGGCCTGGGGACTGGACGTGACGGACATCCGCGACCTGGGCAGCAACGAGGACCAGAACCTCCTCGCCACCCTCGCGGACGGCCGGCGAGCGCTGCTCAAGGTCTCCCACCCGGGCATCGCACCCGCGGCGCTCGACGCGCAGCACGCGGCGGTGGCCCACCTGTCGGGGCGCGGGATCGGCGCGCTCCTGCCGTCGCCCTGGCCCGCGCTGGACGGCGGGACGGTGGTGCCGCTCGCGGCGCCGGAGCGGCCCGCGCACGCGAGGGTGCTCGACTTCCTCGACGGCACGCCGCCCGGGGGTGCACGACGGCTCCCCTCCGGGCTGGCCGCGAGCCTCGGCGCCGTGGCCGGACGCGTGGTCGCCGGGCTGGAGGGGTGGAGCCATGAGGCGCTCTCCGCGGGCGGGCCGTGGGACCTGCGCGAGGCATCGGCCGTGGTCGCGGAGGCGGTTCCGCTGCTCGATGCCGGCGAGCGGGATCGGGTCGCGGTCGCGATGGCCCGCGCGGACGCCGCCCTCGCGTCGCTCGCCGACGCGCTGCCGGTGCAGCCCATCCACGGCGACCTCACCGAGGACAACGTGGTGCTCGCGGCGGACGGGGCGCTCGCCGGGGTGATCGACCTGGGCGACCTGGGCACGTCATGGCGCGTGGCGGAGCTGGCGATCGCGCTGTGCGCACTGCTCCATCGCGGCGACGCTGCCATGTCCGACGTGCTGGCCGCCGCCGCGGCGTTCGACCGTGAGGCGCCGCTGACGGAGCCGGAGCTCCGGGCCCTGTGGCCGCTCGTCGTGCGTCGAGCGGCGGTGCTGGTCGCGGCGGGCGCCCGGGTCCGCGCCGAGGATCCCGGGAACGCCTACGCGGAGGCGCGCCGCCTGCTCGAGGCCCGCATGCTCGAGACCGCGCTGCGGTGGGCGTCGGGCGAGGCCGAGCTGCTCCTGCGCGACGCGCTCGGCCGCGTTCCCGCGGTCGACTGGAGCGGCGCGCGCCCGCTGATCGACCTCGGATCCGCTGCGGTCATCGACCTGTCGGTCACGTCCGCGGTGCACGACTCCGGTGCCTGGCTGGAGCCGTACCGCCCCATGGGCGTGCTGGCGGCCGCACGGGACGGCGCGGGAGCCGCGGTCACCCGCTACGGCGAGCACCGCCTCGACGTGCAGGCGGGGCAGGGCTACGCGCCGCGCTCCTACGCCCTCGCGATCGAGGGCGCGGTCGACGGCGGCGCCGTGCTGACCGCGCCGTGCGACGGATGGGTCGAGGAGGCGCGGGGCGCCGTGCGCCTCACCTGCGACGTCGGGCCCGCGATCCTGCTGACCGGGGCCACGGCGCTGGTCGAGGGGCGGGTCGCGGCGGGCGAGCCCCTGGCGCGGGTGCGCGACAACGGGATCGTCGGCGTGCAGGCCTCGGCAGTCGCGGATGCCTGGCCGCCCGCGCGTGTGGCGGCGGGGCACGAGGGCGCGTGGCGGCGGCTCTGCCCCGACCCCTCGGCACTGCTCGGCAGGAAGCCGGCCGTCGCATCGTCCCCCGACGAGCCGGGTCTTCTCGCCGCGCGGACCCGGGCGTTCGCGCCGGTCCAGGAGCACTACTACGAGGCGCCGCCGCGGATCGAGCGCGGCTGGCGCCACCATCTGATCGACGTCCGCGGGCGCGGCTACCTCGACATGGTGAACAACGTGGCGATCCTCGGGCACGGGGAGCCGCGGATCGCTGACGCCGTCGACCGCCAGCTGCGGCTGCTCAACACCAACTCGAGGTTCCACTACGGCGCGGTGGTCGAGCTCTCCGAGGCGCTCGCGGCCCGCGCTCCCGAGGGGCTCGACACGGTGCTGCTGGTCAACTCGGGTTCGGAGGCGGTGGACCTCGCGCTGCGGATGGTGCGTGCGGCGACCGGGCGCTCGGACGTGCTCGCCCTCACCGAGGCGTACCACGGGTGGACCGTGGGCTCCGATGCCGTCTCGACGTCGCTGGGCGACAACCCGCACGCGCTCGCCACGCGACCCGACTGGGTGCACCTGCTCGACGCGCCCAACGCCTACCGCGGGCGTCACCGGGGTCCCGACGCGGGGCGGTACCTGGACGACGCGCTCGGGAGGCTCGAGGAGCTCGACTCCGCGGGGGTGTCGCTCGCGGGGCTCATCGCGGAGCCGATCTTCGGCAACGGGGGAGGGATCCTGCTGCCCGGCGGCTACCTGGCCGGCCTGGCGTCGGCGGTGCGGGAGCGCGGCGGGCTGGTGATCTCGGACGAGGTCCAGGTGGGCTACGGCCGGCTCGGCGCGCACTTCTGGGGCTTCGAGCAGCAGGGCCTGGTGCCCGACCTGATCGCCGTCGCCAAGGCGATTGGGAACGGACATCCGTTGGGGGCGGTGATCACCACGCGGGCGATCGCGGAGGCGTTCGCGGTCGAAGGCTCGTTCTTCGCCTCGGCGGGCGGGAGCCCGGTGAGCTGCGTGGTCGGATCGACGGTACTGCGCGTGCTCGACGAGGACGGGCTGCAGGAGAACGCCCGCGTGGTCGGCGCGCTGCTCGCCGACGGTCTCCGGTTGCTCACGCGCCGCCACCCCGCGCTCGGGGCGGTGCACGGGATGGGGCTGTACCTGGGCGTCGAGGTGGTGGCCGGCGGTCCGGACGCGCCCGACCCCGTCGCGGCCCGTGAGATCTGCGAGGATCTGCTGACCGAGGGCGTGATCGTGCAGCCCACGGGGGACCACAAGAACGTGCTGAAGATCAAGCCGCCGCTCACCATCGACGCGGCGGCCGTGCGGCGCTTCCTCGGGGCGCTCGGGCGGGTCATGGAGCTCCGGGAGGCCCGTGCGGCGCTGTGACGCGCATCGTCCCTGCCCGAAATGGAGAATCGGGGTACGAAACCCGACGGTTTCGTACCCCGATTGTCCATCTCGCGAGAGCGGGTGACGGGAATCGAACCCGCACCATCAGTTTGGAAGACTGAGGCTCTACCATTGAGCTACACCCGCGTTGCCTGCCCGCGATGCCGCGTGCTCAGCGCGTACTAGAGTAGCGGAGCCTTGCCGATGCGGGGTACCGCGCCCGCGCCACGGGTGCGACGGGGTGTAGCGCAGCTTGGTAGCGCATCTGCTTTGGGAGCAGAGGGTCGCAGGTTCAAATCCTGTCACCCCGACCATGCACGAGGGGCCGGATCCGCGCGGATCCGGCCCCTCGTGCGTGCGGGTGCGGCGCGTCAGGCGAGCGTGATGAGCGGCTCGGTGATCGTGAGGCCCATGGCCGCGCCCTGGCTCGCGAAGAGCAGGAACAGCGCGAGCGCGCCGCCGATGAGGCCCAGGTTCTTGTTGAAGGAGATCTGCTCGGTCTGCTTGGCCTGAGCGTCGCTCTCCTTCCAGTACGCGTGCATGAAGAAGGTGATCGGGATGAGGGTCGCGGCGATCAGCAGCGCGCCGATCTCGCCCCAGACGCCCAGCAGGATCATCACGCCGCCGATGCCCATGGCGACGCCGGACAGGATCACGCCGGCCTTGCCGCCCGGCGCGCCCTTGTAGGCGGCGTACTGCGCCATGGCGTTGGCGGCCGCGATGTGGCCGAACGCGGAGAACAGGAAGATGAGCGCGACCAGGATGCGCGCGACCAGGAAGACGATGTCCATGGGATACCCCTCGGTTGGTTGTAGGTTGAACTAACGAGGGAGACTGTAGGGCGTGATTGGTTGAGGTGTCAACTACCGCGTCGCTCTCAGCGCCTCGATCAGCGCCTCGACCCCGTACGCGAAGGCTCGGTCGAGGTCTCCGTCGAGGTGGAAGGCGCCCGCGAGCTCCATCGACAGGAAGCCGGAGGCCCACGCGGTCACGGTCCGCGCGGCGTCGAGCGCGCGCTCGGCGCCGGCGAGTCGCGCGGCGACCTCGAGGATCGGCTCCGCCGCGTCCGCGTATGCCCCCGCGTCGAGCGCCGACTCCTCCGCGGCGGGGGAGAACATCGCGCCGAACGCGTGGGGGTCGCGGCGGGCGAAGCCGCGCAGTGCGGCCGCCATCGCGCGCAGGTCCTCGCCGGCGTCCACGCCGACCGCGGCGCTCGCGAGCAGGCTACGGACCTCGCGGGCGATGTCGCCGACGATCAACCGGACCAGGTCGGCCCGGTTCGCCACATGCTTGTACAGCGACGGCGGACGCACCCCGACCTCGGAGGCGACGCGCTGCATCGTCAGCCCCTCCATGCCCGCGTCCGACAGGACGGAGCGCCCCGCGGCGACGATGCGCTCCACCGAGGTGCGAGACGGTGCTGGCATGCGGGCCCCTCCTTTGGCTATTGACATTAGCCATGATGGCTACGTATGTTAGCCATGGTAGTCGATGACGGAGGTGCGAACGATGATCGCCACGAATCTCGCGGTGCGATTCCTGCTCGAGGTCGCAGGTCTCGCCGCGCTCGCGTACGCAGGGACCCAGGTCGCCGATGGTGCCTGGGGGTGGGTGCTCGCGGCGGCGCTCCCGGCGGCGATGATCGCCCTGTGGGCCCGGGTCGCGGCCCCGAAGGCCCGCACCGGCCTGTCGCAGGAGGCGCGCCAACGGCTCGGTTCCGGGATCCTGCTCCTCGCCGCGGTCGCGCTGGCGATCGCGGGCGCGCCGGGGCTCGCCGTCGCATACGCCGTCGCGGTCGTCGCGAACACGGTCCTGCTCGGGGTGCTCGGCGCGGCCGACACGCTTGCCGCGGTCGAGGCGGTGGCGCGATGAGGCTCGCGGATGGGCTGCACCGGATCGGCAACGAGATCGTCGCCTGCTACCTGGTCGAGGACTCGTCCGGGCTGACGCTGGTCGACGCAGGGCTCCCGGGACAGTGGCGCGAGCTCGTGGCCGAGCTCGGGGCCATGGGGCGCGAGGTGTCCGACATCCGCGCGGTGGTGCTCACCCACGGCGACGAGGACCACATCGGCTTCGCCGAGCGCCTGCGCCGGGATCACGGGATCCCGGTGCTGGTGCATGGCGCGGACGCGGGCCGGGCGCGTGGTGAGGGCAAGCCGTCGACGCCGTGGGGAAGCTGGCGCCTGGGGCCAGCGCTCCGATTCCTCGCGTACGCGGCGCGTCGGGGCGGGCTGCGCGCCGCCCCGCTCACCGAGGTCGCGACCTTCGAGGCGGGCGAGGTGCTGGACGTGCCCGGCGATCCCCGGGTGATCGGGATGCCCGGGCACTCGCCCGGATCCGTCGCCCTCCACTTCCCCCGTGCGCGCGCCGTCATGGTCGGGGATGCGCTCACGACCCGCCACGTGCTCACGGGCGCTGAGGGACCGGCTCCTGCCCCGTTCACGGACGCCCCGGCTCAGGCGGCGTCCTCCCTGGACGCGCTCGCGGGGCTCGACGTGGACTGGGTGCTGCCGGGGCACGGCGAACCGTGGAGCGGCGGGGTCGAGGAGCTCGTCCGGCAGTACCGCGCGGCCTCCTGAGCCTGCGGCCTCAGCCCGCGAGGAGGCCGACGGTGAGCAGGATCAGCGCGAGCGCCGGCAGCGCCCCCTGCACGGCGGCCGCGCGGCTGTAGGTCCGCCCGCCCGACGCCAGGAGCACCGCCGCGGCGGCCGCCATCGAGCCGCAGCCCGCGTACACGAGCGCGGCCCCGGCGGCCTCGGACCCCGTCCAGAGAAGGACGATGCCGACCGCCGTCACCACCGCGAGGAAGAGGTTGTAGAACCCCTGGTTGAACGCCAGTCCCCGGGTGACCCGCGCATCGTCCTCCGACGCGATCCCGAACACCGCCCGCGTCCGCGGCGTCATCCAGGTGACGGACTCGAGCCACCAGATGTACACGTGGATGGCGGCGGCGAGCGCGGCCAGGACGAGCGCGGCGACGGTCATGGTGCTCCTCGGCGTCGGTGGGACCTGCGACGATGCTCCCATGACCAACGTCGCAGCGCTCCGCCGGGCCGTCATGGCCGTGGCGCTCATCAACCTGGGCTACGGGATCGTCGAGTTCACCGTGTCCCAGCTGATCGGCTCGGTCTCGCTGGTCGCGGACTCCGTCGACTTCCTCGAGGACGCCGCGCTCAACCTGCTCATCTTCTTCGCGTTCACCTGGTCGCTCCGCCGTCGCGCGAAGGTGGGCCACGTGCTCGCGGTGATCATCTTCATCCCATCCGTGTTCACGCTGGTCACCGCCGTGATCAAGATCATGGACCCCACGCGCCCCGACACGGTGCCCATGTCGCTCGCGGCGCTCGGCGCGCTGATCGCCAACCTCGCCGCCGCGGCGATCCTCGCCCGGCATCGTCACCACGGCGGATCGCTGGCGCGCGCGGCGTGGCTCTCGGCGAGAAACGATGCGCTCGCGAACGTCGCGGTGATCGCGGCGGCCCTGGTCGCGCTCGCGTGGGTGTCGGGATGGCCCGACATCATCGTCGGGATCGGCATCGCCTATCTCAACGCCGACGCCGGCATCAAGGTCTGGCGCGCGGCCACCAAGGAGCGGCTCGAGGCGAAGTACGCGGAGGCCTGAGGTCCCGGCTCCGGAATACCCGATGGGGTATACGCTCCGAAGTGGACCGAAGGAGGCTCCCATGGGATTCGTACGCTTCATGAGCTCGACCGCAGGACGGTGGACCCGCTCGCTCGCGGGCGTCGCGCTCGTCGTGGCCGCGGTGTCGCTCGGCGGTGCCTGGCTCTGGCTCATCGCGCCGGGCGCGGTGTTCATCCTGGTCGGACTGCTCGACGTGTGCCTGCTCGCGCCGCTGTTCCGCATGCCCCTGGCGGGCCGGAAGGTCCGCGACCGGGTCGCCTGACCGGGCGCTCAGGCGAGCTCGAGCCGCATGACCGCCCGCGCGGTCGTGGGGCGGGACACGACCGCGAGCCCCGCCGCCGCGAAGATCCCCACCGATCCCACGTAGAGGTCGGAGACGGTCGCGTCGCCCGCCCGCGGGTAGCCCTCGACGGCCGTCGCGCCGCCCTGGCGTGCGTGATCGACCGCGGCGACGGCGAGCGCCTTCGCGAGCCCCAGGCCCCGGAAGCCCTTCCTCACCACGAAGCACGTGATCGCCCACACGTCGGCATCGTCCCGATCCTCGTCGCGCCCGCTCCACGGGATCCGCGCGGTGCGCAGGCGCGGATAGGCCGTCCGCGGCTCGACCGCGACCCACGCGGCGGGCTCGCCGTCGACGTAGGCCAGCAGCCCGGACGTGGGCGCGTCGGGCCGCCCGCAGCCGGCCTGCTCCTCGAGCCTCGCCGCGCGCGCCTCGCGGCCGGTCGCCTTCCAGTCCCGCTGGGCCAGCTTGAACCACTGGCACCGGCAGCCGTTCGCATCGCCGCCCTCCCGCATCACCAGGTCGAGATCGGCGCCGGACGCCAGATTCGCAGGGACGATGCGCGGCTGGGTCATGCGGTCACGCTACCGGCGCCGTAGTCTCATCGCATGGCAGACTCCTCGCGGCTCACGTACGTCCTGGTCGATGGCGAGAACATCGACGCCACGCTCGGCACCTCGATCCTGGGCCGCCGCCCCAAGCCGGAGGAGCGGCCGCGGTGGGAGAGGGTGCTGCGCCACATCGAGCAGCGCTGGGGTCAGCCCGCGCAGGGGCTGTTCTTCCTCGCCGCGAACAACGAGCTGCCGATGACGTTCGTGCAGGCGCTCCTGGCGATCGGCTTCCGTCCCGTGCCGCTGTCGGGGTCCGCGGGGGAGAAGGTCGTGGACATCGCGATCCAGCGCACCCTCGACGCGCTCGCGGAGCGTGACGCGGACGTGCTGCTGGTGAGCAACGACGGCGACTTTGTGGACCACGTCGACGAGCTCCTCGACGGCCGCCGCGTCGGCGTCGCCGGGTTCGTGGAGTTCCGCAACAACGGCTTCATCCAGCTCCAGTCGCAGGGCCTCGAGTTCTTCGACATGGAGTACGACATCCATGCCTTCAACGAGCCGCTGCCGCGCGTGCGGATCATCCCGATCGAGGACTTCGACCCGCTCGAGTTCCTGTAGGGGCGTGCGCTCGCCGCGCCGTCGGCGCCGGCCGGCATGTGAATCTCGATTAACAAAATGCGTGACAACCGCGCCTCGGCGCGGCAGACTGAGGGCGTCCTCGCGCCCGCGTCCCGGGCGCGGTACAGCGTCGTACGAAGGGATGCGGGATGAGCATCGATGCCTCCGCGCCGCCGGTGGTGGCGCTCGCCGCCACCGTGCGGGAGCCGGGTGGCGCCCCCGAGATCGCCGAGGTGCGGCTCGATGCGCTCCGTGCGGACGAGGTGCTGGTCGCGGTCGCCGCGTCGGGCGTCTGCCACACGGATCTGACCGCGCTCGACGGGGGCGTCGGCTACTCGTTCCCCGCGGTGTTCGGCCACGAGGGCGCCGGCACGGTGGTCGAGGTGGGATCGGGCGTGACCCGCGTGGCGCCGGGAGACCGTGTGGTGCTGACCTTCGACTCGTGCGGGGCCTGTCGACGCTGCCGCGACGGGCATCCGGCGTCGTGCGAGGAGTTCGCGGCGCGCAACTACCTGGGCGCCCGCGCCGACGGCTCGCCCACGCTGCGCGACTCCGCCGGGGAGCCGGTGGCCGCCGCCTGGATGGCGCAGTCGTCCTGGGCCACGCACGCGATCGCGCGCGAGACCAACGTGGTGCGGATCGGGGATCACATCCCGTTCGCGCTCGCGGCGCCGCTCGGCTGCGGCGTGCTCACCGGCGCGGGCACGGTGCTCCGCGTCCTCCGGCCCACCGACCGCGACTCGCTGCTCGTGATGGGCGCCGGCACCGTGGGGCTGTCGGCGGTGATGGTGGCGCGCTCGCTCGGATGCGCGACCATCACGGTGGTCGAGCCGGACGTCGCGCGCCGCTCGCTCGCGATCGACCTGGGCGCGGACCTGGTGGTCGCGCCCGACGCGTTCGACCCACGGGCCGCGGCGCACGACCTCGCGATCGACACGGTCGGCACCCAGGACTCGCTCGACGCCGCGCTCGGTGGGCTCGCGTCGCCGGGCGTGTGCGCCACCGTCGCCCTGCGGCCGGGGGCGAACCGGGTGACGGTGAGCCAGACGGCCCTCCTGTGGGGCCGCACCCTGGTCGGAGTGATCGAGGGGGACGCGATGCCCGACGCGACCATCCCGCTCCTGGTCGCGATGTGGAGGGCGGGTCTGCTGCCGCTCGAACGGCTGGTGGTGCCGTTCCGCTTCGAGCGGGTGGACGATGCGGTGGGCGCCGCGCGCGTCGGGCGCGCCGTCAAGGCCGTGCTCCTGCTCGGCGACGAGTCGGTGCCGCCCGCACGACGTCCCCGCACGGCGACCGCCGCGGACCGGGTCAGACGGATCGCCGCCTCCGGCGCGGGCGAGGCCGACGAGCTCGCGATGCTGTGGGACCTGCTCCCGCCGGTGCGCGCCGACGACCTGCGAGGCCTCTGGCACGGCGCCGGCATCGACACCGGGCATCGCACCCAGCAGTTGCTGGTGCGGTCGCGCTGGTACGGCAAGAACTTCATCGACGCCGAGACCGTGCAGCCGCTGGTGGTGCGCGACGAGCACGGGGAGCTCCGGTCCGCCTCCACGCTCGCGGGCGGCGCCGGGGCGTGGCTCG
Source organism: Demequina lignilytica (assembly GCF_030418375.1). Taxonomy (NCBI): domain Bacteria; kingdom Bacillati; phylum Actinomycetota; class Actinomycetes; order Micrococcales; family Demequinaceae; genus Demequina; species Demequina lignilytica. The sequence continues at coordinate 73,015 of NZ_JAUHPZ010000005.1, forward strand.
CCGACTCCGCGCACCGTGGGAAGGTCACGGCGACCATGAGCTACGACGCGCGCCCCCTCCACGACCACTTCGTGCGCGTCGACGCGGACACGCTGCTCGGCGTGATGGCCGGGCGGGGCGCCCTCGACGACGGCCGTCCCTACTACTTCGTGCTCGAGCGCGACCCGCGCGGCGAGGTCGGACCCCTGCCGGAGCTCGACTCCTGAGCGGCGCTACGCGGCATCGCCCACGGAGATCGCGACGGCCTCGACCGCGGGGCTCTCGGCGAGGTGCGCGTCGACGCGTGCGAGCAGGTCACGGGAGGCGCGCACCACGATCGCGCCGGCGAGGACGGCCGCGGCCGCGACCGTGTAGGGCAGCCAGTCGCCCGCCTGCGACGCCAGCCAGGCCGCGAGCGGCGGCGCGACCGCTCCGCCGAGGAAGCGCACCGACGAGTAGGCGGAGGAGGCGACCGTGCGGGGGAGGTCGGTGGCCTCCATGACGGCCTCGGTGAAGACCGTGTTGAGCACGCCCAGCAGCAGGCCGCCGACCACCACGCAGACCACGAGCGCCGACGGCGAGCCGACGGCCGCCGCCGCCGCGAGGAGGTCCGCGGAGAGGAGGGCGAGCGTGACGGCGAGCACGCTGGTGCGGCGGTAGCGCGCGGTCAGGAGGGGTGCCACCCACACCGACGTGACGGCCACGCCCACGCCCCACCCGAAGAACGTCAGCCCCAGCTCGATGGCGCCGAAGCCCAGGGGGAAGGGCGTGTACGCGAGCAGGGTGAAGAAGCCGATGTTGTACAGCACCGCGGTCACCGCGAGGCGGCGCAGGCCCCGCTCGCGGCGCAGCGCCGAGAACGGCGCGCGCAGCGGCACCCGGACCCGCGGGGTGGTGTCGTCCCTGTGCATCACGAGCAGCGCGACGAACGCGATCGCCATCAACGCCGCCGTGCCGAAGAACGGGGCGCGCCAGCTGACCTCGCCCAGCAACCCGCCGAGCAGCGGGCCGATCGCGATGCCGAGCCCCAGCGCGGCCTCGTAGAGGATGATCGCGTTCCCGGCGCCGCCGGCTGCGGCGCCGACGATGGTGGCGAGCGCCGTCGAGATGAACAGCGCGTTGCCCAGGCCCCAGCCGGCGCGCAGCCCGATGATGGTGTTCACGTCTCCCGCAGCGCCCGCGCAGGCGGCGAACACCACCACCAGCCCGAGCCCGATGAGCAGCGTCCGGCGCGCGCCGATCCGTCCAGACACCCAGCTGGTCACCAGCATCGCGAGCCCGGTGACCAGCAGGTACGAGGTGAACAGCAGCTCCGCCTGCGTGGGGCTCGCGTCGAGCTGCGCGGAGATGGCGGGGAGGATCGGGTCGACCAGGCCGATGCCCATGAAGGCGATGACCGCGGCGAACGCGACGGCCCAGACCGCGCGGGGCTGGTGCAGCAGGCTGGAGGTGGCGGGGGAGCGGCTCATAGGGACTCCTTGTCGAGAGCGGTGAGGATCTCGACGGTCGCGGCGAGGTGCTCCCACGCGTCGGCGTCGAGTCCGGAGAAGTAGGGGGAGAGGGCGCCGCCGAGCTCGGCACGCCAGTCGGCGATCGCGACGCGGCCCTCATCCGTGAGGGTGAGGATGGCGGCGCGTGCGTCGTCAGGGTCGGGCCCCTTCACGACGAGGCCCTGCTCGGTCAGCTGCTGGGCGATCTGGGTGAGCGCCGGCTGGCTCACGCGCACGGCGGCCGCGAGGGTGCCGATGCGCTGGGGCCCCTCGCGGTCGAGGATCGACAGCAGGCGCCACGACGACGCGGGCGTGGAGTTGCCCGTGGCCTGCGCGGCAAGGCGGGTCAGGCGCTGGGTCTGGGCGACGAGCTCGACGATCACGCGGCGACGGTTTTCCATAAGCAACTTATTTAAGTGGCTGATGTACAAATGTCAAGGCGACGACTCGTGCCCGAGGCTCCCGGGCATCGTCCGGTTCGAATTGGGTCGTTCGCGTATGGCGGGTACGCTTGTGGGGTTGCCCGACCACCGGGAGCCGACGGAGCACCCGCGGGCCCCACACCCCACCATTCAGGAGTAGTAGTGACCAGCGCCCTCGAGAAGATCGACGCCACGACTGTCAAGCTGACGGTCAACCTCACCGAGGAGGACCTCAAGCCCTCCATGGAGCACGCCTACGAGCACGTGGGCAAGCAGGTGCAGATCCCCGGCTTCCGCAAGGGCAAGGTCCCCGCGAAGGTGCTGGAGCAGCGCGTGGGCAAGGGCGCGATCATCGAGCACGCCGTCAACGACGGCCTGCCCGGCTGGTACTCGGAGGCCGTCAAGGAGTCGGGCATCCGCCCCTTCGGCCAGCCCGAGGTCGAGGTCACCAAGATCCCCGGTGTGGTCGCCGGTGACGAGGGCCTCGAGTTCACCGCCGTGGTCGAGGTCCGCCCCGAGGTGACCCTGCCCGCCGCCGCCGACCTCACCATCGAGGTCGAGCCGGTCGCCGTCTCCGACGAGGACGTCAACGAGCGCCTCGACGCGCTCCGCGAGCGCTTCGGCACCCTGGTCTCGGTCGACCGCCCGGCCGCCGAGGGCGACTTCGTCACCATCGACCTCACCGCCGTGATCGACGGCGAGACCATCGACTCGGTCCAGGGCACCTCGTACCAGATCGGTGCGGGCAACATGCTCGAGGGCATCGACGAGGCGATCACCGGTCTGTCCGCCGACGAGACCACCACGTACGAGGGCCCGCTCGCCGCGGGCGACCACGCGGGCGAGACCGCCCAGATCACCGTCACGGTGACCGCGGTGAAGGCCCGCGAGCTCCCCGCGGCCGACGACGACTTCGCGCAGCTCGCCTCCGAGTTCGACACCATCGAGGAGCTCCGCGAGGACCTCACCGAGCAGGCCGCGCGCATCAAGACGAACAACCAGGCCATGGAGGCCCGCGAGCAGCTCCTCGAGAAGCTGACCGAGGCCACCGAGTTCGAGCTCCCCAAGAAGGTCATCGAGACCGAGGTCCACAACCACCTCGAGAACGAGAACCGCCTCGAGGACGACGAGCACCGCGCCGAGGTCACCGAGGAGGCGACCAAGGCCCTGCGCACGCAGATCCTGCTCGACCAGCTCGCGGACGACCTGGACATCGAGGTCGAGCAGTCGGAGCTCCTCGACTACCTGATCAACTCGTCGCGCCAGTACGGCATGGACCCGGGCACCTTCATCCAGCAGGTGGAGCAGGCCGGCCAGATCCCCGCGATGGTCGCCGAGGTCGCCCGCTCGAAGGCCACCGCCTTCGCGCTGCGCCGCGCCACCGTGGTCGACACCGCGGGCGCCGCGGTGGACCTGTCCGCCGTGATCGGCTCGCTCGAGGACGAGAAGTCGGAGGAGGCCGAGGAGGCCGCCGCCGAGACCGCCGAGGCGTAACCAGCCGCAGACGCGACAGCGCCCCGGTCACCGTGAGGTGGCCGGGGCGCTGTGCTGTCCGCGGTGCGGGCGCCGCTACTGGGTGTCGAGGTCGGTGCACCAGCTGGCGGGGTTGTCGCCGCCGCACTCGTTCACGAGCCAGCCGGCGAAGGCGATGATCGCGATGGTGGCGACGATCCCCAGCACGATCAGGATGTAGCCGATCACCAGGGCGGCGACGCCCTGGCCGCGGTTGTCGGCCTCGCCGCGCTTGACCGCCGCCAGGCCCAGGTGGCCGAAGATGACGCCGGCGATCGCCGTGATGCCCGTGATGAGACCGAGCAGGGAGAGCACCATGCCCGTGGTGTTCATCCAGTTCTTCGGGTACGGCGTGGTCATGGGCGCCGCGGCGTACTGAGGGGCGCCGTACGCCGGCGGGGCCGCGTACTGGGGGGCGCCGTACCCCGGCGGGGGCGGGGGCGTCGAGCCGGGCGGCGGCGGGGGCGTGGCGCCGGGCTGCTGGCCGTACGGCGCGGCGGGCGGCTGCGCGTACGGGTCGGCCGGAGCGGCCTCGCCGCTCGGCTCGGGCTGATACGCCCCGGACCCCGTGGGGTCCTGGGGGTTCGGGTTCTGGTCCTGGGTCGACACGTCCCCTCCTCGGTGCTCGGGTGCCGGACGCCTCCAGGCTATTGCCCGGCGGTGCGCCGCGCATCGTCCCGTCGGTGGATCCGAGCGGCGTCGCACCTCGGGGTTCACCCTGGCGGTGGCGGGGCGAGGGCTACGGGGTGGTGCTGCACCAGGACGCGGGATCGGGCCCGGCGCATTGCGACACGACCCAGCCGACGAAGCCGAGCACGACCACCATGATGACGATGCTCAGGCCCAGCAGGATGTAGCCGAGGATCAGCCCCGCGAGACCCACGCTGCGGTTGTCCGCCTCGCCGTGGGCGACGGCGTTGAGGCTCAGGTGCCCGAAGACGATGCCGGCGATGGCGGTGACGCCCGTGACCAGCCCCACCAGCGACAGCACGAGCGAGGTGACGCCCATCCAGTTCTTCGCGCGCCACGGCGGCGGGGGATAGGGGCCGGGTGGCGCGGCCGCGTGGGGCGGAGGCCCCGGGGACGGTGCCGGCGCGACGTCTCGCTGCGGGGTCGGAGTCTCGGCTGAGGTGCTCATGATGCCCTCCTTCGGCCAGCGCCTCTGGGGACCTCATCTCCACGGTAGTCCCGCCGGTGCGGGCCCGCATGCTCTGCCCGCGCATCGTTCCCCCCGTAGCGAAAACCGGGGTCAAACGGCATGGGGGTGTCCTCGTGTCGCGTTAGTGTCGAGCAGGACGCACGACAGGAGGAGAGGCGTGGACCACATCACCGCACGAGGCGACGGGCCCGGGATGGCCCTCAACGACTCGATCTTCAACCGGCTGCTGCGGGAGCGGATCATCTGGCTGGGCGACGAGGTGCGCGACGACAACGCGAACGCCATCTGCGCGCAGATGATGCTGCTGGCGGCCGAGGACCCGGACCAGGACATCTACCTCTACATCAACAGCCCCGGCGGCTCGATCACCGCGGGCATGGCGATCTACGACACGATGCAGTACATCAAGCCCGACGTCGCGACCGTGGCGATGGGCATGGCGGCGTCGATGGGACAGTTCCTGCTGAGCTCCGGTGCTCCCGGCAAGCGCTTCGCGACGCCGCACGCCCGCGTGATGATGCACCAGCCCTCCGGCGGCATCTACGGCACGGCGACGGACATCCGCATCAACGCCGAGCTCATCATGCACATGAAGAAGACGCTCGCCTCGCTGACCGCCGAGCAGACCGGCAAGACCGTCGCGGAGATCACCAAGGACGCCGACCGCGACCGGTGGTTCACCGCGGACGAGGCGCTCGAGTACGGCTTCGTCGACAAGGTCATCAAGCACGCGGCCGAGGCCGGCGACAAGTCCCAGGGAGGCAAGGCGTGAGCGAGATCCAGCGCGCGTTCCAGGCGGCCGGACGCACGGCCGGCACGTTCGGCGGCGGGGCCTACGACGCCCCCTCGTCGCGATACATCCTCCCGCAGTTCGAGGAGCGGACCGCCTACGGCTTCAAGCGTCAGGACCCCTACGCGAAGCTGTTCGAGGACCGCATCATCTTCCTCGGCGTGCAGATCGACGACGCGTCGGCGGACGACGTGATGGCGCAGCTGCTGGTGCTCGAGTCGCAGGACCCGGACCGCCTGATCACGCTGTACATCAACTCGCCCGGCGGCTCGCAGACCGCGCTGACCGCGATCTACGACACGATGCAGTACGTCAAGCCCGAGATCCAGACCGTGTGCCTGGGTCAGGCGGCGTCCGCGGCGGCGGTGCTGCTCGCGGCGGGCACGCCCGGCAAGCGCCTCGCGCTGCCCAACGCCCGCGTGATGATCCACCAGCCGCGCATCGAGGGCGGCGCCCGCGCCCAGGCCTCGGACATCGAGATCTACGCGGAGGAGATGCTCCGCATGCGCGAGTGGCTCGAGAACACGCTCGCCTACCACTCCGGCCAGACCCCGGAGAAGGTCCGCGAGGACATCGAGCGCGACACGTTCCTCTCGGCCGAGCAGGCCAAGGAGTACGGCCTGGTCGACGTGGTCCTCGAGTCGCGCAAGGGCGCGACCGCGGTGGCCGCGCCGCCCGCCTGACCCGCGCATCGTCCCGTCCGAGGGGCTCCGGCACGCGCCGGAGCCCCTCGGCGCGTTTCCGGGCCGTGTCGGGGAGGTCACGATTCGGCTGACTTGCTTGGTGTCCTTCCTGCTAGGCGGATTCCGGGCCCGACGGACCGGCGCGCCGCCCCGCGCGTGTCACACCGCCTGGGTAGCCTGGAGGGGCGTGAGAGGAGACTCCCGATGAATCGACCCGCGGACAGCGGCGACCTGCTGAAGTGCTCGTTCTGTGGCAAGACGCAGAAGCAGGTGCGCAAGCTCATCGCGGGCGGTGGCGTGTACATCTGCGACGAGTGCATCGAGCTGTGCAACGAGATCATCGAGGAGGAGTTCGCCGAGCAGGTCGAGGCCGAGCTCACCGAGCTGCCCAAGCCGCGCGAGATCTACGACTTCCTCGAGCAGTACATCGTGGGCCAGGACCAGGCGAAGCGGGCGCTGTCCGTCGCGGTGTACAACCACTACAAGCGCGTCCGCGCCGGCGAGACCCGCACCAAGGCGGACGACGACCAGATCGAGATCGCCAAGTCCAACGTGCTGTTCATCGGTCCCACCGGCACCGGCAAGACCTACCTCGCGCAGACCCTCGCGAAGATGCTGAACGTACCGTTCGCGATCGCCGACGCCACCGCGCTGACCGAGGCCGGCTATGTGGGCGAGGACGTCGAGAACATCCTGCTGAAGCTGCTGCAGTCGGCTGACTACGACGTCGACAAGGCGCAGCGGGGGATCATCTACATCGACGAGATCGACAAGGTCGCCCGCAAGGCGGAGAACCCGTCGATCACCCGCGACGTGTCCGGCGAGGGCGTGCAGCAGGCGCTGCTCAAGATACTCGAGGGCTCCGTGGCGTCGGTGCCGCCGCAGGGCGGGCGCAAGCACCCGCACCAGGAGTTCATCCAGATCGACACCACCGACGTGCTGTTCATCCTCGGCGGGGCGTTCGCGGGTCTCGAGGAGATCATCTCGGCGCGTGTGGGCCGTAAGGGCATCGGCTTCGGGTCGACGCTCAAGGAGGCGGACAACACCGACCTGTTCTCTCAGGTCACGCCGTCCGACCTGCACAAGTTCGGGCTGATCCCCGAGTTCATCGGCCGGATGCCCGTGATCGCCACGGTGTCGCCGCTGGACGTCGATGCGATGGTCTCGATCCTCACCGAGCCCAAGAACGCGCTGGTGAAGCAGTACCAGCGGATGTTCGACCTCGACAACGTCGAGCTCGAGTTCGAGCCGGCCGCAGTGCGCGCGATCGCCGAGCAGGCGCTCGAGCGCGGCACGGGCGCGCGCGGCCTGCGGGCGATCATGGAGGAGGTCCTCCAGGACACCATGTTCGAGGTCCCCGGCCGCGACGACATCTCCCGCGTGGTGGTGACGGAGGCGACGGTGCTGAGGCGCGGCGAGCCGACGTTCGAGGGCCGCGACCTGGAGGCCGGCGCAGCGTAGTCGGTTGCCCTCAACCCGCTGCGCACCAGTCGCACCCGCCCTCAACCGGCTGCGGGGAAGTGAGCGCCCGATCTGGGCGTTCGTGAACTCCTGCGGGAGGTTCAGCGACCATCGGGCCGGTGCTCACAGCCCACGGCTCGACGTGGCGCATCCCCACGGCGCCGGGCACGGCGGCGGTGCTCCTGTCGGAGTCCTACAACGGCTGCATGACACACCTCCGTGCGATCCCTCGCACGAGCACAGCGCTCACCATCAGCGATGCGCTCGCGCGTGATCCGAGGGCCTTCACCTTCGCCGAGCTGGTCGCGTTGTCATCCCACAAGCGCGCTCGGGGCGCCGTCGCTCGGGGCGATGCCGTCAGGCTGGCGCCGGATTCCTACGTCGCGGCATTGCACGCGGACTCGTTCGCGGCGCGCGCCGACGCCGCGCTGCTCTGGGCGGGCCCCAATGCGGCGCTGGCGGGCAGCGCGGCGCTGTTCGCGTGGGGACTGATCGACGCCCCTCCGATAGAGATCGAGATCGCGGTGCCGCACGACGAACGCCCCTACCCTCCGCCGTGGATCCGTGTCCGTCGCCTGACGTATCGACCGCGCACGCGCCGGATCGGCCGTGCCACCGTGCTGAGTCCGTCGCTCGCGATCGTCCTGGGATTCGGCGGCCTTGCTCGGGACTCGCGCGGCGCGATGGTCTTCCGGGCCGTCACCCGGGGTGTCGCCAGCGCCGACGAGCTGGCGGATGAGCTCGCCCGGGTGCCACGGTGCCGGGCGCGCAAGGAGCTGATGCGAAGGATCGACGCCGCCGCTCGCGGCGCCGAGAGCCACCTCGAGGAGCAGGGTGCGCGGACGGTGTTCAACACCCGGGAGTTCGCGCGCTTCGTCCGACAGCACCGGGTGCGGGTCCGGGGCGAGCGCTTCCGGATCGACATGTACGACCCCGGGACCATGACCGCCGTCGAGCTCGATGGCGCGGCCTATCACTCGAGCCCCTATCAGCGCCAACGTGACGTCCGAAGGGACGCGATCCTCGCGAGCGTGGGGATCCTGACCGTGCGGCTGACCTACGAGGACATCACCGAGAGGCCGGAGTGGTGCCGGTCGGTGGTGCGCGACGTCCTCCGGTCCAGGCGGGTGCAGGCCTCGAGTTCCCCGCAGGAGTCGAGGACCTCGCAGAAAGGGCGCTGAGTTCCCCCCTGCCGGAGCGGTGAGGGTGGAGGCGCGAGGGTGCGGGTGCGGGTGCGGGTGAGGGTGAGGGTGGGGGTCAGGCCAGGACCGCGTTCTCCGTCCGCATCACCGTCGGATCCGCGATCTCGTCGACCGAGCCGTCCTCCGGCGCCTCGCCGTCCACGCCGGGCTCCAGCGCCGCGACGGCGTCCACGATCTGCATCGTGCGCACCCGACCGGCCGCGAGCAGGTCGGGCTCCGCGGCCCGCACGAACGCGACCTTGGCCTCCGGGACCAGCAGGTCGATCGACTCGATCTCGGTGCGCTGCGACACCTTCGCCTCGGACTTCACCTTGCGGAGCACCGAGAGCGCCTCGCCCGCGGCGGCCAGCAGGGGAGCGCCGCCCGAGGTCGTGCCCGCGGCGGCGCGCACCGGCGCCGAGACCGGCCACGCGGCGCGGTGGACCGAGCCCTCCTGGTACCAGCTCCAGACCTCCTCGGTCGCGAACGGCAGCACCGGCGCGAACAGGCGCAGGAACACGCCCAGCGCCGTCACCAGCGTGGCGCGCGCGGACGCGGCTCCCTCGGAGCACGGCGCGAACGGGTCGATCGCCTCGCCGGGCGCGGCGCCGTCGTACGCGCGGGTCTTCACGAGCTCCAGGTAGTCGTCGCAGAACGTCCAGAACAGGGTCTCGGCGACCTCGAGCGCCTTCGTGTGGTCGTAGCCGTCGAGCGCGGCGGTCGCGGCGTCCACCACGTCGGCCAGCGCGGACAACATCGCGGAGTCGAGGGCCTCGGTCACCGGCTTGGCGGTGACGGCGGCGGCCGCGGACACGCCCTCGGCGAGCGACGAGCCCGCGGCGGTCGCGACGCCCGAGGCGCCCAGCACGAACTTCGACGCGTTCAGCACCTTCATCGCGAGGCGGCGGCCGATCTTCATCTGGCCCTCGTCGAACGCGGCGTCGGTGCCCAGGCGTGCCGCGGCGGCCCAGTAGCGGACCGCGTCCGAGCCGTGCGACTCGAGCAGCCCCATCGGGGTCACGACGTTGCCCTTCGACTTCGACATCTTCTTGCGGTCGGGATCGAGGATCCAGCCGGAGATCGCCGCGTGCTTCCACGGCAGGGTGCCGTGCTCGGCGTGCGAGCGCACCACCGTGGAGAACAGCCAGGTGCGGATGATGTCCTGGCCCTGCGGGCGCAGGTCCATCGGGAAGGTGGCGGCGAACAGCGCCGGGTTGTCGCGCCAGCCGCACACGATCTGCGGGGTGAGCGAGGACGTCGCCCACGTGTCCATGATGTCCTTCTCGCCCGTGAAGCCGCCGGGGACGTCGCGCTGCGACGCGTCGAAGCCCGGGGGCACGTCGGCGGACGGGTCCACCGGGAGCGCGTCCTCGGACGGCACGATCGGGTGGTCGTAATCGGGCGAGCCGTCCGCGAGCACCGGGTACCAGACCGGGATCGGCACGCCGAAGAAGCGCTGGCGCGAGATCAGCCAGTCGCCGGTGAGGCCCTTCACCCAGTTCTCGTAGCGCACGCGCATGAAGTCGGGCACGAAGTCGAGCTCCGCGCCGCGGGCGACCAGGTCCGCATTGAGAGAGGCGTCCGTGCCGCCGTTGCGGATGTACCACTGCCGGGTGGTCACGATCTCGAGCGGCTTGTCGCCCTTCTCGAAGAACTTCACCGGGTGGCTGATCGGGCGCGGCTCGCCCTCCATCAGGCCCTTCTCGACCAGCATCTCCACGATCCGCTTCTGGGCGGAGAACACGGTCATCCCGGCGATCTCGCCGTACGCGGCGAGCCCCTCGGGGGAGGAGATCCCCGCCGGCGCCTCGGGGAGCACCCGGCCGTCCCAGCCGAGCACCGGGCGCGTCGGCAGCTTGAGCTCGCGCCACCACGTCACGTCGGTGATGTCGCCGAAGGTGCAGATCATCGCGATGCCGGAGCCCTTGTCGGGCTGCGCCAGGTGGTGCGGCACGACGGGGACCTCGACGCCGAACAGCGGGGTCCGCACGTGGGTGCCGAACAGGCCCTGGTAGCGCTCGTCGTCCGGGTGCGCGACCAGCGCCACGCACGCGGGCAGCAGCTCGGGGCGGGTGGTCTCGATCCACACCGTCCCGAAGGATCCGGTCGCCTCCTCCATGTCCGCCGCCGGCTCGAAGGCGAGCCGGTGGTACGCGCCGGGGCGCTCGCGGTCCTCGAGCTCGGCCTGCGCGACGGCGGTGCGGAACGTCACGTCCCACAGCGTGGGGGCCTCGGCCTGGTAGCACTCGCCGCGACCGAGCCCGCGCAGGAAGGCCTGCTGCGCGACCGCCTGCGAGGACGGGGAGATGGTCTGATAGGTGCGCGACCAGTCCACGGACAGGCCCAGGTGGCGCCACAGCGCCTCGAACTGCTTCTCGTCCTCGGCGGTGAGGCGCTCGCACAGCTCGACGAAGTTGCGACGGGAGATCGGCTGCTGGTCCGCGGCCTTGACCGACTTGCCCTCGCCGCCGGCGAACGGCGGCTCGTAGCCGTCCACGTACGGCAGCGTCGGGTCGCAGCGCACGCCGTAGTAGTTCTGCACGCGGCGCTCGGTCGGCAGGCCGTTGTCGTCCCAGCCCATCGGGTAGAAGACCTCGCGGCCCTGCATGCGCTGGTAGCGCGCGACCACGTCGGTGTGCGTGTAGGAGAACACGTGACCCACGTGCAGCGACCCGGAGACGGTCGGCGGAGGGGTGTCGATCGAGTAGACCTGCTCACGGGTGGCCGACTCGTCGAACCGGTAGGTCCCGGCGGCCTCCCACGACTCGTTCCAGCGGTCCTCGAGGCCGTCGACGGTCGCCTTGTCAGGGATGCGAGAAGTCATGGGGGACATTCTTCCAGAGCCGGGACGATGCGGCGGTCGGCTAGAGCTCGACGGCCGCCACCACCTCCGTGGGCGTGGTGGAGCCCTCCCCGGGCCGGGCGGGGTCCCACGGCTCGACGGACACGGCCACCGCGGCGGCGCCGTCGAGCGGCGTGATCCAGGACGATGCGTAGGTGCCGTCGGGCGTGGGCCGCAGCACCGGCCCGGGCACGGGTGCGCCGCCGTCGGCCGGCACCACCCACACCTGGTACGTGAGGTCGTCGCCCAGCGCGGGGAGCGAGCCGTCGATGGCGATGCCGTCCGCCTCCTCGCCGCCCACGGCGTGCGAGACCCATACCGTCGCCCCGCCGAGACCGAGCGCCAGATCCTCGCGATCGCCCGCCGCCCGGATCCGCTCGTAGTCGGTGATGGTCGAGCCGTCGGTGCCGAGGCCCTGGAGCAGCGAGACGACGCCCACGCCGGCCACCACCAGGACGGCGGCGGCCAGGGCGAGCACCCGTGCGACGGGGCGCCGCCGTCGCGCCGCGGCAAGGGACGATGCCGGTCGCGGCGCCTGCGGCGTGTCCCGCACCTCGCGGGCGATCCGGGAGGCGAGGTCGGCCGAGGGGCCCGGCACCGCATCGTCCCGGGTCTCGGCGAGCGCCTCGACGGTCGTCGCGAGCGAGCGCAGCTCGGCACGGCATCGGGTGCACGAGTCGAGGTGCGCCTCGAAGTCGCGGAGCTCCTCGGGGTCGAGGGCTCCGATCGCGTAGCCCGCTGCCAGGTCGTGGACGTCCATCACGCTCCCTCCAATGCATCGCGCAGGCGGCCCAGGCCGTCGCGGATCCTGGTCTTGGCCGTGCCCAGCGGCACGCCCAGATGGTCGGCGACCTCCGCGTGCGTGCGGCCGCCGTAGAAGGCGGCCTCGACGGCCTCGCGCTGCAGGGCGGAGAGCCGTCCGAGCGCGGTGCGCACCCGGTCGGTCTGCCAGGCCCGGTAGTCGTCCTCGACCACGGCGTCCTGGGGGACGGGCGCCGCGCCGGGCGCTCCCAGGGTCGTGGCCTCGTGCTCGGCCTGCACCCGCTGGCGCTGCTCGCGGCGCACGCGGTCGACTGCGCGGCGGTGGGTGATCATGAGCACCCAGGAGCGCGCGGTCGCGCGCCGGGGATCGAACGAGGCCGCCCGGCGCCAGGCCTCGACCAGCGCCTCCTGGGTCACGTCCTCGGCCAGCTGCGGATCCCGGACTGTTCGCAGGGCGAGGCGGTGGGCCTGGGGGAGCAGCTCCGTGTACAGCCGCTCGAAGGCGCGAGCGTCGCCGCGGCCGGCGGCGACGAGCAGAGCATCCAGGTCCACCGTCACCTCCTCGCGGTCGTCGATCCTCGGGGTCATGCGGGCTCCCATCCCACCATGCCGGCCCGGGGCGCCCTTCAGCGACGCGCCCCGGGCCGGGGTCTCAGGCGCGGACCGGCTCCTCGACGCGGGCCCGGCGGTCCGCGGCCACGGCGATGCCGATCAGCAGCACGGCGGACGCGGCGTGGAGCACGTTGTCGGCCGAGTTCAGCGCCAGGATGTTGAGCGAGTGATCGCCGCCGATGAACGGACCGAGCGCGGCCAGCAGCAGGTACGCGGCGCCGATCACGCCGTTCGTGACACGCGACGCGCTGATCGAGGCCCGGGCCGCGAGGATCATGGCCGCGCCGATCAGCAGGTGCGCCACGTTGTGCGTGACGTTGACCTCGAAGATCCCGAGGAGCATGCCGCCCTCGTGGCCGGCGGCGGCGTGGCCCCCGGAGACCGTGAAGCCGAGAAGCCCGACCAGGACGTAGACGGCGCCGAACGCCGTGCCGATGCTGCGGTTGATGCTGCCCTTCATGCTGTCCTCCTTGCTAGGTGTTGACGAGGCGGGTTCGCGCGGCCCACCGGCGCGGATTGGAGGGATTTCACGATCGGGCCGGTAGCCTCCCGTTATGCGGGCGACGCTGGCGGGGGACGTGCTCAAGGAGCTGGAGGCTCTCGACGCGCGCGCCGGCGCCCAGCTGGAGCCCCGGCTGCGCGACATGCTCCGCCTGCGGGTGTCCTACCTCAACGGATGCGTCAACTCGATCCGCCTGCATTCCGAGTCGCTCACGCTCGAGGGCGTCCGCCCCGACGTGATCGCCGCGCTCGCGCGCCCCGTGCGGCTCATGCGCGCGGGCCTGGTCTCCGACGGCGAGGAGGCGGCGCTCCGGCTCGCGGAGGTGCTGACCGATGCGCCGCGCGGTCTCGAGCCCGAGGCGCGCGTGGACGCCGGGCACTGGTACAACTCGACGCAGATCGGCGCGATCGTGCAGACGGTGGCGCTCACCAACGCGTGGAACCGCGTCCTGCGCGGCACCGACTGACCGGTCCGCGGCGCGTCAGTACCGGGCGGCCATGAGGTCGGCGACCTCATGCACGCCGACGAGCACCTCGGTGGCGCCCTGCGCGCTGAGATAGCCGACGTCTCGCGAGCCGTGCCCGCGGGCGACGATCTCCGCGTCGAGCGACAGCCCGCGTGCCGCCGCGACCACCGCGCCCGCGTTGAGCGGATCGGGGATGCCGATCACCACCGCACGAGCATCGGCGATGCCGGCGGCACGGAGGACCTTGGCGCGCGCGGCGTTGCCGAGCACCGCCTCGTGCCCGAGCTCGCGGATCGCCTCCACCCGCGTCTCGTCGTCGTCGATCACCACGACCGGCACGTCCCGGTCCCACAGGCTGCGGGCCACGCGCCCGCCGACCCGCCCGTAGCCGACCACGATCACGTGACCGGTCGCCTCCGCGTGGATCGGTGCGTCGTCCGCGTCGTCGGGGTTGGCGCGGGCGTAGACCCGCGACGCCCACGCGAACAGCAGGGGATTGAGGACGATCGAGATGATCGCTCCCGCGAGCACCAGATCCTGAGCGCTCTGAGGCATCACCTCGAGATCCGCCCCGAGCGTCACGAGGATGAAGGAGAACTCGCCGATCTGCGCGAGCGACGCGGCGACCATGAGCGCCATCGATCGCGAGTAGCGCATCATGCGCACCAGGGCGAAGGCGACCACGGCCTTGCCCGCGACGATGATCGCGACGGTCGCGAGCAGCGCCCACGGGTGCTCGACCACGATCGCCGGGTCGACCAGCATCCCGACCGCGACGAAGAAGAGCACGGCGAACGCGTCGCGCAGCGGCAGGGAGTCCTCGGCGGCGCGGTGGGCGAGGTCGGACTCGCGCAGGATCATGCCCGCGAAGAACGCCCCGAGCGCGAAGGACACCTCGAACAGCCACGCCGCCCCGACCGCGACGCCCAACCCGATCGCCAGCACGCCCAGCGTGAACAGCTCGCGCGAGCCCGTGTGCGCGACGCGGGCGAGGGCCCAGGGGATGACGCGCCGGCCCACGACGAGCATGAGCACCACGAACGCGGCGACCCGCAGGACGGTCATCGCGAGCTCCCCCGCGAGTGCGCCGAGCGACAGGTCCCCGTCGGTGCCCGCGAGGACGGGCACGACCACGAGCGCGATCACCATCGCGAGGTCCTCGACGATCAGCCAGCCGACCGCGATGTGCCCCGCGCGGGTGTCGAGCATCTGGCGCTCCTCGAGCGCCCGCAGCATCACGACCGTGGAGGCGACGGACAGCGCGAGCCCGAACAGCAGCGCCCCGCTGATCCCCCACCCCAGCCACAGGCCCAGGCCGGTGCCCAGCGCCGTCGCGAGCGTCATCTGGGCGATCGCGCCCGGCAGGGCGATCTTGCGCACGGCGAGCAGCTCGCGGAAGGAGAAATGCAGGCCCACGCCGAACATCAGCAGGATCACGCCGATCTCCGACAGCTGCGTGGCCAGCTCCACGTCGCCGACGTAGCCGGGGGTGTGGGGGCCGATCAGCAGGCCCGCCGCCAGGTAGCCGACGATCGGGGACAGGCGCAGCTTCTGCGCGATGAAGCCGAGGATGAACGCCCCGACCAGGCCCACCGCGATCGTCGTGATGAGCGGGGCGTGATGCAGCATGCCCTGAACCTAGTCGACCCATGTGACGCCGATATGTCGGTTGCCCCCGTCGGCCCGATCGGGCCGCGCGGCGCGCCGCGGCCCGACGGGTACCCGGGACGGGGCGTATGGGGTATCGTTCTGGGCACTAGGTCCTAGTACCTACGTCCCGGCCGCAAGTCCCTGGTGGCCGGACGGGGAACGGTCGACAGCACACGAGGGCGCCTCTCCCCGGAGGCGCCCTCGTCGTCTGTGCGGGTGGCGCGCGGAAATCGTGCGTCCTGCCTGGTTCGACGCGCGAAACGGACCGCGCGCGGGTAGCGTCGGTCCCATGATCCGTTTCGTGGTGAATGCGCTGATCTTCCTGGGCTCTGCGGCCGTCGGCCTGTGGGTCTCCTCTCTGATCGTGGACGGCTTCTCGATCACCGGCGTCGGCATCGTGATCGCCGTGGTGATCTTCGCGATCCTGCAGAGCATCCTGTCGCCGTTCATCTTCAAGATGACCACCAAGTACGCCTCGGCGTTCACGGGCGGCGTCGGGCTCGTGTCGACGTTCGTGTCCCTGCTGATCACCTCGCTCATCTCCGACAACCTGTCGATCGACGGCGTGACCGCGTGGATCGCGAGCACGGTGCTCGTGTGGCTGTTCACCGCGATCGCCACGTGGCTGCTGCCGCTGATCTTCCTGCGCAACCAGGTCGAGAAGCGCAAGGGCTGATCCGGCGCCGGACGTCGCGACCTCCCGGGGTCGCGGCGCGCCGTCGCGCTCCGGCACACGTATCGTCACCCCTGGATTTGGGACCTTCGACCCTGGCGTGATATACCCCTAGGGGTATAAACCTGAAAGGTAGGGCGGTCACCGACGATCGCCCTCATGATCAGCGAAGAAGGTGATCGGAATGGCCCGAGTGGTCGTCCTCGGGGCCGGCGTGTCCGGCCACACGGCGGCGCTCTACCTGCGCAAGCTCCTCCCCAAGGAGCACACCGTGACGGTGGTGAACCCCAAGCCCACCTACAACTGGATCCCGTCGAACATCTGGGTCGGCGTGGGCAAGATGACCCACGAGGACGTCGTGTTCGACCTCGGACCCATCTACGCCAAGAAGGGGATCGAGTTCGTCCAGGCGAAGGCCTTCGCGCTGTGGCCCGAGGGGGACGCGGACGATGCGCGTCCCGCCGTCGAGGTCGAGCGCACCGACGCGGGGCATCAGGGGCAGACGGAGAAGCTGCGCTACGACTACGTGATCAACGCGACCGGTCCCAAGCTGAACTTCGGCGCCACGCCGGGCCTCGGACCCGACGACGGCCACACGCTCTCGGTCTGCACGCCCGACCACGCGACCGAGGCATCGGCCCGGCTGGCGGCCCTGACGCAGGTGCTGCGCACCAAGAAGCAGACCGTGGTGATCGGCGTCGGGCACGGCACGTGCACCTGCGAGGGTGCGGCGTTCGAGTACACGTTCAACGTCGAGCACGAGCTGCGCGAGGCCGGCGTGCGCGACAACGCGCGGCTCGTGTACCTCACGAACGAGAACGAGCTCGGCGACTTCGGCGTGGGCGGCATGCAGTTCGAGCAGAACGGCTTCCGCACGTCCTCGCAGCTGTGGACCGAGTCGCTGTTCCGCGAGCGCGGGGTCGAGGCGATCACGGGCGCGGCCGTCACCTCGATCGAGCCCGGAGTCATCCACTACGACCAGCTGGACGGCTCGCACAACGACCTCGAGTTCGACTTCGCCATGCTGCTGCCGCCGTTCAAGGGCAACGACTGGAAGGCGTTCGGCAAGGACGGCGAGGACATCACCTCGACCGTGTTCGCGCCGTCCGGGTTCCTCAAGGTCGACGCGGACTACACGCCCAAGAAGTACGAGGAGTGGAGCGCGAAGGACTGGCCTCGCACCTACCAGAGCCCGGTCTACCGGAACGTGTTCGCGGTGGGCATCGCGTTCGCTCCGCCGCACCAGATCTCGAAGCCGCGGGCGACGCCCGACGGCGTCGCGGTCGCACCGTCGCCGCCGCGCACCGGCATGCCGTCGGGGACCATGGGCAAGGTGGTCGCCAAGTCGATCGCCGACATGATCCTCAAGGGAGCCGCCGCGCCGACCCACTCGGCGTCCATGTCCGAGATGGCCGCGGCGTGCGTCGCCTCCGCCGGGCACGGCATGAAGTCGGGCACCGCCGCCGCCATGACCATGAGCCCCGTGGTGCCCGACTGGGAGAGGTACCCGGAGACGGGTCGCGACCTCAAGGCCACCAAGGGCGAGATCGGGCTGTCCGGCCACTGGGTGAAGCGCATGCTCCACACCCTGTTCATCTACAAGGCGAAGGCCCGTCCGGGCTGGACCATGATCCCGGAATGATCGGAGGCGAGTGATGGATCAGACCAACGCCCGCATCGGCGAGGCCCCGCTGCCCACCACGGGCGAGCTGCGCCGCCGGCGGAACGTGCTCGTGCAGTTCTGGCGCTTCGTGTCCACGTCATGGGTGATGTGGAGGCTCGCGCAGAAGCACCACTAGGTGCGGGGCGGCGGACGTCCTCCGCCCCGTCAGGTTCCCGGCCCGGCGCGCCCCCTTCGGCGTGCCGGGCCGATGCGCGCCCGGGCTAGCCTGGGCGCATGCGAGTGGTGATGGACCACGAGATCCCCGACCGCGCGCCGCTGGTGATCGCGCCGGGGGAGCGGGTGACCGTGGGTGAGCGCGACGCCGAGTGGCCCGCGTTCGTGCTGGTGTCCGCCGCGTCGGGTGAGGGCTGGGTGCCGGAGCGGCACCTCGACGCCGCGCGACCCGTCGCGACCGTGCTCGCCGCGTACGACACCCGGGAGCTCCCCGTCGCCGCGGGCGACTCGGTCGAGCCCGTCAGGGACGATGCGGTGAGCGGCTGGTGCTGGTGCCGCGACCTCGCAGGGCGCGAGGGGTGGGTGCCGCACCGCGTGCTGCAGATGGACTGAGCGGTCAGCCCTCGCGCGGATCCGCCGGGCAGGCGGGCATGGGGCCCGCGGGGCACTCCGCCGCCGGCGCCGGGTCGGCGAGGCAGGCGGTGATGTCGAGACGGCGGTCCGGGTCCAGGCGGCCCAGGATCTTGAGGGCGAGTCCGGCGAGCTGGTCGACCTCGTCGTCGCTGAGGTCGTCGAGGATCATCTCGCGCACGGCGTCCGCGTGCAGGGGTTGCGTGTCGAGGAGCGTCGCCGTGCCGCGGTCGGTGAGCTCGGCGTTGAAGGCGCGCCCGTCCTCGGCGCAGGGGGTGCGCGTGGCGAGCCCCTTCTTCTCGAGGCTCGTGACCACGCGGGACAGCCGGGGGAGGGTGGCGTTGGTGCGGGCGGCGAGCGCGCTGAGGCGCATCCGGTGCCCGTCGGCCTCCCACAGCGCCTCGAGGAGCGTGTACTCGAAGGCGGTGAGGCCGGCGGCGGCCATGCGGTGGTCGAGCGCGGTCGGCAGCAGCTCGAGGAGCGCGTGCAGGCGCGCGACGGCCACGCGCTCGCCGTGGCGCAGGGCGGTGTCGGTGGTCGTCATGAGCCCATCCTACTCGAAGGTTGCATCTACAACAATAAGGGTCTAGAGTCTGTACTTGTAGGTACAACCAAAGGGCCGCGAGGCGGTCCGGATCCCAGGAGAGGATGCACATCATGACCACCTTCACCATCATCGGCACCGGCAACATGGCCAACGCGATCGGCGGCGTGCTCGCCGAGGGCGGCTCGTCCGTCACGTACATCGCCAAGGACCAGGTCGGCACCGCGCCGCTGTCCGGCGACGTCGTCGTGCTCGCCGTGCCCTACCCGGCGGTCGACTCGATCCTCGCGGCCTACGGCGACGCCTTCGACGGCAAGGTCGTCGTCGACATCACCAACCCGCTGAACTTCGAGACCTTCGACTCGCTGGTGGTGCCCGCCGGCTCGTCGGCCGCCGCCGAGATCCAGGCGAAGATCCCCGGCGCGACCGTGGTCAAGGCCTTCAACACCAACTTCGCGGCGACGCTCGCGTCGAAGCAGATCGGCGAGCTCACCACCACCGTGCTGGTCGCCGGCGACTCCGCCGCCGCCAAGGCCGCCCTGGTCGCGGCCGTCGAGGCCGGTGGCCTCGGTGCGATCGACGCCGGCTCGCTGGCCCGCGCCCACGAGCTCGAGGCGATCGGCTTCGCGCAGCTCACCCTCGCGGTGGGCGAGAAGCTCGGCTGGACCGGCGGCTTCGCCGTCCAGCGCTGACTGCGCCGGCGCGCGCCGGCCACCCCTCCCGGCGCGCGCCAGCCGTCACCCCTCGCCCGCGCGGCCACCCGGCCGCGCGGGCGCACCCGTACCCGCATCGTCCCCGGAGCTCCCTTCGCATGAACGCGCCCTCCCGCCGCCGCACGTCCCTGATCATCCTGAGCGCGATCGTGCTCCTCGCCGTCGGCGTCACCGTCGGGACCACGATGGCGCGGTCCTCCGACGACGGCGTCCCCCCGGTCGCGGCGCTGCCGGGTGCCGCGGGGATGGGCGAGGTCGAGCTCCTGGTCGCCGACCTCGCCCCCATGGTGGAGTTCTACGCGGGTGGAGTCGGCCTGGAGGTCATCGAGCAGACCTCCGAGACCGCAGTGCTCGGCGCGGACGGCGAGGCGCTGGTGCGGATCGTCCGCGCGCCCGGGCTCGGCACCGACGACCCTGGCGAGGCGGGGCTCTACCACTCCGCCTTCCTGTTCGCGGATGCCTCCGAGCTCGCGTCGGCGGTGGTCCGTGTGGCGACGGCCTCGCCCGAGGCCTTCCAGGGCGCCTCCGACCACACGGTGAGCAACGCGTTCTACTTCGCGGACCCCGAGGGCAACGGCGTCGAGCTGTACGTCGACCTGCCGCGCGATACCTGGACCTGGACCGACGGGCGCGTCACCATGGGCACGTACGCCCTGGACCCGAACGCCTTCCTCGCCGAGCACCTGCCGGCGTCCGGGCCGACGCTGGCGGCGACCGGCGTCGCGATGGGGCACGTCCACCTGCGCGGAGGCGACGTCGACGCCGCCGAGCGCTTCTACGTCGATGTCATCGGCATGGCCGTGACCAGCCGGATCGACTCCGCGGTGTTCCTCAGCGCGGGCGGCTACCACCATCACCTCGCGGTCAACACATGGAGCTCCGCCGGCGCGGGCGAGCGTCCCGAGGCGCTCGGCCTCGGCCACCTCACGGTCACGGTGCCGGACGCCGCCACCGTCGACGCCGTGGAGGCTCGCGCCCGCGCGGCAGGCGCCGTGCACGAGCGCACCGTCGACGGGCTGACGGTGCTGGATCCGTGGGGCACCCAGGTCGTGGTGCGGGTCGCGGCGTGACGGCTCGGCGGGACTACGGCGTCAGCACCGCGATACCGCGCTCGGCGAAGGCGTCCCGGAACTCCGGCGCCGGCGGTGCCTCGGTGACGATGTAGTCGGCGCGCTCCAGCGGGGCGAACTGCGCGAACAGCTTGCGCCCGAACTTGGTGGAGTCGCACAGCACCGCGACCTTGTCCGCACGGTCCATCATGTCGCGCATCATCTGCGCCTCCGCCACGTTGGAGGTGCTGTAGCCGCCCGAGACGGTGAGCCCGCCGATCGCCACGAAGGCGAGATCGGCGTTCACCTCCACGCCGGGGGAGCCGAGCGGGGTGAACGTCACCGGGCCGATCGTCGCCTGGGCGCTCTCGCGGACGATGCCGCCGAAGACGTAGAGGCTCCGGTACACGCCCGCGGGGATCTCGCTGGGCAGGAGCAGGTTGTTGGTCGCGATGGTGAGATCGCTGCGATCCCGGAGGGCGCGCGCGAGGGCGAGCACGGTCGTGCCGCCGTTGACGAGGATGCTCTGCCCGTCCTGCACCAGGCTCGCGGCGAGGCCGCCGATGAGCTCCTTCGCCGAGGTCTGCACGCGCCGGCGGATCTCGAGGCCGGTGTCGGGCTTCGGGAGCGCGTCGGGGCTGACCGCGCCCCCGTGCGTGCGGATGAGGACGCCGTCGGCGTCCAGCTGGTCCAGGTCGCGCCGGATGGTGTCGACGGAGACGCCGAACATGTCGGCGAGCTCCGCGACGGTCACCTGGCCGTTCTCCGCGACGTGCGCGGCGAGTCGCGCCTTGCGCCCGGCGGGAAGCCGGCGGCGTGCCTCCTCGGTCATCATTGCCCCCAGAGGTTGGTTCATACCCGCAGTTGTAGCACAAACCCGCATCAACACGCAGAATGTTTGCCTTAACATCGGCAAACAGGCATCGCAGGTTACGAAATCGTTGCCAGAACATGCCGCTTCTCGACTTGACATGCGTTATTTTGCCGGTCTAGCGTGAGGGAAGCCGCACAAGAGCGCATTGAGGCGCAAAACGCGGCACACTTCGATAAGGAGAAGCAACGATGAGCAACGGTGCTCGAGCACGGAAGGCATTCATGGCCGGCGCGGCCGGCTTCGCGATCTTCGGCCTCGCGGCCTGCAGCAGCGGTGGCACCACCACCGATGACGGTTCGACTGGGACCGACACCGGATCGGGCGAGGAGGTCACCCTCGAGTTCGCCCAGTGGTGGGAGCCCGAGCTTCCCGAGGGCATGCTGCGCGGTCTGATGGACCAGTTCGAGGAGGAGAACCCCGGCATCACCGTCGAGCTCCTCTCCGGCCCCTACGCCTCCACCAAGGAGCAGGTGGTCGCGGGTGCAGCCTCCGGCACCATGTCCGACGTGGTCGGGCTCGACGGCGCCTGGGTCTCCGACTTCGTCCAGCAGGGCGCGATCTCCGACCTCTCGGCCCTCATGACCGAGGCGGGATACGACGAGTCCCAGCTCGCGAGCCAGGTCCAGCTGAACGGCTCGACCTACATGATCCCGGTGGTCAACTTCGCGTACATGCTGTTCTCGAACCAGGACCTGCTCGACGCCGCGGGCGTCGACGTGCCCACCACGCGGTCCGAGTTCGAGGCCGCCGCCAAGGCCGTCACCACCGACGACGTGTCCGGCTGGATCCTCCCGCTGTCGCTGGAGGCGCCGAACGGCATCCAGAACGACGTGATGTCGTGGGTGTGGGCCTCCGGCGGTTCGATGCTCGCCGACGGCCAGCCCGACGTCACCAACGACGAGGTCAAGAGCGCGGTCGAGTTCATCGCCCAGCTCGACGCCGACGGCGTGATCGCTCCCGGCGCGGCCACCCTCAAGGAGCAGGACAAGGTGGAGGAGTTCACCAACGGCCGCGTGGCCATGATGGTCTCCTCGCTCGCGCACATCAACACGATCCGCGAGTCGAACCCCGACCTGAACTTCACCCTCTCGGCGCTGCCGGCCGAGGACGGCTACACCGGTGAGCGCGGCACCCCGTACGCCTCGTGGGGCATCGGTGTCGCGGAGAACTCCGAGCACAAGGCCGAGGCCTTCAAGCTCATCGAGTTCCTCATGAGCGAGGCCGCCAACGGCGAGCTCGCGAACGCCGCGAACGCCTTCCCGGGCAACAGCACCGCGGTGCCGGAGTTCGTGGAGAACGACCCGATGTTCCAGACCGCGTTCGACGTCTGGCAGGCGGGCTACCCGGCGAACGAGTTCGTCGGCCTCCCCGTGGCGGAGCAGCTGATGCGCGACTTCTCCGAGCAGTTCCAGAGCATGCTCGCCGGCGAGATCGACGTCGACACCGCCCTCGCGAACGCTCAGGCGGCGTGGGAGGAGGAGTTCTAGGAGCTCCTCCCCCTCCCACCCACCACCAGGGTCGCGCCGGGTGCCCCCGACGCCCGGCGCGACCCTCACCCCCCAAGGAGCGTCATCTCATGACCACCACCCTCACGCCTCCCGAGGCGAGGGCCGGCAAGGGAGCGGAACCCCCGACCGCCTCCACCCGGCGCCGCGACCTCCTCCGGCGGCTCGGCCCCTTCGGCTTCCTGTCGCCCACGCTGGTGCTGCTGATCATCCTGATGGTCACGCCGATCGTCATGGTCATCGGCTACTCGCTGATGGACCGGGTCATCACGGCCCCCGAGTCGAACTTCGTCGGCTTCGAGAACTACGGCGAGGTCCTCACCGACCCCGTGTTCATGGTCGCGGTGAGGAACACCGTGTTCTTCGCCGGCGCCTCGGTCATCGCCCACTTCGTGATCGGCATGGGCTTCGCGCTGATGCTGAACTCGCCGATGCTCGGTCACCGCACCAAGGCGATCTTCCGCACCGTCTACATCCTCCCGTGGCTGTTCACCATCGCGATCGTCGCGGTGCTGTGGCGCATGCTGCTGTCGCCCAACGGCATCGTCAACTACCTGACCGAGACGTTCGGGCTCAGCTCTGGCACGGTCGAGTGGCTGTCCGACCCGAGCCTCGCGCTCCCCGCGGTGACCTTCATCAACATCTGGTCCGGCTACCCGTTCTTCATGGTCAGCCTGCTGGCGGGCCTCCAGGGGATCTCGAAGGACCTGTACGAGGCCGCGCTGATCGACCGCGCGGGCCCCGTGAAGCAGTTCTTCCACGTCACCATCCCGCAGCTCAAGCCGATCATCATCTCGATGGCGCTGCTGGACTTCATCTGGACCACGCAGCAGTTCGCGCTCATCTGGATGACCACCGGCGGCGGCCCCATCAACCGCACGGAGATGCTGTCGACCTACACCTACAAGCTGGCGTTCGCGACCTACGACTTCTCGGTCGCCTCGGCCGCGGCGGTGATCGTCCTCGTGCTGTCGATGATCCTCGCCTACCTGTACGTCCGTCATCAGAAGGCGAGGGACTGACATGTCCGCCACCACCGTCGACGCCGCCGGCGTCCCCACGCGCGAGCAGGTCGTCCGCCGCCACAAGGCCAAGAAGGCCGCCCTGATCGCCGCCCTGGTGGTCTGCGCCGCCTTCCCCGCGGCGCCCATCGTCTGGATGCTCTCCAGCTCCTTCAAGACCAACGGCGAGATCTTCGCGTACCCGCCCCGCCTGGTGACCAGCAACTTCAGCTTCGACGCCTACGTCGCGATCCTGACGGACCCGGAGAAGCTGCGGTTCTTCTTCAACAGCTACCTCATCGCCGGAGCGGTCACCGTGCTCACCCTCGCGGTGGCGGTGCTCGCGGCCTACGCGTTCAGCCGCTTCGAGTTCCCCGGCAAGCGCCTCATCAACGTGGTGGTGATCTCGGTCCAGGCCGTGCCGCCGATCACGCTGCTGATCCCGTACTTCGGGCTCGTGGTCGCGCTCGGGCTGTACAACACCTACCCGGGCCTGATCCTGACCTACATGGTGTTCACGCTGCCCTACGCGATCATCATGATGACCGGGTACTTCAACACCCTGCCGCGCGAGCTCGACGAGGCCGTCAAGGTCGACGGCGGACGGCCCATCACGGCGCTGTTCCGCGTGCTGCTCCCGATCTCCGTCCCCGGCATGGTCTCGGTGGGTGTCTACACCTTCATGATCGCGTGGAACGAGTACCTCTTCGCGCTCACCCTCACCCGCACCAACGACATGCGCACGGTGCCGATCGGCATCCAGCTGCTCATGGGCCAGCACGCCTACGAGTGGAACCAGATGATGGCCATGAGCGTGCTCGGCTCCATCCCCGTCCTGGTGCTCTTCCTGTTCTTCCAGCGCTACTTCATCGGCGGCATGTCCGCCGGCGCCGTCAAGGCGTAGCGCCGGACCACAACCCCCGCAACCCGAAAGGAACACCCATGCTCACCTCCGGCGACGCCATCCTCCAGGTGGCTCACGAGAACAGCTTCGCTGTCCCGGCCTTCAACATCTCCGACTGGAACATGTGCCGCGGCATCGTCGAGATCAGCGAGGAGAAGAACGCCCCGCTGCTCATCGCGATCCACCCCGACGAGCTGTCCCACACCACGGACGCCCTCATGCCCGCGATCCGCGAGCTCGCGCACCGGGCCTCCGTCCCCGTCGCGATCCACTTCGACCACGGCGCCACCGTCGACCAGATGGTGTGGGCGGTGCAGAGCGGCTTCACCTCGGTGATGCTGGACGGCTCGATGCTCCCGTTCGACGAGAACGTGGCGCTCACCAAGGCCGCGGTCGACATCGCGCACGCGGTCGGGCTGTCCGTCGAGGGCGAGCTCGGCACCATCGGCAAGACCGACGCGGAGGCCGAGGACGGCGCCGCGGAGATCATCTACACGGTGCCCGAGGACGCGGTCCGTTTCATCGAGCTCACCGGCGTGGACTCGCTCGCCATCGCGATCGGCACCTCGCACGGCATCTACCCGTCGTGGATGAAGCCCGAGCTCAAGCTCGACCTGCTCAAGGAGATCAAGGCCGCGGTGAACATCCCGCTGGTGCTCCACGGCGGCTCGAACAACCCCGACTCGGAGATCGGCGAGGCGGCCACGCTGGGTGTCAACAAGATCAACATCTCCTCGGACATCAAGGTGGCCTACCACACCAAGATGCGCGAGGTCATGGCGGACGCGAGCCTGCGCGAGCCCAACACGATCCAGCCGCCGGCGATCGAGGCCATGAAGGTCGAGGCCGCCCACAAGATCGACCTGTTCGGCGCCGCCGGCAAGGCCTCCCTGTTCTGAGAGGGAGCCACAGGTGATCGCGGACATGGACGGGGCGGCGGCGGCCGGCGCCGAGGCGGGGGCAGCGGTGCTCGGTCTCGGGGGCTGCCTCGACTATGAGATCACCTGGGACGTCGCCGCGCTCGAGGAGCTCGCACGGCGCCACGGGATCGTGGCCTCCGAGCTCGAGCGCGGCGACGTCATCGGCAGCGAGCGGGATCTGGTGCGCTCGATCCTCGCCTTCCTCAGGGACGGCGTCGGGGGAGAGCGCGCGGTCGCCGCGCTCGAGCCGATCGAGGCGCTCAGCCGCATGTTCGAGCGGCGCATCACGCTCGGCGGCACCTCGGTGCGCGCCGCGCTCGCGATGAGCCGCATCGGCGTCCCCAGCACGCTCCACCTGGTGAGCGTCGACGACCACGTTCGCCGGCTCCTTCCGGCGGGCGTGGTCTGGATCTGCAGCGGTGACGAGGACACCCTCAACCCGCATCTGATCGTGCAGTTCCCGCGCGGGGCGCGGGTGAGGCTGGCGGACGGCACGGAGCTGGTCGCGCCGGCGTCGAACCGCCTCATCTACGTGTGCGACCGCCCGAACACCGAGATGATCATCGATCCCGGGCTGGGCGACCTGCTCGAGGAAGCGCGGCTGTTCCTCATCAGCGGCTTCAACGCCATGATGAGCGAGGCGGCGCTGCGCGCCCGCATCCAGACGATGCGGGACGCGATCGAGCGCATGCCCGCCGGTTCGCTCGTGGTCTTCGAGGACGCCGGCTACCACGTGCCCGAGCTGGCGGACGTGCTGATCCGCGAGCTCTCCGACGTGGTGGACGTCTACGGGATGAACGAGGACGAGCTCGCGACGCGGGTCGGCCGCGACGTCGACCTGCTGGACCCCGCCGACGTGGCCGACGCTCTCGCCACGCTGCGCGCGCTGATCCCCGGCCCCACGCTGGTGGTCCATACGAGCGCGTGGGCGCTCGCCTACGGTCCGGGCGCCGCGCGATTCGCGGACGCCCTGGACGCCGGTTCCGCGCTCGCGGGCACGCGCTACCTCCACGGTGACGCCCTGGACGCCGACCTGTACGCCGCGACGATGCGGCTGCCCCGCCAGGAGCGCGGCGTCGCCTTCGCGGAGGGCATCGAGGCGCTGCTGGGCGACCGCGTCGCGTGCCGCGCCGCCCGCGTGCTCGACACCGACAGCCCCACCACCATCGGCCTGGGAGACACCTTCGTGGGCGGCGTCGTGGCCGCCCTGGTGTCGCAGGCCGCGACGAGGAGCCGCGCATGACCACCCTCACCGCCCGGGCGACGCTGCTCGGCGCGAACCAGCCGGCCGACCGTTTCTACGCCGGAGGCGAGCGCATCGCCGCGTTCCGTGGCGACGGAGCGGCACGCCCGCACACCCCGGAGGACTGGGTCGGGTCCGTGACGCCGCTGTTCGGCGAGGCCTCGCTCGGACGCACGGTGCTCCCGGACGGGACGGCGCTGGCGGACGCGGTCGCGGCCGACCCGGTCGCCTGGTTGGGTGAGGAGCACGTCGCCGCGTTCGGCGCCGACACGTGCCTGCTGGTGAAGCTCCTCGATGCGGGCCAGCGGCTGCCGGTGCACGCGCACCCCGACGTCCCCTTCGCGGCCGAGCACCTGGGGCTCGCTCACGGCAAGACCGAGGCCTGGATCTTCCTCGAGCCCGCGGACGTGCACCTGGGCTTCACGCGCGAGGTGGGCGAGGACGAGCTCGCCCGGTGGGTGAGCGCGCAGGACACCGCGGCGATGCTGGGCGCGATGCATCGGCTGAGCGTCGAGGCGGGCGACGCGGTGCTGGTGCCGGCCGGCACCGCGCACGCGATCGGAGAGGGCGCGTTCCTGGTCGAGCTCCAGGAGCCCACGGACCTCTCGATCCTCATGGAGTGGGACGGCTTCGCGATCGACGGAGCCGTCGCCGGGCACCTGGGGCTGGGCTTCGACCGTGCGCTTCGCGCCGTCGACCGCCGTGCCCTGTCCCGGGAGCAGGTCGAGTCCCTGCGCACCGCTCGGGCGCGCGACGGCGGAAGCCTCCTTGCCGCCGCGGCGCCCTTCTTCCGGGCGGAGCGCGTGCGCGGGGACTCGGTCCTGGAGGCGGGGTTCTCGGTGCTGGTGTGCACCTCGGGCGCCGCGACCCTCACGTCCGAGTCAGGTGACTCGCTTGATGTCCGGCGTGGCGCCACGGCCCTGCTTCCGCACGCCGCGGGCGTCTGGTCGGTGACCGCCGGGCCCGGTTTCGAGGCGATCCGCTGCCGTCCGCCGTCGCCGGCGGACGCGGTCTGAGGGCGGCGGCCGCCATGTCCGAGCCATCCGCCTCGTCCCTGCTCTCGGAGGGGTTCGCCTCGCGTCCCGACGCTCTCGCCGAGATCCGGGAGCAGGTCGGCGACCCGCGGTCGGGCCCAGGGGCGCGCTCCTACCGCGTGACGATGCTCGGCGGCGTGAGCGTCGAGATCCTCCCCGAGCGCGGCCTCGACCTGGGCTCGCTGTGGTACGACAACGTGCCGTACGCCTGGCGCTCCGCGCTGGGGCCGCGCGGCGGATCGCGTGACCCGCGCGGTGAGGGATGGATCGGACGGTTCGGCGGGGGAGCGCTCGCGACCTGCGGATTCGACAACATCGGCCCCGCGCGCGACGGGTTCGGCCTGCACGGCTCGCACCATCTCACGCCGGCCGAGGACGTCGCCGTCGGGCGCACCCCGGACGGCGACGTCCTCGTGACGGGCGTGATCGACTCCGCGAGCGTGTTCGGTCGCCAGGTCGAGGTGCGGCGGGAGATCCGCGTGCGCGCGGGCGCTCCGCGCGTCGAGGTGCGGGACACGGTCGTCAACCGCGGCGTCGTGCCCGCGGCGATCCCCGTGCTCTACCACGTCAACCTGGGCGCCCCGCTGGTGCTGCCGGGCACCGCGGTGGCCGTCGATGCCGCCACGCATGAACCGCGCGACCCCGAGGCCGCGGCGGTGCCGTGGTCCGTCTACCCCGAGCCGTCGGACGCGGTGGGGGAGTCCGTGTGGGAGCACGCGGGGCTGGTCGCCGACGCCGCGGGCGTCGCGCGCGCCCAGGTCACGTCTCCGACGGGCCGAACGGCGACAATCGAGTGGCGCGCCTCGGAGCAGCCGCGCTGCGTCCAGTGGATCTACCCGACCCGCGGCGGCTGGGCGCTGGGGATCGAGCCGACGAACGCGCCGCTGTTCGGTCCGGACCGCACCGGCACGCACGCGGGCGCGCCCGTGCTCGGGCCAGGCGAGGGCACGACCACGGGCGTCACGATCGACGTCAGCCGCTGAGGGGTGCGGCCGCGACGGGCCGCGCGGTCAGTCGCCGAGCTGCTCCAGCAGGGTGCGCTGCTCGACCACGCGTTCCTCCAGGTGTGCCGCGAGCGCGTCCGTGTCGGCGTCCGTCCATCCCTCGGGCTCCGTGACGCCCACCCAGGCCTGAAGGTTGCCGGTCACGGAGTACATGTGCCCATAGCCCTCGGGGACGGAGCCCGCGGCGGGGAGGTCGAGCAGCAGCTGCCACCCTGTCACCAGCGGGAACCATGCCATGGTCGACGAGACGTCCGGCGCGCGCGTGCCCTGCATCCACTCCGGCTCCCGGTAGAAGGCGGTGGGGGTGAAGAAGACCACCGGGTCGGAGCCGTGCTGGAAGTAGACGATCCGGGTGTCGCCCCATGTCGACGTCGGCGCGTCGAGCGAGTCCACCTCTCCCGTGAATCGGACCGTGCGTCCCTCGCTCACGGTCGGCAGCCACTGGGGCGTGCCGGCGTCGCGGGTCCGCTCGAGCTCGTTGTGCAGCAGGTTGACGAACGGCGGCCCGGACAGCAGCGCCCCGTCGATCGGCTC
This sequence comes from Demequina lignilytica, assembly GCF_030418375.1. NCBI lineage: Bacteria > Bacillati > Actinomycetota > Actinomycetes > Micrococcales > Demequinaceae > Demequina > Demequina lignilytica. The sequence goes on from NZ_JAUHPZ010000005.1 coordinate 102,772, forward strand.
GTTGATGATGTCGATGCTGCTGAGCACCGACTCCACGCCGTACGAGCCCAGCGAGAGGCCGTACAGATACATCTCGGGTCGCGAGGTCTCGGGCAGCTCGGCCCAGTAGTCGTGGATGACGCGGAACTCCTCCTGCGAGGTCTCCTTGACGGCCTGCTGGTCGGCGAGCAGCGAGATCCAGCTGGGCAGGTACGAGTACTGCAGGCCCGCGATCGCGGTGTCGCCGTTGAACAGGTACTCGAGGGAGTCGACGCCGTTGGGCTCCAGGAAGCCGGTGCCGGTGGTGGTGCCGACGATCAGCACCTTCCGGTCGAACGCACCCGTGCGGATCAGCTCGTCGAGCAGCAGCTGGGCGCGCTCCTCGAGCGTGTCCGCCGACTTCAGGCCGACGTAGACGCGGATGGGCTCACGCGCTCCGCCGCCGTTGTAGCCGTCGAGCTCGTCGATCGTCGGGCCCGAGGAGACGAAGCTGCGACCCTGGCGGCCGAGATCCTCCCACTCGACCGTCGAGGCGGGGCTGCCGGAGCGCAGGGCCGAGGTCACCTCCTCCACGCCGGCCTTGTCGTTCGTGTCGCGTACGGAGAAGATCGCGTTCGCCCCGGCGAAGAAGCCCTGCACAAGCGCTCCGGACACGAGCAGCCAGAGCAGCAGGAGCAGCCCGGCCGTGGAGAGCGTGATCGCGAGACGGCGCGGCAGCCAGCGGTCGAGCGTGTCGCCCGCCCAGCGGAACAGCGTGCGGAACGACCTCGACACGATCAGGACCAGCGCCGCGGTCAGCAGCCCCGAGCCGATCACGAGGGGCCACGCGGTGGGGTGGAGGTCGTCCATGCCGAAGGTGTGGCGGATCTCGTTCTGCCAGCCGACCCATCCCCAGATCGCGGACGCCAGCATCAGACCGATGAAGCCGAGCAGCACCCAGGCGACGATCGTCCGCGCGCGCCCGCGCAGGTTCGGGATCTCGAGGTAGTTCCAGATCGCGTGTCCGGCCGCGCCGATCCCGTAGCCGAGCATGAAGGACACTCCCGTGGCGACGCCCTGGACCACGGATCCGCGGGGGAGGAGCGACGGCAGCAGGCTGACGGCGATGAAGAGGGCGCCGACCACCAGGCCCACGCCCGAGAAGCTCGGCTCGAAGATCCGCGGGGGGCGGGTCCAGCCGGGCCGGGCCTCCCGAGTCGCGCGGCGGCTGCCCGCGAGGTGGCGCTCGTGGCGGTTGCGGGGTCGCTCGTCCGCGCTCACGCGCTCGCGCGCGGCATGGGGTGATTCGCTGGTCTGAGCCATCATCGGTGCCCCCCTCTGCGGTCGACTGTAGCGGGGATGAATCCGGACCGGAACAGCGCGACCCGGAGAACCCCGGACCTCCGTTCACAGGTGAGAGCGCGCTCTCACGAGATCTGCAACGATGCGAAGGTCACGGTTGGGCAAACGGGGTGCCATCACGCTGTTACGAGCGTTAGCGTCGAAGGGTGCGGACACAATGGCGTGCCCGCACCTCGCCTCACGAGCGCGGCCACGACGGTGTGGCCGCGCTCGTCGCATCTCCGGGTGGCGTCAGCAGGACCCGGCGTCCACCACGGGGGGATCCTCAGCGCACCCGGCCGCCGCATCGTCCCGGCCCAGCCAGAGGCCCACGGCGACCGCGGCGATGACGACCAGCGCCACCGCCACCCACAGCGCGCGGCCGACGGCCGCCAGGTAGACGATGCCGTGCCACGTCGGGCTGCGTCGTAGCCGTGCGCACGGTTCCGCCGGTGCCATGGATCCCCCCGCGGCGGCGGTCAGTCGACGGGGTCCCGCAGCAGCGGCTGGGTCATGCAGTGCGCGCCGCCGCGCCCGCGGCCGAGCTCCGCGCCGACGATCTCCAGCACCTCGACCCCCGCGGCCCGGAGCTTCTTGTTGGTGGCGACGTTGCGGTCGTACGCGACCACCACGCCGGGCTCGAGCGCGAGCAGGTTGTTGCCGGAGTCCCACTGCTGGCGCTCGGACATGTAGCGGTCGCCGCCGGTCTCGATCACGCGCAGATGGTCCAGCCCGAGCGCGCCCGCGACGACGTCGACGAAGGGCCGGTCCTCGCGGTTGACGTCGAGGAACGTCGGGGCGGGCGCCTCGCGGATGGTGAAGGTCTCGATCTGATCGATGATCCCGGGGAACACGGTGCAGACGTCGCGGTCGGCGAGCGTGAACACGGTGTCGAGGTGCATGGCGGCCCGCATGCGCGGCATCTTCGCCACGATCACCTGCTCCGCGCCCTCGCCCAGGAACAGCTCCATCGCGAGCTGGGTGATGGCCTGGCGGGAGGAGCGCTCCGACATGCCGATCACCACGGTGCCGTTGCCGATCGGCATGACGTCGCCGCCCTCGAGCGTGGCGAAGCCGTGCTCCATCTCGGGATCGCCCCACCAGGTGCGGACCGCGCCCGCGAAGTCGGGGTGGTACGAGTAGACGGCCTTCATCAGCAGCGTCTCGGCGTGGCGTGCGGGCCAGTACAGCGGGTTGAGGGTGACCCCGCCGTAGACCCAGCTGGTGGTGTCGCGCGTGAAGAGCGTGTTGGGCAGCGGGGGCAGCAGGTAGTCCGTCATGCCCGACTCCTCGCGCACCAGCTGGACGCCGGGCGGGGAGAAGTCGCGCGGGAGGTCGTGCGTGGAGAGGCCGCCGATGAGGTAGTCGGCGAGCGTGGCGCTGTCGAGCTCGTCGAGGAACTCGCGGATGTCGGTCGCGAGGCCGAGCCCGACCTCGTCGGGGGTGATCTTGCGGCTCAGCAGCCAGTCACGGGCCTCGGGCACGTGCAGGGTCTCGGCCAGCAGGGTGTGCAGCTCCTTGACCTCGATGCCGCGGTCCTGCATCAGCGTGACGAAGCCCTGATGGTGCTGCTCCGCCTGCTCGACCCAGAGGACGTCGTCGTAGAGCAGGTCGTGGCAGTTCGAGGGGGTGAGCCGGTGGTGGGCGAGCCCCGGCGAGCAGACGAGCACGGAGTGCAGGCGCCCGACCTCGGAATGCACGCCGTAGCGCGGCTGCGTGGTGGGCGGCGCGGTCATCTCGGACACGTGTGATCTCCGTTCCTGGGCGTCGTGTCGAACCTACCAGCGGGGACGATGCGGTGGTCCGGGACGATGCGTCATGCGGGGAAGCGGTCGGACAGCGCGGAGGCCTCCGACTCGATGGTCTCGGCGGGGACCAGGTCCGTCGCGCCGTCGAGGAGCATCGAGGACCAGGCGTCGAGCGCCTCGTCGGCGATGCCGTCGCCGTAGAGCGCCTCGGTCAGGCGGGTCACCTCGGCGTCGACCAGGGCGGCGAGGTCGTCGTCCGCCAGGAAGCGTGCCGCGAGGATGTTCCCGTCGCTGGGCCCGCCCGCGCCGGCCTGGGCGCCGCCGGGCGCCCTCCCGCCGGGCATCGTCCGGTCGCCCGCGTCTGCTCCCGCGCCGACGCCTGCGCCGCCGCCCGTGCCGGGCGTCGCCCCGTAGGCGAGGTTGAGGTCCCAGTTCACCACCGTCATGAGCCCGGTGTCGGGGTCGAAGTAGAGGTAGGAGTTGTTGCCGCGGCCGTCGATGTCGTCGTCGTTGTCGACCAGCTCCTGGAACGCGAGGTACGTCGCGAAGGCGTCGACGTCGAGGTGGTCGGCGAGCTCCGCGGCGAACGTCGCGTCGTCGGCGTTGTTCACGAACTCGAGGAAGTCGATCAGCGGCTCCAGGTCGTCGTCGCCTCCCTCCTGGTCGAAGACCTCGGCGTACGCGTCGGAGTCGTCGCCCAGGTAGTCGTAGCCGCCGCCGGCCTCGGCCTTGTAGAGCGCGCCGTCGCCGAGCTCGCGCTCCATCCAGGAGTCGTCGGGATTCTCGACCACCAGCCGGAGCGCGGGCTCGCCGTCGTCGACGGTCAGCGCGACGGAGATCGCCTGCTGGGCCGCGAGACCCGAAGCGTCGAGCAGCTCGAGCGCGATCGCCTCGTTGAGGGACGTCTCGGAGGAGTTGCCGCGGATGACGAACTCCGTCGAGCCGTCGTGGGCCTGCCCGTCGACGTACTTGTCGAGGCGCACGATCCAGGGCAGGGTCGCCGGGTCGTCCGCGCTCGACGCTCCGCGCAGGGAGGAGTTGCCCTTGAGCTTGAGGCCGGCATCCTCGTAGGTCACCCCGTCGATGGTGACGGTCGCCGCGATCCACACCTTCTCGCCCGCGGACTCGTACGCGGACATGAGGGCGTCGTAGTCGGTCTGCTCGTACTCGACCTCGAAGGTGTGCAGGACGGTCGAGTCCCAGACGTCGGCGATGGCGGCGGCGTCGACGGACGCGGCGGAGGTGCTCTCGGCCTCGGAGGCGTCGCAGGCGCTGACGCCCAGCGCGAGGGTGGCGGTGGCGAGCAGCGGGAGCAGGGCGCGTCGTCGGGTCATGCGATCCAGTGGACCGCACGTCCCTGGGAGGGGGCTGGGAGTCCGGTGGGGATCAGCGGATGCCGGCGGCGCGCCGCGCGTTCACCGTGCGCACCTGGCTGGGGATGGTGAAGAGGTCGACCAGCCAGCCGATGCCGAGCAGGCCCGCGGTCAGGAGCCACAGGATCCCGCGGCCGATCTTGCCCAGGTAGAAGTGATGCACGCCGAAGATCCCGAGGAAGAACCACAGGATGTAGGTGATCGCCGTGTCCTTGGGCGGGAGCGGGACGGTCGGGTAGCTCATGCCTCGAGCGTAGGCACGGGCGGTCGGGACCCGCCATCGGGGAACGCCCTGATCTTGCGTGACCGCCGCATCGTCCCGGCCCGCTCATCGTCCCCGGACAGCAGAAGACCCCGCCACCGGAAAGGTAGTGGCGGGGTCCGGCCTGCTCTCAGCGGCTCAGCGCGAGAAGATCGACCCGAAGATGGAGCCGAACGAGCCGGCGTTCGAGGTCTGCTCGCAGGTGCAGCGCTGGTCCTTGGCGACGCCCGCGAGGGCCTGCTCGACGTGGTTGCCGCAACCGGTCCACGTGGCCTTGCCGCACTGGCTGCAGGTGATGCGAGAGCACATAGGGTGACTCCTTCTTGTCGTCTTGTCCCGGCGGTCGCCGGTCGGTCTGAGGCGACCGGGCCATGAGGGGGGAGGCGGCGCCGGTCGCTTGATGTCCAGTATGCATACCCCAGGGGGTATGTGTCAAGAGGGCGGTGCTACGTTGCTGGAATGGCAGACGACAGCCCGAGGATGCGCATCGTGATGACGGCCCCCGTGGACTCCATCATCGCCGCTGCGACCCCCTGGCCGCACGTCAGGCCGCTCCAGCCCGAGGACATCCCGTGGCTCGCCGCCGCCTCGTGGGAGGCCTACCAGGGGGACCGCGGCTTCGAGACCTGGGACGCTGCGGTCGCCTCGACGCAGTCGATCTTCACCGGCCGGTGGGGCGACTTCATGCCCGTCGCGTCGCCGGTGGGCGTGACCGAGGACGGCTACGTCGCCGGCGTGGTCGCGACCGTCCAGCGCATCACGATCGACGACGCGCCGGACAGCCCGTTCGTCCTCAACTGCCTCACGATCCCCGATCACCGGCGTCAGGGCGTCGCGTCGGGCCTGCTCGCTGCCGCCGCGCGCGCCGCCAAGGCCGTGGGGGAGCACGCCCTCGGGCTGACCGTGGACGAGGACAACGCGGGTGCGCGGGCGCTGTACGAGGGGCTGGGGTTCGTCGAGGTCTCGCGGGGGCCCGAAGGGTCGTGAGCCGGGACCCGCGCGGGATAGCGTGAGCCCCATGGGTTTCCTGTCGAAGGTGTTCGGGGGCGGGCGCAGCAGGGTCGCGCCGTACAGCCTGTGGAGCGACGATGCGCAGCAGCTCGACGCGCTCGAGGCCCGCGGGGCGGACGTCACCGCGCCGCGGGAGTCCGAGTTCTTCCTCAGCTTCACCTCCGAGCCCAAGGTGCGCCTCGCCGTCGATGAGCTGCGGGCCATGCGCATCACCCACGAGCTTGTGGAGCCCAGCCACGACATCCCCGAGTGGATGGTGTTCGTGCGGGGCTTCAACAAGCCGCTGGTGCCGGACTACCTGCGCGAGACCATCGACCTGTGCGAGCGCATCGCCGACCAGTACGGCGGCGAGTACGAGGGCTGGGCCGGCCTGCTGACCGACGAGGAGAAGGGCGACTCGGACGCCCTCGACGTGCTGCGATGACCGGGTACCGGCTCCGTCGCTGGACGGACGCCGACCTGCCGCTGCTGATCGCGGCCAACGCCCCGGAGATGACCGCCCACCTGGGCGGGCCGGAGACGGAGGCGCGGGTGCGCCGCCGCCACGAGCAGTACATCCGCGGGTGGGACGCGGGGATGCCGCGGATGTACTCGATCCGGGACGATGCCGGGGTCGGGGTGGGCGGCATCGGCTGGTGGGTCTCGGAGTGGGACGGTCGCGCGTGCTACGAGGCCGGATGGAACGTGCTGCCCGCGTTCCAGCGCAGGGGTGCCGCGAGCGCTGCGCTGCGGCTGCTGGTCGTGGACGCGCGGGCGCACCGTGACGTCTCCGGGGCTGCGGCGCCGCTGCTGATGGCCTGCCCGAACGTGGACAACGACGCGTCGAACGCGCTGTGCCGGACGGCGGGCTTCACCCGCGTGGGCGTGATCGAGGAGGAGTACCGCGGGGTCGACATGACCCTCAACGTCTGGACCTGCCCGCTCGACTGACCCCGACTAGAATCGAGAGTGGTCCCCGACCTCACCGAGGAGGGGAGAGAGATCATGAGATCCCTGGTATTCAGGGTCCAGGCCACCGGCATCTGGCTCGCCGCAGCGATCGCGCTGCTGTCGGCCCTGACCCTGTTCTTCTACGAGCCGGGCGTGATCGAGGAGGCCGTCGGCGGCACCATGGAGGGCGAGGAGATCGTCCCGTTGTGGGGCTACATGATGAACGGCTTCGTCGTGATCCCGCTGGTGATGGCGGTCGCGACGCTGCTGCTGAACGACCGTGCGAGCGCCTGGGGCACCGCCGTGGTCGGCGGCCTGTTCGGCGCATACGGCCTGTTCGCGGTGATCAGCGAGACCGTGGGCGGCGCGTTCCACGCGCACATGGCGATGACGCTGGTGGCCGTGGCGCTGTTGGGCCTGAACGTCGGCCTGTCGATCACGCGGTTGCGGCATCGCATCCCGCTCGACGACGACGACATCGCCCTGCTGAGCATCCGTGCCGACGTCAGGCACCGGTGAGCTCTACGTCTACTGGACCGCCGCATCGTTCCTGATGCCGGCCCAGGAGATCGCCGCGCCCGCGGCGAGGAGCACGGCCGTGACCACGGTCGCCCGGTGGAAGCCGGTGAGGTCCAGCAGGCCGGCCACGATCGATCCGAGCATCGCGACCGCGACCAGGCCCGCGATGCGCGCGACCGCGTTGTTGACGGCGCTCGCGATGCCCGCGCGGTCGGGGCCCACGGGGGAGAGGATCGCGGAGGTCAGCGGCGCCACGGTGAGCGTCAGGCCCGCGCCGAACACGATCACGCCGGGCAGCACCTGGGTCCAGTAGTCGAACTCGGCGTCGACGGCGAGCAGCATGACGCTGCCGACCGCCATCACGGCCGGTCCCGCCGTCATGAAGAGGCGTGGGCCCCGGCGACCTGCCCACCGTCCGACCGTGGAGGAGCCGAGGATCATCAGCAGCATCACCGGCAGTGACGCCATGCCCGCCTGGGTCGCGCTGAGCCCGGCCCCGGTCTGGAGGTAGACGCCCAGGATGAAGCCGTTGAGCGCGAGCGCGCCGTAGATCATCCACGTGGCGGCGTTGCCCCACGCGAAGTTGCGGATGCGGAACAGGCTCAGCGGGAGCATCGGCGCGGGCGTGCGGGACTCGTGGATCAGCATCGCGATGAGCGCGACCGCGCCGAGCGTGCCGGTCACGATGATCGCCGGGTGCATCCACCCGAGCCGTGGCTGCTCGATCAGCGCGAACACGGTGGCCCCGAGGCCGCCCGCGGCCAGCGCCGCCCCGATGAGGTCCACCCGCGTCCCCGGGCGCCGCCTCTCCGAGGGGCCCAGGCGCCCCAGCAGGAGGATCGTGATCGCGATCGGCAGCACGTTGATGCCGAAGGCCCACCGCCAGCTCGCGAGGTCGGTGAGCAGCCCGCCCAGCAGCGGGCCGACCACGAACGCGCCGGTGGTCGCGCCGGTCCACGTGCCGATCGCCTTGGCCTGCTCGGGGCCGCGGAACGTCGACATGATCAGCGCGAGGCTGGACGGCACCAGCAGCGCGCCGGCGGCGCCCTGGAACAGTCGCGCGCCGATCAGCACGCCCGCGGTGGGGGCGAGCGCGATCGCGACGGAGGCGACGGCGAAGCCCAGCAGGCCCAGGCGCAGGATGCGGATCCTGCCGAGCAGGTCCGACAGGGAGCCCGCCACGAGGATCAGCGCGCCGAGCGTGATCAGGTAGGAGTCGACCACCCACTGCTGCATCGACACGCCGCCGCCCAGGTCGCGCTCGATGGCCGGGAGCGCGACCGTGACGATGCTGCTGTCCAGGAAGGCGACGAAGCTGCCGAGGATCGCGATCGCGAGGACGGCTCGGGGGCGGTTCACCTGCTCAGGCTACGGCCGGCGCGCCGTCCGGACCGGGTGGGGGGACGCGCGGCGCGCCGCGCCTACGCTGAGGGGCAGACGAGGAGGTTCCATGCCCACGCCCGCCAGCCGCCCCGATGGCGCTCCGCTGCCGCCGCACGCCGTGCGCAAGCTCGAGAACCGCTCGTGGCGGCTCAAGACGTCATGGTGGATCCTGCCGCCGCTGGTCTCGCTCGGCGTGCTCGGCTGGGTCGGGTTCGTCTGGGCGGGATTCAAGACCGCGCGGGTCAAGTACTACGTCTCGGGCGGCGCGTGGCTGGTGTTCAGCTCGCTGGTGGTGCTGCTGCCCGCCGGCTGGTGGACCGGGGTCATCGGCATCGTCAGCTGGTTCGGCGCGGCCATCCAGGCCGTGATCATGAACCGGACCTACCTGGTCGAGAGGGCGCTCAGGGACCTCTGAGCGCGGCGGGGCTCAGCCCATCGAGGCCCGGGCCTCGAGCGCGTGGCGCGAGCACAGCAGGCCCTCGGGGGTCGCGTCCTGGGTGGCGGCGTCGTGGACCAGCCAGAGGTGCTCGGCGTGATGGTGCGCTGACTCGGGCGGGCAGGCCACGCACCTGCCGGTGGCGCGGACCATGCCCGCGAGCGCGAGCAGGTCGCCGTAGTTGTCCATGGTGGGGTGGTCGAGCCGGTCGCGGCTGTCGATCATGATGCGGTGCCAGTCCTCTGTACGTCGTTGTCAGAAAGGGCGCGTCCAGGGTACGCGCCTCGGCGGGTGGACGATGCGGGTCCGAGGTCCCGCATCGCGGTCGGGGTCAGGCGGCGGGCGCCTCGGTCACGGTCGGCGGGGTCCGCAGCGCGAACCACTGCGCCGCGGCCACGCGGGCCTTGTCGGTGAGGACCTCCCACGGGGCGGGCTCGGCGCCGGCCGCGCGGATGGTCGCGTCGAGCAGGTCGCGCACGGCCCACACGTCGACGGGGTCGGCGGCGGGGCCCACGCGGAGCGTCTCGGCGGCGCGACGCGGGCTGAAGTCGAGGGTCTCGGCGATGGTCTCGGGCGAGAGCCCCGCGAGGGCGAGGTTGGCGGCGATCTCACGGCCTGCGCGCGCGGTCTGCTCACGGTTCAGCGACATGTGTCTTCCTTTCGGTCCGAGGCGACGTTGCCCCGTGCCACCGCAGAAGGATAATCCGCGATACGCCAACTATCGGACGAACAACCGTGTGATGTTGGCGACACGCCCGGCAGCGGCTACAGCAGCACGCCGATGCGGGCCGCCGCCCGCCGCGCTCCGTCCGTCTCCACGTCGACGTAGTCGACCTCGTTGCCGAGGAGCTCCACCAGCGCCGCGGCGACGGCGGCCGGCTCGAGCTGGTCGTACTCCATGAGGCGTCCCGCGCGGTAGCGCTCGAGGCGCGCCCGCACGTGGACGTTCTGCTCGAAGTGGTCGCGCAGCGGCACGTAGATGAACGGCACCTTGGCCGCCGTGAGCTCCATGGTGGTGGTGAGGCCGCCCTGGACGATCGCGACGTCGCAGGCCGCGAGCCAGCGATACAGCCGGTCGACGTACGCGTGGTACTCGACCCCCGGGACCTGCGGCATCGTCCGCGGGTCCAGCCGCGGCCCGGTGACGATCACCACCCGCAGCTCCGGGATCAGCGCCCGTGCCGCGGGCACCGCGGCCGCCACCCGTTCGAGCAGGCTCCGTCCGACCCCGGTGCCGCCGCAGGCGACCACGCAGACCTTCTCCCGCGGCCCGAAGCCCACGGACGCGCGCAGCCTGTCGCGATCGCCGAGAGTCCTCGGGTCGAAACCCGCGATGTACCCGGTGAAGTCGAAGTGCTCCTCGGTCCACTCGCGGATCCCCGGCAGGCCAGGTCCGAAGGGGAGGTGCGTGACGTCGTCGGGCTCGCCCACGAACACCGAGGCGTCGCGGATCTCCGGATGCCGGGCGACGTGCTCGATCATCTCGAGGTTGTAGTCGGCGACCAGCTCGGCCTGGCGCGGTCCACGCGCCGGCATCGGCACGTTGCCGACGAAGTCGGTGAGCCACGCCACCGGCGCCCTCTTGAGGCTGGGGGTCTCGTGCAGGTGGTAGTCGAGGTCCCACGCCTCGTCGGCGACGATCAGGTCGTAGCGGCCCTCCGCGACCACCTCGTCGAGCACGTGGAAGTTGGTGATGAGGATCTCGTCCATGGTGCGCGAGCACTCGAACACGTCGAGCTGGTGCTCGCCGCAGGACTCCTCGAGGTGCGCCGACTCGCTCGCCAGCAGCCGCGACGCCGGGTGCACGCGGTGACCCTCGGCGGCCAGCACCCGGGTGACGGGGTCCTGCGCCAGCCAGTCGATCTCCACGTCGTGGGCGGCGGCGAGCTCCTGCGCGATCGCCACGTCGCGCCGCGCGTGCCCCAGACCGATCGGCGAGGACAGGTACAGCACCTTCCGGCGGGACGATGCCGGGGCCGCCCAGGCCGCCGCCTCCAGGGCCGCGCGGGAGGGCCGGCCGAACACCTCGTCCGCGAAGTCGCGGATGCGGAGGTTGTTGAGCGCGGGGTAGCGGGCGTGCGGGGCATGGCCGGCGCCCTCGTCGATGATCAGGCGCGCGCCGGGGATCTCCGCCGCCGCGCGACGGGCGCTGTCCACGTGGATGATGCGGTCGTCGGTGCCGTGGATGATCAGGGTCGGGATGGTCGTGGCCGCGAGGCGGCGGCGCCAATCGTCCTGGTCGAGGTCGTCGGCATCGGTGATGCTCGCCAGCGCGACGTCCGGGTCCTGGGTGCTGCCCCAGGCGATCAGGTCCTCGACAGCCTTGGTCGAGTGGGGGTCGTGGCTCACCTGCGACATGAAGAACTCGAGGAAGCCGGTCCAGTCGCTGCGGATGCGCTCGTGGTCGAACTTCGACCACTCGAGAAGCCACGGGTCGTCCGCCCAGTGCGCGTCGTGCCAGTCCGGCGGGTCGACGCGGAACGGCTCGCTGCCGCCGATCGACACGACACCGGCGACCAGCTCGGGCCGGTACGCCTGAAGGCTGTAGGCGAGGGTCCCGCCCATGGAGACGCCCGCGATCAGCGCGGGCGCGTCGCAGGTCGCCTCGATCACCGCGGCGGCGTCGGCGAGCCGGTTGCCGTGGGTGTGGCGCGTCGGGTCGGCGGGGCCCGTGGAGCGACCGGAGGCTGCGGCGTCGAACACCACCAGGCGGAAGTGCCGCGCGAGGTACGGGATCTGCATCTTCCAGGCGCTCGCGTGCACCACGGTCCAGGTGGGCAGGAGCACGATCGTGGGGGAGCCCGCAGGGCAGAGCTCCGCGTAGACGTCGAAGTGCAGGCGGGCACGGTCGCGCTCCACCGTGCCGTCGGAGGACGGGAGGACTGGTCGCATGGGTGGCTCCTGGGGACGGGGAGGCCGGGCGGGGACGTGGCGCCGATGCGCGGTCGACGCGGGGATGGCGTCAGGGCTGCTGGGCGGCGGCGAGCAGCGGCTCGAGCGCGCGGAGCGCGTCGCGGACCGGGGTCGCGTCGTCGGTCTGACCCATGAGGCACAGTGTCTCAGCCCCCAGGAAGACCGCGGCGATGAGCGCGCAGGCCTCGTCGGCGGTGAGGCCGCCGAGCCGCAGGCCGTGGGCGTAGTGGTAGCGCAGGGCCTCGGTGATGAGGCCGGACCAGCCGCCGAGCATGTCGCGCACCTGGGCCCGCAGCTCGTCGTCGGAGTAGCCGGCGGTGATCATCTCCTGGAGCATGCGCACGTACCCGGACTCGAGGTCCTGGTCGAGGTGGTCGCAGGCCCGTCGCCATTGGACGGCGAAGGGCTCGTTCCCGGCGTACATCGCGGCCTGACGGTCGAGGAGGCGGCGGTCCTCGGCGGCGAAGGTGGCGAGCATCAGGCCGCGCTTCGACCCGAAGTGGTAGTGGATCTGGGACAGCGGCACGCCGGCGGCGTCGGCGACCTTCCGGGTCGACACCGAAGCCGCTCCGCCCGTGAGGATCTGCTCGCGGCAGGCGGCCAGGATGCGATCCGTGGTGGTCGCGTCGGCGGTGGCGGTCGGTGTCATCAGATCCTCTGTCTCAGGGTACGGCCGGTGTCAGGCCGCGCTCGGGGTGCCGGTGCCGTGGGTGCCGGCGTCGGCGAGGGCGTCGGACCAGCGGCGGGCGCGCGCGGCGACCGCGTCGAGCGACACCTGGCCGGCGTGGCGCAGCCGGTCGGCGAGGACGCGCTGGCGGGGGATGCGGTGCACGCGGTGCTCGTCGCGGCCGGGCAGGTGCCCGTTGACGCGACGGTAGGTCAGCTGCGCGATCGCCTGCGCGATCGCCAGGTTCGGGTCGGGGGACGGCACGTACCGCAGGTCGGGGTTGTCGTAGGTGGTCATGGCGGGGACTCCATCTGCTGGCCGGGGAGCCGCATCTCTGCCGCTCCTCGTTCGGTCGTTCGACCGACATGTGTCAGCATGCGCCCGAGCACGGTGGATGTCAACCGGAATGTCCGAATTCGGCCCGCTGTCAGGGGCGTCGGGGGCCAGGCGGCTCAGGCGGTCGCGATGACGGCCCCGTAGTAGTTCTTCCTGAACGTGTCGACCGGGACGCTCACGTCGTAGTTGGTGCCCCACGACCACGCGTTGAACTCCACCCGGTCGCCGTTCAGCGTCGCCGGCCCGTCGAGCATGATGAAGTGGTTGGGGAACGAGTTGAGGATGAACTCGTCGGACTTCACCTCGCCGTCGATCGGGGCTCCGCCGGAGGCCGCGACCGGCTGCCCGCGCAGCAGGTGCGCGTGGATGAGCAGGATCACGTCATGGCGGTTGTCGGGCGTGAGGCCCAGGATGTGGTCGACGTCGCGGTTGACCACCAGGTTCGCCTCGTTCCGCACGTTCGAGTAGAGGTTGGTCTCCTCGAGCCAGTCGGCCACCTCTCCGGGCGTGGTCGCGGCCGCGACGTCCTCGTCGGGGGTTCCCTCGAAGTCGAGCAGCCAGTTCTCGTCGTCCCGCAGCGAGCTCATCGCGATCCAGGCGGCGGGCTCGACGCCCCACGCGGGATCCATCAGCTGACGGCGCAGATCCCCGCCGGGCTCGACGGTCCGGGTGCCCCAGCGTGCGTCCCCGTGCGCGTAGAGGCCGGCGACGAACCCGGCGACCAGCTTGCGGTCGCGGTTCATCACGGCGCGCAGCGTCGCGGCCGGCCCGCAGAGGTTGAGCTTGCCCTGGCTCGGGTGCTTCTTGTCCGAGAAGAGCCGCGCGAGGCTGTCGGCGACGTCGTCGGGGGCGAACGTGAACTTCACGGTGCTGGGGTCCAGCCCGCGGATGGTGGTGATCATCGCCTGCGCGTCGGCGACGGTGGAGCCGGGGTTGGTGCCGGGGGCGGGGGTGCGGGTCGCGGGGCTCTTCGACGAGGAGGAGTCGGAGCCGCTGTCGTCCTTCTTCGACGCGTCGACCTCGACCGTCTCCGCGCCCTCGGCGGTCTGCCGGGTGACCTTGACCTTGCCGTCGGCACCCTTGTCGACCACCTTGCCCACCTGCTGGTTGTCCAGCAGCGAGCCGCCCGCGGTCGCCACGTTCTGGCTCTCGAGCACCTTCTTCGCCTGAGCCGTCGCCTCCTTGTCGTCGATCAGCCCCAGCTCCTTGGCCTTCTTGATGTTGTCGAGCTTGCGCTTGGCCTCCTGCGTGCCGTACTTGGCGGTCTGCAGGTCCACGGCCTTGGAGGCGAAGCCCGTCGCGAGCGACGCCGCCTGCTTGAGGCCCTCGATCGAGTTGTCCTGGGTCTTCGCGAGCCCCGCCATGTCGCGGAAGGAGTCGGCGGAGGTGACGGCCTCGAGGATCCCGGCGAGTCCCGTCGGGGCGGGTGCGGCGGGGGCCGCGTGGAGGTTGATGAGCGAGTCGTTGAACTCCGTCGGGGTGAGGTTGGCGGGCTCGGCGCGCCGGCTGATCAGCTGGGACGCGAGAGCCTCCAGCTCCGGCTCGTCCTGGGCGAGCACCCAGTCGAGGCTGCCCGCGTGCTCCTCGCACGCGAGGCACTCGTCCATGAGCGCCCGCGCGTACAGGCCCTGGGTGGGCAGGCTGACGCGCAGGGGCTCGGGCACCGCGGCGCCGTCCACGTAGTACTCGCGCAGGGCGTCGGGGCTGGGGTGTCCGTCGACTCCCAGGAAGGCGCCGCTCGCCACCCGCAGCACCAGGGAGTTGCCCAGGATCGCGAGCGGCTCGCGCTCGACCACCGAGGCGATCGAGCGGCCCGGGTCGTCGACCCAGTCGGTGCCGTCGAAGCGCCGGCCGTAGGGGCTGGTGAAGCCGTCGAGCATCATGTAGAGCTCGTCGCGGTCCATGAGCCACCAGATCACCTTGTGGTAGTAGACCCGGTTGGCGTTGAGGTGCGTGATGAGCTGGTCCACCTGGCTCTCGATCTCGACGCGCTGGTCGCGCAGCTCCCACGGCGTCAGGCGCAGGTAGGACACGGCGCCCTCGGGATCGATCGCCCCGGTCTCGACGTCGATCAGGTCCCCGACCAGGGGCGCCGACCGGGCGGAGTGGTCGAACGTGGCGGTGGAGTAGTCGATCGACGCGCTGCGGAGGTTCGCCGAGCTGCCCGGCGGGAGGTCGTGCCCCGCGACCACCTTGAGCTCCTTGAGGTCGTCGCGGGTGACGCCGTCCGGGGCGGCCGCCTGGAAGTCGATCCGCACCTTGCTGCCGAAGCGGTACCGCGTCGCGAGCGTGAGGTCGATGCTGTCGATCTTCTTGTCCCCCGCGAACAGCTCGAGCCGGTCCGCCCACTTGACCGCCATCCCGGGCGCGACCTCGCGCTGGTAGTAGGAGTCTCGCTGCTCGGCCATCGCCTCGAGCAGGTCGTGGACCTGCCGTGCGGGCCTGGCGAGGATGCGGCCGAACGGGCCCCAGGCGAGCTTGAGGTAGTCGGCGAGCTCCTCGTCCTTGAGCTGGGCCCGCGGCCGCTCGATCGAGAGGTCCACGTAGATCGAGCCGCTGAGGTACTCGATCTGCTGGTCCTTGCGCGCGCCGGCCGGGATGTCCGAGCCGGTCCAGTCGTTCTCGACCTCCTCCAGGTGGTCGAGCGCCGAGCGGAGCTCGCGGGAGCGCAGCCCGCGGCGCAGCTGCTCACGCCACGAGATGGCCTTCTCCAGGTCGAACGGCGTGATGGTGAACGGCACGAACAGGCACTCCCGCACGCCGGACAGCACGGTGTCCACGCGGAGGTGGCGGAGGATCTCGGAGTACGTGACGGTGAGCGAGTGGCAGTAGTTGATGTTGCGGACCACTTCGGAGACGCCCTCCGCCTCCTCCTCCTGCGTGACCTCCGTGACCACGGTGCTGTTGAGGGAGCGCGCGGACTCGCCCCACTGGCGGATCGCGTCGCGCAGGCGCTGCTCCTCGCTCGCGCCCACCCGCCGCCCGCCCGTCTGGGTGGACGATGCGCTGGAGCGGCCGTGCGCCGCGCCGCCGCCGATGACCACGGGCCCCATCGCGAAGCCGATGCCGCCCGCGGCCGAGGTGGTCTTCGACTCGGACTCGCCGTGCGCCCACTCGCTGAGGCTCGACTGGACCGCGTCGGAGTAGTCGCGGTCGCTGAGCGTGGTCTGCGAGACGGAGTCCTGCTGGCGCGTGCGCTCGGAGCGCCGCGCGCGGTCCCTTCGCGACCACGAGACCCGGGAGATGCGGCGGACCTGGCGCGGCGCCAGGGTGAGGGAGTAGGCGACGTTGCCGAGCGAGTATCCGTTGGAGCGCCACTGCACGCGCCAGTCGAGGATGTGGCCGCCGCACACGGTGGTCGCCTGGTACTCGGTCGGGTCGCCCTCCCAGCGGATCGGGTTGCTGCGGCTGACCGCGCGTCGCCCCTCCGCGCGGTTGCCGATCCACCGCGACCACTCCGTCATGGTCTCGGGGGACCGCATGCGGGTGATCACGGAGTCGCGGACCACGGTCTCGAGCGGGCGGTCGCTGTCGCGCGCGGCGAGCGCGCGGGTCCGCATCGGCATCGACGCGAGGCTCAGCCCGAGCAGCGGCGCCCGCCAGTCCGTGCCGACCTTGCCGCCGCCCACCTCGGGCTGGTCCACCCGCAGGATGGTGTGGAACGGGCGCTCGCCCAGGATGCGCTGGGGTGCGCTGAACGGGTGGCAGACGCTCCCGGGATCCTCGGCGAAGTCCGCGGGGTTGTCGATCAGCTGCCGCTCGTCGAAGTCCATCGGGACGCCCGAGGGGGACGAGGCGCCGCCCCCATCCGCCGCATCGTCCCCCTCGAGGAGGGCGCCGGCGGGCAGGACGATGACGATGTGCTCGGCGGACGCCACCGCCGGGTCGTCGGGGTGGAAGCCCGCGAAGGACTCGCGTCCGACGAGCAACCAGGCCCAGCCCGTCTCCGTCGGCCCGTCCGACAGCGCGGCCTCGAAGGCGAAGCCGCCGTCGGTGCGCAGGGTGGCCTCGCGCAGGCCGAGCGTGGTCACGGCGTTCGCGGCCACCGCGCCCGCGTCGATCGCCTCGGCCTCGAACGTGTCCACCGCGCCGTTCCCGCCCATGCCGAGCACCGCGCGCAGCGCCGCCCATTGCGAGTCGTCGGCACGGGTGGCGAGGGGCGCGACGTAGAGGCGGGTGCCGCCGAAGTCGGCGACCTGGTCGTCGAGCCGCACGAACCGTCCCGCCCGCCGCCACGCGGGCGTGCTGTCGGGCTCGGTACGCACGGTCGCGTCCACGAGCGTGTCGACGGGGAAGGTGGCGGAGGCGTGGAACGCGCGATCGTTGCCGCGGGCCGCCTTGACCTTGGCGGCCCACAGCCGGGTGCCCTGGGACGCCTCGATCGCCACCTCGACGCTGGCGTCGCCTGCGAAATCGGCGATCTCGAACTGGGCGGTGCCGTCGGTCTCGAGCTCGGCGCGCACGGTGGCGCCGACGGCGAGCGGCGCCTCGGCGCCGTCGGGCTTGTCCCCGGTCTCGGCGCGATAGCTGACCCGCGTGTAGAGGACGGCGCGCACGCCGTCCTCGAAGGCCTGGGTGTCGCTGGGTCGGACGTCAACGTTGAGGGTCGATGCCATGACGGGTCTCCACTTGCCTCGCTCGACGCGCCGGCCACGTGACCCTCAGCACCACAGCCACCGCTCCGTGTCCTGGTGCCTTCGATCATGCCAGCGGATCGGGAGCCCTGCGACTTTTGTCCGGGATGCCCGGATCGGGTCGGGAGTCGCTGTCCCACCCCGCGCCTAGACTCGTGCGCATGGCGGAGGCGGGCGCGGACACGGTTCTCGAGGGCCTCAACGCGGCCCAGCGCGAGGCCGTCCTCACCGGGTCGAGCCACAATCTGATCCTCGCGGGCGCGGGCACGGGGAAGACCACCACGATCGTCGCGCGGCTCCGGCACCAGCTGCGCCAGGGGGTGGCCCCCGAGCGGCTGCTCGCCATCACGTTCACCCGCCGCGCGGCCGCCGAGATCCGCTCCCGCGTCCAGGCCGAGATCGGGGTCGGTGGCGCTCAGGAGGGCGTCGCCGCCATGACCTTCCACGGGTGGGCGATGCGGCACGTCCGCAACAACCCCGACGTGTTCGGCTACGAGGGCTGGAGCGTGCTCGACGCGGAGGACCAGGCGCAGGTGATGCGCGGCGTCGTCGGGCGCGGCAAGCGTGTCGAGGGGCTCAAGGCGGACCAGATCGTCGACGTCCTGTCCTTCGCGCGGAACACCCGCATCACCCTCGCCGAGGCGATCCGGGTCAAGCATCCCGACCAGACCATCGACGCGAAGGCCGTCGGCGCGATCGTGCGGGCCTTCGAGGAGCGCAAGCGCGAGCGGCAGTACCTCAACTACGACGACATCCTCATGATCTTCGCCGAGCGGCTCAAGGACCCCGAGGTGGCCGCCTGGGTGGGCAGCCATTACGAGGAGATCCTGGTCGACGAGATGCAGGACACCAACCCTCTGCAGTGGCTGCTGATCGACCCCCTGGTCCCGCGCACGCGGTTCTACTGCGTGGGCGACGACGCGCAGTCGATCTACGGCTTCCGCGGCGCCGACTTCGCGTCCATCCACAGCTTCCGCGACCGCGTGCCCGGCGCGCGGGTGCTCAAGCTCGAGGACAACTACCGCTCGACGCAGGAGATCCTCGACCTGAGCAACTGGCTGCTCGACCAGTCGCCGCTGGGCTACGACAAGCACCTGCGCGCCGTGCGGGGCAGCGGGGCCAAGCCCGAGCTGCACTCCTTCGAGACCCCGCAGGACGAGGCGGGCTGGATCGCCGCCGAGATGATGCGCGCCCGCGACGACGGCCAGCCCTGGGCCACCCACCTGATCCTGGTGCGCTCCAACTACTCGGGTCGCGCGATCGAGGCCCGGCTGGTCGAGAACGACATCCCCTACGTCTTCTTCGGCGGCGTCAAGCTGCTCGAGAGCGCGCACGTGCGCGACGTGCTCTCCGCGCTGCGCGTGGTGTCCAACCCCGACGACGAGATCGCCTGGATGCGCCTGCTCACGCTGCTGCCCCGCGTGGGCGACCGGACGGCGGCGCGGGTGTTCGACGACGTGCTCGACGCGCGCGGCGCCGGGCTCTCCGCGCGGGAGGCGCGCGAGCGCGCCCTGAAGGGGCTGCCTGGCTGGCTCGCCGCCGGGTTGGACGCCATCGAGGAGGCCTCGGCCCGGGTGGACGATGCGGTGGGCCGGGCGGCCTCCATGCTCACTCCCGTGCTGGCGCACAAGTACCGCAACGACAACTGGGACGCCCGGTCACGCGACCTCTCGCACGTCGAGCGGCTCGCCGCGTCGCGACCGTCGATCAACGCGTTCATCGAGGAATACCTGCTCTCGCCCGTGTTCACATCGGAGCTGTCGCAGGACCGCTCCGACGGCGACCACGTCATCGTCTCCACCGTGCACTCGGCCAAGGGGCTCGAGCGGGACTGGGCGTTCTGCGCGGGGGTCTCGGCCGGGGCGTACCCGTCCGCGCGCTCCCTGGGCGACGTCGACTCGATCGAGGAGGAGCGGCGGGTGCTCTACGTGGCGCTCACGCGGGCGCGGGACAGGCTGATCGTCACCCGGACCTTCGCACACACGCCCGTGCGCGCATGGGTGAGCACGTCGGCTGGGCTCGGCTTCGTCGAGGACGCCTACTTCCTGGGCACGCTTCCCGAGGCGCTGGTCCGCGAGGAGGTCCATACGGCCGCGCGCCTGCCCAAGCCGGTGCCGCCCCCGGGCGCGGGGGTCGGCGGGCCGCGGGAGATCGATCTTGGGGTCGATCTGGGGGATCTCGAGTAGGTCCGGCCCCGGCGCCGCGGGCGCTCCTGTTGCCGCGCATCGTCCCGCGACGCAGACTCGTCGGGTGGGCGGCGCCCCGGCCGTCCCGACCCCTGGGAGGCACGCATGGCTCACGGCGACATCACGCACATCGACATCCCGGTCTCCGACCTGGCGGCGGCGTCCGGCTTCTACTCGGCGCTGTTCGGGTGGCGGATCGCGGAGCCGCCCGGCTTCGAGGGCTATCCGATGTGGCAGGCTCCCAACCAGATCAGCGGGGGAGGGCTGGCCCCGCGCTCCGAGGATTTCTCGCAGCCGCGCAGCTACGTCGAGGTCGACTCCATCGATGACACGGTCGCGCTCGCTCGGGCGAACGGGGCGTCCGTGCTGATGGAGAAGTCGCCCATCTCCGAGACCTCGTGGTGGGCGGTGATCGCCGACCCGGACGGCAACGTGATCGGGCTCTACGAGGGGGTCACCGACGTCGACGCCTGAGCGCCCGGCTCGGTGCGGTCCGGGCCGAGGGCGCCGTGGGATCCGACGTGGCGGTTCAGCGCGTCGTCCAGGGCCACGAGAGCCCGCGCGAGCGTCGCGGCGTCCTCGTCGGAGGCGACCAGCGGGTCGAGCAGGGCGGCCCACTCTCCGCGCACGCGGCGGCCGACGTCCTCGCCGGCGGCGGTCAGGTGGAGGTGCTTCGCCCGCCGGTCGGCGCCGTCCGTGCGCTTCTCGACCAGGCCCAACCGCGTGAGCGACCGGATGGCGGTCGAGGTGTTCGACGCCTGCAGGCCGAGGTCGGCGGCGACCTCGGACGGCTGCAGTCCGGGGAAGCGGTCGATGTGGCGGATGACGATCCGGTCGAGGTGGCAGAGCGGGACGATCCCGGGATCGTCGAACGGCACGCTCTGGATCTTGCGCGCGACGGAGATCGCCGCGGTGGCGACGTCTGCCAGGTGATCCGTGCGGGACGTCATCGTCACGCTCCCTTCCTTGCCTGCGGAAGTTATCGTACTATAGTTATGAATTCATAACTATAAGGAGTCTGCATGACCACCCCCGCCGCCGAGGCCGCGCCCCGCCGGATGCCCCGGCTCACCACCGCGCTGATCGTGACCGCCGGGCTGCTCGCCGCGGCCGCGCCGTTCGCGACCGACCTGTACCTGCCGGCCTTCCCCGACATGGCGGAGCAGCTGGGCGCCTCGACCTCGGCGATCCAGCTCTCGCTCACCGCCTTCCTGGTGGGCGCCGCGGTGGGACAGCTGGTGTTCGGGCCGCTGTCCGACCGGCTGGGCCGGCGCGGACCGCTCGTCGCGGGCGTCGTGATCTTCGTGCTCTCCTCGGCCGCCGCGGCGGTCGCGCCGACCGTCGCGCTGCTGGTCGCCGCCCGCCTGATCCAGGGCCTCAGCGGCGCGGCGGGCATGGTGATCGGCCGCACCGTGATCGCGGACCTCGCGCACGGCCGGCAGGCGGCGCGCGCGTTCAGCGCGCTCATGATCGTCTCGGGCGCCGCACCCGTGGTCGCGCCCATCGCGGGCAGCCTGCTCGCGGCGCCGCTCGGCTGGCGCGGGCTGCTGTGGATCGTCGCCGGGATCGGCGTGGCCTCGCTGGTCGCCGTGCTGATGTTCGTCCCCGAGACCCACCCGCGCGAGGCGCGGGGGGCCGGCGGCGCATCGTCCCTCCGGGCGGGCCTGCGTGAGCTCGGCACGCGCCAGTACGTCGGGGCGGCGCTGGCGTTCGCCTTCGCGTTCTCGACGATGATGGCGTACATCTCCGCCTCGCCCTTCCTCTACCAGCAGATGATGGGGCTGTCCGCCTGGCAGTACGGGCTCGCGTTCGGAGTCAACGCCCTGGTGCTGATGGTGGTGAGCGGTGCCGCCATGAACCTGACCGGCCGCTTCGGGGTGCGCCGGCTCGCGCGGCTGGGGCTGTCGCTCAACCTCGCGGGGACGGTGGCGCTCGCGCTCATGGTCGTGGTGGGCGTGCCCGCGCTGTGGCTCGCGCTGCCCATCCTGGTGGCGGTCGGCGCGCTGGGCCTGGTGCTCGGCACCGTGACGGCGATGGCGATGGACGCCGTGCCTGACGCGAGCGGGGCGGCCTCGGCGCTGCTCGGGTTCGGGCAGTTCGCGCTCGCGGGCCTGGTCGCGCCGCTCGTCGGCCTCGGCGGCGAGGCGACGGCGGTGCCGCTCGCGATCGTCATGCTCGTGGGGTCCGTGGTCGCGACCGCCGTGTTCTCGCTGACGCGGGACGATGCGGGGGAGCCTCCGGTCGAGGCCCTCGCCGGGGCGGGGGACGACGAGCCCGAGCTGGTCGGGGTGGGCGTCACGGTGTGAGCCGAGTTCCGCGCGGCGGCCGCTGCTAGCGTTCCCCGCATGGGGGAGAGCGTGGGATACGAGCGCATCGTCATGGCCGCCGAGGCCGCCGCCGTGGCGGAGCGCGCGCGGACCTGGCCGCGGCATCGTCCCTGGGCGATGGACGATCTCGAGTGGCACGCCGCGCTCGCGTACGCGACCTACCCGCTGCACCCGCCCGAGGACACCGAGGAGGCGCTGCGGGCGGAGACCCTCGCCTCGTTCGACGGCACGTGGGGCGAGGTGATGCCGGAGGCGTCGCCGGTCGCGCTCGGCGATGCCGGGGAGCCGGTGGGGGCCGTGCTGACGGTCCGGCGCATCGTCCACCCCCAGGCGCCCGACCACCCGTACGTGATCGGCGTGCTCACGGACGCGGCGTGGCAGCGGCGCGGGATCGCGTCGGCGCTGCTGGGGATCGCCGCGTGGGCCGTGCTCGCGGAGGGGGAGACCCGGCTGGGGCTGACCGTCGACGCGGACAGCGTGGGCGCGATCCGGTTGTACGAGGGGCTGGGGTTCGTCGAGCTGTCCCGCGGGGCGGCCGGGAGCTAGCAGGGCCGCCCGGCGCGACAGCGGGAGCCATCGGGCGCACCATGGAACCCTGACCTCGAGACGGATCCAACGGTGCAGGGGGCGCCATGCGGAGCACGAGCGAGCAGGTGGCACGCGAGCCGTGGCGTGCCGTGGAGACGTACCGCAACCTGCGGATGCTCCTGGTGGCGCTGCCGCTGCTGCTCCTCCTGTCCTCGCTCGCGCTGCTCGTGGTCTACGGGAGCCTCGAGGGGTCGATCAGCGAGTACTACGGCACGCTGCTGCAGGACGTCTTCGTCGGCGCGATGGTCGCGACCGGGGTCTGCCTGGTCGCCTACAAGGGCAACCCGCTCGAGGACTACGCGCTCAACGTCGCGGGGTTCTACGCGCTGATGATCGCGTTCGTGCCCACCGGCTTCGACTCGTTGGTCGCGAACCCTCCCCCGGGCACGAGCGCCGACGAGCTGCTGAACTCCCTGCGGATCGTGCTCGTGCTGATCGTTCTCGGCGCCGGGGTGTACGTCCTGGTCGAGCTCAAGTACGGCCCCCCGCGGGTCGCGGACCTCAGCCGCCGCACGGCCACCAAGGTGTGGTTCTGGATCACGCAGGCGCTCCAGCTGGTGTTCCTGGTGGTGCTCGGGCTCGCGCTGGTGCGCGGGACGGGCTTCCAGGCGGTGCACATGCTCGGCGCCGTGTTCCTGATCGTCGGGTTCGCCACCGCGATCGCGAGCCACGTGTGGCCCGAGCCGCTCGGCGGCACCGAGAAGGTGCCGCGCGGGCGCTACGGCGCGATCCTGGTGGCGATGATCGCGGGGCTGCCCGTGGTGTTCGCGCTGCGGACCTTCGCGCACTGGGAGCACGCGATCCTCGCGATCGAGTGGTGGGAGATCTCGCTGTTCGCCGTGTACTGGGTGCTCGAGATGAAGCGGACCTGGACGGTGGTGCCGGGGACGTGAGCGACGCAGGAACGACGCGCGAGCCACCGGTGCCCTTCGAGGTCTACGGCGACGGGACCGTGTATCTGCACGGGACCAAGGCGGCGCTCGCTCCCGGCGACGTGCTCGAGCCCGGCTACGAGTCGAACTTCCGTCCCGACGCCCCGCTGCGGCACGTGTACGTGACCCGGACCCTCGACGCGGCGACCTGGGGCGCTGAGCTCGCCGTGGGCGACGGGCCCGGCCGGATCTACGTGGTCGAGCCGACCGGCGAGCTCGAGGACGACCCGAACGTCACCGACAAGCGCTTCCCGGGCAACCCGACGCTGTCGTATCGCACGCTCGCGCCGGTGCGGGTGGTCGGGGAGATCCGCGACTGGGTGGGTCATCCGCCCGAGCGCCTCCAGGGGATGCGGGACGGGTTGGCGGCGCTGGAGGCTCGCGGCGAGGACGTCATCGAGGACTGAGCAGGGTCCGAGCCGTGGCACCCTTGACGCCGTGAACACGCCTGACCTGATCCCCGTCGACGCCGCGCTGGAGGAGTTCGAGCTGGAGGTCGCGCACCGGCCGCTGGTGCGGCAGATCGCGCTGCGCGCCGGGATCGTCGGCGGTGAGCTCAAGGCCTCGTACGTGAAGCTGCATCGGATCGATGGCATGCATCCGCTGCACGTGACCCATCGTGGGGTGGAGTGGTTCTCGTCGGAGGTCGAGGTGGTCTCCGCGTCGGGCCTTCCCGAGGCGGTGTGGTCGAAGACGAACCGCGCGGGCACCACCAACTGGGGCGTCGCGTTCCCGAAGATTGTGGTCGCTGCGGCGGTGTCGGTGGACGATGCGGTGCTGGCTCCGGCGGGCGGGGCGTCCGACGCCCCCGCCGACGCGCCGCGCCCGGCGCGTCTCTCCAAGCCCGCCTCGCCCAAGCCGGTCGAGCGCGACTACGGCGTGTGCGACCGCTGCTGGCAGGCGCGCACCGCCGCGGGTGCCTGTGGGTGCGACTAGCGGGGTGCCTTCTGGCCTATTCCGGTTGAGACTGGAATGGGCCGCGCGGCATGCGGGCCGTGCCCGCGCCGGTAGCGACGTGCACGGGTGAGCGTGTGCGCTGGCCCACGATGCGTGCGTCAGTCGCAGAGGTCGCACACACCCGTCGCCGGCAGGGCCACGAAGTGCACGGGGCAGGTGCCGTGGTCGCGTTCGGGGGCCTCGGCGCGTGCGGTGTTCCGGCTCGTGTAGGTGACGGGGTGCGTGACGCCCCAGAGGGAGGCGCGGTCGGACTCCCAGGTATCGGCGCCCTCGCCGGCGGCGGCCTTCGCCTCCTCGCGGGAGACGAACCCGGTGGTGTGGCCCGACGCGATCCGCAGCGGGCTGCCGCGGTCCGCGCGGAACGCCTTGATGAAGCCGGGGGTGACCTCGCAGCCGCTGATGCCGACGTGGGCGGCGAGGTCGCGGACGAAGTCGCGGTTCGCGAGCGGGAGGCCGAACTGCGTGATCGCGTCCTCGAGAGGGATGCGGGGTTTCTTCGGCTTGGCGGTGCGGGTCACACCGTCGAGCGTAGGCGGTTGGCGGGGCGTGGCCCGGTGTAGGCGATGACGATCCGGAACAGCGCCCACACGACGCCGCCCACGGCGGTCGCGGTCATGATGAGCGCCATGTCGGGCTGGAAGATCCGCACCGTGGATAGCGGCGCGCCCATGAAGCCCGGGACCAGCCACAGCAGCACCCACGCGGCCGCCGCGGTGGTGAGCACCGGGAACCACAGGCTGAACAGGCCGGCGGCGCCGGAGGTCTTCGCGCGGACCTTGTCCCGCTTGGCCCACGCCCACGCCATGGCGAGCAGGTACAGGACGGGGGCGAGCGCGAGCCCGAGGAACAGGGCCTTCTGCCCCCACCGCGACCCCTCGCCCGCGTAGTCGAGGTCGAGCGCGGCCGCGGTGACGGCGTACCGCAGCTGGGTGGTCTCCCCGAAGCCGATGCCGCTGCCGCCGTTGACCAGGACCACCACCGCATCGTTCCCGCCCGGAGCCATGGTGGCCTGCGTCTCGACGCCGGGAACGGCGCCCGAGTGGCCGACGGTGCCTTCGCCGTTGACGTACCAGCCGAAGCCGTAGAAGGGGGAGACGGCGCTGGCGGGGCGCATCATCTGCGCCTTGCCGGCGGCGCTGAGGACGTCGTCCTCGCCGTTCATCATCATCCCGAGGTAGAGCGACAGGTCATGGGCGCTCGCGATGATCCCGCCC
Organism: Demequina lignilytica; assembly: GCF_030418375.1. NCBI lineage: Bacteria > Bacillati > Actinomycetota > Actinomycetes > Micrococcales > Demequinaceae > Demequina > Demequina lignilytica. Next base: position 128,487 of record NZ_JAUHPZ010000005.1, read on the forward strand.
TGCGGGGCGGTCGCGCGGTCGGTGGGCGTCTCGCCGAGCGGCCGCTTGGTCCAGAACCATGGGGTGTGGCCGGTGGCCATCTCGAGGTGGACGGCGCCGTCGGCGACTGTGCTCGCGGTCATGCCGACCGGCTCGAGGATGTGCTCCGTCACGTACGCCTGGTAGCTGGTGCCGATGACCTCCTCGATCAGCCGGCCCAGGACCTGGTAGTTGGTGTTCGAGTACTCCCAGCGGGTGCCCGGCTCGTAGGCGGGGGTGACGTCGGCGAGGCCGCTGACGGCGTTGGCGAGGTCGTCCTCGCCGCCGCTCCGGTCCCCGTGAGCCGTGTTGCCCTGGAGGGTGGAGAAGCCGCTGGTGTGGCTGAGGAGCTCCCGCACGGTCGGCGCGCCCGCGGGGGTACCGGCGAGCGCCTCGACGTAGTCCCCGCCGGGGGCGTCGAGGTCCACGTCGCCCGCCTCGACCAGCTGCATGACGGCGAGGGCGGTGAAGCTCTTGGAGATCGAGCCGATGAGGAAGGGCGTGTCCGCGGTGACGGGCGTGTCCGTGCCCTTCCGGGCGACGCCCTGTCCGCCGGACTCGGCGAGCTCGCCGCCGCGGACCACGGCGTAGGAGACGCCGGGCGCGAGCGAGGCGGGCAGCTCGGCGGCGACGATGTCCTCGATCGCGGTGGACCCGATGGTGTCGCTGTCGGCCGTGTCGGCGGCTGCGGGGACACCGGCGCCGCCGACGGTGGCCAGCGCGAGAATGGCGGTGGCGATCAGGTGTCGCACGAGTGTCACCCCCCAGTGGTCGTGCGAGCGGATTTCCGTCGACCCTAGCGGGCGTGGTCCGGGCAGGCAACGAGGCCCCCGCCACTGGCGGGGGCCTCGCTGGCGTTCAGGCGTCCGGGTTCAGCGGACGGCGTGGGTGCCGAGGAACTCCAGGTCCTTGAAGTGCCCCTTGGCCTTGCCCTTGGCGGTGCCGCTCACCGCGGACGTGGTGTCCGCGAAGGTCAGCGTCGCGTGGGCGATCGCGTCCGACATGAGGTCGAGCGTCTCCGTGGAGACGTTGTCGATGGTGTCGCAGGCCGCGTGGTAGCAGGGGTCGTACGCGACGCCGGCGATGCCGCCGTAGAGCGCGGCCTCCTCGACGGACTTGATGCCCTCCGCGCCGGTGAACAGGCCGCCCGCCGGGATGCCCGCCTCGATGAAGCCCAGGTAGTCGGAGCGTCCGTCGAAGGCGGTCGCCGTCGTGGGAGCGCCGGCCGCGTCGAAGAAGCTGGTGAAGACGTCCTCGACCACGTCGGAGCCGGTCGGGCCGGAGAGTCCGAACGCGTCGCCGTCGCCGTCGTAGACGAAGTTCACCGCGTTGGGCGAGCCGACCATGTCGAAGTTCAGGTTCACCGAGGTGCCCTTGAGCTCGGACTTGGACAGCTGGGAGACGTAGTACTCGGAGCCGAGCAGGCCGTCCTCCTCGCCGCTCCAGAACGCGAAGCGGACGCGGTTCTCCGGCTCGATGCCGAGCGCCGCCATCTGCAGCGCCGTCTCGAGGATCGCGGCGGTGCCGGAGCCGTTGTCGTTGATGCCGGGGCCCTCGCCCACGGAGTCGAGGTGTCCGCCGACCACCACGGTGCGGTCGGTGCGACCGGTCGGGGTGTCCGCGAGGAGGTTCATCGTGTCGACCGGGTTCCACACCAGATCCACGTCGAGGGTCAGCTCGAGGCCCTCGGCCTCCGCGAACTCGACGCCCAGGTCGTACGGGGCGCTGACCACGGGGATCGTCGCGCGCAGGTCGCCGAGGGTGCCGCCGAAGAGGACCTTGCGGTCGTCGCCGTTGCCCTGGTTGAAGATGATGACGCCGGTCGCGCCGGCCGCCATCGCGTTCTCCGCCTTCAGCGCGAAGGTGCAGGCGCCGCGCTGGATCAGGGCGATCCCGCCGGCAGGGAAGCCGGCGAAGTCGGACTCCTCGCAGCCGCTGGTGGAGCTCGCGGGGTCGTCCAGCGCGAGGTCGACGCCTGCGACGCCGGCGGTCGTGGCGCCCGCGCCCTCCATGTAGAAGAAGTCCGTGCCGTGGACGTACGAGGTCGGGTTCGGCGCGAGCTGCTCGAGCGTCGCGTCGATGAGGGTCTCCCGCTCGTAGGTGAACCGCTGGATCGTGGTCTCGTAGCCGGCCGCATCGAGCAGGTCCTTCATGTAGTAGACCGAGTCGACGTGACCGGGGGTGCCGGCCTGGCGGGTGCCGCCGTTGGCGTCGGCGATGTCCTGCAGCGCCTGCAGGTGCTCCAGGACGCCCTCGGCGGTGACCGCGTCCTGGAGGTCGGTGGTGTCGGTCGGGACGGCCGCCTGGGCGCCGGCCGCGACGGCGACACTGGCGGCGAGGCCGGCGGTCGCGGTGAAGGCGATCGTTCTGGTTCGCATACTGGATCGGTGATGCACGGGAGATCCCCCTTGATCGTTCTGGGCGGAACACCGGGTTTGTCCCACTCGCAGTATTTGCGACCTTAGACGCGGTTTGTCAGGTCTTTCAACCGGAGCGTCAGTCCGTGTCAGATTCTCCACACGGGCATTGCGGGGGTGGCGGCACCCGGGGTAGCGCGCCGCTGAGAGCTCACTCGAGGCGGAGCTCGGCGCGTTCGGTGAGGCGGAACACCGCCTCGATGCCGGCCGCGAGCCCCACCAGGCCGAGCAGGACCGAGAGGTTCTGCGCATCGTCCTGAGCCGTCTGCCAGATCAGCGCGCCGAGTGCGACCACGCACGCCGCGGCGGCGACCCAGGAGAGCCAGGCGCGCGAGGCGACGTCGCGCGAGCGGACGGCGCTCGCGACGTTGACGGCGGCGAAGATGACGAGGAATCCTGCCGATCCGATGGTCGCGATCGAGCCGAGGTCGAGGGTGTTCGCGACCACCAGGGTGACCGCGGCTGTGATGAGCAGGCCCTCGATGTCCCGTCCCCACAGGCGACGCCCGAGGGCCTGGGGGAGCTCGTGGGCTCGGACGATGCTGTAGCTCAGCCGCGCCGAGCCGTACAGGGTCGCGTTGATCGCGGACGCGGTGGAGAGCATCGCCGCGATCGCGATCATGGTGAAGCCGGCTTGGCCCAGGAACGGCTTGGCCGCCTCGGCGAGGGCGAAGTCCTTGGCGGCGACGATGCTGTCGACGCTCAGGTTGCCCACCGTCACCGCCGCCACGGCGACGTAGAGGACCACGACGAAGCCGACGGCGATGAAGAAGGCGCGGGGGAGGGTGCGGTGGGGATCGGCGACGTCGTCGGCGGTGTTGGCGATGAGCTCGAAGCCCTCGTACGCGAGGAAGATGATCATGCCGCCGGCGGCGACCTGGAGGAGCGGAGCCCACGCCGCGGGTGCCAGGCTCGACGAGTCGATCCCGAACGCCCCGACGCCGACGAAGAGGGCGAGGATGGCGATCTTGAGGCCGACGATCCAGTTCTCGGCGCGCCCGATGATGGTGGCGCTCAGCACGTTGAGGCCCGCGATGAGCACGATCGCGGCGCTGGTGAGCAGGTGTGCCCCGAGCCCCTGCCACCGGTCGGGGAGGAAGGTGGCGCCGTAGCTGCCGAACGCGTACGAGTACAGCGACAGCATCACGATGTAGCTGAGCCAGAGCAGCACGTTCAGGGTGCCGGTCAGGTAGTTCGCGCCGAAGGCGCGGTTGAGGAACGTCACCGTGCCGCCTCGGCCGGGGTAGGCCAGCGACAGCTTCACGTACGAGTATGCGGTGAGCAGCGCGACGCCGCCGGCGATCGCGAAGGCTAACGGGGTGCCGCCGTGGGCGAGCTGCACCGCGAGGCCCAGCACGGCGAAGATCCCTCCGCCGACCATCCCGCCCACGCCGATCGCCACCACGGGCCACAGCCCGAGCTTGCCGCTGCTGGACATGGAACCTCCCTGCTTCCAGCCTAGGGCGACTCCCGCATCGTCCCGCCGTCAGGGCTTGAGCAGCACCTTGCCCGTGCGGCCGGGGGTGAAGTGCGCCGTCACCGCGTCCGCGATGTCCGCGAGGGCGAAGGTGGCCTCGACGGGCAGGGTGATGGTGCCGTCGGTGAGCGCCGCGAAGAGCTCGCCCATGAGGCGGCGGCGGTCCTCGGCGGGCATGGCGCCGCTGACCTTGGAGCCCCAGAACCCGCGGATGGCGGCCTGCTTGAAGATGACGTCGCCGGAGCCGATTTCCAGGGTGGGGGAGGCCATCGCGCCGAACACGACGAGCATGCCGTTCCCGGCGAGCTGCGACATGACGTCGCCCGCGGCCGTGCCGCCGACGGACTCGACGCCAAACTTGATGGGGGCGCCGCCGGTGATGGCGGCGACGCGGTCCTGCCAGCCCTCGGTGTCGGTGGCGACGATGCGGTCGATGCTCTGTTCCTGGAGCTCCGCGATGCCCTCGGCGCGGCGGACCAGGCCGACGACGTTGATGCCGCGAGGCTTGGCGAGCTGCGCGACCAGGCGGCCGACGGCGCCGTTGGCGGCGTTCTGGATCAGCCAGTCGCCCTCGGAGAGGTTGAGGGAGTCGAGCAGGCTGATCGCGGAGAAGGGCATGGCGACCAGCTGGGCGGCGACCTGGTCGGGGATGCCATCGGGGACGGGAATGAGCGCGGCGGCGTTGGCGACGAACTGCTCGGCCCACACGCCGAACGTGCCGCCGGTGGCGACGCGCGTGCCGGGCTGGAGGTGCTCCACGCCCTCGCCGACGGTCTCGACCACGCCGACGGCCTCGGTGCCGGAGCGCGCCGGGAAGCTGGGCTTGAAGCCGTAGGTGCCGGCGACCGTCCAGAGGTCGTGGTTGTTGATGGCGGCGAGCGTGAGGCGCACGCGTGCCTCGCCGGGGCCGGGCTCGGGGGTGGCTGTCTCTTCGACGGCGAGGACCTCGGCGGGGTTGCCGAACGAGTGGTGGATCAGTGCCTTCATGAGCAGGCCTTCCTTCTGGGAGGGGTGGGGCGCGACGATGCCGGTTCGCTACGCCAGACGACACGTGGGAAGGCTTGGGAGATCTCGGGCCCGGCAGTTGCCGGCCCCGATGAGGTGTCAACGATCAGGCTAGGGCTCTGCGTGCGTTCGATGTCGGTGACTTCCTGTAAGAAGAGCAGCAAGTAACATTCTCGACGAATGAGATCGGAGCCAGCCGTTGCGCCACGAACCACTGTCCGTACAGCCCGGTGGCCGCGCGCGAAGGTCGACGGCTGAGTTGCGTTGGCCAGGCAAAGCCGGCCCGAATGAACGCCAGGCCCTCGCACAACGATCGCAGGCTCAATCGACCTGGGACGTTCGAGGCACATTGATTTGTGGTGAGTCTGCCGAGAGCGTGCTGATCCACGGAGACGCCGCGGCCGCACTCTCTGAGTTGGCAGCGGCGCGTGCGCCACACAATATGGTCGGACGTGTCAAGCTGTGCTACCTCGATCCGCCGTACAACACGGGTGAGCGATTCACGCACTACGATGATCGATCTGATCGGGCTTCCTGGCTGACAGAGTTGCGTGCAAACCTTCTGCTCGCCAAGCAACTTCTCGCGCCTGAGGGGAGCTTGTGGCTGCACCTCGACGACTCAGAACAACACCGTGCCCGGTGCGTACTGGACGAAGTCTTTGGCGAGGACGCGTTCGTTGCGACCGTCATATGGCAAAAGCGGACCACGCGCGAGAGCCGCACGGCATTCAGTTCCATGCACGAGTACATCCACGTTTATGCGCCAGGCGGACCGAAGGCTTGGAAACGCGTGCGCAACGGCCTGCCGGACGACGGGACGTTCGCCAATCCGGATGGTGACCCGCGCGGACCCTGGCGGTCAATCCCGATGACTGTGCAAGCGGGGCATGCAACGGCGAGTCAGTTCTACACGGTCGTGACGCCCACCGGGGACAGGCATGATCCGCCCAACGGTAGGTGTTGGACTTTCACGGAGAGTCGCCTCGCGGAACTCGACGCTGATGGTCGCGTCTACTGGCCTCGTGGTGGGCGAGGCAAGCCGCGCCTGAAGCGCTATGCCGATGAGGTTGCGGGTCTGGCGCCGTTTACGATTTGGAGTGCAGACGAGGTTGGGGACACTGGGAGCGCGAAGCGGGCGCTCCTAGACGAGTTTCCTGACTTGCGACCTTTCGATACTCCCAAACCCCGGGCGCTGTTGGAGCGAATCATCGCCGTTGCCTCAGATCCAGGCGATGTCGTGCTCGACTACTACCTGGGATCAGGAACAACCGCAGTCGCGGCGCAGGCCCTGGGCCGGCGCTGGATAGGCATTGAGAAGAGCGCCCGGGTGATAGAGGAGTTTGCGCTTCCCCGCATTCGCAACTCATGGGCGTCGAGCTCTGGGGCTGGCTTCTCCTACGCGCGCCTCTGACGTCTACGGCACTCAGTCACTATTCTCAGAGTGTCGCTAATGGAGGGGGGAGTCGCCAGTGCTCAAGTTCCAGCGTCCTGGTGGCGCTAGCGGTTACCTCTTGGAGCACTTGCTGCTTGAGTCGATGGGTGCGGTTGGCGGAGGCGGCATCTTCGCCTGGGCGAACCTTGGTGGGATCAAGAGTCTTATTGAGGACGAGATCTTTGACGAGTTCTTGATGCGGGGCAACTTCAGGCTCTTCGTTGGAACTGACTCGATCACCGATCCTGCTGCCGTAGAAAGACTTGTCGCAATCGAGACAAGGCGTCCTCGATTCGATGCCCGAGCCTTCATGAGTCCGGACTCATCGCTCTTCCATCCGAAGCTGGCGTGGTTTGAGCACGAGTCCCACCTGAGCCTCGTCGTCGGTTCTGGAAACCTCACCATGGGCGGGCTTAGGTCAAACTGGGAGGCTTTCACAGTTCTCAGGCTCACCGGAGGTGAACGGGCAGAAGCGACATCGCACATTGAGGACTTCCTGACAGATGTCACCGATTTCCTATTGCCTGTCAGCGATCCGCGCGTACTCGAGCGCGTGAAGCTCAACACCGGAAACGAACGCAGTCTCCGCAGGCACTCTTCGCCGACTAGCCCCGCGCTCGAGGTGGCGCCCTTTGTTGAGGATGTGCTCGTCGCGGAGATACCACGCGCCGGAGATCGCTGGGCCCAGGCGAATTTCGATCAGGAAAACTACGAGGGGTTCTTTGGCGCAGAAGTCGGTTCGCAGCGCCGCATTTCGTTGTACCACGTTGACGAGAATGCGCACGTCTCTGAAGTTGAGAGCCGACCAAGCGTTGAAGTAGCGAGCAAGAACTACCGGTTTGAGCTCGCCGCCGCACGAGGCCGGGCGTACCCAGTGTCGGGGCCGCCTATTGGGGTCTTTTGCAGGCTGCGTAGCGGCGCGTTTCTCTACGCCCTGCTATTGCCTGGAGACGCTGGGTATGCGGAGATGGACGGCTTGCTCGCTTCCAGATGGCAGGGGCGGTCGGATCGAAAGCGGCGCGTCCGAGTTCAGGGGGCAGAAGTGCGCAAAGCTTGGCCGGATTCGCCCGTTTGGCGGGCCGAGGTCCCTGCGCTCTAGTTCTTCGCGACCAGTACGACCTCCGCCGCGCCTGAGGTCTGAACGCTCACTTCTGCACGATTGAACATGCTGTGGGTGGACTCTTCGATCGGAACGATGTCAACGAACCGGAAGTGGCTTGCGGCTACGCCGGCAAGTTCGTCGATCGACATCAGCCGGGTCTCCGGCCGTGCGCGTGTCCCGTCGCTCATTGGCGAATAGGAGAGCACGACGGGCACTCCTAGGGCGCCCGCACGTGAGAACAGGAACTCGAAGGCGTGAGCCGCCTGGCTGCGAATGCTGAATGGCGACTGGTGACGACTCTTGCGATAGAGCCCGCGACTCGGCTGCGTTGAACCAGCGCTCCGTGTGACTCCGGGGTCGTCGTCGAGAGCTATGGTTTCCAGCACGTGGTAGAAGCGACTGTAGTGATCGCGCGTGTACGGCGGGTCCGCGTAGATCACCCCGATATCGGGACCCATAGTTGACAACGTAGAGCGGAAGTCGGCCTGTATGGATCGGACTTGATGCGCGACCGGTGTGAGCCGGCCATATCGAGCTAGCCATTCCGCGAAGCCCAGGAGAATCGAGTAGTCCCGCCTGCGCGCGACGCTTGCGATCCAGTTTCGCTTGATGCTCCCATCACGTCCGCGCGGCTGCACAGGCTGTGCAAAGTGGTTGCCCACGGTCGAGACAGCGTCGCTCGCCGCTCCCATGATCGCGGCCACCACGGTGTCGTCGCGCCCTCCGACGGTTCTTGCCGCATAGCGGAGCGCATCGAGCGTGAGCGCTTGTGCGTACGAGAAGTACGCGCCGCCGTAGTACCAGGTAAGAGTGGCGCTCGTAGGTGTCAACGAGTTGGCGGCCCTTGCTTTTGCTCGCACGAGATCTGGATCGAGTTGGTCCTTGAATGCGAACGAACCCGCTTCGATCAACTGAGCCAACGCAGCTGGGTCTCGAGGCGCGTTTTCTAGTGCTCGAGTTTCGTATTCGAGGAGGTCGCGCGTGTCGCGGCGCATTTGCGATAGCCACGCTTCTGCTGCCGCGAGAATGGCTTCGCCGTCGGATGCCGAGAAGCGCGTGGGGTGCGTAAGTGCGCGCGCAAGCACCTGGGAGTACATCTGGACATCCGCGCTGAGGACCGGACGCTTGCGCGCGAGGCGTCGAGACACGACCGACGTTCCGGCAAACAGATCGCAAGCCGCCCTGCCTGGAGGTGCGACTCCGTCTACCGCTTCTTCGATGGCCTTGAGGTACCGAGACTTGTTGCCCATGTAGTGGATCGGGCGCATGTCGTCGGTGCTCGGCGGCGGGCCCGTGGTCGCCGTGTGTTCCGTCCCGTGACTCATGGGCAAGAGTGTGTCAGGCCCGACCCACGCGGCCCCTTCACCGCGCCGTCAAAGGGTGCGGAATGAGTCCGCGGGTCTACTCACGCTTGCCGAGATCGCTTCATCAAGTCCGGTATGGACGAGTCGCGGTTTGAGGCATGCAGCGGAATCTCCGCATCGTCCCTCCCGGGGACCAAAGTCCCTCGCGCCGCCCGCTGACAGGCCTACCGTCGAACCTGGAGGCATGTCATGGGCGACATCCGCATTCTCGATCCTCTCGGCCTCGACGCGCTCATCGCGGAGCTGCGGCGCCGCGGGTATCGCGTGATGGGGCCCACCGTCCGGGGCGACGCGATCGTCACCGGTGACCTCTTCACGGCTGACGACCTGCCACGCGGCATCGGCGACAGCCAGGAACCGGGCCAGTACAGGACAAGACAGCGCGACGACGACGCCTACTTCGGCTTCGCAGCCCCCGCCCAGTCCACCAAGCCCGTGTTCTTCCCCGCGGACGAGGTCATCTGGCACGGTCGCCGCGAGCACGACCACTTCTCCGTCGAGCATGGCGCCGACGCAGCCGCGCCCGTCGCCCTCGTCGGCGTCCGCAGCTGTGACCTCCGCGCCACCGAGATCCAGGACCGCGTCCTCGCCAGTCGCAGGTACGTGGACGCCCACTACGCGGCCCGCCGCGCCGGCACCTTCGTGGTCGCGGTCGCCTGCGCCGACCCCGCCGCCACCTGCTTCTGCGCCTCCATGGGCACCGGCCCCCGTCCCGCCGACACGGACCCCGACACCCAGCAGCCCGCCTACGACCTGCTCCTGACCGAGTCGCTCCACGACGGCGAGCACCACTTCATCGTCGAGATCGGCACCGACGCCGGCCGCGAGGTCGCCGACGCCGCCGGCGCCACCCCCGGCACCGAGCACGACCACGACGAGGCCGTCGCCATCAGCGACGCCGCCGCCGCGCGGCAGACCCGCAGCATCGACACCTCGACCATCCACGACGTGCTCCGCGCCTCCGCCGAGTCGCCCCGCTGGGAGGAGATCGCCTCCCGCTGCCTCGCCTGCACCAACTGCACGCTCGTGTGCCCCACCTGCTTCTGCACCACCATCGAGGACAGCAGCGACCTCGCCGGCGACAACGCTGAACGCCACCGCGTCTGGGACTCCTGCTTCTCCGAGAACTTCAGCTACATCCACGGTGGCCCCCTCCGCGCCGACGTGAAGGCCCGCTACCGCCAGTGGATCACCCACAAGCTCTCCAGTTGGGAGGACCAGTTCGGGATGCTCGGCTGCGTCGGCTGCGGACGATGCATCGCCTGGTGCCCCGTCGGCATCGACATCACCGAGGAGGCGGCGGCGCTGGGGAGGATGGCGACCGCCGCGGGCTGATCGATTCGGCGAGCACAGTGGGGCTCGCCGCTGGATCTGTTCGTTGAGCAGGACATTCGTACGACCCATCATTCAATGGGCCGGCTAGATTTCGTGCATGTGGACTGTACTCGCGGCCGTTCTGGGCGTACTCGGTGCGGCGATGATCCCCGCACTCAAGGGCGACTTTGCACTACCGCACACACATCGTCTGGGAAGGCTCCTCGACCTTCGCGAGCGAAAGGAGGTGCCCGAGAGCGCAGCGATGATCCTCGACGCCATGATCGTCGAAGAGGCCGAGGAACTTCAGCTACGGTACGGGGTCCGCGATGCCCGGTCTGCGGCCCCTCGGCTCGAACGCGTAGACCGTGCCTACTACCAGTTCGTGCGGTGGTCGTGGCTCTGGTTCCCCCTAGTCGGCGCGATCACGGCAATTTGGCCAGGGGGGTTGCCGGCGAGCGGCGGTGGCACCTTGTCGGGCTGGCCGACCTTCTGGGTAATGGTCCTTTTCGGTGCCGTATGGGCGCCTGGGGCACGGTGGCTCGCGACGAGGTTTGCGTACTCGACATTGCGTGTCGAGCGCGCGAAGTCTGCTGGGACGCTTCCACACGGCCCGGATCCGAGAGGCGATAGGGCGGAGCTCGACGACGAGGCCGGCGGTGTCGTCGCGGCTAGCTGAATGTGCGCCTCGAGACTCAATTCCTTCAGAGTTGCGCGGTCGAGTCGGGTGACATTGGCGCTACTCCTGTCGGCGCACCCGGGTAGCCGAACTTCTCTGTGGCCTATTGACTCGTGCCAGCGCCGATCGTTTTCGCTTCAAGGTGGCGTGGACGTACGAGAGGGCTCCCGGGTCGTGCGCGCCGACCGCTTTGCGCCGGCGTCACATGCCGGTGCGAGTTGGCGGCGCAACCGCGAGTTCGCCAGCCGACGTGCGCTGCTTCGGAAAGCGCAGTGTCTTCGGCTGCGGACTACGGGGCGCCTAGCGCCCGTCGGCTTTGGCGGCACCGCCGTCGTAGCGGGCCGGAGGAAGATGGCGAGCGATGCCGGACGACGCGCTGTCGTGTCAGTCAGCGATTGCCTAGGGTGTCGACATGCCTGAACTGCCAGAAAATGCCTCGTGGCGAGGCCGGCTGAACCTCCGAGCGATCCTCGTGGCAGCTGGCATCAAGAACCTGGATGAAGTGCTGGTGATCCGGCATACCTTCAAGGAAGCGGGATTGCTTTCGCCCGCCGACGCGACCCCGGAGAAGGTTCTCGCGTACACCCGCGAGCAGGTGATCGGGGCGGGCAAGTTCCCCAAGGAGCCTCCGCGCTGGTGGCTGGTCTTCATAGCGGATGGCCGGCGTCGGTCCAGACTCTTCGGCGCGTACGAGAATCTCGGCGAGGCAGAGGCCGAGCGCACGGAGACACTCCGGTTCTACGACCTTGTCGAGTCCGACCTTCTCGATGCCCTTGATGGCCGTTTAGTGATCGAGTGGTCGGCGGACGGCATCAATTGGGCGAAGCGCGGAGCAGTGGCCGCCGACTTCCCGGTTGTAGAGATCTCCGATCCGGGCGCAGTCCCGTTTCCTGGCTTCGACCGCGTTACCCTGCCCTTCGCTCAGCTCAGAGAGGTGGTGTCGGACTCGCGCTATGCCGCCTGGCGGACCGCCTTGGGTGCCGTCCAGGGGATCTACCTCATCGCCGACTCGCAGACCGGGCGCCTATACGTCGGCAAGGCGGACGGGAGTGAGCGGATTCTCGGCCGTTGGCGCTACTACGCGGAGACTGGCCACGGCGGGAACGTCCTGCTGAAGGATCTGCTCGACACCGATCCAAGCAGGGTGGAGCACTTCACGTGGAGTCTTCTCCGTGTATTCGGCTCCAATACGACGCAGGACGTCGTCGACGAGGCCGAGAGTCACTTCAAGGACACACTCCTGACGAAGCGGTTCGGGTACAACGCGAACTAGGCAGCGGTCGCTCCACGACTCCGCCCAGCCAACTAACCCTCCATCGTCCCCGTTTCGACGCCGCGCCCCGTCGGGCCGTACCGCAGCTGCACCGCTCCGCTAGGCCCCATGACGGGCGGCTCGAGCATCTTGAGCGTCGCGGGTGTCGCGCCGTCGGGGAACACCTTCTTGCCCTGCCCGAGCACCACCGGGTAGACCCACAGGGTCAGGACATCGAACAGGTCGTGCGCCAGCAGCGTCTGCACCAGGTCGATGCTCCCGATCACGTGGAGGTCCTGGTGCCGCTCGCGAAGTTCGCGCACCTCCGCGGCCAGATCCGCCCCGACCCGCGAGGACCCGCGCCAGGTCAGGTCCACATCGCCCCGGCTCGCCACGTACTTGGGCACGTCGCCGAACTTCCGTCCGATCGCCCCCGCGGGGCCCGACTCGTGGAAGGGCCAGTACGCCCGCCAGATGTCGTACGTGACACGGCCGAGCAGCAGCGCGTCCAGCGACTCGATGCCCGCCATCACGCTCTCGCCGACCATCGCGTCGCCCAGCGGCGCCTGCCAGCCGCCGAACGGGAACCCGCCCGACGGGTCCTCGTCAGGCCCGCCGGGGGCTTGCGCGACCCCGTCGAGCGAGCAGAACAGATCGATGCTGAGGCGTCCCACGTCGTCTCAGACCTCCGCGTCCGCCGCCACGACCACCCGCTGTGTCTCCCCGTCGGAGCACTGCGAGACGAGCGTCAGCAGCTCCTCGCGCCCCACCGGCAGCAGCCGCGCCGTCACGTTTCCGCTCACCACCGAGTCCAGCGCGGACACGACGGCGGAGACCACAGCAAGCGACTCCTCCCCGGTGAGCGGCACGTTCCGGTCGTCCAGCAGCGTCACCTCGACGCCGCGCTCGCGGGCGCGGGTCGCCGCAGCGACCACCGCAGGCATCGCCAGCCCGCGGCCGCGCACCGAGTCCCGCAGCTGGGCCTCGACGCGGATGATCTCGGCCCGCGCATCGTCCGTCAGCGCCGCCCCGGTCGCGATCGCTGTGAGGACGGGCACGGCGACCTCGGCGAGCTCGTCGGCACGCTGGTCCTGGATGCGCCGCGCGGCCTCGACGGCGCCGGCGGCGGCCGCCGCGTCGAGCGACCGCTGCGCCAGCGCGTTGATCCGCGCCGTCGACCGGCGCAGCCCCGCGCCGAACAGCGTCGCGATCAGCAGCAGCATCACCTGCGGGCTCGCGAGCATCAGACCTGAGACCAGGCCGCGCCCCGACAGCTCCGCCCACGCCATGGTGATGAGCAGCATCAGCACGCCCGTGATCCACGCGCGGATGATCCGCCGCCGCAAGATCAGGAACCACAGTAGCCACGTGTTCGCCCCCAGATGCCAGGTCGCGCGTCCCAGTGAGCCCGAGTCCGGCAGCGCGTACGCGACCAGCACCGTGGACACCACGACGATCGCCATGACCAGGTACGTCAGCCGGCTCGAGAACGGGTCCGGGTGCGGCCGCGACACGACCACGCCTCCCACGGAGACCAGCGCCACCGCCAGCCACGACGCCCACGGGTGGACCAGGATGTCCGCCGTGGTCGCGACGAACGCCACGTTCGAGATCAGGTACACCCCGAGGATCGCCAGGGCACCGCTGGTGTGCAGCCCGACCAGCTGGCTGATGTCCGTGCCGCGCCGGCGGGGCGCCGTGTCCGGCCCGGCGGACCCCGGCACGGCGGTGGCCTCGACGTCGACCGGCGCGCTCACTGGACGTCCTCCGCGCGCCACCACAGCTCGACGTTCGCGCCAGCGCCGGGGGAGGAGACCACCCGCGCACCGCCGCCGGACAGCGCGTTCATGCGCCCGTGGATGCTGACCGCGAGTCCGAGCCGGCGCGGCGGCACGGTGCGGGGGTTGAAGCCGCGGCCGTCGTCGCGCACGGTGACGTGCACCTCGCCCTCCGTGATCGTCACGGCGAGCTCGCGCCGCACCTCGGGGCCGCCCGCGTGGATCATGCTGTTCCGGAGCGCCTCCCTTGTCGCCTCCGCGAGGGCGGCGACCACCTGCGCCGGGACGTGGTCCAGCGTGGTCACGTCCGACGTCACCACGATGTCCTCGCCGGCCTCGTTCGCCGTGGTGCGCAGCACCGCGACCACCTCGCCGGGCGCGTAGGCCGAGGCGCGCGTGCGCGTCTCCCGGATGGTCGCGACGGACGCGAGCGCCTGCTGCGCCTGCTCCGCCACGGCGGGGGAGTCGGGGGTGCGGACCGCGGCGAGGAGCACCGACATGATGTCGTCGTGCACCAGCGCGTTGATGCGTGCCTGCTCGCGCTCCGCGGTGCGCAGCGCCGCCTCGTGGGCCGCCACCGCGCGTGCGTGCTCCGCCTCCTGGTCCTGCCGGGCGGCCGCGTTGACGGCTCCCGCGCCGGCGCCCATCAGGATCAGGTTGGTCACCAGCGCGCCCATGCCGTCCAGCAGCGACTGCTCGAGGTTCCCTCCGGCGGAGAGATACTCGACGGTCGCGACCATCGGCCCCTGGACGATCGGGAACACCCACACGATCGGCTTCCCCCACGCGACCGCGAGCAGCGTCGCGTAGATCGCCCCGAAGCCCTGCAGCCACGGCGCCGCGCCGTCCGCCAGCGTGTCCGCCGTCATCATCGGCACCCACATGAGCTGCGAGGCGACGAACCCCGCCGCCGACCCCGTCACCAGGATCCGCAACGCGCGGATCGGCAGCACCCACGCCAGGATCGCGAGGCTCGCCGGCACGGCATTGCCCACCAGCACGGTGAACGCGCCGAACGGGACCACCAGCTGGTCGAGCTGCGCGACGAACCCGTTGGGCCCGCTCGACAGCAGCGCCGCGAACAGCGCGGTCGCGAGCCCCGTCGCGAAGTAGACGGTCCTCTGCAGGCGCTCGAGGGCGCTGCGGTGGACAGGGGTCGAGCCGGTGGTCACCGCGCACCTCGACTCATCCGACGCCTCCCCGTTGGTCTGCTGTCAATCTAGGTGTTATCCCTCGTGTTGTCGCTCTACCCGCCGGAACTCCCCCCAGGTGAGCGCCCACATCGCCAGCCCCGGACCAAGGTCCCTCCCGTGCGCGCGAGCGAGGCATACCGTCGACGGTGGAGGCGTGTCATGGACGACATCCGCAGCGTCAACAGTGTCGGTGGCGATCCCACCCACGCGGCAGGTGCGCCATGACCGCCTCCGTCGCATCGTCCCCCGCGCCCACCACGGACCCGATGGTCCCGCGGCGCTACGTCATCACCCACGTCCGCCAGGACACGCGCGACACGTTCACGCTGCTGCTCGATCCGGTCGACGGCCCGCCGCTCGAGTTCCGGGCGGGGCAGTTCACCATGCTCCACGCGTTCGGCGTGGGCGAGGTCCCGATCTCGATCTCCGGCGACCCCCGCAGCCCGGCCCCCCTCGAGCACACGATCAGGAACGTCGGCGCCGTCACCCGCGCGCTGGTCGAGGCCGCGCCCGGCACCGAGGTGGGCGTCCGCGGCCCCTTCGGGACCTCCTGGGACGTGGACGATGCGGAGGGCAGGGACGTCGTGTTCGTCACCGGCGGCATCGGGCTGGCGCCGCTGCGGCCCGCGATCCTCGACGTGCTCGCGCACCGCGAGCGGTACGGCAAGGTGCTGCTGCTCTACGGCTCCCGCACCCCGGACGACATCCTCTACGGCCACGAGATGCACCGCTGGGCGGACCTGAACGACGTCAACCTCCAGATGACGGTCGACAACGCGCCGTACGGGTACAAGGGCAGGGTCGGGTTCGTCACCGAGCTGGTGACGCGCGCGGGCTTCGACCCGCGGAACGCCTTCGCCTTCGTGTGCGGGCCCGAGGTGATGATGCGGTCCGCCGCGACCTCACTGGTCTCCCGCGGCATCCCGAAGGACCGGATCCGGCTCAGCATGGAGCGGTCGATGAAGTGTGGCGTCGGGCTGTGCGGTCACTGCCAGCTGCGGGAGCTGTTCATCTGCGTCGACGGGCCCGTGCTGGGCTACGACCGGCTCGAGCCCCTCATGGCGGTGCGTCAGCTGTAGCCGTCGCGTTGCGGCCGTGTGAACAGTTGGTGCACCCGGTGCCCGGCGTCGGTGGGGGCGGGTAAGGTCGATAGTCCGACCCCGGACCCTGAGGAGCCCTCCCGCGCATGCGTTACGAACTCGACGAACGTCTCGTGGTGGGCGTCGCCTCCAGCGCGCTGTTCGACCTGGCCGAGTCCGACGCCTACTTCCGGGAGCACGGCGAGTACGCCTACCGCCGCTACCAGGACGAGCGGATCGACGAGGTGCTCGAGCCCGGCGCCGCCTTCCCCTTCGTCCAGCGCCTGCTCGCGCTCAACGATCTGCGCGACGGCGACCCGGTGGTCGAGATCATCGTGCTGTCGCAGAACGACCCGAGCACGGGACTGCGCGTCATGCGCTCCATCGAGGCCCACGGGCTGACGATGACCCGCGCGGTCTTCACGCAGGGGGTGGCGCCCTACCAGTACATCGGCGCGCTGCAGATGTCGCTGTTCCTCTCGGGCAACCGCGCGGACGTGGACGATGCGATCGCCGCCGGCTTCCCCGCCGGGCACGTCCTGCCCTCGGCCGCCGCGTACGACCCCGCCGACCCGGGCCTGAGGATCGCCTTCGACTTCGACGGCGTCCTCGCCGACGACGGCTCCGAGCGGATCTTCAAGTCCGCCGGCATGGAGGCGTTCCGCGACCACGAGGTCACCCGCCGCGAGCACGCCCTCCAGCCGGGACTGCTACAGCCGCTGCTCAAGGACCTCAACCGCATCCAGGCGCTCGAGCGGACCCGCAAGGAGTCCGACCCGGCCTACGAGGAGCGCCTGCGCATCTCCCTGGTCACCGCCCGCGCGGCCCCGTCGCACGAGCGCGCCGTGCGCTCCCTGCGGGACTGGGGCGTCGAGGTCAACGACGCGTTCTTCCTGGGCGGCGTCTCCAAGGCGCGGGTGCTCGAGGTGATGCGGCCGCACATCTTCTTCGACGACCAGGCCACCCACCTCGAGGACGCCACCAGCTTCATCATGGGCGTCCATGTGCCCTACGGCGTGGCGAACGAGTCCCGCGAGGCCGCACCGGAGTAGCCTTTCCCGCTCGTCCCCGGACCTAGGTCCCTTTCGTCTCCTCGCTGGCGGCATACCGTCGCAAGAGGAGGCGTGTCATGGGCGACATACCGATCGATGCATCGTCCCCCGCGGGCGCGGGTGAGGACACGGCGGAGCACGGCCACCCGCACACGCATCCCCACGTCGAGACCCCCGCAGCGGCGACGCCCGCGGCCCCCAAGCCCAAGCTCGCGGTGTGGAAGTTCGCCTCCTGCGACGGCTGCCAGCTGAGCCTGCTCAACTGCGAGGACGAGCTCCTCCAGATCGCCGACTCCGTCACCATCGCCTACTTCCCGGAGGCCACTCGGGCGATCGTCGCCGGACCGTACGACCTGTCGCTGGTCGAGGGCTCCATCACCACCCCCGAGGACGTGCGCCGCATCCACGAGATCCGCGAGCAGTCCGCCACGCTGGTGACCATCGGCGCGTGCGCGACCGCCGGCGGCATCCAGGCGCTGCGCAACTTCGCGGACGTCGACGCGTTCCGCTCGATCGTCTACGCCCACCCCGAGTACCTCTCGACGCTCGACACGTCGACCCCGATCGCCAGCCACGTCGACGTCGACTACGAGCTCCGCGGCTGCCCGGTGGACAAGGCCCAGCTGGTCGAGGTGCTCGCCGCGTACCTCAACGGTCGCAAGCCGCGGATCCCGACCTACTCGGTGTGCGTCGAGTGCAAGCTCAAGGGCAACCTCTGCGTCCCCGTCGCCACCGGCACGCCCTGCCTGGGGCCGGTCACGCAGGCTGGCTGCGGGGCGCTGTGCCCGAGCTACGGGCGCGGCTGCTACGGCTGCTTCGGGCCGTCGGACTCGCCCAACACCGAGGCGCTCACGCGGCAGCTGGCGGAGCTGGGGATGGACGACCGGGACATCGTCCGCGTCTACCGCACCTTCAACGCGGGGGCGCCGGAGTTCCGGGCGGCGTCCGAGGCCGTGGAGGCGGGTGCGCGATGACCCATCAGCTGAAGGACGGCGGGCAGGTGATGCACGTCGGCATGCTCGCTCGCGTCGAGGGCGAGGGCGGCATGCACATCGAGTACCGCGACGGGAAGGTGGTGGACGTCAAGCTCAACATCTTCGAGCCGCCGCGGTTCTACGAGGGCTTCCTGCGGGGCCGCAAGTTCACGGAGCCGCCGGACATCACGGCGCGCATCTGCGGGATCTGCCCGGTGGCGTACCAGTCCGCGTCCACCGAGGCGATGGAGACCATCTGCGGGGTGACCACCACGCCCGAGATCCAGCTGATGCGGCGGCTGCTGTACTGCGGCGAGTGGATCGAGTCCCACGCCCTGCATATCTTCATGCTGCACGCGCCCGACTTCCTCGGGTACGAGAGCGCCCTCGACATGGCGAAGGTCATGCCGGACGTGGTCAAGATGGCCCTGCGGATCAAGAAGGCGGGCAACGACCTCATGACCGTGGTCGGGGGCCGCGCGATCCACCCGGTCAACGTGAAGGTCGGCGGCTTCTACCGGATGCCGACCGTCGCCGAACTGCTGACGCTGCGGCCCGCCCTCGCGCAGAGCCTCGAGGACGCGCTCGCCGCCGTCGAGCTGGTGTCGACCTTCGACTTCCCTGCGATGGAGCAGGAGTACACGTACGTCGCGCTGCGCCACCCCGAGGGCTACCCGCTCGAGCGCGGCACCGAGGTGGTCGCGACCTCCGGCGTGCGCTTCCCGGTCGCCGAGCTCGCTCAGCACATCGAGGAATTCCACGTCGAGCACTCGAACGCGCTGCACGCCCGCTTCGACGGCGGCACCTACTTCGTGGGCCCCCTCGCGCGGTACTCGCTGAACTTCGATCAGCTCAGCCCGCTGGCCCAGGACAGCGCGCTCAAGGCCGGCCTGGGGGAGACGTGCCGGAACCCGTTCAAGTCGATCATCGTGCGGGCCGTCGAGCTCGTGTACGCGCTCGAGGAGGCGCTCAGCATCATCGACCACTGGCGCGACGGCTATCCGCCGTCCGTACCGGTCGCGCCCCGGGCGGGGGAGGGGATCGGCGCCTCCGAGGCCCCGCGAGGGCTGATCTGGCATCGCTACGTCATCGATGACGAGGGGATCATCAGCGACGCGCAGATCGTGCCCCCCACCTCCCAGAACCAGGCCTCCATCGAGATGGACCTGCGGACGGCGGCCGAGCAGTGGGCCGACCTCGACGACCACATGCTCACCCACCGCTGCGAGGAGGCCATCCGCAACTACGACCCGTGCATCTCCTGCGCCACCCACTTCCTCGATCTGCGGGTGAAGCGATCATGAGCGAGAAGCTGGTCATCGGCCTCGGCAGCCCCGATCGCGGGGACGATGCCGTGGGCGGGGTGGTCGCGGAACGGATCGCCGCATCGTCCCTCCCGGGGGTCCGGGTGATCCCGCTGGAGGACCCGCTGTCGCTGTCGCAGGCGTGGGACGGCGCCGCGGGCGCCGTGGTGATCGACGCGGTGGCCTCGGGCGGGCCGCCGGGCGCGGTGCACGTGCGGGAGGTGGGCGCCGGCGCGGAGCCGCTGCCGACGCACGCGTTCACGGCCGCGGGGCGCGGCGGCAGCCACGCGTTCGGACTGGCGGGCGCGGTCGAGCTGTCGCGCACGCTCGGCACGTTGCCGCGGCGGGTCACGGTGGTGGGCGTCGAGGCGGCCACGTTCCAGCACGGTCGGATGTCCCCGGAGGTCACGGAGCGGGTCGACGATGCGGTGCATGCCGTGCTCGTCGCGCTCAAGGAGATGGACACGGAAGAGGTGCGGTGATGCAGGACACGGAGCTCGCCAAGGTGGTCGAGGTGCATCAGGACGGGCGCGCGGTGGTCGAGCACGACGGCATGCGCGAGGAGGTGCTCGAGCTGTCGTTCGTCGACGAGGACATCGAGGTGGGCGACTGGGTGCTGGTCAAGGCCGGGTTCGCCATCGAGCGGCTGACCGACCGCGACGCCCGCAAGCTGCTGCACGAGCACCTCGTGGGTCAGGCGAAGGAGTAGCCATGTGCCTGGGTGAGATCGGCCGCGTCGAGTCCGTCGACGCCGACGGGCGCGTGAGCGTGCGCGTCGGCGCGAGGCTGCGGGATGCGGCCGCGCTCATCCCGGGCGTGGTGCCGGCCGTGGGGACGTGGGTGCTGATCAACTCCGGGATCGTGCTCGAGGAGCTCGAGCCGGAGCGGGCGCGCGACGCCCTCGAGATCCGGAACGCGTGGCACCTGCAGGAGCCGATGGAGGTGGCGTCATGAAGGCGGCACGGAGGACCGGGCTGGCGCTCGCGGGGGTGACCGCGCTGATCTCCGGCGTGGCGGTGTACGTCAACGGCAACGGGGTCGCCGCGTACGGCGACGCGACCGCGTACACCACCGCCAAGAACCTCATGGCGGCGCTGGTGATCGGGCTGGTGTTCGCGACGGTACGGCGCTCGCGTGGGGGGAGCGCCGCATCGTTCACCCGGCCGGCACGGCCGGGGCAGTGGGCCGGGCTCGCCTACGTCGCGGTGCTGGGCGGCGCGGTGCCGTTCGTGATGTTCTTCGAGGGGCTCGCGTCGACCGCGTCGACGCAGGCGGCGTTCCTGCACAAGCTCCTGGTGGTCGGGGTCGCGGTGCTCGCCGTGGTGGTGCTGAAGGAGCGGCTCACGTGGTGGCACCTGGGCGCGATCGCGCTGCTGGTCCTCGCGCAGCTGGGGTTGGCGGGGGACATCAGTCTCGTGGGGGACCCGGGGACCGCTCTGGTCGCCGGAGCGACGGCGCTGTGGGCCGTCGAGGTGGTGGTCGCGAAGCGGCTGCTGGCGGGGATGACGCCGTGGACGGTGTCGATCACCCGCATGGCCGGAGGGTCGCTCGCGCTGCTCGCGTGGTGCGGCGCCACCGGCAGGCTGGGGGCCGTGATGCCCGCGACCGCTGCGCAGTGGTCGTGGGTGATAGTCACGGGCGTGCTGCTCGCGGGCTACGTGCTGACGTGGCACCAGGCGCTCGCGCGGGCGCAGGCGGTCGACGTGACCGCTGTGCTCGTGCTCGGCGCGCTGGTGACGGCGGCGCTCGCGGGCGTGCTCGACGGGGCCGCTCTGGGCGCGCAGGCGCCGTGGCTCGCGCTCATGCTCACCGGCGGGCTGCTCGTGTGGATCGCTCCTGCTCGCCATCGCAACCCCGCTCCCAGGAGGGCCGCCTCATGACCGACACCGCGCATCGTCCCGACCAGCTGCACCGCCCCCACGCCCCGCATCGTCCCGCGCCGCCCGCCGGCGACCTCGCGCCCACCGACAAGGGCGCGCTCCTGTTCGGCCGCTACGCCTTCCCGCCGAACGACCTGGGCTACTGCGGTCCGGACCGCGCCGACGAGCTCCTCGAAAGGGTGAGCGCCGGCGCGTCCGGACCCGGTCTCGAGGAGGTGGTCCGGGCGTTCGAGGGGGCGTGGCCGTACCTGGAGCACATCGGCGAGTGCCTGGGACGGGCGCCGCTCGACCCGGTGGTAGTGGAGACCTACTGGCTCGGCGGTCCCGAGCTGGACCGCTGCGGGGGAGCGTCCTTCGCCTCGTCCCTCGAGGAGAGGTTCCGGCCGCGTCTCACCCGGCTGGAGTTCGAACGGCTGGTCGCGGCCGTCACCGCCGGCGGGACCCCGCACCACAACTTCCACGTGTTCGCCGTGTACCCGTGGGTGGGGCTGCTGCGGAACGGGCACGTCGACGGGCCGCTCGAGGTGCTCGACAAGTGCCGGATCCGCTGTGGGCAGGTGCTGTCGATCGAGGGCGACACCGCGCTGGTCGAGAGCCGGCACCTCGTCTGGGAGAACGGGATCCTCAGCCTCGCGCCGCCGACGGCGGAGCTCGCGAGGTTCCGGCGGGACGGGCAGACGCTCGCGCCCGAGATCAGGCCCGGCGGCTACGTGACGCTGCATTGGGACTGGATCTGCGACTGGATCGGCCCCATGCGGCTCACCCGGCTGCGGAAAACGACCGCGCGGGAGATCGCGGCGGTCAACAGCTGTGCGTACTCGGCGCCCGCCGCGGTGCTGTCCTGAGGGTCTTCGGTGGTTCGGTGGTTCGGTGAGAGGGGGCGATCATGCATATCCCTGATGGAGTGCTCGATCCCGTGGCGTTGACGGTGACGGGGGTCGCGGCGGTGGGGGCGGTCGGTGCCGCCGGCTGGAGCCTGCGGCGCGGGAGCCCGCGGGTCGCCTCGGCTCTGGTGGGGGCCGGCGCCGTGCTGGTCGCGCATCTGGTGGACGTGCCGGTGTACGGCGCCCACACCGCCCACCTGGTGGGCGGTGCGCTGCTCGCGATCGCGCTCGGGCCGTGGCTGGGGCTCGTGGTCATGGCCGCGGTGCTGGCGCTGGAGGCGCTGGTGCTCGCTGACGGGGGAGTCCTGGCGCTGGGCGCGAACGTGGTCGTGATGGGCGTGGTCGGTGTGCTGGTCGGGTGGGCCGTCTATCGCGGCGTGCTGCGGCTGGTGGCCGGGACCGGGTCTGTGGGGTCGATCTCCGATGCCTGGCGCGTCGGTGCCGCGGCGCTGGCGGCAGGGGCGAGCGTTCTCGCCTCGTCGGTGGTGCTGGTCGGGGTGCTCGCCATGGGCGGTGCCGCGGTGGCGGTGTCCGGCGCGGCGCTCGAGGTGCTGATCCCGCATCACCTGCTGTGGGCGCTGCTCGAGGGAGCGGTGACGGGCGCGGTGGTGGCGGTCGGGCTGGCGTGGCGGCGCTCGCGGGCGCGGGCGCTGGCGCGGGCCGCCGTGGCGCGGCAGGTGCACGTGCTGGACGGGGACCTCGACACGCTGGGGTGAGCGGCCGCTCCGCGGCGACCCAGCGCCGGCCTACGAACCGAGGCCGATGATGAGGATCGCCGCGGCGGCGAGGGCGATGTTGAAGGCGAGCGCGCGCGTGGCACGGACGCCGACGCCGGCGCGCCTTGCGCGGCGGGCGTAGCGCATGCCGATCCAGCTCGGCGCGCCCAGCACCATCCCGCCCGCCAGGATCGCCACCCAGCCGAGCGGGCCGGCCTCGCGCAGGGTGTCCTCGCCGGGGACCCTGCCGAACCACGAGAACACCCAGTAGCCCAGCGCGAGCGCGACCCAGAACCACAGGAAGTAGGCCATGTTGATCGAGTAGGCGAGGCTCAGCTGACGGCGGGCGTGGGAGCCGGCGAGGCGCGGAGGGGGTGCGGTCGCCGGACGCGAGGCGCCCGTGGGCGGTGCGCCTTCATGTGGTGCGCCCGTGGGTGGTGCGCCTGTGTGCGGCGCCTCCGGCACCTCGGGGTGGGACATCGTCGGCCTCCTCGGGTCCACGCTATCGGGCCGGTAGGGCTGGAGGTGGGCACACGGCGAGGAGCGCTTGGATTCCGCGCCTTCCGGCCGCGCGGCCACGCCGCGAGTCGAAGGCGCTCCCCGTTCCGACTGATGTCCCCAGGCTGGGTCGGGCGGGCCCGAATTCACATGTCTACCAGGGTGGATGATCGGATCCC
>NZ_JAUHPZ010000006.1:0-144301 GCF_030418375.1 Demequina lignilytica
CCACGTCGACCTGGGCACGCGGGTGCTGCTCGCGCAGGTGCCGGACCCGCGGGGACGCGTCCTCGACATCGGCTGCGGGTGGGGGCCCATCGCCCTCGACGCGGCGCTGCGCGGACCCGACGACGTCACGGCGATCGACGTCAACGAGCGTGCCCTCGACCTGCTCCGGCGCAACGCCGACCGCATCGGGCGCCATCACGCGCTCGCACCCGTGGCCGCGATGCGTCCGGACGAGGTCCCGGCCGGGGCCACCTTCGACACCATCTGGTCGAACCCGCCGATCCGCATCGGCAAGGCCGCGCTGCACGAGCTCCTCGCGACCTGGCTCCCCCGTCTCGCGCCCGGCGGCGAGGCCTTCCTGGTGGTGCAGCGCAACCTGGGCGCGGACTCGCTGGCGCGATGGCTCGGCGACCAGGGCTGGGGCGCGGTCGACAAGGTCGCGAGCTCGAAGGGGTTCCGCGTGCTCCGCGTGGCCGCCTGACCCGGCCTCGCTACAGCCGCTCGCCGCGCGCGGCGGCATCGGCGATCGCGACGATGCGCGCGGCGCGCGTCGCCTCACGGCGCGCCATGGCGACGTGCCCGAGCATCTGCTTCCGGGCGGACGGCGAGAAGCCCTCCCAGGCCTCCCGTGCGCCCGGGCGGCTCGCCAGGGCCTCGGCGAGATCGGGCGGTACGACAAGGTCCTCGACGTCGTCGAGCATCGTCCACGAGCCATCTGCCTTCGCCGCGGCGACCACCGCGGCGCCCGAGGGAGCCATGAGCCCCGCGCGCTCGAGCTCGGCCAGGCGGACCTTGTTGCTGCGCGCCCAGCCGGAGCCGCGCCGGCGCGGCGCGCAGTACTGCAGCGTCCGCGAGTCGTCGAGCCTGCGCGTGATCGCGTCGATCCACCCGAAGCAGAGGGCCTGCCGCACCAGGTCCTCGTAGGTGAGGCCGGCGCGGCCCGCTCCGTGTCGCCACATCGCCACCCAGACCCCGGTGGCCTCCGCGTGATGCTGCTCGAGCCACGCACGCCACTCGTCGGCGTCGGCGGGGTGGATCCGTGCGACGCCGTCGTCGCCTGCCTCGATGGGGTGCACGGTCAGCCCGGCAGGTCGACCATGCCCTCGGCCACGAGCACCGCGGGCCCCTCGAGCACGGTCGAGTCCCGCGAGACCCGGACGGTCACCACACCGCCGGGCACCTCGACGTCCCACACGTCCGGAGCGTCGAGACCCGCCCAGAAGCGCATCGCGAGCGCGACGGCGCACGCGCCCGTGCCGCACGAGCGGGTCTCGCCGGAGCCTCGCTCGTGCACCCGCATGCGCACCCGGCCGCGGTGCTCGCCGGCCACGTCCTCGAAGCCCAGCGCGACGGCGAACTCGACGTTGCTGCCGTGCGGAGGCATGGGCGACACCGCCGGGGCGGCGGTCAGGTCGAGGGCGTCGAGCTCGCCGGTGTGGGCGAGCGCGACCACGTGGTGGGGGTTGCCCATGTCGACCGAGAGAGCCGGCCGCGCGAGGTCGAGCCCGCGCGCCTCCACCTCGGCGTCGAAGCCGGCGGCCGTGTCGCCGAGCCGGTGCACGCCCATCCCGATCGCGTAGCGGCCGTCGTCGAGCCTGGTGATCGTGCGCGGCCCGCCGCGCGTGCCGAAGGTCAGGCCCCCCGTGAGGTCCTCGCCCGCGTGACGCTCGAGGAGTGCGCCGAACACGCGTGCGCCGTTGCCGCACATCTCGGAGGTGGTCCCGTCCGAGTTCCAGTAGTCCATGAACCAGGTGTCGGGGGCAAGGTCCGCCCCGGCCTCGAGGACGCCCGCACGCACCGCGCGGATCACTCCGTCCCCGCCGATCCCGGCACGGCGGTCGCACAGGTACGCGACACGATCCGGGGTGAGGTCGATCTCGCCCGCCGGGTCGTACAGCAGCACGAAGTCGTTCTCGGTGCCATGGCCCTTGGTGAACGGGAGCGTCGTCATGGGGCCCAGCCTACGGGGGACGATGCGCGGGTCAGGCCGCGTCGGCGGCCCGCACCTGGGCGAGCGCGTCGGCGGAGGCGCGAGCGACATCGTCGGGGCCGACGGGCGCGCCGATCCAGCGCACCCGCGGGTCCGGGCGGAACCACTGGGCCTGCTTCCGCGCGAGCCGGCGCGTGTGCTGCGCGATCAGCTCGCGCGTCTCCTCGGCGTCGAGCTCGCCGTCGAGATGACGCAGCGTCTCGGCGTATCCGACCGCCCGGCGCGCGGTGACGCCCTCCCGCAGCCCTCGCGCCTCGAGGCCGCGCACCTCGTCGACCAGGCCCTGCTCCCACATCGCGTCGACCCGGGCGCCGATCCGCGGGTCGAGCACGTCGTAGGCGAGTTCGAGGGCGATGGTGACCGCGGGCGCGGCGTAGGCGTGCCGGGGAAGCGAGCTCCGCGTCGATCCAGTCAGCGTGATGATCTCGAGGGCGCGGACCAGGCGCTTCACATTCTGCGGCGGGATCTTGGCTGCGGCCTCCGGGTCCGCGGCGGCCAGCTCGCGATGCAACGCGCCCGGCCCCTCGGCGTCCGCGCGTGCCTCGAGCGCGGCGCGCAGCGCGGGATCGGTGCCCGGGAACTCGAACACGTCGAGAAGCGCGCGCAGGTACAGGCCCGAGCCGCCCACCACGATCGCGCGCCGGCCGCGCGCGTGGATCGCGGCGATGTCGGCGCGCGCCTCGGCCTGGAATCTGGCGACCGAGGCGTCCTCGTGGACGTCGAGGGTGTCGAGCTGGTGGTGAGGGATCCCGCGCCGCTCGCCGAGCGGCAGCTTGGCGGTGCCGATGTCCATGCCGCGGTAGAACTGCATCGAGTCGGCGTTGACGATCTCGCCGTCGAGGGCCCCGGCGAGGTCGAGGCTCACGGCGGACTTGCCCGTCGCCGTGGCGCCCACCACCGCGACGATCACCGGCGCATCGTCCCTCGCCGCGGTCGGACCCGAAGGCGTCGTCACGCGCGGCGCAGCGTCGGGATGCCGAGCCCGACCGGTCCGGCGGCACCGCCTCCGGTGCCGCACGCGTCGCCGCCGTGATCGTGGTCGTCGGCCTGCGCCGCGTCCCAGGCGTCGCCGGCGCGCGTACGTCGCACCTGGTACAGCCCTCCATCGAGACCGGAGTCGGCGATCAGGTGATGCGGCGCACCGTGCGTGACGCGGACCCGCACCATGTCGCCGGGACGGGGCGTGGCCTCGCCGGCGGGCACGGAGAAGTGGACCAGGCGGTTGCCGGGTTCACGCCCGGACATCCGCGCCGACTCGCCGTCCTTGCGTCCACCCGAGTCCAGCACCAAGAGCTCGAGGTCGCGGCCGACCAGCGCCCGCGAGTCCTCCAGCGTGATGCGCTCCTGAAGCGCGACGAGGCGCTCGAAGCGCTCCTGCACCACCGCCTTGGGGAGCGGCTCCAGCTCGTACGCGGGCGTGCCCGGGCGCGGCGAGTACTGAAAGGTGAAGGCCGACGTGAACCGCGACGCCTCGACCACCCGGAGGGTCTCGGCGAAGTCCTCCTCGGTCTCGCCGGGGAACCCGACGATGATGTCGGTGGTGATCGCCGCCTCGGGCATCGCCGTCCGCACGCGGTCGATGATGCCGAGGAACCGCTCCGAGCGGTACGAGCGGCGCATCGCGCGAAGCACCCGATCGGACCCCGACTGCAGCGGCATGTGGAGGCTCGGCATCACGTTCGGCGTCGCGGCCATCGCCTCGATCACGTCGTCGGTGAAGGCCGCGGGATGGGGCGAGGTGAAGCGCACGCGCTCGAGGCCGGGGATCTCGCCGCAGGCGCGCAGGAGCTTAGCGAATGCGCCGCGGTCGCCGAACTCGACGCCGTAGGAGTTGACGTTCTGACCCAGGAGCGTGACCTCGACGGCGCCCTGGGCGACCAGCGCCTCCACCTCGGCGAGGATCTCGCCGGGACGCCGGTCGCGCTCCTTGCCGCGCAGCGACGGGACGATGCAGAAGGTGCAGGTGTTGTTGCACCCGACCGAGATCGACACCCAGCCGGACGCGTGAGAGTCGCGTCTCGAGGGCAGCGTCGACGGGAAGACCTTGAGCGACTCCTCGATCTCGACCTGCGCGGCGGCGTTGTGACGCGCGCGCTCGAGCATCGCGGGCAGCACGTCGATGTTGTGCGTGCCGAAGACGACGTCGACCCACGGCGCGCGGGTGACGATCTCGCCGCGGTCCTTCTGCGCGAGGCAGCCACCGACGGCGATCTGCATCCCGGGACGCTCCGCCTTGACGGCCGCGAGCTGCCCGAGGTTGCCGTACAGGCGCGTCGCGGCGTTCTCGCGCACTGCGCAGGTGTTGATCACGACCACGTCCGCGACGTCGGCGCCCGCGGGCGCGGCGGCGTACCCGGCCTGCTCGAGCAGGCCCGACATGTGCTCGGAGTCGTGAACGTTCATCTGACACCCGAGCGTCCTGACGAGGTACGTGGGTGCGGGGGAAGTCTGGGTCATGCCTGTCCTGCGACGGCGTCCGCGCGTAGCTCGCGGATCACCGTCACCTTGATCTCTCCGGGGAAGGTGAATTCCTTGCTGATGTGCCCCGCAATTGTACGCGCCAGCGCCTGCGTGCCCTCGTCGTCGACCTCGTCGGGCTCGACGATCACGCGGACCTCGCGCCCGGCCGACATCGCCAGCACTCGCGTGACGCCCTCGTGTGCCGCGACGAGCTCCTCGAGGGTCTCCATCCGCGACACGTACGCGTCGAGGTCCTCCCGCCGGGCGCCGGGTCGGGCCGCGGAGAGGGCGTCGGCGACCTGGACGATCACCCCCTCGACGCTCTCCTGCGGCACCTCGTCGTGGTGGGCGGCGATGGCGGCGACCACCAGCGGCTCCTCGCCGTGCTCGGCCGCGAAGCGTGCGCCGACGGCCGCGTGGGTGCCGGGGAGGTCGTGCGTGAAGGCCTTGCCGATGTCGTGGAGGAACGCGGCCCGCCGCGCGACCTCGACGTCGGCGCCGACAGCGCGGGCGATGTCCTCCGCGAGCTGGGCGGACTCGACCAGATGGGCGAGCACGTTC
Organism: Demequina lignilytica; assembly: GCF_030418375.1. Classification (NCBI taxonomy): domain Bacteria; kingdom Bacillati; phylum Actinomycetota; class Actinomycetes; order Micrococcales; family Demequinaceae; genus Demequina; species Demequina lignilytica. The sequence continues at coordinate 5,012 of NZ_JAUHPZ010000006.1, forward strand.
TGCCCGTACGAGGTCCGCAGCCGGAGCCGCCCGAGCACTTCGACCATCTCGGCAGGGACCGCGCTGATCCCGGCCGCGGCGATCGCATCGAGCCCGGCGTCGCGGTGGCGCTGCGAGGCGCCCGCGACGGCACGCGCGTACGCGGCCTCCACGCGCTGGGGCTGGATGCGGCCGTCCTGGACGAGCGCCGCGAGCATGACCTCCGCGATCTCCCGTCGCTCGGGGTCGAAGCAGGAGAGCTGGACGGCGTTGACGCCCTCCTCCACCAGCACGTTCACCCCGGTGAGCGCCTCGAACGCGCGGATGTTGCGACCCTCGCGCCCGATGATGCGGCCCTTCATCTCCTCGCTCGGCAGGTCGACCCACGTGGTGCCGTGCTCGGTCGACGTGGCCTGGGCCTGACGCTGCATCGCGTCCACGAGGATCTCCCTGGCGCGGAGGTCGGCCTGGTCACGGGTGCGGCGCTCGATGCGCCGGACCTCGCCCGCGGCCTTCGCGCGCGCCTCGGCGACGAGGGCCGCGCGGAGCTCCTCCCGGGCCTCCTCAGGGGTGGTGCCGGCGACATCCGCCAGGGCCGCCGCGCGCTCCTGATCGACGTGCGCGCGCTCCTGCGCGAGCCGCTTCTCGTCACGCACCACGACCGCCGCCCGTTCCTCGAGCGAGCGCGCGTACTGCTGCGCCTGCCGGTGATCGGCGGCGATCTCCGCTTCACGGGCCAGCGCCAGCTCCTCCCGACGCTTGGCCTCGGTCAGCCTGGCGCGTGCGTCCTCGCGCAGCGACTCGGCCTCGCGACGGCCGGCCTCCCGCTCGGCGCGGGCCTCTCGGCGGGCGAACAGGACCAGCAGCAGGGCGACCAGGGAGGCGCCCAGGAGCACCAGGACGATCACCGACGTCGGCATCCCGGCTCCCTCCGCTTAGTGGTCCTCCTGACTATCGGCATCTCGCAAGTCTCGCACGAGGGCGAATGCGAGCGAGCTCGAGTAGCCCTTGCGGCCGAGCATGGCGACCACGCGCCTGGTGCGCACCTCGTCCGGGTGCGACGCCAGCTGGTGCCACCGGCGCGCGGCGAGCTCGGAGGCGCGCCGACGCTCGTCGTCCTCGTCGACCTGGGCGAGCGCCGTCTCGATGTCGTGGTCGTCGAAACCCTTGCGGCGGAGCTCCTGCCGGATGGCCCGACCGGCCTGGCCCCGCTCCGCGTGCCGGGTTCGCACGATGGTCGCGGCGAGCGCGGAGTCGTCGAGCAGGCCGACCTCGATGTACCGGTCCACGACGAGCTCCGCGGTCCCGGGATCGACGTCCCGCGCGAGGAGGCCGTCGCGCAGCTGGGATGCCGACCGGGGCGCGTGCGTCAGGAGCCGCAGCGCGATCTCGCGCGCGCGCTCGGCGGGGTCGGAGGCCGCCTCGGCCGCCCGCCGGTGCGCGGCGTCGTCCTCGCGACGCCGCGCACCGCGCGGGCCCGCCACTAGAAGTCCGCCTTGCCCTTGCGGCCGGAGGGCGCGACGACGGGCTCGGGGGCGTCCTGGCTCTCCTCACCGATCGGCACGCCGACCCCGAGCTTGGTCTTCACCTTGCGCTCGATCTCGTCCGCGAGCTGAGGGTTGTCCTTGAGGAAGTTGCGGGCGTTCTCCTTGCCCTGGCCCAGCTGGTCCCCCTCGTACGTGTACCAGGCACCGGACTTCTTGACGAAGCCGTGCTCCACGCCGAGGTCGATGATGCCTCCCTCGCGGGAGATGCCCTGGCCGTACAGGATGTCGAACTCGGCTTGCTTGAACGGCGGCGCCATCTTGTTCTTCACGACCTTGACGCGGGTGCGGTTGCCGACGGGCTCGGTGCCCTCCTTGAGGGTCTCGATGCGGCGCACGTCGAGGCGGACCGAGGCGTAGAACTTGAGGGCCTTGCCGCCCGTGGTGGTCTCGGGGCTGCCGAAGAACACGCCGATCTTCTCGCGGAGCTGGTTGATGAAGATCGCGGTGGTGCCGGTGGTGTTGAGGGCACCCGTGATCTTGCGAAGCGCCTGCGACATGAGACGTGCCTGGAGGCCGACGTGGCTGTCGCCCATCTCGCCCTCGATCTCGGCCTTGGGCACCAGCGCCGCGACCGAGTCGATGACCAGGATGTCGATGCCGCCGGAGCGGACCAGGATGTCGGCGATCTCGAGGGCCTGCTCACCCGTGTCGGGCTGCGAGACGATGAGGTTGTCGGTGTCGACGCCGAGCTTGCGGGCGTACTCCGGGTCGAGCGCGTGCTCGGCGTCGATGAACGCCGCCGTGCCGCCCTGCTTCTGCATGTTGGCGACCGCGTGGAGCGCCACCGTGGTCTTTCCGGAGGACTCCGGGCCGTAGATCTCGACGATCCGGCCCCGCGGCAGCCCGCCGATGCCGAGCGCGATGTCGAGCGCGAGCGAGCTGGTGGGGATCGCCTCCACGGCGACCTTCTGCTGCTCGCCCAGGCGCATCGCCGAGCCCTTGCCGAACTGACGGTCGATCTGACCGAGTGCCGCCTCGAGGGCCTTGCTGCGATCGGGTGCCTGTGCCATGTCGCTTCCTTCCGTTGCCTGATGCGGCGGGTGATGCCGGGTCGAGGTCGACGCTACGCCGAGCCTCTGACACCGGCCGGTCGGGGCCTCCCACGTCGGGGAGGGCTCGGGCCGGTCGGCGTCCTGTCGACCACAGTAATCGAACGCGTGTTCGATCGGAAGCGACACGCCGTGGCGCGTCATCGGCGCGGCGGGGGCACCAGCCGTTCGATGTCTCCGCCGTCGCGCCGGTCGAGCGGCACGTCCATCTGGGCGCACCACGCGTGCCAGACGTCCCGGGGGGCGTGCCCGCGCTCGAGCGCGGCGGCGGGGGTCAGGGACTCGAGGTCCGACAGCGCGAGCTCGCGCGCCAGGGTGCGCGCGTAGGCCTCGCCGAACACGGCGTCGGCCAGCGCCCAGAACTCGCTGAGCCTCACGCCCTAGCGGGACCGCATCGAGCTGAGCAGCTCGGGGACGGTGTCCGGGATCGACGGCATCATCGTCACGGAGTCGAGGGACTCGGCGGCGGCGAAGCGGTCCGACACCTCGCGCAGGATGTCCGACATGGGGACGTCGAGCGCGTCGCAGATCGAGGCGAGCAGCTCCGAGGAGGCCTCCTTCTGGCCGCGCTCCACCTCGGACAGGTAGCCGAGGGAGACGCGCGCTCCCGAGGAGATGTCACGGAGGGTCTTGCCCTGCGTGAGACGGGCGTCGCGAAGGACCTCGCCGATCTCGTTGCGAAGCACAGGCATGCGCCCTCCCCTCATCGTCGTCATGCGGCCCTTGTCCATGTCTGACACAACGCACCATACCCCACGGTTGTTCCGCCCCCGTGGCGCGCGCGTTACAGCCCTGTCACGTCTCCCGCCATCGCCGCGCGCAGCATCGCCAGCGCTTGCTCCACCGCTCCGGTGCGCACGGCGTCGCGGTCCCCCGGGAGGTGCACCGTCGCCACCTGGTCACCGCGCGGGCCCGCGACGGCGAGGCACACCGTCCCCGCCTCCCGTCCGCCGTGCCCGTCCGGACCCGCGACGCCCGTGGTCGCGATGCCGAACGTCGCTCCGGTGAGCGTGCGCGCCGCGGCGGCCATCGCGGTCGCCACCTGCTCGGAGACCACCCCGGCGCGCTCGATGAGCGACGCATCCAGGCCGAGCAGGCGCTGCTTCATCTCGACGGTGTAGGCGACCACGCCCCCGCGCACGACCGCCGACGCCCCCGGCACGGCGACCAGCGCGGCGCAGACGGCGCCGCCGGTCATGGACTCGGCGGTGGCCACCGTCTCGCCGCGGTCGGCCAGGCGGGCGACGAGCAGCTCAGCCGTGCTCACGGCCGCCCGCCCGCTGGTGGCGCGCCGCCGCCAGGATCTTGATCGTGTAGTCCACGCCGGTGACGACGGCCAGCACGGTGGCCGCCATGAGCACCCACCAGGCCGCGGTGTCGACCCAGGCGGGCGTGCCGGGCAGCAGGTAGAGCCAGATCGCCAGCAGCTGGGCGAAGGTCTTGAGCTTGCCTCCGCGGGACGCCGCGATGACGGTGTCCTCCGCGACCAGCAGGCGCCCGACGGTCACCCAGACCTCGCGCACCGCGATGACGACCACCGGCCACCACGGGACCCCGTCGATCAGCACGATCATCACGAGCGCCGCCAGCACGAGCGCCTTGTCGGCGATCGGGTCGGCGAGCTTGCCGAAGGAGCTCACGACGCCCCAGCGGCGGGCGAGGTAGCCGTCGAGGTAGTCCGTGGCGGCCGCCGCCATGAACAGTCCGACGCCCCACCAGCGCATCGCGCCCTCGTCGCCGCCGTCGGCCCACAGGAGCACGACCATGACGGGAACCACCACGAGCCGCGCGACGGTGAGCAGGTTGGGCAGAGCGGATGTCACGGCATCACCCTAGTGGGGTTCGAGACCCGCCTGGCCGGGACCCCCGCCAAGGCGCGCGATACTTGAGCCATGAGCCGCCCCGCACGCCACGGATCGTCGCGCGCGCGCACGCCCGGCGCCGCGGGGGCGCTCGCCGCCACCCTCGCGGGGGCGATCGGCGCGGTGATCGGCCTGGCGGCGTTCCAGGCGCTGCCGACGCCCACGTCCACGCCGGCCGCGACGCAGACGTCCGACGCGGCCGCCCCGGCGGCATCCGTGCCCGCGGAGGACGCGGTCACCGCATCGCCCAGCCCGAGCCCCGAGCCTCCCACGCCCGTGCGGTTCACCCTGGTGGCGGCGGGCGACGTCCTCCCGCATACCCCGGTGAACCGCTCGGCCGCCGGCGAGAACGGCTACGACTACAGCCCGCTCATGGCCGCGCTGGACCCCTACGTGTCGGGGGCGGACCTGGCGTTCTGCCACCTCGAGGTCCCCGTCACCCCGGAGGGGTCGTCACCGTCGGGGTACCCGCTGTTCTCCTCGCCGCCGGAGCTGGTCCGCGACCTTGCCGAGGCCGGCTGGGACGGCTGCTCGACCGCGTCGAACCACACGGTCGACAAGGGCGTCCGCGGGGTCGAGGCGACCCTCGCCGCGCTCGATGCGAACGGCCTGCAGCATGCGGGCTCGGCCCGGACCGCGGAGGAGGCCGCGGAGACCTCCTTCTACACGGTGTCGAGCGGGGACCGCGAGATCCGCGTGGCGCAGATCTCGTTCTCCTACGGCACGAACGGGATGCCGGTCGCCGACCCCTGGGAGGTCAACCTGTTCGACGCGGAGGCGTCGGACGCGGCGCCGATCATCGCGGCCGCCGAGCAGGCGCGCGCGGACGGCGCGGACGTGGTGGTCGCGTCCGTCCACTGCTGCGTCGAGTACCGGACGGAGCCGACGGACGCTCAGCGCCTCCTGGCGGAGCGGATCGCGGAGTCGGGCGCGGTCGACCTCTACGTCGGCCACCACGCGCACGTGCCTCAGCCGATCGAGCTGCTTCCCGGCGGCCCCGCGGGCGAGGGCATGTGGACGGCGTTCGGACTCGGCAACTACCTCTCGAACCAGAGCACCCTGTGCTGCGTGCCGCAGACGTCGAACGGCGTGGTCCTCACGGCCACGTTCACGGTGGATCCGGACGACGCGGTGCAGGTCGCGGTCGAGTGGACGGCGATCACCGTTGACCGCGCCGACTCGCACACGATGCACGTCCTGACCGACATCCCGGACGGCGCCGGCACCCTCGGCGCCGCCGAGGTCCAGCGGCGCTGGCAGATGGTGCGCGACGCGGTCGGCGACGAGGCTCCCGAGCGCACGTCACCCGCGCAGGCGCTGGCGGAGGCGTCCGCGGCGGTCCTCACGCCGGCCGCCTGAGCGCGTCGCCGTCGGTCCCGCGGGCATCCCGCGACGCGACCCGCGCGGTCAGCCCCCGAGGCCCTTGAGGTCCAGCTCGCCGGTCTCGCGCGGGTTCGGGTCGATCAGGCTGGTCGACAGCCGCGAGTGCGCCGCGATCACGGCGGCGCCCGGCTGCGCGACCCCGAAGAGCCACCCCTGCCCGTACCGCCAGCCGCATCGGCCGAGGAACTCCGCCTGCGCCTCGGTCTCGATGCCCTCGGCGATCGTCGCCAGCCCGAGCTCGCGGGCGAGCGCCCCGAGCGCGCGCGACACCTTGGCACCCGACGGGTCCTCCGGGATGCCCGCGACGAACGACATGTCGAGCTTGACGCCGGACACCGGCAGGTCGCGCAGGTAGGACAGCGGCGACACCCCGGTCCCGAAGTCGTCGAGCAGGATCGGGACGCCCGCGTTGCGCAGCTCGGTGAGCTCGTGCCGGATCCGCGTGTTCGGGGCGACCAGGGAGGCCTCGGTCAGCTCCACGACGATGCGTTGCGGGGTGAGGTGGTGACGGCCGATCGCGCTCAGCACGCGGTCGGCGAACTCGGAGTCGCCGAGCTGGTCCGCCGACACGTTCAGCGACACCCACGTGCTCTCCGACGGGTGGCGCGCGAGGAACTGGGACGCCTGCTCCACCAGGGCGGCGCCGAGCGTGACCGCGAGGCCCTTGTCCTCGATCAGCGGGAGGAACGCGCCGGGCAGCAGCAGCCCGCGCGTCGGGTGCTGCCAGCGCACGAGCGCCTCGTATCCGACCACCGAGCGCGTCGCGAGCTCGAGGATCGGCTGGTAGTGCAGGACCAGGTCGCCGTGCTCGATCGCGCGTGCGAGCTCGGCACCGAGCGCGCTCTGGCTGTCGTGCGAGGTGCGCATCGACGCCTCGAACACCTCGGTGCGGGACTTCCCGGCCGCCTTCGCGCGGTACATCGCCGCGTCGGCGGCACTCAGGAGCGTCGCCGACCCTCCCGCGAGGCTGTCGTCGTCGGCCATGGCGATGCCGATCGAGGCACCCAGCTGGATCTGGTGACGCTTCACCGCGAGCGGGCGCTTGAGCCCCTCGTGGATCGAGGCGGCGATGTCGAACAGCGCCTTCGAGCAGTCCGGATCCTGGACGGCGATCACGAACTCGTCGCCGCCGATGCGCGCGACGGTGCCGCTGCCGCCGGTCGCGGCCCGGAGGATGCCGGCGACGTGGACCAGCGCGCTGTCGCCCGTGGCGTGGCCGAAGCGGTCGTTGAGCCCCTTGAAGCCGTCGAGGTCCACCGCGATCACGCCGACGCGTCCGTCGGCGTCGGGCTGTGCGAGCAGGTTCTCCAGCACCTCGTGGAGCAGCGTGCGGTTCGCGAGGCCGGTCAGCGGGTCGTGCATCGCGCGGTGCGCGAGGAGCTCGGAGTGCATGCGGTCGTCCGTGGTGTCGCGGAGCTGCACCACGTAGTGGTCGGGCGCGCCGCCCGCGTAGCGCACCAGCCCCACGTCGAGCACCGCCCAGACGACGTTGCCGTCGGTGCGGACGTAGCGCTTCTCGAGCGAGAAGTGGCTCTGGTAGCCCTCGTACAGGCGCTCGAGCTGGTCCCGCTCGGCCTGGATGTCCTGCGGGTGCGACAGCGCCGAGAAGGGGGTGCCGCGCAGCGCCGCGACGGTGTGGCCCATCATCTCCGCGAACGCGCGGTTGACCTCCATGAGGCGCCACTCGAGGTCGACCAGCGCCATGCCGGTCGGAGCGTTCTCCATCGCGCGGCGGAACTGCGCGTCCGAGCGGTTGAGGGCCTCGGCGGCCTCGCGCAGCCCCGTGGTGTCCATGATGGTGACCACGGTGACCGGCTGGCCGTGCGGCGCCTGCTCGACCTGGTCCGCCTTGATGTGCAGCCACCGGATGTCGTCGGGTCCGCGGCGGCCCGGGACGCCGATGATCCGCGGCCGGCCCTCCTCGGTGAGCGCGAACGCGTCGCGGCCGAGCAGCGGCCGGTGGTGCTGGTCGACGCACCGCAGCGGCAGCCGGGACAGCGGCAGCCCGGTGGTGTCGGCGGCGTTGAGGCCGAGGATCCCGGCGGCGACATCGGACATGAGGGCGACATCGCCGGTGCGCGTCAGGATCATGATGCCGTCGCGCGAGGACGTCATGACGGCCTCGAACTGCTGGCGCAGCAGGCGCTCCTGCTCGAGGGCCGTGTCGCGGGCGACCCGCTCCCTGCCGGAGCGCCAGAAGAAGTAGAACGCGGCGAGCGCCAGCACGACCAGAAGCGCGCTCGAGCCGGCGACGAACGCCGGCTGCGCGAACAGGTCTAGCGCTCCGTCCATTCGCCGTCCTCACCGTCGGGTTCCACCTGGGTGGTGCCCACGCTAGCGCCTGACTCCCCTCGTAGGACAGCAAGAGTCGACGCCAGCTCCTCAGGTGTGACCAACACGTCACGCGCCTTGGAGCCCTGCGAGGGCCCGACCACGTCGCGCGTCTCCAGGAGATCCATGAGCCGGCCCGCCTTCGCGAAGCCCATCTTCAGCTTGCGCTGGAGCATCGAGGTCGATCCCAGCTGCGTGGTGATGACCAGCTCGGCGGCCGCCAGCAGGTCGTCGAGATCGTCGCCGATGTCCTCGGCGACGGCCGCGGCACCCGTGGCCGCCTGCGTGACGTCCTCGCGGTACTCCGGGTCGGCCTGCGCCTTGGCGTGCTCGACCGCGGCGTGGATCTCCGTCTCCGACACCCACGCGCCCTGCACGCGCATCGGCTTCGACTCCCCCATCGGCAGGAACAGGGCGTCGCCCTGACCGATCAGCTTCTCCGCGCCGGGCATGTCGAGCACCACCCGCGAGTCCGCGAGCGACGAGGTCGCGAACGCCAGCCGCGAGGGCACGTTCGCCTTGATGGTGCCGGTGATGATGTCGACCGACGGGCGCTGCGTCGCGAGCACCAGGTGGATGCCTGCCGCGCGGGCGAGCTGGGTGATGCGCTGGATCGACTCGTCGACGTCGCGGGGCGCGACCATCATGAGGTCCGCGAGCTCGTCCACGATCACCAGCAGGTAGGGGTACGTGTGGATCTTCCGCTCGGAACCGGGCAGCGGCTTGACCTTGCCCGCCCGCACCGCCTTGTTGAAGTCGTCGATGTGCTTGAAGCCGAACAGCGCGAGGTCGTCGTAGCGCATGTCCATCTCCTTCACCACCCACTCGAGGGCCTGCGCGGCCTTCTTCGGGTCGGTGATGATCGGAGTGATGAGGTGGGGGATCCCCTCGTAGATGGTGAGCTCGACGCGCTTGGGGTCGACCAGCACCATGCGCACCTCGTGGGGGGTGGCGCGCATCAGGATCGACGTGATCATCGAGTTCACGAACGACGACTTGCCGGCGCCGGTCGCGCCCGCGACCAGCAGGTGGGGCATCTTGGCCAGGTTGGCCATCACGTAGCCGCCCTCGACGTCCTTGCCGATCCCGATCGCCATCGGGTGGTCGTTGCGGGCCGCGACCTGGGAGCGCAGCACGTCGCCGAGCATGACGGTCTCGCGATCGACGTTCGGGATCTCGATGCCGATCGCCGACTTGCCGGGGATGGGCGAGAGGATGCGGACGTCCGCGCTCGCGACGGCGTACGCGATGTTCTTGCTCAGCTGGGTGATCTTCTCGACCTTGACCCCCGCGCCGAGCTCGACCTCGTAGCGCGTGACGGTCGGGCCGCGCGTGAAGCCGGTGACGGTCGCGTCCACCCCGAACTGCTCAAGCACGTCGGTGAGAGCCGCCACGACCCGGTCGTTCGCGGCGGACCGCTCCTTGTGGGGCGCGCCCTTCACGAGCATGTCGAGGTCGGGAAGCACGTAGGGGGCGGAGTTCTCGAGGGTGCCCTGCTCCCCCACCGGGACGATGCGCGTGGTCGGCGGCGCCACGGGCGCGGCGGCTGGGATCGCCTGGGTGACGGCGTCGGCCGCGTCCTCCCACGGCGCGCCGTCGTCCTCGGCGTCCTGCGGCACCTCGTAGGGCGAGATCACCTCGGTCACGGGCGGGCGCCCGGCGCCCTCGGGGTCGAGGATCAGGTCGTCGAAGTCGGTGCGGCCCACCTGAGCGGCGGTCGCGAACGCCTCGTCGGCCTCGTACGAGTCGAGTCCATCCTCACCCGCCGGCTCGCCGTGCAGCGCCCGGTCGAGGAGCTGCCGCGCACGGCCGCGACGCTTCCGCGCCGGCTGCTCACCGGAGCGCGCGAGGGTGCGGTGCTCGGGCAGGTCGAGCTCCTGGTCCTCGTCGTCGCCGTGACGCACCTTGGCGGAGACCTCGCGGACCCACGCCACCGCCTCGCGCATCGAGATCCCCGCGACGATCAGCAGCGCGAGCAGGGCGAGCAGGACCATGACGACGATCGCGAGCGGCGCGGACACCAGCGACGCCAGCGGCGTCCCGATGAGGAAGCCGAGGATCCCGCCCGCCGCCTGGATGCCCTCGACGCCCGCGGTCGGGCTCGGCTGCCCCTGGGCGACGTGGATGATGCCGTCGACCATGATGGCGAGCATCAGCGCGCCGAGGGTGATGCGGTGGTTGGCGGACTCCTCCTGCGGGGCCCGCATGAGTCGGATCGCCATCGCGACCAGGACCACCGGAAGCCCGTACGCGAGCACGCCGAACGTGCCGGCGGCGACCCAGTGGATGGCGACGCCGGCCCAGCTGCTCAGCTCGAACCACTCGCGCGCGGCGACCAGGATCGCGACGATGACGAGCAGGATCGCCCACCCGTCACGTCGCACGGCGGGGCTCACGTCGCGCGCGCCGTGCCCGATCCCGCGGACGGCGTTGCCGGTCGCGGCGGCGGTCCCCTGCCCCACCTTCCGGAGCACGCGCAGCACCGCCGGAGGACGCTTCTTGGCCGGCTGCCGGGCCGCGGGGCGGCGGCCGCCGCCCTTGCCCGTCGCGGCGGATCGAGTCGCGGGGCGGCTCTGTCGCGTGTCTGCCATGGGTCAGGACGGTACCGCGCACCCCCGACTTCGGCCGGTTGCCACCCCGCGCGACCCCCGCATCGTCCCCCTCAGGCCTCCACGACCACCGGGATGATCATCGGTCGCCGGCGCAGCTTGGTGCCGACGTACCGGCCGAGCACGCGGCGCGCCACCTGCTGGAGCTGATGCGTGTCGGCGGCACCCGAGCGGGCGGAGTCCTCGATCGCCTTCTTGATCTCGGGCAGGATCGCGTCGAAGACCGCGTCGTCCTCCGCGAGGCCGCGCGCGTGGACCTCGGGGCCGCTGACGACCGTCCCGTTCGACGAGTCGACCACGGCGAACACGGACACGAAGCCCTCCTCCGCGAGGATCCGGCGGTCCTTGAGCTCGGTCTCCGTGATCTCCCCGACCGACGAGCCGTCGACGTACACGTTGTGGAACTCGACCCCGCCGACGACCTTCGCGACGCCGTCCTTGAGGTCGATCACGGTGCCGTTCTCGGCGTGGACAACGTTCTCCGCCGGGATGCCGGTGCGCATCGCGAGGCGGCCGTTCGCCAGCAGGTGGCGCACCTCGCCGTGGATGGGCATGACGTTCCGCGGGCGCAGGATGTTGTAGCAGTAGATGAGCTCGCCCGCGCTCGCGTGGCCGGACACGTGGACGCGCGCGCTGCCCTGGTGGACCACCGTGGCGCCGAGCCGCATCAGGCCGTTGATCACGCGGAACACCGCGTTCTCGTTGCCGGGGATGAGGGACGATGCGAGGACCACCAGGTCCCCCTCGCCCACCTCGACCTTGTGGTCGCGGTTGGCCATGCGGGACAGCGCCGCCATCGGCTCGCCCTGCGAGCCGGTCGACATGTACACGACCTTGTGACGCGGCATCTGGTCCGCGGCCTTCGGGTCGACCAGGATCCCGTCGGGGACGCGCAGGAAGCCCATCTCGGCGGCGATCCCCATGTTGCGGACCATCGACCGGCCGACGAACGCGACCTTGCGGCCGTGCTCCTCCGCGGCGTCGATCACCTGCTGGACGCGATGCACGTGGCTCGCGAAGGACGCGACGATGATCCGCCCCTTGGCCTGCGCGAACTGCTGGTTGAGCACGGGACCGATCTCGACCTCGGCCGTGGTGAACCCGGGGACCTCGGCGTTGGTGGAGTCGACCATGAAGAGGTCGACCCCCTCCTCGCCCAGGCGGGCGAAGGCGCGCAGGTCCGTGATGCGACCGTCGAGCGGGAGCTGGTCCATCTTGAAGTCGCCCGTGTTGAGCACGGTGCCGGCGGAGGTGCGCACCATGACCGCGAGCGCGTCCGGGATCGAGTGGTTCACCGCGATGAACTCGAGGTCGAAGCGCCCGAGCTGCTCGCGCTGGCCCTCCTTCACGGCGAGCGTCACGGGGGTGATGCGGTGCTCCTTGAGCTTCGCCTCGATGAAGGCGAGCGTGAGCTGCGAGCCCAGGATCGGGATGTCCCGGCGCATGCGGAGCAGGTACGGGACGGCGCCGATGTGGTCCTCGTGGCCGTGGGTGAGGACGATCGCCTCGATGTCGTCGAGCCGGTCCTCGAGGTAGTCGAGGTCGGGCAGGATCAGGTCGACGCCCGGCTGGTGGTCCTCGGGGAAGAGGACGCCGCAGTCGATGATGAGGATGCGCCCGTCGATCTCGAGCGTGTGCATGTTGCGGCCCACCTCGCCCAGCCCCCCGAGGGGGACGATGCGCAGGGTGCCGGATTCGAGCGGCGGCGGGGCGGGCAGGTCGGCGTGGAAGGTCATGCGGTCTCCGTCAGGGATGGATGCCCGCGGCGGTCAGGCGCGAGATGAGCGCCTCATGCTCGGCGGGCGTGTTGGGAAGAAGCGGGAGCCGCATCGCGCGGCTCGGGATGGCGCCGAGCCAGTGCACGGCGGACTTCGCGTTGGTGGCGCCGGGGCCGGTGAAGACGGCCTCGTGCACCGGCAGGAGCGACTCGTGGATGCGGTCGGCCTCGGCGTCGTCGCCCGCGTCGTGCGCGGCGATCATGGCGGCGAGCTCGGCGGACACCACATGGCTCGACACCGAGACGACTCCGACGCCGCCGGCGCGGAGGAACTCGAGGGTGAGCGCGTCGTCGCCCGAGTACCAGGCCAGGCCGGTGCGCTCGATGCGGGCCTTCGCCTGCGCCACGTCCCCGGTGGCGTCCTTGACCGCGACCACGCGCGGGTGCGCGGCCAGCTCGTCCATCGACTCGTCGGAGATCGCGAGCGCGGTGCGGCCCGGGATGTCGTAGAGCATCGCGGGCAGACCCGTGGCGCCCAGGATCGCGCGGAAGTGCGCGACGACCCCCGCCTGCGACGGCTTGGAGTAGTACGGGGTGAGCGCGAGGATGCCGTCGGCGCCGGCCTCCTCGCCCTGCTCGGCCATCCGCACCGCGTGGGCGGTGTCGTTCGAGCCGGCGCCCGTGAGGATCGTGACGTCGGGTCCGACGGCCTCGCGGACCGCCTGCAGGAGGTCGACCTTCTCCGGTGCGTGCGTCGTCGGCGCCTCGCCGGTGGTGCCCGAGAGCACCAGCCCGTCCGAGCCGCGGGCCACGAGGAAACGGGCCAGAGCCTGGGCGGATGCGAGGTCGAGGGCGCCGCCCTCGTGCATCGGCGTGACCATCGCGGTCAGCACGGTGCCGAACGGCCGGGAGGTGGAAGTCATGGGACTCAACTTACCGCGCGCGCCGGGCCGCGCGGCGTCCCTCGCCGGGCCCCGCGTGGTCGTGGACGGGGGTTGCATGTGCGCCTGGGTGTCATGTCACCGGCCTCATGCGCGGCGACCCGCGCGCGTAGCGTGGAAGATGCGGGGTCCGGCGAGGGAACCGGACCCCTGGCGGTGCGGCAGCCGCCACGCGTGCCTCACCGTCCGGATGGAAGGAGAGGAAGATGCGCACGAGAGTGCTGAGCCTCATCGCCGTGGCGCTCATGACCGTCGCCCTGGCGGCGCCGGCGGGCGCCCAGGGCAAGCCGGATGGCGTCGGCGGGGGCGGTCCGCCGTCCGGAGTCGGGGACACCGGGCTGTACAACAACCTGTCGGTGCCCACGCTCCTGGTCAGCGCGGCCGGCCAGTCGCCGCAGCCGTACCTGACGATGGGGTGCGGGACGGCCGTCGCGCCGGGTCACGACGAGCAGGCGACGGACCCCGACTTCGACGGCTACTGGACGCAGAAGTCCGAGTCGACCTGGACCGCGACCTGCGGAGTCGTGCTCGCGGCCTCCGCCGTGATCGACTGGGGCGACAACCTGACCGGGAGCACCGCGCTCAAGTCCGGGAAGACCATCCGCGTGGAGGCGAGCCTGCTCGCACCCGTCGGCGCGGGCGACACCGGGTACTACGTGGAGAAGCTCACGGACGAGCTCGACCGCTACGCCACCTACGGCACCGATGGCACCACCCTGGCGGAAGCGGCCGCGGACCCGGGCATCGACCTGCCGGCGCCGATGACGCTGGCCAGGGTCTGGGACCCCGGCGCCTACCTCACCATCGCGGAGCTCGACAAGGACGATGTGGTCGGGAGGACCGTCTACGAGGGGGTCGCCGTGGCCGAGGTCAACTCGGCCGGCGCGATCGTCTACGGCTTCAACTGGGGCCAGAAGGGCGCGGCTCCCCTGCCGGGCTCGTACCGGATCACCGTCGAGGTATCCACGGCGACCACGCTCACGGGCGTGTTCGACACCGTGGGCGACACCGACCTGCCGGACGCGCACACCGCGACGCTCGACATCGTCCTGACAGCCTCGGGAGGCAAGAACGCACGGTAGCCGGGCCGCACCGGCGCCCGGGGGACGGGGTCGACGGCCCCGTCCCCCGGACGACCCCGCATCGTCCCGCGCCGGCCCCACCCATGGCCGCCGGGCGCACTAGGCTGGCCGCGTGAGCGCGATCCCGACCCCGTACGAGGACCTGCTGCGCGACGTGCTGGCCACCGGCACGCAGAAGGGCGACCGCACCGGCACCGGCACGCTGTCGGTGTTCGGCCGCCAGCTTCGCTACGACCTCTCCGAGGGTTTCCCGCTGATCACCACCAAGCGCGTGCACGTACGGTCAGTCGTCGGCGAGCTGCTGTGGTTCCTGCGCGGCGAGACCAACGTGCGCTGGCTGCAGGAGCGCGGGATCACCATCTGGGACGAGTGGGCGGACGCGGACGGCGAGCTCGGCCCGGTCTACGGCTACCAGTGGCGCTCGTGGCCGACCCCGGACGGCCGGCACGTCGACCAGATCGCGAACGTGATCGAGTCGATCCGGTCCAACCCGGACTCGCGGCGGCACATGGTCTCGGCGTGGAACCCGGCCCTGATCGACGAGATGGCGCTGCCGCCGTGCCACGCGATGTTCCAGTTCTACGTCGCCGACGGTCGCCTGAGCTGCCAGCTGTACCAGCGCAGCGCCGATCTGTTCCTGGGCGTGCCGTTCAACATCGCGTCCTACGCGCTCCTCA
Organism: Demequina lignilytica; assembly: GCF_030418375.1. Lineage (NCBI taxonomy): Bacteria > Bacillati > Actinomycetota > Actinomycetes > Micrococcales > Demequinaceae > Demequina > Demequina lignilytica. Next base: position 20,189 of record NZ_JAUHPZ010000006.1, read on the forward strand.
CGCACATGATCGCCGCGCAGACCGGGCTCGAGGTCGGCGACTTCGTGTGGACCGGCGGCGACTGCCACATCTACTCGAACCACATGGACCAGGTCGCGCTGCAGCTCAGCCGCGAGCCCTTCCCGTACCCGACGCTGCGGCTCGAACCGAAGGACTCGCTGCTCGACTACGACATCGACGACGTGATCATCGAGAACTACCAGCACCACCCGGGCATCAAGGCCCCCGTGGCGGTCTGACGATGGTCAAGGCGATCTGGGCGCAGGCACGGGACGGCGAGGGCCGCCCGGTGATCGGGCTCGGCGGGACGATGCCGTGGCACCTTCCCGAGGACCTCGCCCACTTCTCGGAGACCACGCACGGCGAGGTGGTCATCATGGGCCGTCTGACCTGGGAGTCGCTGCCCGAGCGGTTCCGCCCGCTGCCCAGCCGCACCAACATCGTCGTGTCGCATCACGAGAACACGTTCCACGGCGCCGCGAGCGCCTCCTCGCTCGAGGGTGCGCTCGACGCCGCGGAGGACCTCGACCCCGACGCGACGTGCTGGGTGATGGGCGGTGCGCGGCTGTTCGCGGAGGCCGCGGGGATCGCCGACGAGATCGTGGTGACCGAGATCGACCTGGTGACCGAGGGCGACACCTTCGCCCCGACCCTGGACCCGGACGCGTGGCGCGTGAAGGCCGCCGACTGGCAGGAGTCCCGCACTGGCCTGCGGTACCGGATCGTCCGCCACCGGCGCCGATGACCTGGCCCGTCCCCGCGCGGATCGCCACCGAGCGGCTCGTGCTCCGCCGCTACGCCCCCGCGGACGCCGAGGCTCTCGCCGCGGTCGCCGCGCGCAACCGCGAGCACCTGATCCGGTTCCTGCCGTGGGCCGCGGACGAGCCGCAGAGCGTCGCGCAGCGACGCGCGTGGATCGCCGAGGTCGACGCCGCGTTCGACGCGGGCACCGAGTTCACCATGGGCCTCTTCCTCGCCGACGGCACGCTGGTGGGAGGGACGGGCTACCACGTCCGCACCGAGCCCGAGCCGTACCTCGAGATCGGCTACTGGATCGATGCGGCGCACGAGGGGCTCGGCCTGGTCACCGAGGCGGTCGCGGCGCTGACGCTGGTCGCCCTCGAGATCTGCGGCGTGCCGACGGTCGGCATCGCTCACGCCCCCGCGAACACCCGCAGCGCCGCCGTGCCCGCGCGCCTCGGCTACGCGAGGCAGCCGGACACGGCGATCCTCACATGCAGCGACGGCGGCGCGGCCGTCGCGCCGGTCGAGTGGCGCGCGACGCCCTCCACGCTCGCCGTGGAGCCCCTCGCCTCATGGCCGCGCCCCGCGCTCACCGACGCCGATGGAGCGGCGGTCGCGTGGCCCGGATGATGCTCGACGCGACCCGCCAGCAGGCGCTGTCGGTGTCGCTCGCGACGGGCGCCTACGGGCTGAGCTTCGGAGCGCTCTCGGTGGCCGCTGGACTCGACGTCTGGCAGACCTGCGCACTGTCGCTGCTCGTGTTCTCCGGGGGCTCGCAGTTCGCGTTCGTCGGCGTGATCGGCGCCGGCGGCGGACCGTGGGCCGCGGCGGCGACCTCGACCTTCCTCGGGCTGCGCAACGGGTTCTACGGCGTCGGCCTCGCGCCCGTCATGCGACCGATCACCGGCTGGCGGCGGGCCTGGGCCGCGCAGGTGACCATCGACGAGTCGACGGCGGTCGCCCTCGCGCAGCCGGCCGACCACCGGGAGGCCCGGCGCACCGGCTTCTGGTGGACCGGCGTCGGCGTCTTCCTCGCGTGGAACGCGATCACGCTGCTGGGCGCCCTGCTCGGCAGCCGGATCGGGGACCCGGCCGACTGGGGCCTCGACGCCGCCGCCGCCGCGGCGTTCCTCGCGCTGGTGTGGCCCCGGCTCGCGCATCGTCGCGCCCAGGCCGTCGCCGCGGGAGCGGCGGTGCTCGCGCTCGCCCTCACGCCCGTCGCGCCGCCGGGCGTGCCCGTGCTCGCCGCCGCGGCGATCGCGATCCTGGCCGGCTGGGGGCACCCGCGGCTCGAGGAGGTGCCCGAGTGAGCCCCTACGCCTGGACCTGGGCGGCGATCGTCGCGGCCGGGCTGCTCGCCTGGCTGACCAAGCTCGCCGGACACGCGGTGCCCGAGTCCTGGCTCGAGGACCCGCGGGTCCACCGCATCGCCGCGTTCGTGACGGTCGCCCTGCTGTCCGCGCTGGTGGCGGTGCAGACCTTCGCGTCGGGACGCGCGCTCGCCGTCGACGCCCGGGTCGCCGCGCTCGCGGTCGCGGCGCTGCTGCTCTGGCGCCGCGCGCCGTTCATCGTGGTGGTCGCGGCGGCGGCGGCGGTCGCGGCGGGCCTGCGCGCGCTCGGCTGGGGCTGACCGGCTGCCGCGAGCCTGTTTCCATCGCGGCGCGGCGTCACTAGGCTCGGCATCATGAGCCCTGCTCCCGCTGCCGATGCATCCGTCCGCCCCGCCCGACCCGGCGATGAGGCCGCCGTCGCTCGCATCCAGGTGGACTCCTGGATCGCCGCGCTCGGCGAGCGGCTCGGGCCGCGGCGCCACAGCGCGTTCGACCTCGCCTCCGTCGAGGCCGGCTGGGCCGCCGCGATCGTGCAGCCGCCGACGCCGGGCCACCAGGTGCTCGTCGCGCTGGCCGGCGACCGGATCGTGGGCTTCGCGGCGGTGGCGCCGCCGCGCGACATCATCGCGCTCGAGGTCGCGCCCGACCAGCGCCGTCGCGGGCACGGCTCCCGGCTCCTGTCGGCCGTGGTCGACCACCTGCGCTCCCACGGCGCGGACGAGATGCGCCTCTGGGCCCTCGAGAAGGACAAGGTCCGCTCGGACTACCTGCGCTCGGTCGGATTCGCGGAGGCAGGCATGCGGCGCGAGCTCGACGGCCCCGGGATCAGCATCCCCGAGCAGCTCTGGCACGCCACGGTCTGATCAGGCGTCGGCGAGCGCGAGCGTGTAGAACCGCGAGTGCGGATCTGACCTGTAGGACCCGAAGGGCCCGCACGCGACGAACCCGTGGCGCTCGTAGAGACGGTGCGCGGGCGCGAAGAAGTCCTGGGTCCCGGTCTCGAGGCTGAGACGGGCGAGACCCCGCTCGCGCCCGAGGTCGACGATACGGGCAAGCACCGCGGCCGCCACGCCTCGCCCGCGTGCGGCGGGCGTGGTGCGCATCGACTCGATCTCGCCGTGGTCCGGGCCGAGCACCGCGAGCGCCCCCACGCCGAGGAGGGCCCCGGCGTGGTCGCGCGCGGCGAGGAAGGTGACGTGCGGGGCTCGCAGCGCGCGCACGTCGAGCGCGTGCACGGACTCGGCCGGCGAGGTCGCGTGCATGTCCGCGAGGTGCTCCGACAGCAGTGCGACGACGTCGTCGGTCGCGGGGTCCTCGACCGCGATCCGGACCTCGGGGGTGCTCACCCGGCTGACCTGCGGAAGAGCTCGGCGGCGTAGCGGTAGGAGCGCCTCGCCTGCGCCCGGTCCTCCATCACGGAGTACCCGGCGGCGAGGTGGAACCAGGCGACCCAGCTGTCGGGCTCGAGGTCGACGCCCGCGCGCGCGACCTCGTACACGTCGCGCGCGGCCTGCTCCTCGAGCCTCCCGCTCGGCGTGCGCGGGCCGTCGTGGACCGGCAGCCGCCCCTCCTGCTCGAGGCGCGCGCCCATCCGCTGGACGGCGATCACCAGCCGCCACTCCTGCCACAGGTACCAGGCCGCCACGAACGGCAGCACCAGGGACGCGACGCCGATCCCCCGCGCCAGCCACGAGTCGTCGCGGAGCAGGGCGAAGGACAGCGACGCCACCACCGAGATGTAGAGCGCGAGCAGCAGGGTCAGCGCCCCCGCGGCCAGGAACGCCGGACGCCGGAGGAGCTTCACAGGTCCATGTAGGAGTCGAGACCCACCGCGAGCCCGGGCCGGCGGACCACCTCGCGCACGCCGAGCAGCACCCCGGGCATGAAGCTCACGCGGTCGAAGCTGTCGGTGCGGATCGTGAGCTGCTCGCCCGGGTTGCCCAGCAGCACCTCCTCGTGCGCGACCAGGCCGCGCAGCCGCACCGCGTGGACGTGCACGCCGTCGATCACCGCCCCGCGCGCCCCGTCGGGGTCGTGGGTGGTCGCGTCGGGCGAGGCCGCGATGCCCGCGGCGGCGCGCGCGGCGGCGATCCCGCGGGCCGTGTGCACCGCCGTGCCTGACGGGGCGTCGACCTTGTCGGGATGGTGCAGCTCGACCACCTCGACGGACTCGAAGTACCGCGCGGCCGCCGCGGCGAACCGCATGCTCAGCACCGCGCTGAGGGCGAAGTTCGGGGCGATCAGCACGCCGAGCTCGGGACGCTCCCGCAGGTGCTCCTCCACCCGCAGCAGCGACTCCTCGGTCCAGCCCGTGGTGCCGACGACCGCGTTGATGCCGAGGTCGATCAGCGCGTGCACGTTGGCCTCGGTCGCGGTGGGAACGGTGAAGTCGACCGCGACCTGCGCGCCGGCTCGGGCCGCCTGCGCTACGTCGTCGGAGTGGTCGAGCGCCGCGACCAGCTCGAGGTCCGGCGCGGCCCCGACCGCATTCACGACGTGGGTCCCCATGCGCCCGGCGGCGCCCAGCACTGCGACGGTGATCATGCGACCACCCTACTGGCGCCCGGACGCCGGGCAGCGCGGTGCACCGCGGCCTCCATCGTCCCTACGCGCGCTCGGGGCCGACCCTCACGCTCACGCGGGCACGGGCGGCGAGGTCGGCGGCGAGGCCCTGCACCTCGGAGGCCGTGACGGCGTGCACGTCGTCGAGCATCTCGGCGATCGACCACAGGTCGCCGAAGACGAGCTCGGCCTTCCCCAGGCGCGACATGCGGCTGTACGAGTCCTCCAGCCGCAGCACCATGGACCCCGCGATCTGGCCCTTGGCGCGCTCGAGCTCCGCGTCGGTGACCCCCTCGGCCATGCGCTCGAACTCGTGCGTCATGAGCCGCACCACCTCGTCCGCCTTGCCGGGCGCGCAGGCGCCGTAGATGCCGAACACGCCCGTCTCCGCGCTGGGGGCGCCGAAGGAGTAGACCGAGTACGTCAGGCCCCGCTTCTCGCGGATCTCCTGGAACAGCCGGGAGGACATCCCGCCGCCGAGGATCGCGTTGTACACGGCGAGCACGCTCCGGCGCTCGTCCGTCGCCCGGAAGCCCGTGGTGCCCAGCAGCACGTGCGCCTGCTCGAGCTCCGAGCGGGTGATGCGGATCTCGGGCGTGACGCTCGCCTCCACCGGGGCGAACCGGTCGCGCCGGCCGGTCGGGATGCCGTCGGCGGGAAGGTCCCAGCCGCCCGCGTCGAGCGCGCGGGCGACCAGCGCGCAGACCGCGTCGTGGTCGACGCCGCCCGCGGCGGTGATGATCAATCCGCGGGGCGTGTAGTGCTGACGGTAGTGCTCCTCGACCGCGTCCCGCGTGACGGCCTCGATGATCTCGGGGGTACCGCCGATGGGGCGTCCGAGGGGATGGCCCCCGAGCACCGCCTCGGTGAAGCGCTCGTGGATGACGTCGCCCGGGTCGTCCTCGTTCATGGCGAGCTCCTCGAGGATGACCCCGCGCTCCATGTCGAAGTCGGCCTGGTCGAGCCGCGCGCTCGTGACCATGTCGAGCACCACGTCGATCGCCATCGGCAGGTCGGTGTCGATCACCCGCGCGTAGTAGCAGGTGTACTCCTTGCCGGTCAGGGCGTTGGACTCGCCCCCGACCCGGTCGAACTCCTCGGCGATGTCGAGCGCGCTCCGGCGCGCGGTGCCCTTGAACAGCAGGTGCTCGAGGAAGTGGGTCGAGCCGCCGTGCTCGGGGGCCTCGTCCCGCGAGCCGACGCCCACCCACGCGCCGAGCGTGGCCGACCGCATGCCCGGGATCTGCTCGGTGAGGACGCGCACGCCGCCGGGCAGGATCGTGCGACGGATCACCGCCCCGTGATCCTGCTCGATCGCGATGTCGGAGCCGATGGCGCCGGAGTGGACCAGGGGAAGCATGTGCGGCATGGGGGTGAGCCTAGCCGCGGCGCGGCCCCGCCCGGGCACCGGGGACGATGCGCGCGCCGGGCGACCGTCGCATCGTCGCCCGGACGCGCCGGAGGGGCGGCCCCGCTGCGCGGGACCGCCCCTCCGGACGTCAGGACTGCGAAGGCCTACGCCTCGACGGTCTCCTCGGCGGCCGCCTCCTCGACCACGCCGAGCGAGAGCTTGCCGCGCGGGTCGACCTCGGTGATCTCCACCTGGATCTTCTGACCCACGCCGAGCACGTCCTCCACGTTCTCGACACGCTTGCCGCCCACGAGCTTGCGGATCTGCGAGATGTGCAGCAGACCGTCCTTGCCCGGGGTGAGCGAGATGAAGGCACCGAACGCGACGGTCTTCACCACGGTGCCGACGAAGCGCTCGCCGACCTCGGGCACGTGCGGGTTGGCGATCGCGTTGATCGCCGCGCGCGCGGCCTCGGCCGACGGGCCGTCGGTGGCGCCGATGTAGACGGTGCCGTCGTCCTCAATGGAGATGTCCGCACCCGTGTCGTCCTGGATCTGGTTGATCATCTTGCCCTTGGGGCCGATGACCTCGCCGATCTTGTCGACGGGGATGCGCACCGCGATCACGCGCGGGGCGTGCGGGCTCATCTCGTCGGGCTCGGAGATGGCCTGCGCCATCACGCCGAGGATGTGGACGCGGGCGTCGTACGCCTGCTGCAGCGCGCCGGCCAGCACCGAGGCGGGGATGCCGTCGAGCTTGGTGTCGAGCTGGATCGCGGTGACGAACTCGGAGGTGCCGGCGACCTTGAAGTCCATGTCGCCGAACGCGTCCTCGGCGCCCAGGATGTCGGTGAGCGCCGCGTAGCGGGTCTCACCGTCGACCGTGTCGGACACGAGGCCCATCGCGATGCCCGCGACGGGGGCCTTCAGCGGCACGCCGGCGTTGAGCATGGCCAGCGTCGAGGCGCAGACCGAGCCCATCGAGGTCGAGCCGTTCGAGCCGAGCGCCTCGGACACCTCGCGGATCGCGTAGGGGAAGTCCTCGCGCGACGGGAGCACCGGCACCAGGGCACGCTCGGCGAGCGCGCCGTGGCCGATCTCGCGACGCTTCGGGGAGCCCACGCGACCGGTCTCGCCCGTGGAGAAGGGCGGGAAGTTGTAGTGGTGCATGTAGCGCTTGTGCGTCTCGGGCGAGAACGAGTCGATCTGCTGCTCCATCTTGAGCATGTTCAGCGTGGTGATGCCCATGATCTGGGTCTCGCCACGCTCGAAGATCGCGGAGCCGTGCACGCGGGGCACCACGGCGACCTCGGCCGACAGCGGACGGATGTCCTTGAGGCCACGGCCGTCGATGCGGACGCCGTCCTTGAGGATGCGCTGACGGATGGTCTTCTTGGTGACCGAGCGGACGACCGCGGAGATCTCCTTCTCCCGGCCCTCGAACTGACCGTCGAACTGCGCGTGCGCGCCGTCCTTGATCTCGTCGAGGCGCGACTCGCGGGTCTGCTTGTCGGCGATGGTGAGCGCCTCGGCGAGGTCGCCCTCGATCGCAGGCGCGACCACCGAGTACAGGTCGTCCTGGTAGTCGAGGAAGCGCGGGAACTCCGCGGTCTCCTTGGCGGCCTTCGCGGCGACCTCGGCCTGCGCCTCGCACAGGGCGCGGATGAACGGCTTCGCAGCCTCGAGGCCCTCGGCCACGACGGCCTCGGTCGGCGCCTGGGCGCCCTCGGAGACCAGCTCGAAGGCGGTCTCGGTGGCCTCGGCCTCGACCATCATGATGGCGACGTCGTCACCGACGACGCGGCCGGCCACGACCATGTTGAAGACCGCGTTGTCCATCTCCGACCAGCGCGGGAAGCAGACCCACTGGCCCTCGATGAGCGCGATGCGCACGCCGCCGATGGGGCCCGAGAAGGGCAGGCCGGCGAGCTGGGTGGACATGGACGCCGCGTTGATCGCGACGACGTCGTACTGGTCGTCCGGGTGGATCGCGAGGACGTCGACGACGACCTGGATCTCGTTGCGCAGGCCCGACACGAAGGACGGGCGCAGCGGACGGTCGATCAGACGGCAGGTGAGGATCGCGTCCGTGGTGGGACGGCCCTCGCGACGGAAGAACGAGCCGGGGATCTTGCCCGCGGCGTACTGGCGCTCCTCGACGTCGACGGTCAGGGGGAAGAAGTCGAAGCCGTCACGCGGCGCCTTGGAGGCGGTGGTGGCGGACAGCAGCATGGTCTCGCCGTCGAGGTAGGCGACGGCGGAGCCGGCGGCCTGCTTGGCGAGACGACCCGTCTCGAACCGGACGGTGCGGGTGCCGAAGCGACCGTTGTCGATCGTGGCCTCGGCGAACTGGATCTCGGGACCCTCCATAGGGGTGAGTGCTCCTTGCCTAGGAGGCAGGCAGGCGGATATGGCTCACGCCACGTCACTGATCGTCAGTCGAAATGCTCAGAACGACGCCCGCTCGCGGGGGGTTCTGCCCATCACCACCGAGGATCAGCATCCGGCTGGCCTGCCAGGTTGTGTTGGCTGGCTCGAACTTCCGAGCCGCGTCAATGGTATCAGTCACACGCCTGAAACACGCGAGTCGGACACGCGGACGGCCCAGGGACGATGCCCGCGCCTCCCCCGGACATGCGAAAGCCCGGCCGCTGCGACCTTCACGGGGAAGGGCGCGGCCGGGCTGACGCGTGAGCGGGCTGCGCGCTTAGCGGCGCAGGCCCAGACGGGCGATCAGGGCGCGGTAGCGCTCCACGTCGACGCGCTGGAGGTAGTTGAGGAGGTTGCGACGGCGACCCACGAGGAGCAGCAGGCCACGACGCGAGTGGTGGTCGTGCTTGTGCTCCTTGAGGTGCTCGGTCAGGTCCTTGATGCGCTGCGTGAGCACCGCGACCTGGACCTCGGGAGAACCGGTGTCGCCCTCGCGGGTCGCGTACTCGGCCATGATGGACTGCTTCACTGCTGCGTCGAGCGCCACTGTGATCTCTCTTTCACTCGTTGCGCGGCGCACCCGGGCCTGTTCACCGGGGCACTGTTAACCGCGGCCGTTCTGACGGCGAAGATCAATGGTACAGGACGTTGCGGGGATCGGGCGACCTCGGGAGGCATGGCCCGCGCGCGGCGGCCCGCGAACGCTACCAGGAGTCCCCGGTACGGCTGTTCGCCTGCATGCCCGCGCGGGTCGGGTCGCTCAGCACCGCGCGCCTGCGGCGCTCCTCCTCGTCGTCGCCCGGCCGTCGCTGCGGGATGGGCTGGGAGCTGACAGGCCGTCCCGCCCCGAACAACGGGTCGCCCGCGTGGGCTCCCTCCTCGCGCGCCGGGCCGCCGATGCCGGACTGCGGGATCGGCCCGGTGGGCCCGATCTCCGGCGGCGTCAGCCCACGGCCTGCCCCGCCCTCGCGCAGGCGACGCTCGATGTAGGTCGCGAGCCGCGACACGGCCATGTTGATCAGGATGTAGATGGTCGCGCCCACGAGGAACAGCGGCAACGTGTAGTCGACGCCGAAGTAGTCGCGGTTGAGCTTGATGGTCCGCAGCAGCTCGGGGTACGCGACGATGAAGCCGAGCGAGGTGTCCTTGAGCAGCACGACCAGCTGGCTCACCAGCGCGGGCAGCATGATCCGCACCGCCTGCGGGAGCTCGATCAGGAGCGTCGTGCGCATGGTCGACAGGCCGATGCTGAGCCCTGCCTCGCGCTGGCCCTTGGGCAGCGCGGCGAGACCGGCGCGCAGGATCTCGGCGACCACCGCCGCGTTGTAGACCACCAGCCCGAAGACCACGGACCACAGCACGTCCCAGCCGAACACGAGCTTCGCGAGGAACATCAGCAGCAGCACGGGGAGGCCGCGCGCGAGCTCCGTCACCACGGCGGAGGAGCCCGACAGCACGCGGCGGGCCGAGCCGCGCCGCACGATAGCGATCGCGCCGCCCAGGATGAGGGCGACGGGCGCGGCGAGGGCCGCGGCCTTGAGCGTGTTCCCCAGACCCTTCGCGAGCGACAGCCAGACGTCGCCGGCGGTCTGACCCTTCGGCGGGTCCCACAGGATGGCCCAGCGGTCGTCGAAGATCCCGCGCTGGTACCAGGACCACAGGATCCACGCGCCGATCGCGACGAACGCGAGCGAGAAGACGAGGTTGAGCGTCCGGTCGAGCCGCTTCGCGCGGGGGCCGGGGGCGTCGTAGAGGACCGATCCGCTCATCGTGCGAACGCCACCTTCCGCTCGATCTGCCCGGCCAGGAGGCCGAGCGGGATGGTGATCACCAGGTACATGAGGCCGATCCCGAAGAAGATGAACAGCCCGTCGGCGGGGTGCGTGTTGGTGAGGCGCTGCTGGATCGCGACCAGCTCGGTGAACGCGAAGCCGGCGGCGACCGACGTGTTCTTGGTGAGCGCGATCAGCACCGAGATCAGCGGCGGGATCGCGGTGCGCCACGCCTGGGGCAGCACCACCTGGGACAGCGTCTGGCCGAAGGTCAGGCCGATGCTGCGGGCGGCCTCCGCCTGCCCGATCCCGACGGAGTTCACGCCGGAGCGCAACGCCTCGCAGACGAAGGAGCTGGTGTACAGGCTCAGCGAGACCACCGCGGGCCAGAAGCCCAGCTCGGGGAACAGCAGCCCGAACGTCGGGGCGACGAAGACCCAGAAGAAGAACATGAGCGTCAGCGGGGTGTTGCGGACGATCTCGACGTACGCGGTGCCGAAGCTCCGCAGCGGGCCGACGGGCGACACGCGCATGGTCGCGAGCAGGGTGCCGAGCACGAGCGACAGCGCCCCCGCCACCGCCGTCAGCGACAGCGTCGCGAGGAAGGCCCCCCAGATGAGGCCGAACTCCTCGATGAACGTCTGCATGCTCTCCTCCGGACGGGCCGTGCGGCCCCTCGGACGAGGGGCCGCACGGCGTGGTCGCTAGTTCTCGTACCGGTCGACGGTCGGGACATCCGGGTCGGGCAGCACGGTGCCCGCGGTGGCCTGCCACGCCTCGAGCCAGCTGCCGTCCTCGAAGATCTCCTCGAGCACGTCGTTGATCCACATCCGGAACTCGGTGTCGTCGAGCGCGAGACCGATGCCGTAGGGCTCCTCGGTGAACGGCTCGCCGACCACCTTGAACTCACCGTCCGACTCGGCCACGTAGCCCGCGAGGATCACGTTGTCCGTCGTCACCACGTCGACCTGACCGTTGCTGAGCGGCTCCAGGCAGTCCGTGTACGCGCCGAACAGCGAGAGGTTCGCGTCCGGGTAGTTGTCCGCGATGTTCTGCGCGGGGGTCGAGCCCTCGACGGAGCAGACGTTCTTGCCCGCGAGGTCGTCGGGACCGTTGATGTCGTCCGTGGTGGACAGCGTCATCAGCGCCTGGCCGGCGTTGTAGTACGGACCCGCGAAGCTCACGAGCTCCTTGCGCGCGTCGTTGATCGTGTACGTCGCGATGACGATGTCGACGGTGCCGTCCTGGATGAACGGCTCGCGGTTCGCGGACACGGTCTCGACCCACTCGATCGAGCCTTCGTCGATGCCGAGCTTGCCCGCGATGATCTTGCCGATCTCCACGTCGAAGCCCTCGGGGTCGCCGCTCGGCGCGAGCAGCCCGAACAGCGGCTGGTCGAACTTGGTGCCGATCGTGATCGAGCCCGCCTCCGAGAGGGCGGCCATGGTCGACCCCTCGGCGAACTCCATCATCGAGCCGTCATCGCCCGAGGCCTCCGCATCCGAGTCGTCCCCCGACGAGCACGCCGCGAGGGTGAGCCCCGCCACGATCGCCGCTGCGGCCCAGGCCGCCTTCTTCCGCATCATCTCTGCCTCCTCCATCCGGGCGCCCCGCGGTCGCGGAGCGCCAAGCCGTTGCTCTCAGTGCGTCAGGATCTTCGACAGGAAGTCCTTGGCACGCTCCGACGTCGGCGACGTGAAGAACGTCTCCGGGTCGGACTCCTCGTGGATCCGTCCATCCGCCATGAACACCACGCGGTTCGCCGCCTTGCGCGCGAAGCCCATCTCGTGGGTGACCACGATCATGGTCATCCCTTCGTGCGCGAGGGAGGTCATCACGTCGAGGACCTCGTTGATCATCTCCGGGTCGAGCGCGCTGGTGGGCTCGTCGAACAGCATCACCTTGGGCTTCATGGCCAGGGAGCGGGCGATCGCGACGCGCTGCTGCTGGCCGCCCGAGAGCTGAGCCGGGTACTTCTGGGCCTGGTTGGCGACGCCGACGCGCTCGAGCAGCGCCATGGCCTGCGCGTCGGCCTCCTTCTTCGCCACCTTCTTGACCTTGATGGGCCCGAGCGTGACGTTCTCGAGGATCGTCTTGTGCGCGAACAGGTTGAACGATTGGAAGACCATCCCGACGTCGGCGCGGAGGCCGGCGAGCGCCTTCCCCTCTTGCGGCAGCGGCTGGCCGTCGATGGTGATCGACCCGCTGTCGATGGTCTCGAGGCGGTTGATGGCGCGGCACAGCGTGGACTTGCCCGAGCCGGACGGCCCGATCACGACGATCACCTCGCCGCGGGCCACGGACAGGTCGATGTCCTGAAGCACGTGCAGCTCGCCGAAGTGCTTGTTGACCTTGTCGACCACCACGAGGGCATCGGTTGCGGTTGGCATCTCTCCACCCTAGGCCCGCAGGTCCGGGTCCGCCCGAGATGTGACACAAAAGCGACCGAAACTTAACTGCCTGGTAACACGCCCCGGCCGTGCGTCACGGGCGGATCTCGAGCGCCTCCCGGCACCAGTCGACGTCCTCCTCGAGGCCCACCACCAGCGCCTCGACGGAACCGAAGTCGAGCATCGGGCGCCGCCACTCGACCAGGTCGAGGGCGACCTCGGCGCCGTACAGGTCGAGCCCCTCGGCGTCGATCACGTAGGCCTCGATGCGCAGGTCGGTGCCCCCGACGGTGTAGTTCATCCCGAGGCTCACGGCGGCGGGCAGGCGCTCCTGCGCGATCGCCGCGGCGCGAGCGTTGTCCCCGGGATCGATCACCGTGAGCCAGGCCGCGTAGACGCCGTGGCGCGGGATCATCCCTGCGGTGTGGTCGAGGTTCGCGGTCGGGAACCCGATGGTCCGGCCGAGCTTGTCGCCGTGGATCACCACGCCGCGCACCCGGTGCTCCCGGCCCAGCACGTCGGCGGCGCCGCGCAGGTCGCCCTCCTCGACGAGCTCGCGCACCCAGGTCGACGACCAGCGCCGCCCGGACTCGGACACCGCGCACGCGTCGTCGATGATGTCGACGTCGAAGCCCAGCCGGTCGCCCAGCTCCCGCATCGTCTCGACGTCGCCGGCGTTGCCGCGCCCGAAGCGGGTGTCGCGCCCGACCACGACGCACGAGGCGCGCATGCCGCGCACGAGGTAGTCGCGCACGAACTCCTCAGGCGTCTGGCGGGCGAAGTCCAGCGTGTAGCGCACGACGAGCACGCCGTCGAGCCCGATCGCCGCCAGCCGCTCCAACCGGTCGTCGATCCCGGTGAGGAGCTCCGGCGGGTGCGCCGGGTCGTGCACGGCCTTCGGATGCGGGTCGAAGGTCATCGCCAGCGCGACCTGGCCGCGCGCCCGGGCGTCGGCGACCATGGCCCCGAGCACCGCCTGGTGGCCGCGGTGGACGCCGTCGAAGTTGCCGAGCGTGACCACGGCGGGGCCCAGGTCGGGGATCTCCGCGAGCGAGCGCCAGACGTGCATGCGCGTCATTCTGCCGCAGCCGGCGGGGCCGACGGTCCAGGTGCGGACGATGCGGAGGCGACCTCGAAGACCACCGCGGGCTTCGCGCGGCCTGCCTTGGGCTCCACGATCGCGACCGCGCGCGGCCCGGGCGCGATGGCCACCGCGGTGCCGTCGAGGCCGGGAGCGTCGATCCACTGGCCGAAGCCGAGCGCGGTCGCGTCGCGATCCGACACCTCCAGCACCGGCAGCGTCGCGGAGGCGGCGTCGGCGAGCGGGATGCGCGGCATGGTCTCGCCCCCCTCGACCACCGCGCCCAGGTCCTCGAGCGTGCGCGCCATGGCGAGGTCGATGCCGCCCACCCGCGTCCGGCGCAGCGCGGTCAGATGCCCTCCGACGCCGAGCGCGGCGCCCAGGTCGCGGGCGAGCGCCCGCACGTACGTGCCCGACGAGACGTCGACCGTCACGTCGACGTCGACGACCGGGCCCGACCGGCGCACCGCGCGCACGTCGAAGCGCGAGACGGTGACGGGTCGCGGCGGCAGCTCGACGTCCTCTCCCCCGCGCACCCGCGCGTAGGAGCGCCTGCCGTCGACCTTGATCGCGGAGACCGCGGACGGCCGCTGCTGGATGTCGCCGGTGAGGTCGGCCACGGCCGCCCGCAGCGCCTCGTCCGTCACCGCGGAGGCGTCGGCCTCGGAGGTGACGTCACCCTCCGCATCGTCCGTCACCGTGGACTGGCCGAGGCGGATGGTCGCGTCGTAGGACTTGTCATGCCCGACCACGTAGGTGAGCAGCTTGGTCGCGCGTCCGATGCCGAGCACCAGCACGCCCGTCGCCATCGGATCGAGCGTGCCGGCGTGGCCCACCTTGGAGGTGGACGCCAGCCGGCGGACCCGCGCGACGACGTCGTGCGAGGTCCAGCCGGCCGGCTTGTCGACCACGACCAGGCCGGGGACGGGCTCGGGCCCGCCGCGGCGGCCCATGCCCTAGCTCTCGTCCTCGTCCGGGTGCTTGTACGGGTCCGCCTCGCCGGCGAACTGCGCGTTCTCGCGCAGCCGCTTGAGCTCCTCGTCCCGCTGGTGCGCCTCGTGCAGCGCGCGGTCGAGCGAGGCGGCCGTCTCGGGGACCGCGTCGAGGTGGAAGGACAGCGTCGGGGTCAGACGGATGCCCAGCCCGGAGCCGACGATCGACCGCAGCCGGCCCGTGGCCTTGGCCAGGGCCTTCGCCGCGTCCTCACGCTCGGTCTCGCCGCCCATGACGGTGTAGAACACCGACGCCTGCTGGAGGTCGCCCGTCACCCGCACATCGGTGATGGTGACGAACGCCAGCCGGGGGTCCTTGATCTCGGTCTGAAGCGCGCGGGCGACGATCTTCTTGATCGTGCCCGCGAGCTTCAGCGCGCGTGCCTTGTCAGCCATCAGTCCCTCGGGATCTCGACCATCTCGAACGTCTCGATGATGTCACCGACCTGGATGTCGTTGAACTTGCCGAGGCCGATACCGCACTCGAAGCCGTCCTTGACCTCCGTGACGTCGTCCTTGAAGCGACGCAGGGTGTCGATGGTCGGCTCGCCGATGACCACGCCGTTGCGCACGACCTTGGCCTTGGCGTTGCGGGTGATCTTGCCGGTGCGGACCAGGCAGCCGGCGATGTTGCCGAACTTGGAGGAGCGGAAGATCTCCATGATCTCCGCGCCGCCGACCTGGCGCTCCTCGAACTCGGGCTTGAGCATGCCCTTGAGCGAGGCCTCGACGTCCTCGAGCGCGCGGTAGATGACCGAGTAGAAGCGCATGTCCACGCCCTCGCGGTCCGCGAGGTCCTGGACGCGCTCCGCCGGACGCACGTTGAAGCCGAGGATGATCGCGTTGTCGACCGTCGCGAGGTTGACGTCGTTCTGCGTCACCGCACCGACACCGCGGTGGATGATGCGCAGGTCGACCTCGTCGCCCACGTCGATCTGGAGCAGCGCGTCCTCGAGCGCCTCGACGGCACCGGAGACGTCACCCTTGATGATGAGGTTGAGGGTCTCGACCTTGCCCTCCTCGAGGGCCTTGTTGAAGTCCTCGAGGGAGATGCGCTTGCGGCGCTTGGCGAGCTGAGCGGCACGCTCGGCGGCCTCGCGCTTCTCGGCGATCTGACGGGCGGTGCGGTCGTCGTCGGCCACCAGGAAGGTGTCGCCGGCGCGGGGCACCGAGGTGAGACCGATGACCAGCACCGGGCGGCCCGGCGTGGCGACGTCGACCGGGTTGTCGTGCTCGTCGAACATCGCACGCACGCGGCCGTGGGCCGTGCCCGCGACGATCGCGTCGCCGACGCGGAGCGTTCCGGAGTTGACCAGGACGGTCGCGACGGCACCGCGGCCCTTGTCGAGGTGGGCCTCGACGGCCACACCGCGGGCGTCCTTGTTCGGGTTCGCCCGCAGGTCGAGGCCGGCATCCGCGGTGAGCAGCACGGCCTCGAGCAGATCGTCGATGCCCTTGCCCTGGAGCGCGGACACGTCGACGAACATGGTGTCGCCGCCGTACTCCTCGGCCACCAGGTTGTACTCGGTGAGCTGCTGGCGGATCTTGGCGGGGTTGGCCCCCTCCTTGTCCACCTTGTTGACCGCGACCACGATCGGCACGTTCGCCGCCTGGGCGTGGTTCAGCGCCTCGATCGTCTGGGGCATCACGCCGTCGTCCGCCGCGACCACCAGGATCGCGATGTCCGTGACCTTCGCACCGCGGGCACGCATGGCGGTGAACGCCTCGTGACCCGGGGTGTCGATGAAGGTGATGGCACGGTCGACGTCCTCGTGCGTGGTGTGCACCTGGTACGCGCCGATGTGCTGGGTGATGCCGCCGGCCTCGCCGGAGATGACGTCCGCCTTGCGGATCGAGTCCAGCAGACGGGTCTTTCCGTGGTCGACGTGACCCATGACGGTGACGATCGGGGCACGCGGCTCCAGGTCCTCGTCGGTCTCCGCCTCGAGCTCGGCGTCCAGGTCGAGGCCGAAGTCCTCGAGGAGCTCCTTGTCCTCGTCCTCCGGCGACACGATCTGGATGACGTAGCCGAGCTCGCTGCCGAGGGCCTCGAAGGTGTCCTCGTCGAGCGACTGCGTCGCGGTGGCCATCTCGCCCAGGTGGAACAGGACGGTCACGAGCGACGCGGGGTTGACGTCGATCTTCTCAGCGAAGTCCGTCAGGGTCGCGCCGCGACGCAGGCGGATCGGGGTCGAGCCGTCGCCGCGAGGGATCTGCACGCCGCCGATCGACGGCGCCGCCTGCTGCTCGTACTCGGCCCGCTTCGCCCGCTTCGACTTCCGGCCGCGCGCGGGCTTGCCGCCCGCACGACCGAAAGCGCCGGCGGTGCCGCCGCCGCGGCCACGGCCGCCGGGGGCCGGACGGCCGCCGGGGCCGCCGAAGCCGCCGGGACGGCCCGGAGCGCCACCGGGACCGCCGCCCGGGGCACCGCCCGCGGGACGGGGGCCGAAGCCGCGACCAGGGGTGCCCGCGGGGGCGCCGCCGGGACGGCCGGGTGCGCCGCCGGGACCGCCGGGACGTCCGCCGCCGGCGCCGCCGGGACGGGGGCCCTGCGGACGGGGCGACTGGAACGGGTTGTTGCCGCCCGGACGGGGGCGGGGACGCGGACCTGCGTTGCGGTCCGAGAACGGGTTGTTGCCGGCCGGGCGCGGACGCGGGCGCGGCATGTCGCTCGGCGTCGGGGCCGCCGGGCGAGGTCCGGGGGTGGGCGCGCCGGGCTTGCGTGCCGGGGCGGCATCGGACGATGCGGGGGCCTGGGCCGCGGGCTTCGCCGCGGCAGGCTTCGGGCCGGGTCCGGCGGGCTTGCGCGCGGGCTCCGGGGCCTCGACCTGCTCGGCGGCGGGCGCCGCCTTGGGGCCGGGCTTGGGTGCGCCGGGCTTGGCGGCCGGCGCGGCAGCGGGCTTCGGCGCGGGCGCGGCCGCCTTGGCGGCGGGCTTCGCGGCGGACGCGGGGAAGGCGTCGCGCGCCTTGCGCACGACCGGCGCCTCCAGGGTGGAGGACGGACCCTTGACGTACTCGCCGAGCTCGTTCAGCTTGGCGATGAGGTCCTTGCTCGAGACTCCGAGCTCCTTCGCGATCTCATGAACGCGGGGCTTTGCCACAATTCTCCTGTCTTGACTCGACCAAGACAGGGTCGAGCCGTCGTTACGGGTGGGTACTCATTTCGAGGTACTCATCGGATGGCCATGGGCTTTCATCCCGTCTGACTCGTGGGTGGACGCGGTCCGGGCTCGTCGACCGTGAGGCCGGTGACGTCGAGATCCGACGCGCGCAGCGCGCGCGGCAGGGCCCGTCGCCTCAGAGCCTGCGCGAGGCACTCCGGATCGGGGTGCAGCCAGGCGCCCCGGCCCGGCATGCTCCGACGATGGTCGACGACCGCACGGCCGTCCTCGATCGCCACTCGCACAAGGACCGACCGAGAGCCCCGACCCCTGCATCCCACGCACGTCCGCTGCGGCTCCTGAGGAGCGCTGGCGGCCTCGTCGGCCACACGAGACGGGTCTCTCGGTGTCACCAGTCTAGCGGCTTCCCGTCAGCGCCCGGAACCGCCGCGCCCGGGGACCTCCGGCGCCTCGTCCGAACGGATGTCGATCCGCCACCCCGTCAGGCGGGCGGCGAGGCGGGCGTTCTGGCCCTCCTTGCCGATCGCGAGCGAGAGGTGGAAGTCGGGCACGACGACGCGCGCCGCGCGCGCCTCCTCGTCGACCACGGTCACCGACACCACCCGCGACGGGGACAGCGCGTTGCCCACGAAGGTCGCGGGGTCGTCGTCCCAGTCGATGATGTCGATCTTCTCGCCGCGCAGCTCGCTCATCACGGCGCGCACGCGCGCGCCCATGGGGCCGATGCACGCGCCCTTCGCGTTGACGCCGGGCACGGTCGCGCGCACGGCCAGCTTGGTGCGGTGCCCGGCCTCGCGCGCGAGGCTCATGATCTCGACCGTGCCGTCGGCGATCTCCGGCACCTCGAGCTCGAAGAGCTTGCGGACCAGGCCCGGGTGGGTGCGCGACAGGGTGATGGACGGGCCTTTGGCGCCCCGGGCCACGTCGAGCACGAAGCCCTTGAGCCGCTCGCCGTGCACGTAGACCTCGGTAGGCACCTGCTCGTGCGGCGGCAGGATGGCCTCCACCTCGCCGAGCTGGACGTGGACGTTCTTGGGGTCCGACGACTGCTGGATGATGCCCGACACGATCTGCCCGGTCTTGCCGGCGTACTCGCCGAGCACCGCATCGTCGCCCGCCTGGCGCAGGCGCTGGAAGA
Source organism: Demequina lignilytica (assembly GCF_030418375.1). NCBI lineage: Bacteria > Bacillati > Actinomycetota > Actinomycetes > Micrococcales > Demequinaceae > Demequina > Demequina lignilytica. Next base: position 39,101 of record NZ_JAUHPZ010000006.1, read on the forward strand.
TCACCTGACGCGCGGTCGACGTCGCGATGCGTCCGAAGTCCGCGGGGGTGTCGTCGAACTCGGGCGCGGTCATCGGATCCTCGCCGGGCTCCACGTCCTCGCGGGCGAAGATGCTCACCTTGCCCGTCGCGCGATCAAGGTGCGCGCGGGCGTTCCGGTAGGCGCCGGGCGACTTGTGGTACGCGGAGAGGAGCGCCTGCTCGATCGCGTCGACCAGGACGTCGAGCCTGATGTCGCGCTCGCGCTCGAGCCCGCGCAGCGCCTGCATGTCGATGTCCATCAGTCCTCCGAGATCCTCTTCATCTCCACCTCGATGCGGCCGGTGCGCACCTGCGACAGCGGCACGCGCCGCTCCTCGCCGTCGACCGCCAGCACCAGGTCGTCGCCGTCCACGTCGGTCAGGCGGCCCGTGAGCGCACCGTCCTCGACGGTCAGCGTCACCAGGCGCGTCCGTGCGCGCATGAAGTGGCGGCGCTCGGTGAGCGGCCGGCTGGTCCCGGGCGTCGACACCTCGAGCACGTAGGGGTTCTCCGGCACGTTCGCCTCGTCGAGCGCGGCGCCGATCGCGCGCGACGCGTCGGCGATCCGGTCGAGGTCGGCGCTGCCGACCTCGGTCTCGGGCAGGTCGAGCGTCACGATCACGCGCGAGCGCTTGCCCGCCGCCTCCACCGTGACGTCCTCGACCACGAGCCCGGCGGACGCCGCCGCCGGGGTCGCGAGCTCGGTGATGCGGCTCGAGATGTCCATGGCATCGCCTCCCGCGCGCGGCGCGCGCTCCGTTGCTGAAATTCGGTCGGAGACCATTCTAGGGCCCTCGCGGGGGCGTGTCATGATGTGCCACGTGACCGTCTGGGCCGAGCGAACCGTCCGCTGGGGCGCCGTCGCGGCCCTGGCCGCGGCCGCGCTCTCCGGATGCTCGCTCCGCGCCGAGACGCCGCCGCTCGAGCGGCGCACGCCGCTGCCCGAGGTGGTGGTCAGGGACGATGCCGCGGTGCGGGAGCAGGCGGTCGTCGACGCCGCGTCCGACGGGTCGTCCACGCTCGCCGCGGTCGAGTCCGTCACGGCGCCCGTGCGGCTCGAGGTGCTCGGGCCGGTCTACGTCGCCACGCCCGGCGCGACGCCCTCCCCCACGCCGGTCGAGCTGAGCGACGCGGTCCTCGATGCGCGCGACGGCGCGCTCGCCGCGGCTGCGGCCACGCCCGACGAGGAGCTGGCGGTGCTGCTGCGCGCCACCGCGCTGGGGCACTCGCTCGCGCTCGCCGCCGACTTCGTCGTGACGCCCGACGGCTGGCCCGAGATGACCGAACGGCTGGCGGGCGTCGCCTCGCTGGGCGACGCGCTGACCCCGGTGGGAGACCCGAGCGTCGACTCCGACGAGCTCGCCGGGCTGGCCCTCGTGCACGACCGCGCCGCGTTCGCCTACGAGGTGGCGGCGGCGCGCGCCGCGGACGACGAGCGGACGGCGTGGCTCGAGCGGTCGGCGCTGCACCGGGCGAGGGCGGAGGCGCTGCTCGCCGTGCCCGGCGTGGAGGACCGTCGGGACGACCTGTACGACGTGCCGCCGGAGGCCGTCGCGGACACGGACGCGCGCATCGCGACGGCACGCGCCACCGAGACGGCGCTCGGCGAGCGGTACGCCGCGCTCTGGGCGAGCGTGGGCGGCCCGGAGGACGGCTGGCTGTGCAACGCCGCCTACGACGCCTACGCCGCGGCCTTCGCGCTGCCCGGCTTCGACGTGGCGGACGTGCCGGCCCTGGCCGGCGTCGCCGCCGTGTCCTGAGCCCGCCGGGCCGTCAGCCGGCCAGCGCGGCGCGGACCCGGGCGACCACCACGGCCGCCGCATCGTCCACCGGCAGGGCCTCGCTGGTCCCCTCCGCGCGGACCTTGAGCTCCACCGTGCCCTCCGCCAGCCCGCGGCCGACCACCAGGATGAACGGCGCGCCGATCAGCTCTGCGTCCTTGAACTTCACCCCGGGCGAGACCTTCGGGCGGTCGTCGTAGCAGACCTCGACGCCGGCCGCCTCGAGCTCGGTCGCGAGCGCCGCGGCCGCCTCGAACACCGACTCGTCCTTGCCCGTCGCGACCACGTGCACGTGGTACGGCGCGACCTGGACCGGCCACGTGAGGCCGAGCTCGTCGTGGTTGTTCTCCGCGAGCAGGGCGACGGCGCGGGTGACGCCGATGCCGTAGGAGCCCATGGTGACCACCTGCTGCTTGCCGTTGACGTCGAGCACGCGCAGGTCGAGCGCCTCGGCGTACTTCCGGCCGAGCTGGAAGATGTGACCGATCTCGACACCCCGCGCGAGCTCGAGCGGGCCGGAGCCGTCCGGGGCCTCGTCGCCGTCGCGGACGTCGGCGGCCTCGATGGTGCCGTCGCCCACGAAGTCGCGCCCCATGACCAGGTCGAACACGTGCCTGCCGTGCTCGTTCGCGCCCGTGATCCAGCGGGTGCCGGGGACGATCCTCGGGTCGAGCATGTACGGGATGGTCGCGTCCTCCTCGGAGAGGAACGCGACGCCCTCGGGGCGCGCCTGCGGGCCGAGCACGCCCGGGCCGATGTAGCCCTTCACCAGCTCGGGGTGCGTCTTCAGGTCGTCCTCGTTCGCGGCCTCCACCGTCGCGGGCGCGAGCGCCGCCTCGAGGCGGGTCATGTCGACGTCGCGGTCGCCGGGGACGCCGACGACGAGCAGCCCCCGCTCGCCGGCCGGGTTCGTCGCCGCGACGACCACGTTCTTGAGGGTGTCCGCGGCCGTCCACGCGCGGTCGTCGCGCGGGTGGTCCGCGTTCGCGGCGGCCACCAGGGTCTCGATCGTGGGGGTGTCGGGGGTGTCCTCCACGTGCGCGGCGGGCGCGTCGTCCCAGGCCTGCGAGGCGGGCACGGGCGTGGTGACGGCCTCCACGTTCGCGGCGTAGCCGCCGGGCGAGCGCACGAACGTGTCCTCCCCCACCTCGGTGGGCGAGAGGAACTCCTCCGACCGGGAGCCGCCCATCGCGCCCGACTGCGCCTGCACGATCACGTACTCGAGGCCCAGGCGGTCGAAGATGCGGATGTACGTCGCGCGCTGGGCCGCGTAGGACGCGTCTAGGCCCTCGTCGGTGACGTCGAAGGAGTACGAGTCCTTCATGATGAACTCGCGTCCGCGCAGGAGCCCGGCGCGAGGACGCGCCTCGTCGCGGTACTTGGTCTGGATCTGGTAGATCGTCAGCGGCAGGTCCTTGTACGACGAGTACAGGTCCTTCACCAGCAGCGTGAACATCTCCTCGTGCGTGGGCGCGAGCAGGTAGTCGCCGCCCTTGCGGTCCTGCAGCCGGAACAGGTTGGGCCCGTACTCGGTCCAGCGCTGCGTCGCCTCGTAGGGCTCGCGCGGCAGCAGCGCCGGGAAGTGGACCTCCTGGCCGCCCGCGGCATCCATCTCCTCGCGGACGATCGCCTCGACCTTGGCCAGCACCTTGAGGCCCAGCGGGAGCCAGGTGTAGATGCCCGGCGCGGCACGGCGGATGTAGCCGGCGCGGACCAGCAGCTTGTGCGACGCGACCTCGGCGTCGGCGGGGTCCTCGCGCAGCGTGCGGAGGAAGAGCGTGGACATGCGAAGCATGGGGACAAGGGTATCGGGCGTCGGGCGGGACGATGCGCGGGCCCGGGGCGGTCAGGAGCCCGCGAGCGAGTCCCGCAGCGCGACGGCACCGCGCGGGTCATCCGTGATGAGGGCGTCGATCCCGGCCGCGATCAGCTCACGCTGCTCGTGGGGGTCGTTCACCGTCCAGGCGCGGACGCCGATCCCCGAGGCGGCCAGGCCGGCGAGGATCCCGGGGCTCGCGAGCCTCGGCGCGTACGCGTGGACCGCCTCGGCGCCGAGGCGCGTCGCGAGCTGCCACGGATGCGCACGAGGCCACTGGTAGAGGGGCGCGATCCGGGCGCCGGCGTCCAGGCGGCGGATCCGCCGCAGCGCGCCGTGGTCGAAGCTGGAGTGCACGACCCGATCGGCCATCCCCGAGGCATGCATCGCCGCGAGCGCCTGCTCCTCGAGCCCGCGGTCCGGCAGGGCTCGACGCTTGAGCTCGACGTTGAGGGTGAGGGCCGTGGGCGCGAGCATCGCGTAGGCCTCGGCGAGCGTCGGGATGCGCTCGCCGTCGCCGAGGCGGACCGCCGCGAGGTCGGCGGCCGTCACGTCGCGCAGCGCGCGGACCGAGCCGTCGGCCAACGCGACGCGGGGGTCGTGGTGGATCACGAGCACGCCGTCCGCGGTGCGACGCACGTCGAGCTCGATCCCGTCCGCGCCGGCGTCGATGGCGGCCGCGAACGCCGCGAGCGTGTTCTCGGGCGCCTCGAGCCGCGCCCCGCGGTGCGCCCAGACCTGCGTCATGCCTCGAGCCTAGGCGCGCCGAAGGCGCCGACCCCTGGGGGACGGCGCCTTCGGAACGGTGCGATGCGTCTCAGATGGTCATCGACCTGCGGAACAGGAACGCGGCGAGCGCGTCACGCTTGGTCGCGGTGAACGGCCGGTAGGTGCCGTCGGACCAGCCGGTCGAGAGGCCCGCCTCGTGCATCCACACGATCGCGACACGGTGCTCGATCGAGGTGTCCGAGAGCGCGACGTCCGAGAACGGCGACGACGAGGTCGCCAGCGCGGGCGAGCCGGCCAGGCGGTACAGGAACGCGGCGATCGCGTCACGCTTCACCGGGCTCAGGGGACGGTAGGTGCCGTCCGCCCATCCGTCGGCGAGGCCCGTCTCGCTCATCCAGAAGATGGCCTTCCAGTGCTCGTTGTAGAGCGGCGAGGAGGGGTCGCCCGACACATCCGCGAACGGCGAGGCCGTCAGGGTCGGCTCCGGCGAGCCGGACTGGCGCCAGAGGAACGCGGCGAACGCGTCACGCGTGGTCTGGGCCAGGGGACGGAACTCCTGGCCGCCCGGCGTGGTCCACCCCTTCGACAGGCCGGACAGCGCCATCCAGCGGATGGCCAGCTCGTGCTCGCTGTAGCCGGCCGCGCCCTCGACGCCGGTGACGTCGACGAAGGGCTGGCAGCCCTCGGAGGGGCGCTCCGCGTTCATGAGGACGTTGTCGATCGGCAGCTGCTCGAAGCCGTTGACGGTGATCCAGCCGTAGCGGTTCGCGCCCACCGCGTCCGGGATGGTGTCGGCGGGCGAGGTGCGGGTCCACGAGGCGAGCTCGACGCCGTCGGCGTCCAGCACGGTCATGTCCACCGCGAGCACACCGGCCTCGTCGCGGAAGTCGTGCGCGAACGTGTACCAGCCGGACTCGGTGACCGTCAGGGTGTCGCCGGTCAGCGGGCTCGCGCCCACGCCGACGAAGCCCGAGTTGTTGCTCGCGCCGATGGTCCAGGAGCCGGCTCCCGCCGACTGCGCGTGGAAGATGTAGTCCCGCTGGTGAGCGCCGTCCGAGCCGTTGGCGGCCACCGACCAGTCGAACTGGTCGAGCGAGCCGCCGGTGGCGACGTCCACGTCCAGGTAGAAGTCCGCCGACGCGGTCCAGCCGCCGGCAGGGAAGGTGTCGCCGTAGCCCCCGAAGCGGGTGAACTGGTACGCGTAGTCGCCGTCGTCCAGGTTCTGGGCCGCGATCGCGTAGAAGCAGCCCGAGGCGGCGTCGAGGCCGGAGATGCCGCTCATCGCGCGGGTGACGCCGATGACACCGTCGGTCGAGTCGTCGGAGGCGGCGATGCTGGCGGCGTCCTCGAAGCCGTACAGGGCCGTCGGGGCGGCGGAGGTCGCCAGCGCCGGTGCGCCGGCGGCGACGAGGCCGGCGGCGCCCAGGGTGGTGGCGAGGATTCCCGCGAGGGCGCGGGAATGCGTGTGCTTCATGGTGATCCCCTCAGATCATGCGCGCGCGGCGCAGACCCGGGTGGGCCGGTGCGTCGCTGCGCGCGGTTGGTGAGTGGAATCTATGGCCCGCGGATGACGAATGGTTGGCGAACAGCGAAATAACCACGTCAGTGTGATGAAGCCCATATCCGACGGTTGTCGGATGTCCGAAACGCCTAGAACATCACGGTGGCGAAGGTGCCGACCCGCGCGAGGCCCACCGCCTCGTACGCCCGGATCGCCGCGGGGTTGAAGTCGTTGACGTAGAGCGACACCGTCGGGGCGATCGATCGCCGCACCGCGTCGATCACGCCGCCGAGGCCCGCGCGGGCGAGCCCGCGCCCGCGCAGCCGGGGGTGCACCCAGACGCCCTGCAGCTGCGCGACTCCCCCGGCGACGGCGCCGACCTCCGCCTTGAAGACCACCTCGCGCCTGCCGTCGATCGTGCCGAGCTGCAGGAACGAGCGTCCCGAGCGGACCAGGAAGCGCAGCCGCTCCTCGTAGGCGGCCCTGCCGTGGGCGAGCGGGTCGTAGCCGACCTCGCCGATGAACATGTGGACGCACGCGGGCAGCAGCAGGTCGTAGTCGTCGAGCGTGGCGCGGCGCACGGCGTCCAGGGCGAGTCCCGCATCGTCCACCCCCGCGACCCTCACCGGGGCGCCGGAGATCGCCATCGAGAGCTGGCGCGGGCGGAGCTCCCGCTCCGGTCCCCACCACGGCTCGACCCGGCCCCACAGGTCGAGCACGGTCTCGGAAGGACCGACGATCGCTGCGGGGCGGGTGAGCCGGCCCACCGCGGCGGCGGCCACCTCGGCGCGCATCGCCTCCGACTCCTCCGACGCGTCCGCGGGGAGGACCGGGCACAGGTTCGCGCCGTTCCACACGAGCGCGACCAGCTCCGCCCTGAGTCCCGCGCGTCGACGCACCGCCCACATGGAGGTGGGCGTCACGCCCGAGTCGCGCGCCATCTCGAGGTGCATCAGCGGCACCACGTTCGCCACCGGGTCGGCCCCGGCGATCTCGAGCGCCTGCGCGAGCTCCCGTCGCTGCAGGGGCGCCAGCGAGTGCTGCGCGCGCCTGAGCAGCGAGTCGGTCATGTCAGCTCGGCACCACCAGCGGCGACGCGCCCTCGACGGGCTCCATCGTCTCGGCGATCTTCATCGCCTCCTCGATGAGCGTCTCCACGATCTGGGACTCCGGCACGGTCTTGATGACCTCGCCCTTCACGAAGATCTGGCCCTTGCCGTTGCCGGAGGCCACGCCGAGGTCCGCCTCGCGTGCCTCGCCCGGGCCGTTCACCACGCAGCCCATGACGGCGACGCGCAGCGGCACCTCCATGCCCTCGAGCCCGGCGGTGACCTTCTCCGCGAGCTCGTAGACGTCCACCTGCGCACGCCCGCAGGACGGGCAGGAGACGATCTCGAGCTTGCGAGGCCGCAGGTTGAGCGCCTGGAGGATCTGGATCCCGACCTTGACCTCCTCGACGGGCGGGGCGGACAGCGACACGCGGATGGTGTCGCCGATGCCCTGCGCGAGGAGCGCGCCGAACGCGGTCGCGGACTTGATGGTGCCCTGGAACGCGGGACCGGCCTCCGTCACGCCGAGGTGCAGCGGCCAGTCGCCTCGCTCGCTCAGCATCTCGTAGGCGCGGACCATGACCACCGGGTCGTTGTGCTTGACGGAGATCTTGAAGTCGTGGAAGTCGTGCTCCTCGAACAGGCTCGCCTCCCACACCGCGGACTCGACGAGCGCCTCCGCCGTGGGCTTGCCGTACTTGTCGAGCAGGCGCTTGTCGAGGGAGCCCGCGTTGACGCCGATGCGGATCGACGTGCCGTGGTCCTTCGCCGCCTGCGCGATCTCCTTGACCTGGTCGTCGAACCTCTTGATGTTGCCCGGGTTGACGCGCACCGCGGCGCAGCCGGCCTCGATCGCGGCGAACACGTACTTGGGCTGGAAGTGGATGTCCGCGATCACCGGGATGTTCGACTTGCGCGCGATCGGCGCGAGCGCGTCGGCATCGTCCTGCGTCGGGCAGGCGACGCGGACGATGTCGCAGCCCGACGCGGTCAGCTCGGCGATCTGCTGCAGCGTCGCGTTCACGTCGTGCGTCTTGGTGGTGCACATCGACTGCACGCTGATGGGCGCGTCGCCGCCGACGTACACGTCGCCGACCTTGATCTTGCGCGTCCTGCGCCGGGGCGCGAGGACGGGGGCGGGCATGGCGGGCATTCCGAGTCCGATGGCGGTCACGGTGTCAGTATCTCCCAACGGTCGAGGGCGGACGGATCACACCACGCTGACGGGCGCGACGATGTCCGCGTAGATGAGGACGACGCCCATGACGAGCAGCAGCGCGAAGACCCCGTACGCGAGGGGCATCATGCGCGCCACGTCCACGGGCGCGGGGCGCGGCAGGCCGCGCACCTTGGCGTAGGCGTTCTTGACGGCCTGCCACAGCGCCGAGGCGATGTGGCCGCCGTCGAGCGGCACCAACGGGATCATGTTGAAGGCGAAGAGCGCGAGGTTGAGGCCGCCGAGCAGCATGAGCATGTCCGCCACGCGCTCGCCGATCGTGTAGCCGGGCGCCTCGAGGGAGGAGATCTCGCCGGCGACCCGGCCCACGCCGACGATCCCCATGACGGAGTCGGTGGTGCGCTCCTCGAGGCCGACGGCGGCGCGGGCGACGTCCCACACGCGCTGCGGGAGGTGGATCACCACGTCCGCGGTGGTGGCGAGCACCTCGCCCGTGTACGCGAGGCCGGCGGTCGCGCTGCGCTCCATCGCGATCTCCGGGTAGATGCCCATGTAGCCGACCGTCTCGGTGACCACGGCGCCGGACGCATCCGTGACGACGGCGCCGTCGTCGTCGGTCACGGCGCGCTCCCGCTCCGCGGGGGTGAGGTCGAGCGTCACGGCCTCGCCGTCGCGCAGCACCGTCAGCTCGAGGTCCTCCCCCGGGCGGGCGCCGACGTACGCGGTGAGGTCCTCCCACTCGGTCATCTCGACGCCGTCGACGGCCGTGATGGTGTCGCCGGCCTGCAGGCCGGACTGCGAGGCGGGCGACGCCGGGTCGGCCGCGGTGCAGTCGGATGCGCCCACGGCGGGGACGCACGCCGTCACCTGGGAGACGGTGAGGGTCGGCGTGGTCGGGGTGCCCATGACCGCCATGACGCCGGTGAAGATCAGCACGGCGAGCAGCAGGTTCACGAACGGGCCGCCGAACATCACGATCGCCTTGCGCCACCAGGTCAGGTGGTAGAAGGCGCGGTGGTCCTCGCCCTCGCGGATCTCCTCGACCGCGGCCTCACGCGTGTCGGCGATGATCCGGGCGATGCGCCCGGTGCCGCGCACCGGCTTCACCGCGGTCTCCGGCGGGATCATCCCCACCAGCCTGACGTAGCCGCCGAGGGGGATCGCCTTGACGCCGTACTCCGTCTCCTTGCCGCGGCGCGACCACAGGGTGGGCCCGAAGCCCACGAAGTACTCGCTCACGCGCACGCCGAACCTCTTCGCCGGGATCATGTGACCCAGCTCGTGCAACGCGATCGAGACGAGCAGCCCCACGATCAGGACCGCCCAGCCCAGCACCTCAGCCATGTCTCCTACCTTGCTCCCTGCGCCGCGATCGCGCCACGGGCGCGTTCCCGCGCCCATCTCTCGGCCTCGTCGACGGCGTCGAGATCGACGGTCGCCGGGGCGTCGTACGCCTCCACAACGCTTCTGACGGTGTCAACGATCCCGAGGAACGGCAGCATTCCCTCGACGAAGGCCTGCACGCACTCCTCGTTCGCCGCGTTCAGCACGGCCGGGTGGAGGGACGATGCGGCGAGCGCGTCGCGCATGAGACGCACCGCCGGGAACGCGACCTCGTCGAGCGGCTCGAACGTCCACGACTGCGCCCGGGTCCAGTCGAGGCGCGGCGCCACGTCGGGCAGGCGGTCGGGCCAGCTGAGACCGAGCGCGATGGGCAGCCGCATGTCGGGCGGCGACGCCTGCGCGATGGTCGCGCCGTCGACGAACTCGACCATCGAGTGCACGATCGACTGGGGATGCACCACCACGTCGATGCGGTCGAGCGGGATCCCGAACAGCAGGTGCGCCTCCGCGACCTCGAGCGCCTTGTTCACCATCGACGCCGAGTTGATGGTGACCACGGGCCCCATGTCCCAGTTGGGGTGCGCGAGGGCGTCGGCGGGCGTGACGTCCGCGAGCGAGGCCCGGCTGCGACCCCGGAAGGCGCCGCCCGAGGCCGTCACCACCAGGCGCCTCACCTCGCCGTGCGATCCCGCGCGCAGGCACTGCGCGAGCGCCGAGTGCTCCGAGTCGACGGGCACGATCTGGTCGGGCCGCCGCTTCGCTGCTTCGACGAGCGCACCCCCGGCGATCAGCGACTCCTTGTTCGCCAGCGCGAGCGTCGAGCCCGACTCGAGCGCGGCGAGGGTCGGGCGCAGGCCGACCGAGCCGGTCATGCCGTTGAGCACCACGTCGGCGCCGAGCCGCGCGGCCTCGACCACGGCCGCGGCACCGCCGCGGACGTCCACCCCGGCGACTCCCGCATCGTCCAGGCCCGCGCGGACGGCGTCCGCGGCCGACTCGCGGGCGACGGCGACGTAGCGGGGACGATGCGCGATCGCCTGCGCGATCACCGCGTCGGGGTCCGCTCCCCCGGCCGCGAGCGCGATGACGTCGAAGGCGTCGGGGTGGCGGTCGACGACGTCGAGCGCCTGCGTCCCGATCGAACCGGTCGAGCCGAGCAGGGCGACGGTGCGGGTCATCCCTCGTCGACGCCGAGCAGGATGTCGACCATGCGGGCGAGGAACGCGTCCACGGTCGGCTCGTCGTAGGCGCGCGAGCCGCGGCCGGACTTGAACGTCGCGGACCGGACCTCGTCGGCGGTCAGCGGCGCGCCGCGGTCGAAGAACGAAGTGACGCGCGCGAGCAGCTCGTCGACGTCGCTCGCACGGTAGCCGCGTCCCATCCCCGAGGGGTGGGCGAACCGCTCGCCCGCGGGCCGACGCAGCCGCGGGTAGAGGGTCTGGGCCCGGCTCGCGAGCTCCTGCATCCACGCGTCCTTGCCGTGCTGGCGGACGAACGCGTCGCGCTGCCGGCCCACGAACGCGAGCTCGAGCCGGTCGAGCGCGGAGTCGACCGCGGCGGTCTGGTAGCCGCCGTGCTTGAGGTCGAACGCCGTCCGCCGCACCTCGAGGGGGCCGAGCGCGGTCTCCGGGGTGCCGGACTGCTCGTACGCGGCGCGCGCCTTGTCGAAGAACTCCTCGACCTGATGCGGGTGATAGCCCAGCTTCAGCGCTCCGACCTTGGGGAACAGGCTCGTCGTCATCATCTCTCCTTGATCGCCAGCTGCCCGCAGGCGCCATCGATGTCGCTTCCCCGAGTATCCCTGATGGTGGTCGGAATCCCGTGCATTCGGAGGATGCGGACGAACTCCTGCTCGACCTTCGGGTCCGACGCGGTCCACTTCGAGCCGGGCGTCGGGTTGAGCGGGATGGGGTTGACGTGGACCCAGCCGTCGCCGCGGGCGGTGAGCTTCTGCGCGAGGAGCTCGGCGCGGTGGGCGTGGTCGTTGATGTCGCGGATGAGCGCGTACTCGATGCTCACGCGGCGTCCGGTGGCGTCGAAGTAGCGGCGTGCGGCGTCGAGCGCCTCGTCGACCTTCCAGCGCGCGTTGATCGGCACCAGCTCGTCGCGGAGCTCGTCGTCCGGGGCGTGGAGGCTGAGCGCGAGGGTGACGGGGATACCCTCGGCCGCGAGGCGGTCGATGCCCGTCACCAGGCCCACCGTCGACACCGTGACGTGGCGCGCGGACAGGCCGAAGCCCTCCGGCGGCGGGCTCGTGAGCGCGCGCACCGCGGTGATGACGGCGGCGTAGTTGGCGAGCGGCTCGCCCATGCCCATGAACACCACGTTCGACAGGCGCACGGGGTCGCCGCCCAGCTCGCCGTCGCGGGCCTGCTTGGCGGCGAGGCGCACCTGCTCGACGATCTCGCCGGCGGACAGGTTCCGCGTGAGGCCCATCTGGCCGGTCGCGCAGAACGGGCAGGCCATGCCGCAGCCGGCCTGGCTCGTGACGCACAGGGTCGCGCGGTCGGGGTACTTCATCAGCACCGACTCGACCTTGGCGTTGTCGATGAGGTTCCACAGCGTCTTGACCGTCTCTCCGCCGTCGGCGGCGAGGGAGGTGACCTTGGTCAGGAGCGGCGGGAACAGCTCGGCGGCCAGGTCCTCGCGCGCGGCCGCGGGCAGGTCCGTCATGTCGTCCGCCTCGACCGTGAGGTGGTCGTAGTAGTGCGTCGCGAGCTGCTTGGCGCGGAACTTGGGCTGCCCGAGCTGGGCGAGCGCCTCGACACGCTCGGCGGCGTCGAGGTCGGCGAAGTGGCGCGGCGGCTTGCCGCGACGCGGGGCGAGCATGGGGAGCAGAGGATGCTGGGTCATCGGGTTCCGATCAGCAGGGCGAAGACGATGTACGCGACGGCGGCGGCGGGCAGGAGCGAGTCGAGCCTGTCCAGGATGCCCCCATGGCCGGGGATCGCGCTCGACATGTCCTTCACGGCGATGTCGCGCTTGAGGGCGGACTCGGCCAGGTCGCCGAGCACGGCGGCGACCACGCAGGCCGCACCGACGGCCGCGCCGAGCCACCAGCGCCCGTCGAACAGGTAGAAGCTCAGGACGGCGGAGCCGATGATGCCGAAGGCGGCACCGCCGATCGCGCCCTCCCAGGTCTTCTTGGGGCTGACGCGCGGCGCGAGCTTGCGGCGGCCGAACAGCATCCCGGTGAACAGCGCGAAGGTGTCGTTGAGGACCACCGCGACGATCACGACGAGCACACGGCGCCAGCCGTCGTCGGCGAGCTCGAGCAGCACCAGGAAGGACGCGAGGAACGGGATCCACGCGAGGGTGAAGATGCCGACCAGGGAGTCCGCGAGCGTGTTCTCCACACGGTCGTCGACGATCCGCCAGGCGATCACGCCGGCGCAGGCGACCAGCAGCGCGACCACGAGGCCCTCGCCGCGCCCGAACACGGTCGCGACGCCCATCCCGAGCGTCGCCAGCAGCACCGGCACCACGGACACGTGGAGACCGAGCCGGCCGAGCGCGTGCCGCCACTCGAGCACGGCGGCCACCGCGAAGGCGTACACCACGGCGGTGAACACCAGGGGGTGGTAGATCGCGGCGGCGATCGCGCCGACGCCGAGCACGACCCCCGTCGCGGTCGCGAGCCACAGGTTGCGGCCCGCGCGCGGGGGCGCCGGCACCGGCAAGGCCTCCGTGGACGGGACGTCGAGGTCCACGGGGTCGACCGCATCGTCCTCGCCCGCCCGGTGCGGCGCCTCGGCCGCGACGGCCGCGGCCACGCGCGCGGACACCTGCTCGGCGGCGTGCGCGACCGGAGCGGTCTCGGGGGCGTGCTCGACGGCCGCGTCGGCGGGCGGCAGCGGCTCGAGCTCGACCTCCGCGTGCCCCGCCGGGGTCACCTGGGTCACCGGCGCGAAGGGGCTGCCGTCGGAGACGACAGGGGCGTCCTCCGGGGTGGGGGGATCCGCCTGGCGGCGGCGTCCCCACCTCATCGGACGCCCTGACGTGAGGTCGTGACCGTCATCAGACCTCGAGCAGCTCGCTCTCCTTGTGCGCGAGGAGCGCGTCGATCGCGTCGACGTGCTTCTTGGTGAGGGCGTCGAGCTCCTTCTCGGCGCGCGCGCCCTCGTCCTCACCCACCTCGCCGTCCTTGACGGAGGCGTCGATCAGATCCTTGGCCTTGCGGCGCATGTTGCGGAGCGTCACGCGGGACTCCTCCGCCTTGGACTTCGCGAGCTTGACGTAGTCGCGGCGGCGCTCCTCCGTGAGCTGCGGGAGGTTGACGCGCAGCACCTTGCCGTCGTCCGTGGGGTTCACCCCGAGGTCCGAGTTCCGCAGCGCGGTCTCGATCTCCTTCTTGGCGCTCACGTCGTAGGGCGAGATCACCACGGAGCGCGCCTCGACCACCTGGATGGAGGCGAGCTGCTGCAGCGGGGTGGGGGCGCCGTAGTAGTCGACGGCGATGTTCGCGAACATCGCCGAGGACGCCTGCCCGGTGCGGATGGACGCGAAGTTGCTCTTCGCGACCTCCACCGCGTTGTCCATGTTCTCCTCGGCCTCGAGGAGGATCATCTCAGTCACGCAAGTCTCCTTAAGAGGGACGGGCTCACGCCGTCACCCGGGTTCCAATCCTCTCACCCAGCAGGGCGCGAGTCACATTTCCAGGCGTGTCGAGGCCGAACACCTGCATGGGCATCCGGTTGTCCATCGCGAGGGAGAACGCCGCGGCGTCCATGACGGCGAGACGCTTCTGCAGCGCCTCGGCGTAGGTGACGTGCTCCAGGCGCTCCGCGTCGGGGTCCTTGCGCGGGTCGGCGGTGTAGACCGCGTCGACTCCGTTCTTGCCCATCAGCACCTCGGAGCAGCGGGTCTCGAGGGCGCGCTGGAGGGAGACGGTGTCGGTCGAGAAGTAGGGCATGCCGGCGCCCGCGCCGAAGATCACCACGCGGCCCTTCTCCATGTGACGGATGGCGCGCAGCGGCAGGTAGGACTCCGCGACCTGGCCCATGGTGATGGCGGTCTGGACGCGGGTGGTGACGCCCGCCTGCTCGAGGAAGTCCTGGAGGGCGAGGGCGTTCATGACGGTGCCCAGCATGCCCATGTAGTCGGCGCGCGAGCGCTCCATGCCCCGCTCGGACAGCTCGGCGCCGCGGAAGAAGTTGCCGCCGCCGACCACGACCGCGACCTGCACGCCCTGGTGGACGGCGTCCGCGATCTCGCGCGCCACGCGGCTCACGACGTCCGGGTCGAGGCCGAGCTGGCCCCCGCCGAACATCTCGCCGGAGAGCTTGAGAAGCACGCGGCGCGCCGCCTGGGGCTCCGTGCCCGGGATCAGATCGCTGGTCTCGGTCACGGAATCCTCCTGACGGCGCGCCGCGCCTTGGTCATCTATGGGTGAAGCTGGGTCCTAGGCTCCCACACGGAAGCGCGCGAAGGAAACGAGCGCGCCACCCGTGGCGTCCACGACCTTGCCGACCGTGGTCTTGGGGTCCTTGGCGAACGCCTGCTCGACGAGCACGTTCTCCTTGAACCAGCCGTTGAGGCGGCCCTCGACGATCTTCGGCAGCGCGGCCTCGGGCTTGCCCTCCGCACGCGACACCTCCTCGGCGACGCGACGCTCGTTCTCCACGACGTCCGCCGGAGCGTCCTCACGGGTGAGGTACGCGGGCGAGTACGCCGCGGTGTGCATCGCGACGTCCTTGGCCACCGAGGCGGCCTTGGCGTCCGAGCCCACGAGGACGCCCACCTGGGCGGGCAGGTCCTTGTTGGTGCGGTGGAGGTACTCGGTCACGACCGGGGCCTCGACGCGCGCCACGCGGCGCAGCACGACCTTCTCGCCGAGCGTGCCGGCGGCCTCGTCGATGAACGCCTGGACGGTCTTGCCGTCGATGTCGGCGGCCAGCGCGGCCTCGGCCGAGTCGGCGCCGGCCGCGGCCGCCGCGTCGAGCACGGCGTTCGCGAGCGTGATGAACTTGTCGTTCTTCGCGACGAAGTCGGTCTCCGAGTTGAGCTCGAGCAGGGTGCCGACCTGAGCGCCCTCGTCACCCTCGATCTTGGTGATGACGAGGCCCTCGGAGGCCGCGCGGCCCTCGCGCTTCGCGACGCCCTTCAGGCCCTTGATGCGCAGGATCTCGACGGCCTTCTCCTGGTCGCCGTCCGCCTCGTCGAGCGCCTTCTTGACGTCGAGCATGCCGGCGCCGGTGCGCTCGCGGAGCGCCTGGATGTCGGCAACGGTGTAGTTGGCCATGTGAGGGGTCCTTACTTCTCGTCGGCCGCGACCACGGGGGTCTCGGCGTCAGCGGTGGTCTCGGCGGGGGCCTCGGCAGCCTCGGCGGCGGGCGCCTCGGCGGCCTTCTCCTCGGCCTTCGCGCCGTCCAGGAGCTCCTGCTCCCACTCGGCGAGGGGCTCCTCGCCCGCCTCGGCCTCGGCGCCGGTGGCGGCCGAGCCCGAGTGACGCAGGCGGATGCCCTCCGCGACGGCGTCGGCGATCACGCGGGTGAGCAGGCCCACCGAGCGGATGGCGTCGTCGTTGCCGGGGATGCCGTAGGCGACCTGGTCCGGGTCGCAGTTCGAGTCGAGGATGCCGACGACCGGGACGCCGAGCTTCTTCGCCTCGTCGACCGCGAGGTGCTCCTTGTTGGTGTCGACGATCCACACGACCGAGGGGACCTTGGCCATGTCGCGGATGCCGCCGAGGGTCTTGTCGAGCTTCTCCATCTCGCGACGGAGGCCCAGGAGCTCCTTCTTGGTGCGGCCCGAGCCGGCGACGTCGTCGAAGTCGATCTCCTCGAGCTCCTTGAGGCGCTGCACGCGCTTGCTGACCGTCTGGAAGTTGGTCAGCATGCCGCCGAGCCAGCGCTCGTTCACGTAGGGCATGCCCACGCGCTTGGCCTGCTCGGCGATCTGCTCCTGCGCCTGGCGCTTGGTGCCGACGAACAGCACGGTGCCGCCGTGGGCGACGGTGTCGCGCACGAACTCGTAGGCGGCGTCGATCTTGGACAGCGACTGCTGAAGGTCGATGATGTAGATGCCGTTGCGCTCGGTGAAGATGAAGCGCTTCATCTTGGGGTTCCAGCGGCTGGTCTGGTGTCCGAAGTGGACACCCGAGTCGAGCAGCTGGCGCATGGTCACGACGGCCATGGCTCATCCTTGTCCGCACGCGCACGCGCGTGCCTGGTGTGGGGGCGCACGGGGCGCCCATGTTCGGTTGACGATGCGGGCCGGGAGGCTCGCATCCCTGGCGCCAACGCGGTCGGGCACCGATTGCTCGGACCTCGCCCTTCCGGCGCGTCCCCTCACGGGGGCGCGAATGGCGCGCGATGTCATCCGGGCATGCCGGATGCGGGATCAATGGTACCTGAGGGTGGCGGCCACGCGCGACCGCCGACCGATGTCCCCCGCCCGCGAAGGCGGACGGCTCGTCCCCGGGCCGCGGCGGCGGCGCCCCGGCGCCACCGGGGCGACCGCAGCATCGTCCCATGAGGATCCGTCCCCGCCGTCGCGGAGCGGCCGCCGCGCTGGTCGCGCTCGCGCTCGCCGTCACCGCCGTCGGCGCCACCGCGCCGGCGGGACGGGCGGTCGCGCCGGGGCCGGTCGAGGAGGCCGCTCCGGTGCTCGACGCACCGGTCCAGCCGCTGCGCGCCGCGGGCCTGTTCGACCCTCCCGCGCGGCCGTGGCTGCCGGGGCACCGCGGGCTCGACCTGATCGCGGTCGTGGGCGCCCCGGTGCTCTCCCCCGGCGCCGGCGTCGTGACGTTCGCGGGACGGGTGGTGGACCGCGGCGTGGTGACCGTCGACCACGGGTCGCTGCGATCGTCCCTCGAGCCCGTCGACGCGCACGTCGCGGCGGGCACGGCCGTGCAGGCGGGCGAACCGGTGGGCGTGGTCGGGTCGGAGCCGGGGCATTGCGCCCCGACGACCTGCCTGCACTGGGGCGTGCGCGCGGGCGACGCCTACGTCGACCCGCTCGACGTGCTGCGCGGCTACGGCCCGATCATCCTGCTGCCGGACCGGTAGGCGATGCGGCCCCGATCAGTCGAAGGCGCCGGTCCGCACCAGGGTCTCGCGCAGCTTCTTCACCGCGGCCGAATGGATCTGCGACACGCGCGACTCCGTCACGCCGAGGATCTCGCCGATCTGCGCCAGCGTGAGGTTCTCGTAGTAGTAGAGGCGCAGCACCTCCTGCTCGCGGTCGCGCACGCCCTGCACGGCGACCGCCAGGAGCGAGGAGCGCTCCCGCGCCTCGAGGGCATGGTGCGTCGCCCCGAGCATCCCCGCGCCGAGCGTCGGGATCGGCCGCGTGTCGGGCTCCACGGGCATGCCGTCGAGCGCCGCGACATGGGACAGTGCGACCTGCGCGCGAACGGTGCGCACCTCCGCCGTGGCCCAGCCGAGGTGCTCGGCCACGTCCTCGTCCGTCACGGGGCGCAGCAGCTGCTGCTCGAGCGTGCGCGTCGCGTGCTCGAGGGTGCGCGCCTTCGACCGCACCGACCTCGGCACCCAGTCCGCCGCCCGCAGCTCGTCGATGATCGCCCCGCGGATGCGCGTGGCCGCGTAGGTCTCGAACTTGAACCCGCGCTCGGCCTCGAACTTCTCCACGGCGTCGATCAGGCCGAACATGCCGTACGAGACCAGGTCGCCGAGCTCGACCGTGTCGGGCAGCTTCGCGATCACGCGGGTCGCGACCTGGGTGACGAGCGGGGCGTAGTGGGTGATGAGCGCGTCCCGGGCGGCGGCGCGGCGGTCGCCCTCGCCCGCCATCGCCTCCCACCACGGCGCGGTGTCGACGGTCCTCAGGGCGACGGGACGGTCGGGCTCGACCTCGGACAGGAGCGTGTTCAGCTCGGACATGGTGGCGTCTCCCTCTAGGCGCGCGGGTGGGCGAGTTGGTAGGCGGCGCGCAGCCGCTCCGCGGTGACGTGGGTGTAGCGCTGGGTGGTGGACAGGCTGGCGTGCCCGAGGACCTCCTGGACCGACCTCAGGTCGGATCCCCCCGAGAGCAGGTGGGTCGCGGCGGTGTGCCGCAGCGCGTGGGGCGCGACCTCCTCGACCCCGGCGAGACGGCAGAGCTCGTGGACTGCCTCGCGGACCTGGCGCTGGTTGACGCGCTGTCCACGCCGGCCGAGCAGCAGCGCCGCGTCGGTCGACTCGGAGACGAGCAGCGGTCGCCCGCGCTCCAGCCACTGCTCGATCGCGCGGGCCGCGGGCTGGCCGAACGGCACCATCCGCTCCTTGCCGCCCTTGCCCATCACCCTCACCAGGCGCTGGGCCAGGTCGACGTCACCGATCTCGACCCCCGCGAGCTCGCCCACGCGCATGCCGGTCGCGTAGAGCAGCTCGACGGCGGCCCAGTCGCGCAGGTGGAGCGGGTCGCCGTCATCGGCGCGGGTGCCCGCGAGCTCGAGGAGCGCCAGGACGTCGGCGTTCGACAGCACGGTCGGCAGCGTCGAGGCCGGCCGCGCCGAGGCGAGCCGCAGCGCGGGGTTGGGGACGATGCGTCCGGTCTCCTCGGCCCACCCGAAGAACGTGCGCGCGGCGGCCCCCCGCCGCGCCAGCGTGGTCCGGGACAGCCCCTCCGCGTGCATCGAGGCGAGCCAGGCGCGCAGATCAGCGAGCGTCGCGGCCGTCAGCGCCACGTCCGGATCGCCGTCGGCGTCGAGGTGGCGGGTGAGGTGGCTCAGATCGCCCAGGTACGCGCGCACCGTGTTGCCCGAGAGTCCGCGCTGGTGGCGCAGAAACCCCTCGTACGAGCGCAGAAGGTCGCTCGCGGTGGCGATGTCCATGGTCGACATGGCCACACCATGGCACCGTCACACCTGTCAAATCAATACCTTCAGTCACATTTGTCACATGATTCACACCTGACACACATGGTTTGCATGGGAATGTCCGATTTATCAGGGCGAAAGGCGGTGCCACCGCCCGTCGCGGAGCTCCACGAGCCCTCGCAGGCTCAGGCCGCCGAGCGCGGCCTGCGCCTGGCCCCCGGTCAGGCCCGCGGCGCGCGCGATCGCGTCGGTGGTCGAACCGCGCGCACCGATCCCGGCGTGGGCCGCGCGCTCCTGCGCGCTGCCGAAGTCGGTGCGGCCGTCGCTCCCGACTGCGGCCGGCTCGTCGACCTCCCCGAGGGGAGCGGCGAGTTCGAGCGCCTCGCCGGGACCGGTCACCAGCACGGCCGCGCCGGCCCGGATCAGGGCGTGGCATCCGGCGGACGCCCCCGAGGTCACCGGACCGGGCACGGCCCCGACCGGACGCGCGAGCTCCGACGCGTGGCGGGCCGTGTTGAGCGCGCCCGACCGGGCAGCGGCCTCCACCACGATCGTGGCCGACGCCGCGGCGATCAGCCGGTTGCGGCTCAGGAAGCGGTGCCGCATGGGGGCGCGGCCCGGCGGCTGCTCCGAGACCACGGCGCCGCACGCCACGACCTGCTCGAGCATGCGTGTGTTGCCCGCTGGGTAGAGTCGGTCGACCCCTCCCGCCAGGACGGCGATCGGCGCACCGACGCAGGCGAGCGTCGCGCGATGCGCGGCCGCGTCGATCCCGTACGCTCCCCCGCTGATGACGGCGATGCCGCGCGCCGCCGCCTCGGCGGCGATCGCTCCCGCCACGTGCTCGCCGTACGCCGTCGCGGCCCGCGCCCCCACGAGCGCGATCGAGCGCGACCAGCTCGCCGCCGGATCGAGCTCACCGCGGATCCAGAGTGCGAACGGAGCAGCCGCGCCGAGCCGGTCGAGCGCCGGCGGCCATCCGCGCCCACCGCGCGTGACGAGGCGCGCCCCCAGCAGGTCCGCCCGCTCTCGTAGCGCACGCGGATCCGCCTCGGGCAGCCGCGCGACCCATCGGGGCAGCGCCCCCACCAGCGCGTCCCGCTGCTTCCGATCGAGCGCGGGAGGGCTCAGGAGCACGCCGGACCCGGCGCAGCTGCGCACCCAGGCGAGTGCCTCCGTCGCACCGAGGGCGGCGACGATCCCGAGCGCGAGCGGGTCGTCCGGCTCCGCGAGCGCGCTCCACGCCACGAGCGCCGAGGCCTCGGTGCCGGTCCCGTCGCTCACGCCGTCACCCCCTGCCGCAGCACGAGCGCCCGAGCCACGTGGTCCCGCCGCGGCGACTCGACGCCGTCCAGATCCGCCAGCGTCCAGGCGACCCGGAGCACGCGGTCGAACCCCCGTCCCGTGAGGGTGCCCCTCTCCACCGCGCGGAACAGGTCGGTGGTGACCGCGCGTGAGGTCACGGTCCTGAGCCACGGGCCCGGCGCCCGCGCCGACACCCGGATGCCGAGCTCTGCCAGGCGCGCGGCGCCCGCCGCCCGCGCGGTTGCGACCCGGGAGGCCACCGTCGCCGAGTCCTCGCCGCGCTCGGTATCCGCGGCTCCGACGGGGAGGAGCGCGACCTGGAGGTCGACCCGGTCCAGGAGCGGACCGGAGAGGCGGCCGAAGTACCGGCGTCGCGCGAGCGGCGTGCACTCGCAGCGTGCCCCGGGTGCGCCGAGCTGACCGCAGGGGCACGGGTTCGCCGCGAGCACGAGCTGGAAGCGCGCCGGGTAGCGCACCGCTCCCTGCGCGCGGTGCAGCACGATCTGACCGCTCTCGAGCGGCTGGCGCAGCGTCTCGAGCACCCGCACGGGGAACTCGGGCGCCTCGTCGAGGAAGAGGACGCCCGCATGCGCGCGCGAGATCGCCCCCGGCCGCGCGATCCCGGACCCGCCGCCGACGATCGCGACGGTCGACGCGGTGTGGTGAGGCGCCTCGAGCGGGGGCCGGCGCAGGAGGCCCCCGGCGGCGTCGAACGTCCCGGCGAGCGAGTGGATGCCGGTGGCCGCGAGCGCGTCCGGGTCGTCGAGGGGCGGCAGGATGCCGGGCAGGCGTTCGGCGAGCATCGTCTTGCCGGCGCCCGGCGGTCCGACCATGAGCAGGTGGTGCCCCCCAGCGGCTGCGACCTCGATCGCCATGCGCGCGTCCGCCTGCCCCCGCACGTCGGCGAGGTCGAGGTCGGGCGGCGTGGCGCTCGGCGGCCGTCGCGCGAGCACCGGCTCGACCGCGGCGGGGCTCGCGTCGCCGCCGAGCGCCCGCAGCACGGCCGCGAGGGTCGCCTCGGCACGGACCGTCGCCCCGGGGACCAGCAGCGCCTCGTCCCGGTTCCCCGCCGGCACCACCACGTCGCGCGCACCCGCCTCGACCGCGGCCGCGACCGCGGGGAGGACGCCGCGCACGGGGCGGATCCGTCCGTCGAGGCCGAGCTCGCCGAGGAGCATCAGCCGCCCGGCCCGGCGCGCGTCGATCCGACCGCCCGCCGCGAGCACCGCGGTCGCGATGGCGAGGTCCGTGGTCGAGCCCGACTTGGGCAGCGACGCCGGCGAGAGGTTCACGGTGACCCGGCCGCGCGGCCACTCCATCCCCGAGGACGCGACGGCCGCTCGCACCCGCTCCTTCGACTCCGCGAGGGAGGCGTCCGGGAGGCCGACGATGGTGAAGGCGGGCAGTCCCGCGGCGGCGTGCGCCTCCACGTCGATCACGTGACCGGACAGCCCGGTGAGCACGACCGAGCGGGCCCGCCCGATCATCCGACGTCACGCAGGTGCTCGACCACCGGCGGGCCCGACCGCGGGAGCGTGACCGCGACCACGTCGATGCGGGCGCCGTCGAACGCACGGTCCTGGGACGCGAGCCACGCTCCCGCGAGGAGCCGGAGCCTGCGCAGCTTCGCCGGCGTCACCGCGGCGACGGCGCCTCCGTAGGCCTCGGAGCGCCGGGTCTTCACCTCGACGAACACCGCGTCGCGGCCGTCGACCGCCACCAGGTCGAGCTCGCCGAGCGCGCACCGCCAGTTGGTCGCGAGCACCTCCCAGCCGTGCTCCCGGAGCCGCCGCTCCGCGAGCCGCTCCCCGAACCGCCCCACCGCATCCTTGAGCGCCATGGCACCTCCCGCGACCACGATGCGGGAGCCACCGTTCACCGGCACTCGCAGCGCCCACACCGGTGGACAGCGTCGGCGGCGGGGCCTCCGGGGGACATCGGCGTCCCCCACGCAACGGCGACGACGCCCCGAGGCGACCCTCGCCTCGTCACTCCCAGGCGAGGGCGAGGCGACGGGCCACCGGGGGCGCCACCGAGGATCGCGCGTGGCGGGGGCTACACGGCGACGGCCTCGGGCTCGGTCTCCGGGGCCCGGGTCTCGAGGGTGGTGCGCAGCGGCGCCTCCTTCACGAACAGCAGCAGCGTGAGCGACAGCAGCGCGAGCGGCACGATGTACAGGAACACCGGGGTGAGCGCGTCGTTGTACGAGCTCACGATGATGTCCTGCGCGGCCTGCGGCAGGTTCTGGACGGCTGCGGGCGTCAGCGAGTTGGCGTCGGCGAGCGCGGAGCCGCCGCCGTCCACCCGCTCCGACAGCAGCGCGACCAGGCGGTTGGTGAAGAGGGAGCCGACCACCGCGGCTCCGAGCGATGCGCCGATCTGCCGGAAGTAGTTGTTCGCCGCGGTCGCGGTGCCGACCATGGTCAGCGGGAAGGTGTTCTGGACGATCAGGACCAGGACCTGCATCTGCAGGCCAAGCCCCATCCCGAACACGGCCAGGTAGAGGCAGGTCACCCACACCGGCTGCGTGTAGGTCATGGTCGAGAGCAGGTACATCGCCACGGCGATGATCACGGATCCCGCGACCGGGTACCACTTGTACCGGCCGGTGCGGCTGACCGCGCGGCCCACGATGATCGAGGTGGGCAGCATCGCGCCCATCATCGGGATCATGAGCAGGCCCGCCGTGGTCGCGTCCACCTGGGCGACCATCTGCAGGTACGTGGGCATGTACGCGAGGGTGCCGAACATCGCGATGCCCATGAGCAGGCCCGCGCCCGTGGTGAGCACGAAGTTGCGCTCGCGGAACATGTGCAGCGGCATGATCGGCTCGGCGGCGCGGCGCTCGACGGCGACGAAGGCCGCGCCCGCGAGCACCGTGACGGCGATGAGCGAGAGGATGACCGGCGAGTCCCACTCGTACTGGCCGCCGCCCCACGAGGTGAACAGCACCAGCGCGGCGGAGGCGATCGCGATGAGCATCATGCCGGCGATGTCGAGGCGGGGCTTCGCACGCCCCTGCGGGTTCGGGTGGAGGAACAGGATGGCCGAGAGGATCGCGATCGCGCCCAGGGGGATGTTGATCCACATGCACCACCGCCAGCCGACGGACTCGGTGAACCAGCCGCCCAGCAGCGGCCCGATCACGGAGGCGAGGGCGAACACGCCGCCCATCACGCCCATGTAGCGCCCGCGCTCACGCGCCGGGACGATGTCCGCGATGATCGCCTGGGACAGGATCATGAGCCCGCCGCCGCCGAGGCCCTGGATCGCGCGGCCGACGATGAGCTCCGTCATGCCCTGCGACAGGCCGCCGACGATCGAGCCGACCATGAACAGCGAGATCGCGATGATGAACAGCGACTTGCGTCCGATGAGGTCGCCGAGCTTGCCGTAGACCGGCATCATGATGGTCGCCGCGAGGATGTACGCGGTGGTCACCCAGAGCATGTGGTCGACGCCGTCGAGCTCGCCGACGATCGTCGGCAGCGCGGTGGAGAAGATGGTCTGGTCGAGCGCGGACAGCAGCATGGCCGTCATGAGCCCGACGAAGACCAGCAGGATGCCCCTGCGGTCGGTGGGCGGCTCCGCGTGGGCGCGCGCCGATGAGGTGGTGGTCATGGCTCTTCTTCCTGGGGGGACGTGGCGCGGGTCAGGCGCCGGGGCAGACGATGCGTCGGACGCGGGAGATCGCGTCGTCGACGAGGGCGGCGATGTCGGGGCTGGCGACGTCCGCGGCGGTCCATTCGCGGCCGAGCTGCTGGAAGGCCGACATCGCGATCCCGTGGGTGAGGTGGCCCTCCCGCAGGGCGGCCTCCTCCGACAGGGCGGGGTCGGCGGCGCGCAGGCGTGCCGCCACCGTGGCGGCGACGCGCTCCTTCTTGTCGGCCACGCGGGTGAGCTGCGCGGCGTGCAGCACGGGCTCGCGCGCGAACAGCTCGCGGCGCATGCGCCAGATCTCCATGTCGGGCTCGTTCGCGAGGAACGTGGTCGCGAGCAGCGTCATCAGGTCCTCGAGCACGGTGCCGTCGCCGGCGAGGAACACCTCGACCTGCGCGTCGGTGAGCGGTGCGGGAGGGGCGCCGAGGAGCGCGCTCTCCTTCGAGCCGAAGTAGTTGAAGAACGTGCGAGCCGAGATGTCGCTCGCGTCGCAGATCGAGTCGACGGTGGTGGCGTCGAGACCGTGCTCGAGGGCCAGCTCGAGGGCCGCGCGCTCGACGCGCCGGGTGCGGCGCAGACGGTTGCGCTCACGCAGGCCCGTCGGGGCCGGGGTGGATGCGGGGGCCGCACCCGCGGCCTCCCGCGACGGTGCAGTGTGCATGTTCTGCATTCTTGCAGACTCTGCAAGTTTGCGTCAAGTGCACGAATCTTCCGCGCGCCAGAGACCCAGGTCCCGGATCGGGGGCGGTGAGGCGGTCGAGGGGGACGATGCGCGGGCGCGGCACCCGTGCCGCGTCAGCGTCCGCGGAGCTGGCGCAGGTCGGGGAGGTCGTCGTCGCGCGCGAGCTCCTCGATGTTGACGTCCTTGAAGGTGACCACGCGCACGTTCCGCACCAGCCGCGCGGAGCGGTAGACGTCCCACACCCAGGCGTCGGCCATGGTGACCTCGAAGTAGACGTCGCCTCCGGACGCCTTCACCTGCAGATCGACCTTGTTGCACAGGTAGAAGCGGCGCTCCGTCTCGACGACGTACTGGAACAGTCCCACGACGTCGCGGTACTCGCGGTACAGCGCCAGCTCGGCTTCGGTCTCGTAGTTCTCGAGGTCCTCGTGGCTCACCGGTCCATCATACGAACGCACGCCGCCCGCGCGCGTCACGCCTCGCGCGTCGGCAGCCTCCAGCTGACCCGATGGAGCGGCGACGGCCCGAGCCGCCGCAGCGCGTCCAGGTGGGCCGCGGCCCCGTAGCCCTTGTTGCCGTCCCAGCCGTAGGCGGGATGGTCGGCGTGCGCGGCCGCCATCAGCGCGTCGCGCTCCACCTTCGCGATCACCGATCCCGCGGCGATCGAGGCGCAGGCCCGGTCGCCCTTGACCACCATGGTGACGGGCGGCGCCTCCCACTCCCCCGCATCGTCCCCCAGGCCGCTGAACAGGTCCGCCGGCGGCGGCGTGAGCCAGTCGTGCGTGCCGTCGAGCAGGACGGCGTCGACGGGCAGCGCGATCTCCTCGAGAGCACGCCTGGCGGCGAGCCGGAGCGCCGCGACGATCCCGACGGCATCGATCTCGCCCGCGCTCGCGTGCCCGACCGCGCGGCCCTCGCCGAAGGTCGCGAGCGGCTCCATGAGCGCCTCGCGACGGGCGGCCGTCAGCAGCTTCGAGTCCGTGAGCCCTTCGGGCCAGGTCTCGCAGGGGCCGAGCACCACCACCCCGACCGAGACGGGACCGGCGAGCGCGCCGCGCCCGACCTCGTCGATGCCCGCGACCAGCCGTGCGCCCGCGTCCCACAGCGCGCGCTCGTGGGCGAGCGAGACGGTCACGTCAGTCGTCCTCGGAGACCGCCTGGTCCCCGAAGGGGTTGCCGACGCCGGTGAAGCGGTCGAGCGGCCACACGACGGCGAAGGTCGTGCCCACGACGTTGGCCCGCGGCACCGCGCCGCCGCCTGGGTCGCCCATGTGGGCCCGCGAGTCGGCGCTGTCGTCGCGGTTGTCGCCCATGACCCACAGGTAGCCGTCGGGGACCACCGCCGTGAAGGTGGTGCCGCAGGCGCGCGATCCCTCGGCGATGTAGGGCTCGTCGAGCGCCTCGCCGTTGACCACGACCGGTCCGTCCGGGTCGTCGCAGACGACCGTGTCGCCGGGCAGCCCGATCACACGCTTGATCAGGTGTTCGCCGGCGTCCTCCGGCAGGAGGCCCGTCCACGTGAGGACGTCCTTCACCACCAGGTGCAGCCCGCTCTGCTCCTCGGAGGAGTGGCCGAGCCAGTTGTTCGGGTCCTTGAAGACCACGATGTCGCCGCGTCGCAGCGGCAGCGGATCCGGCCGCCACTTGGTGACCAGGATCCTGTCGCCCACCTCGAGGGTCGGGACCATCGAGGGCGAGGGGATGTAGAACGACTGGAAGAAGAACGTCTTGATGATCAGCGAGAGCAGCAGCGCGCTCACGATCACCAGGGCGGTCTCCTTGACCCACCCCCACGCACGACGGCCGGCAGACGGATTCCCGTCTGCCGGCGCGTCGTTGGCGGTCGCGATGGTCAGCTCTCGCGCTTCTCGCGGATGCGCGCGGCCTTGCCGCGGAGACCGCGCAGGTAGTACAGCTTCGCGCGACGGACGTCGCCGCGACGGTCGACCTCGATCTTCTCGATGGTCGGCGCGTGGAGCGGGAAGACACGCTCGACGCCCACGCCGAACGAGATCTTGCGGACCGTGAAGGTCTCGCCGATGCCCTGACCCTGACGCGCGATGACGACGCCCTGGAACACCTGGATACGCGAGCGGTTGCCCTCGATGACCTTGACGTG
This sequence comes from Demequina lignilytica, assembly GCF_030418375.1. Taxonomy (NCBI): domain Bacteria; kingdom Bacillati; phylum Actinomycetota; class Actinomycetes; order Micrococcales; family Demequinaceae; genus Demequina; species Demequina lignilytica. Next base: position 66,044 of record NZ_JAUHPZ010000006.1, read on the forward strand.
GACCTTCACGGTGTCGCCGGCGCGGAAGGCCGGGATGTCGTCGCGGAGCTGGCCCGCGACCACGTTGTCAAGCTTCTGCATGACTCTCTCTCCTCGTACATGCCACAGGTCACGCACGGTTCTGCCCGAAGGCATTCGATGTGACAGCTGCGTCGCGGGCTGAGCCGGACCCCCTGTGGCAGATCCCGGCGCCGCGCGCACCGAGGATCTATTCTGCCATATCCGGGCGGGACGATGCGAGGGGCGCGGTGCGCGTCATCCTTCAGGGGGCAGCAGGTCGGGACGACGGGTCCGCGTGCGCTGCAGCTGCTGCTCGTGCCGCCACTCCTCGATGCGGGCGTGGTGCCCGCTGAGCAGGATGTCTGGCACGTCGTGACCCCGCCAGGTGGCCGGGCGCGTGTAGCTCGGGTATTCGAGCAGCCCGTCCGCATGGGACTCCTCGACGATCGACTGCGCGTTGCCCATGAATCCGGGGATGAGCCGCGTGACGGCCTCGGTCATGGCGAACGCGGCGACCTCTCCCCCGTTGAGCACGTAGTCGCCGAGGCTGACCTCGAGGACCCGGTGCCCGGCCGCGGCGTAGTGCTCCGCGACGCGCGCATCGATGCCCTCGTAGCGCCCGCACGCGAACACGAGCTGCGGCGCCGTCGCGAGGTCGGCGGCGAGCGCCTGGGTGAAGAGCGTGCCCGCGGGGCTGGGGATCACCAGCACGCCGCCTGGCTCGAGCACGTCGTCGATCGCCTTGCCCCACACGTCGGGCTTCATCACCATCCCGGCGCCGCCGCCGAACGGGGCGTCGTCGACCGTGCGGTGGACGTCCGGGGACCCGTCGGCCTTGAAGGCCGCGTAGTCGCGGAGGTCGTGCACGCGGGTCTGCACCAGCTCCGCCTGCCGCGCCTTGCCCAGCAGCGAGACGTCCAGGACCGAGAAGAACTCGGGGAAGATCGTGATCAGGTCGATGCGCATGGTCAGCCCGCGGTCTCCCCGGTGCTCTCCGGCTCCTCGCCCGCCAGCAGGCCGTAGGGCGGCGTCAGCACCACGCGTCCGCCGTCGAGATCGACCTCGGGCACGAACTCCTCGACGAACGGGATCATCGCCCGGTGACCGTTCGGCTCCTTCACGACCAGCACGTCCTGCGCCGGCATCGAGAGCAGGTCGACCACCTCGCCGACCGACGCGCCGTCGGGTCGCACCGCCGCGAGGCCCACGAGCTGGTGCACGTACCAGGCGTCGTCCTCGTCTGACTCGGCGCCGTCGAGCGTGAGCTCGACCCCGCGGGCGGCCTCCGCCGCGTCGCGATCGCCGATCTCCGCGAACTGCACGTACCAGCGGCCCGCCTGGACCCGCACCCGCGACACCGTGAGCGGACCCGCGGACGCCGGCTCCGTCTCGAACACCTCGCCCGGCACGAGCCTGTCGTCGGGGATGTCGGTCCGGAGCTCGACGGACACCTCGCCCTTGAGCCCATGGGCGCGTCCGATGCGCGCGACGGTCAGTCTCATGGGTCCAGGGTACGGTCCCCGCGGGTCCGGGAGCTCCTCGGCCCTGGCGGAGCGCTTCCCCGCGCGCTAGCGTGGAGAGGCCGGTTACCAGCGGAAAGGATCCTCGATGGCCAGCACCGTCAAGCGCCCTGCGGGTGTGACGTTCGTCGTGATCCTCACCTGGCTGTCCGCGCTGCTCGACCTGGTCGGCGGTGCGATGCTCGTGTGGCTGTCCTTCAGCACCGAGCCGATCGACGTCGACGTCACGGAGCGCCAGCTGCAGATCTACGGAGGCTCCCTGCTCGGGCTCGCGCTGGTGACGGCGGCCGTCGCGCTGGGGCTGGCCGCCGGGTCGCAGCTCTCGCGGGTCGTGGTGTACCTGCTCATGCTCGCGCGCATCGTCGTCGCGGGCTACGCTCTCGCGACGCTGGGCGACCTGACCCGCTGGCAGGCGATCGGCCAGATCGTCGGCGCGGCCCTCATCATCCTGATGCTGTCGACGCCGCGCGCCTCCGCGTTCTTCCGCGGGCCGCGTGCCTAGCCTGGAGTCGAGGAGCGGCGACGACGCCGTCGCCTCACCCAGGAGGCGACATGCCCACCGCTGAACGCACCCGACCCGGCAACGTCATCACCGTCATCATCCTGACGTGGCTGGCCGCGATCCTCGACGTCCTCGGCGGCGTCATCATGATGGCGCTGTCGCGCAGCTCGACGTTCACGGACGCTATCGAGGTCAGCGGCGCCACCGTGCTCATCTCGGGGATCGTCTCCGTCGCGGTCGGGCTGGTCACCGGGGTGGTCGCCGCGATGCTGGGCGCCGGCGCCGCGATGGCCCGGATCCTCGTCTCGGTGGTGATGGTCGTGCGGATCGCCGCCGGCGTCTACAGCCTCGTCCTGCTCGGGACGGGCGGCGCGATGTCGGCCGTCATCACCCTCCTGTTCGCGGTGCTCATCCTCGCCCTGCTGTGGAACAAGGCCGCCAACCGGTACTTCACCCACTGACCTCCCGGACGCGCAGAGGCCCCCTTCCCTGATGGGAAGGGGGCCTCTGATGCGAGAGATGTCAGGCGACGTCGACGATGTTGACGCGAACGTCGTCCCTGGCGACCGCCTCGACCACCGTGCGGATGGCCGTCGCGGTGCGACCGCGGCGACCGATCACGCGGGGGAGGTCGTCGGGGTGGACCACCACGTTGAGGGTGGTGCCCCGGCGCCCGGAACGCTCGGTCACGCGCACGTCGTCCGGGTTGCGGACGATGCTGCGGACCAGGAACTCGAGCGCGTCGACGACCATGCTTACGCGTCCTCGCCGTCGGTCGCCTCAGCGGCCTCGGCCTCGGGGGCCTCCTCGGCCTTCGCGGCGTCCTTCTTGGCGGCGGCGTCGGCCTTGGCCTTCTCGGCGGCGTCGGCGTGAGCCTTGATCGCGTCGGCGGCGTCGGCCTTGGCGACGGCGCCCTTGACGTTGTTGACGCCCTTCTCACCCTTGAAGGTGGCCCAGTCACCGGTCAGCTTGAGCAGCGCGGCGACCTGCTCCGTGGGCTGCGCGCCCACCGAGAGCCAGTACTGCGCACGCTCGGAGTCGATCTCGATGACCGAGGGCTCCTCGGTGGGGTGGTACTTGCCGATCTCCTCGATCGCGCGGCCGTCGCGGCGCGAACGCGAGTCCATCACGACCACGCGGTAGAAGGGGGCGCGCTTCTTGCCGAAGCGCTTCAGACGAATCTTGACAGCCATGGCTGTTGCTCCTTGATCATTCGGTGTGAGCCGGCGCTCGCTCCCCTGGGGAAATCAGAGGGGCCGCCGGCAAGACGAATCGGCTCACGCGGGTAGAGGGCCGCGATCACCAGCGACCCATTGTGCCAGAACCCGCCCGCCTCGACCAACACGCGGTGCGCTCAGCGCACGCTCGGCCAGCCCGGCGAGGTCTGCGCGTCGAACGTGCCGTCGTACCGCTCCCCCGTCACCACCATCACCTCGAGGCCCCGCCCGAGCGCAGGGGCGACGATGCGGGGGCCGCCCGCCGCGATGGCGGTCGCCCACGCGTCGACCTCCGTCAGGTCGGTCCCCGCGACCGAGACCTGCTGGAAGTGCCGGGCGACCTCGCCGGTCGCCGGGTCCCAGATGTGATCCACCACCTGCGCCCCGCCCGAGGTCGCGAGCGCGGTGAACGCGCCGCCGAGCGCCACCACGTCGATGACCGCCGTGCCCGTCGGATCGCCCTTCACCCGCGGGTCCGCGATGCCGACCCGCCGCTCCGTCCCCGGCGCGACCAGCACGTCACCCGAGGCTCCCACCATCCAGCCCGTGCCGCGAGCGCCGTCGAGGTGGCGCGCCGCCCGGGCGACCGCCCACCCCTTGACCAGGCCGGTCGGGTCGACCACGCCGTCGCCGCGGCGCGCGTCGAAGCCGCCCGCCGTCGCCTCGCGGAACCACTCGCACGCCTCCAGCACCTCGCGCAGCTCCCGCGGCGCCTCGTCGAGGGTCAGCTCGCCGCGCTCGACCATCCTCAGGTAGGAGTCCTCCCGCCACCGTGAGAACACGTCGTCCGCCCACTCGAGGGCGGCGTGGAACTGCGCCACCGCCGGCTCGCACGCCTCGGCGTCGGCGTCGTCGATCTCGACCACGAACGGCATGGCCATCGAGTGCACGGTGGTGCGGAAGGTCGTCATGCCCGGCATCATCGCAGGCGAACCTGGCAGGCGGCTGGGCGCGCGCTCACAGTCCGGCGGCGTCGAACGCCCCCTCGACGGACTCGAGGAAGCCCGGCGAGGTGAAGCTGGCGCCGGACACGTGGTCCACGTCCCACGTCTGCGCCGCCAGCACCCGCGCGGCGAGCTCCGGCACCGCGGTGGCGTTGATCCGGACGGACTGGGCGTCCTGGGTCCCCGCCGCGAGCGCCTCGACCGCGGTGACGGTGCCGTCGACCACGGTGATGCGGGCCTGGTAGTCGCCCCTCACGTTGGTCACCACCGGGCCGTCGACCACGACCGCATCGCCGGCGTCGGCGTCCGCGGTCGACGTCGGATCGGCCGTCGGCTCAGCGGTCGGATCGGCCGTCGCGGCGCCGTCCGGCTCGGCCAGGTCCAGGTCGGGCAGCTCCTTGGGCGACGCCGCCCAGCCGGCGCCCACGATCGCCACGCAGCCGCCGGCGACCATCACCGCACGCGACGCACGCATCGTCCACCCCCCGTCACCAGCCGAACCTCTCCTCATGGATGGCGTGCCGGGGCACCCCGGCCGCCCGCGCATCGTCCCGCACCCGCGTGGTCCAGGCGGGCGGGCCGCACACGTACACGTCACGGTCGGCGACGTCGGTCACCAGCGAGGCGAGCGTCTCGCCTGCCGCCGTGCCCCACCCGGTGGATGCCCGCGGCCCCTCCACGACGTGCAGCGCGACGCCGCGCTCCGCCGCGAGGGCGGCGACCTCGTCGAGCAGGGGCGCCTCGGACCGCGAGCGGACCCGGTAGATCAGCGCGGCGGGAGCGTCGTCGCCCTCGAGCAGCGCGCGCATGGGCGTGATGCCGATCCCCGCCGCGACGAGCACCGCGCCCGGCGCATGCGCGCTGTCCTCGGTGAAGACCCCCAACGGACCCTCGGCGACCACGCGGGTGCCGGGGCGCAGGGCGGCGAGGCCGCGCGAGTGATCGCCGGACGGCTTCACGGTGAGCCGCAGCGTGTCGGCCTCCGGCGCCCGCGACAGCGAGTACGGGTGCGCCTCGGTCCAGCGCTCCCGGTCGAGGAACCGCCACAGCATGAACTGGCCGGGACGGGCGCGGAGGCGGTCGAGGCCGCGACCCGCGAGCACGATGCTGGTGGACCCGTCCGCGAGCGGCTCCACCGACGCCACCCGCAGGCCGTGGGCGGAGGTCCGGATCGCCGGCACGACGATCCGCCAGAGCAGGAACGAGCCCAGGGCGAGCACGTAGAGCACGAGCCAGAACCACCACGCGGCACCCGCGTCGCGGAAGGTCGACCCCTCGAGGAACTGGTGCGGCACCGCCGCGGCCACTCCCACGTACACGAGGAGGTGGACCGCGTGCCAACGCTCGTACCGCCAGCGCCGGCGGACGGCGACCAGGGAGGTCGCGGCGATCACCAGGAAGATCCCCAGCGCCGCCTGCGCGGCGATCATGAACCATCCCAGCTCCCAGAACGCGGCGCTCTGGGACAGCACCGAGTGCCCGTCGTACTGCGCCGACACCACCGTGATGATGCCGGCGTGGACCAGCATGAGGATCACGACGGGCTTGCCGAGGCGCGTGTGGACGGCGGCGACGCGATCGTGGCCGAAGGCGCGCTCGACGAAGGGCGCGCGCGAGATCAGCGTCATCTGCACGAGCACCAGGATCGCGGCGACGATGCCGGTGAGGCGTCCCGCCGCATAGATCCCGTCGAGCGCCGAGGTGGCGAGGAGCGCGCCGTCTGCGATCGCGAACGCGATCCCGATCGCGCACAGCAGGTAGATCGAGCCCTCGAGCCCGTCACGCCACCACGAGCGCGCCGCCTGGCGACGCGCGTAGGTCGCGTGGGTCATCGTGCCTCCGGGGTCGATCGGCAGCGGGTTCCGTCACATCCTACGAAGGCGGTGCCGCGTTCCGGCAACCGTGCTCAGCCGGGACGTCTCTTCGCGGCGGTCGACGGGGTCTCCGCTCACGGGAGCGCCAGGACGATCACCGGCGACGCCGCCCCGGTGTCACCGTCGGCGTCCCGGATCACGGCGACGAGGTAGTTGTACCCGCCCTCGGTGACGGAATCGGTGAGCGTCACGGGGATGTCCACGCTCCCGCTCGTCACGGTTCCGGAGATCACCTCGACCACGACCGCGCTGTTGATCTCGTACGGATCGACGTCGACGCCACCGCCGGACTGCTCGAACATGGCGCCCTCGACCCGCAGGAGCTCGTACGTCGCACCGGCGGGGCCGGTGAGCGTGACGGTCTGCGCCACATCGGTCACGTCCGCCGGTCCGGCCCCGACGCCGGCCACCGAGATGGTCGGTGCGGCGGCGGCGTCAGCCTTGGCGATCGCGATCGCGCCCCCGTCGCTGCCGTCCGAGAAGAGCGTCGCGACGTGGGTCTCGCCGTTGGAGAACGTCATGGTGACCGTCGCGCCCGTCAGCTCGAGCCCCGAGACGGATCCCGACTCGCCTGGCCCGGGCGAGCCCGTGCCCTTGATGCTGGTCGGGTCGATGTCCACCTGGAAGCCGAACGCGTAGGCGCCCGAGCCATCGTCACCCTCGTCGAAGTCGTCGAACTCGAGGTGCAGCGTGCGGAAGCCGTCCTGGTACGGATCCAGGAAGGCATCGGTGAGCGGCTGCGGCGCGTCCGGCCCGCAGTTCTCACCGGAGATCAGCTGCGTGGTCAGGCCCGTAGCCGCGGCGCCCGAGTTGGGAACGAAGCAGACATCGGTGTTGTCGCCCGCGGTGGTCCCGTCGTCCGGGTCGAAGACCAGATCGGGGAGGATCGCCGTCGACAGGTCGAACTCGACGGAGGTGAGGAGCACGCCGGGGTCGCTCTCGTTCGTGATCTGGATCGTGTTCGTCCCCCACGTCGACGTGTTGAGCGCGCCGCCGGGCGTGACCTCGACCCGTGCCTGGGCGATCGGGGCCGGGTCCACCGGCGGGTCCGGGTCCACCGGCGGGTCCGGGTCGACCGGCGGGTCGGTCGGGGTCACGAAGAGATCAGTCCAGGCGGCGTCGAACGGCTCCGCGGCGCCGCGCGAGGTCGCGATGATGCCGGCCGCGAGGGTCGACGCAGGATCGCCGGTCTCGAGGTACGCGGGGCCGTCGAACCACGACATCGGGATGGTCATCTCCGGGAGCACCACCGGCGTGCCGTCGTCGACCACGTAGGACGGCACCACGGTCGCCTCGGTCGTCCCCGGCGTGACGTCGAGGATCAGCCCGACGTATGCGGCGTCGACGGCGTCGGGAGCAGCGGGCGCGTTGACCTCCACGACCGTGTCGTCGACCTCCTTGAGCGCCTGGATGACCACTCCACCGTCGTAGGCGAGCGCGAACCTCAGATAGTTCGACTGCGTGCCGTCACCGATGAACACCCCCTGCGCCGCGAAGTCCTGTGCCGCGCCGGCGAACGCGGGATCGGTGCTCGCGAACGACGGCGCCGCGATCGTGGTCTCGACACGGAAGGGCGTGCCCGCCGTGTCGACACCCACCTGCAGAGCGTCCATCTGGTCGTTGCCGCCGGCGAACGCGTCGCCCTCCTTGACCTCGTTGATCTGGATCAGCGGCGAGGTGCCGCCCCAGATCACGTCCGTCCGGTTGAGCAGGTCGAGGTAGTCGTCACCCGCGCCGGCGCCCTTGTCGGTGGCGTTCACCATCAGACCGGTGAGCCCCGCACCCTCGAAGCCGCCCGCGTTCTGGGTGGCGTCGAACGTGAGGAGGATCTCGGTGGTCCCCACGCCGTTGGTCGGGTCCACCTGGAACGGGTCGACCACGTCGGCCAGGCCGTCGTTGTCGTCGTCGGGGTCCGTGACGTCACCGATCAGGTCGCCATCGAAGTCCGGCGGTCGCGACCCGTTGTTGCACGGCGCCGTCCCGCTCGCCACCTCGTCGGCGTTCGTGTAGCCGTCGCCGTCGCTGTCCGCAGCCGGGTCCGACGGGTCGCACGCCGCGCCGCCCGCGGGCTCCCACAGCACGATGCTCGCCGCCGCCTGGTAGGCGACGGCCGCCACCAGGCCCGGGAACTCCTCGTCGTCGCCCTGCGCGACCACGTCGAGCGGGTAGGCGCCGAAACCGGAGAACAGCTCGACCTTCTGCGTGGTGAGCGACAGCCCGTCCGCCGACGGGATCATCGCCCAGATCACACCGTTGCCGGTGTAGGAGGCCGTCAGCAGCGCCCCCTCGAGCGCGCCCCCGAAGACCGACGAGGCGGTGTACTCGGTGATGCCGTTCGTCGAGGAACCGAAGGTCGTGAGCGCGCCGTCCAACCCGGCGGGCAGGTACTCGCACTCGCGCGGATCCTGGTACCAGGCCCCCGGGATGGCCGCTCCGAAGTTCTCGACGCCGTCGGGCAGCCCGAGGGGGTTGCCGCGAGTGACGTTCGGGTGCCCACCGTAGTCGCCGGCGTTCGCCCGATGAAGCTGGTCGGGCTTGGTCGTTCCGCCCGCGGCGTACGACGAGTCGACGCACAGGCCGTTCTCCACCGTGGCGTCGCCCGCCCCCGTGATGTCGTCGTCGACGTAGCTCGCGCTCGGGGCGTGCCCCCAGCCACCGTTCGGCCCGTTGTCCACGGTGAAGAAGTTGCCGTTCTCGGTCAGCACCACGTCGTAGGCGTTCCGGTAGCCGGGCGAGTGGATCTGGACGGGGCCGCCCTCGATCAGCATGGCCATGTTGGCGCCGCCCTGCCCGCCCCACGGCATGACGCCCGCGCCGGGGTTGGGGCCGGAGCTGATCGTGGGCAGGAGGTACTTGTAGTCGACACCGTCGATGGTCTGCGTGGGCATCGCGTCGATGGCGCCGAGGTCGATGCTCAGGATCGCGGAGCCGAGCGCGTACTCGGGGAGCTGGTCCATGTTGTTCGAGCGGGCACCCTGGTTGGTGTTGCCACCCGAGGTGATGTACGCCATGTTGGCGCCCGGATCGATCTGGATGCCGCCGAGCATGTGGTCGTGCTGGGAGCGCGGAAGGCCCGCGACCAGGACGAGGTGCTCCCATGAGCTGCCCGTCCACGAGACCCGCGAGAGCGCGCCCGAGTTGGTGTCGATGGCGGTTCCGCCGTTGATCATCGGGTGGTTCGAGGTGACGTAGATGACGGGGTTCGCCGCGGTGCCCTCCACGAGGATGCCGAGGATCACCCTGCCGGTCATGGTCGGCTGCGCCGTGCCCTGGTCATCGTGGTTCGGGATCTCCTTCACCACGTCGATCTGCTCGCTGGCGGTGACGACGTAGGTCCCCGGAACGCTGTAGTCGGTACCCTGCTCACGCTCCACCGTGTAGGCGAAGATCGTCCCGTCGATCTGCGCGACGTAGAGCCTGCCGTCGGGACCCCAATCGAGGGTGGTCGCGGACTGCGACACCTCGCCGCCGAGCTGCGACTGGTTCCACGAGAGCGCGTCGATCGACAGATCCGTCACGCCCACACCCGACAGCGGCACGATCAGGCTGCCCGTCTCGCCGTCACGCTCGTAGTCGAACGTGGCGGTGGCGGAGTGCGACGCCACGCTCGACGGATCGAAGGCGAGGTCGACCGTGGCTCCCGCTCCTGGCGCGATCGCCGCGCCCGGCAGCGCGCCCGCGGAGAACTGCGGGTCGGAGACGGTCACGCCCGTGATGGTCACCGCGCCCTCGCCCGACGCGCCCGTGTTGAGGAGCTGCACCGGCACGGTGTTGCTGCCGCCGTCCACGAGCGTGTCAGGGAAGGTCACCGCATCGGGGTCGGCCGCGAGCGCGTCGGCGATCGGCGTCGACTCGGCGCCCGTGCCCGTGAGCGCGACATCGACCTCGCCGGAGCCCGCGGAGCTCGAGTACGCGACCGTCATGGTGGCGGTGTCGACGCCCGTCGCGGTCGGCGCATAGGTGACAGCGACCGACGAGGACTGTCCCGGCGCGATCGACGAGACGCTGGGAGCGCCCGTCGAGAACACCAGGTCCGGCGAGACGGTGATCGCGTCGATCGTGATGTCCGGGTCGCCCGCACCGCCCGTGTTGACGAGGTCGATGGACGCGCTCGAGGATCCACCCACGATCGCCGAACCGAGGTCGAGCGATGTGGCTTCGGGGATCAGGACGCCCGGCTCGGGGACCGTCTCGACGATCTCGATGGCGTTGATCAGCGGGTTCTCCACGATCCCGGTGAAGCCGATGTCGACCGCGCCGTCCGAGTACACAGGGATGGCGAACATGTGCCCGACCTGGTGGCCGAACTGCGCCGACAGGTCGATGGCCGACAGCTCCGGCGGCACCACGCCGTCGATGCTGATGTCGAACACGCGCTGGCCGGGCTGGGAGGTCCCGCCCCACCCGTTCGCCGCGTAGAGGCGCACCTCGACCCACGTGCCCGCGGGCACGTCGAACGAGTAGGCCATGGTGCTCGTCGTGTCGTACCGCTCGGACGAGAAGACCTGCGGCGGGGTCGTCGCCGGCACCGACGCGTCGGGAGTCGAGTTGACGGAGATGCCGCCGTTCGAACCCGCGGCCACCAGGTAGTCGGACGGGATCGAGCTCGTGTCGATCTGCCACGGAGGGCCGTCGTCCAGGGCCGCAAGCGTCGCTCCGCCCGAGTTCACGCGGTACAGCACCGTGCCGGAGGACAGCACGGGCACACCGGTGCCGGAGAGCGGCACGCTCACCGTCTGCGGGGCTCCGGAGCCCTGGTAGTCCACCACGAGCGAGCCGCTCACCGGGCCGTCGCTCGACGGCGCGAACGTGACGTCGAGCGAGACGCTGTCGCCGCCGGCGACGGATGTGCCCGTCAGGTCCGGATCGATCGCGAAGTCGTCACCGGCGCTCACCGACAGGATCGTCAGCTCAGGGTCGCCGACGGCGCCCAGGTTGGTGAGTGCGAGCGTCTGCGCCGCAGACGTGTCTCCGACCGTCACACCGCCGAAGGACAACGCGTCGGGGGTGGCGGCGAGGATGCCGTCGTAGGAGGTGAGGTCGGTGATCTCGATACCCTTGAGCGCCGGGTTCTGCGCCACGTGCAGGAACACCAGGTCGAGCGTCGAGTCCGTGGCGGTGAACTCCACGGTGCGCGCCATCGCGCCGGCCGCGCCCGCCTGGGCGAAGGCGTCGATGCCGTCGAACTCAGCCGGGACCGCACCTTCGAGCGAGACGTCGAACACGCGCTCGCCCACCGTGTCGATGCCCGCGTACAGCTCCGCGAACAACAGGCTGACCCGGTACGTGGAGCCCACCGTCACCGGGAAGGCCCAGGTCATCTCGTCCCCGCCGGAGTTGTCCCAGCGCTCGGTCTCGAACACCGCCGCCGCGGCGCTCGCCGGCACGCTCGCGTCGCTCATGTCGATCGGACCTGAGTACGCGCTGCCCGCTCCCAAGGCGTACGTGTTGTTGCTGCCACCGACGCGGTACGGCGAGAGCGACGCGCCCGAGTCGGCACCCCAGTCGGGGCTCGTGCCGTCCGCGGCGGCCACCAGCGGGCCGCCCACGTTGATGCGGTACACCACGTTCTCGACCGGCGCCGAGCCGGCCTCACCTGTGCCGGCGAGCGGCACCACGAGGCTGGCGGTCTCGCCATCCCGCTCGTAGTCGATGGTCGCGGTGGCGGTCTGGCTGCCTGCGGCAGCGGGATCGAAGGTGAAGTCCACGTCCGTCGTGGCACCCGGGTCGATCGCCGCGACCGGCAGGGCGCCACCGCCGAACTGCGCGTCGGAGATGGTGATCGCCGTGACGGTGATGGCCGACTCGCCCACGGCGCCGGCGTTCGCCAGCTGCACGGACACGGTGCTCAGGCCGCCGTCGACCAGGGTCGCGGGGAAGGTCACCGACGCGGGGTCGGCCGTCAACGCGCTGCCGATCGGCGTCGGCTCGACACCGGACCCGCTGAGCGGCACCTCGACCGTCGCGGCGCCCGCGGTGCTCGAGTACGCGACGGTGAGGGTGTCCGAGTGCGCCCCCGCGCCGGTCGGCGCGTAGGTGACGTCGAGCGCGACGGTTCCGCCCGGGCCGACCACCGTGGTGCTCGGCGCGCCGGCGGAGAAGTCCGTACCCGTGGCCAGGGTGATCGAGTCGATGGTGATGGCCGGGTCGGGCACGACCCCGACGTGGGTGAGGGTGAGCGCCTGCGGCGCCGAGGAGACGCCGACGTTCACGGCTCCGAAGTCGAGCGCGGCGGGGGACGCGGCGAGAGCGACCTCGCTGGACGAGATCTCGACGATCTCGATGCCCTTGAGCGCGGGGTTCTGCGCGACATGGAGGAACTCGAGGTCGAGCGTGCCGTCCGCCGCAAGCACCTCGACGGTGCGCGCCATGGCGCCGGTCGCACCCGCCTGGGCGAACGGGTCGATGCCGGAGAACTCGGTCGGCACCGCACCGTCCACCGAGACGTCGAACACGCGCTCGCCGACCTGGTCGATGCCCGAGTACAGCTCCGCGAACAGCAGGCTCACCCGGTACGTGGAACCGACCGTGACCGGGAACGCCCACGCCATCTCGGTGCCGCCCGAGTTGTCGTAGCGCTCGGTCTCGAACACCTCGGCGGGCGCGCTCGCGGGCACGCTTCCGTCGCTCATGTCGATCGGGCCGGAGTACGCGCCTCCACGCCCGAGCCCGTACGTGTTGTTGCTGCCGGCCACGCGGTACGGCGAGGTGGACCCGCCCGTGTCGGCGCTCCAACCGGGGCTGGACCCGTCCGCGGCGGCCACCGCGGGGCCGCCCACGTTGATCCGGTACACCACGTCCTCGAGGAGCGCCGCGGACGTGGGGCTCGCCTGTACGACCAGCGCTCCCAGCAGCAACACCAACAGCGTGGCGGCCCAGCCCGCCCTCATGGACTTCCGCGTCGTCATCGTGGCCATGTTTCTCCCCCCAGAACCCAGGCTCGACTCGAACCTAGCGAAGATGGGGGTTTGTCCACAAGATGCAGTTTTTCCGATTTGACCGCTACGGCGAGCGGCCGGCCGCGGGAGGCGCGGGGTTCTGCGCACGGGGACGTCGCGCCGAGGCCTCGCGCTCGCGACGCCGTCGGCGTCGGATCAGCGGGTCAGGACCGCCCGCCTCACCAGGAGAACTCCTCGGCGTGCAGGTGCTTCTGTGAGAGTCCCGATGCCTCGGCGTCGGCGAACAGACTCTCGACCCACGCCGTCGGCCCGCACGCGTAGACGTCGGCGTCGGCGATGTCGGGGACCAGCTCCGCGATCCGGACAGGGTTCTCGGCGGGGCTCCACCCGTCACCGCGGGGGCCCGTGAGAACGTGCACACGGGCGCCTCGTTGCTCGGCGATCGCGATCACCTCGTCCAGGTGGGGCGCCTGCTCGATGCTGGACGCACGGGCGATGACCGTGCAGCGACCAGGATCGATGTCGGCGGTCTCGAGGAACGCCAGGATGGGCGTGATGCCGATGCCCGAGCCGGCCAGCACGAGGTGGTCGCCCGTGCGGGTCTTCTCGGTGAACACGCCGAGCGGCCCCTCGACCATCACCGTGGTGCCGATCTTGAGCTCGTTCATGCGCGCCGAGTGGTCCCCGAGCGGCTTGACCGTGATGCGCATCCAGCGGTCCAGCGGGGCGCGCGACAGCGAGTACGGATGCGCCTCGCCCCACAGGTCCTTCTGCAGGAAGCGGAAGAGGAAGAACTGGCCGGCCTCCGGCCTCATCCGGAGCAGGTCGCGCCCCGTCAGGGTGATGACCGTCGAGCCGTCGGCGAGCGTGTCGATCGCGGCCACCGAGATGCGGTGCCGGAAGTACCGCACCAGCGGGCGGACCACGCGGTACGCGATCAGCCCTCCCACCGCCACGGTCCACAGCGTGAGCCAGTACCACCAGGCGAAGTCCATGGCCATGAAGGTCTCGCCGTCGGTGAACTGATGCGGGATGGCGAGGCCGACCGCGATGTAGCTGAAGATGTGGACCGCGTGCCAGTTCTCATACCTCCAGCGCGAGCGGACCAGCGCGAGCGAGGTCACCACGACGATCGTGAGCACCGCGAACCCGGCCCACGCGAGGAACATCGGGCCGCCGTACGCGACGATCAGCTGCCACGTCTGGTCCCAGATCCCGGTCTGGGTGGGCAGCGCGTAGCCCAGCACCAGGGTGACGATGTGCGCGAGCATGACCAGGAAGCCCATGCGTCCCAGCTGCCCATGAAGGCGCGCCGCGCGGTCGTGACCGACCACGCGCTCGACCACCGGCATGCGCGCGATCAGGATGAGCTGGCCCATGATCATGGTCGACGCGACGATCCCGGTGATGCGGCCCATGGTGACGAGGAACCCGGAGAGCGACGTCACGTCGACGGTGCCCGAGGAGAGCATGAAGGCGAGCGAGCCCACCCCGACGAGCCAGAGCGCGGCCTCGACGGAGTCCTTCCAGCGGCTGCGGCGGGCGGCCCGCCGGCGGCGCTCATCGCGCTTGCGGCGCGCCTCCTCCTGCCCGGTGGCGGGGACGGCCCAGCTCAGCGAGGTCATGCCAGACCCGCCGCCTGCATCGCGGAGAGCACGGCCTCCTCGACGCCCTCGGACGTGTAGCTCGCGCCGGAGATGTAGCCGACGTCGGTCGACTGCGCCTCGAGGATGGCGTCCTCGAGCTGGGGGATCGCGTACTCGTTGATCTGCTGCGACTTGTGATCGGCCTCGCCGTCCTGCAACCAGGTGATGGCGGTCATGACGCCGTCCACCACCGTGATCTCGGCCTGGAAGTTCCCGTACCTCGTGGTCACGGCGGAGCCGTCGAACGTACCCGAGACGCTGGTCGTCGAACCCGTCGAGGTATCGGTGGACGCGTCCGTCGACGTGTCGGTCGAGGTATCGGTGGAGGTGTCCGTCGAGGAGCCGGTCGAGCTCTCCGTCGACGAACTCGCCTCCGGCGTGGCCTCGGTGGTGGCGGTCGAGTCGCTGGTCGTCGTCGAGTCCGACGTGTCGAGGGTGGCGGCCTCGGCGGTGGAGGTGGTCGTCGACTCTCCGCCGGAGAAGAGGCCCGACCCGCTGGCGGCGCCGGCCGTCAGCAGCACGGCCGAGAGGCCCGTGACGATGATGCCTGAGGATCGCTTCATGACACCAATATCACCGCCTGCCCCTGAGAGGACTCACAGGCGGACCTCAGAGTTCGCTGGGACGCGGCGGGGTCACACCAGCGCGCCGCGCAGCATGACGTGCCGCGGCGACGCGAGGGCGGCGATGTCCACCCGCGGATCGGCAGCGTAGACCACCAGGTCCGCAGGCTCGCCCTCCTCGAGCACGGGGGCGCCGAGGAAGGCCCGTGCGCGCCATGAGGCGATCGCGACCACCTCGTCCGCGGGGATGCCGGCCTCGACCAGCAGCGCAGCCTCGTCCGGCAGCACCCCGTGCCCGATGGTGCCGCCCGCATCGGTCCCGACCAGGAGGGGGACCCCGGCCTCGTGCATCGCGCGGACGTGGGCGAAGCGCCGCTCGTGCATCGCGCGCATCCGGGCGGAGTAGGCGGGGAACTTCTCGGCACCCTGCTCGGCGTAGCCCTCGAAGTTCGCCACCTGGAGCAGCGTCGGGACCACCGGGATGCCGCGGCGCACGCACTCCTCCACGTGCTCCGGCTGAAGACCGGTGCCGTGCTCGATGCAGTCGATCCCGCCGTCGAGCAGCGCGTCCGCGGCCTCGGTCGCGAAGGTATGGGCGGTGACCCGCGCGCCTTGCTCGTGCGCGGCGGCGATACCCTCCGCCAGCACGTCGGCGGGCCACAGCGGGGTGAGGTCGCCGGCGTCGCGGTCGATCCAGTCGGCGATGATCTTGACCCAGCCGTCGCTCTTGCGCGCCTCCTCCGCCATCACCGCGGGCAGGTCGGAGACCTCGATCTCGCGGGCGTAGTACCGGAGGTACCGCTTGGGGCGCGCGATGAATCGCGCGGCGCGGACGATGCGCGGGGCGTCGGCGACGGCGTCGAGGAACCGGGTGTCGGTGGGCGAGCCCGCGTCGCGGATCAGCAGCGTGCCGGCGTCGCGGTCGACCATCGCCTGCTTGAGCGCGAGATCGCGGTCCACCTCGCCCCCGCTGTCGAGTCCCACGTGGCAGTGGACGTCGACCAGCCCGGGCACCACGACGCCGTCCAGGGTCGCCGTGACCGGGGCCGCGGGCTCGCGGTAGGTGATGCGGCCGTCCACCACCCAGGCACCGTCGCGGACGTCTCCGTCGCCCGCGAGGACCGGTCCCGAGAGGCGGATCGCCACGTCAGCGGCCCAGGTACTTGCCGAGACCCTCGCCGAGCGAGGCGCGGTCGACCTCCTGCGGCGCCGGCTGCCCGATCCCGAAGGCGGAGCCCGCCTGCTGCGAGGGACCGTTCACCGCCCGATCGCGGGCGGCCGCCTCCTGCTGGGCGCGCTTCGCCGGGTTGCCGGACTTGCCCTTCACCTTGCGCTGCGGGGCCTGCTTGCCCTTCGACTTCTTCCCGCCGGGGAGACCGCCGAAGGCGCCCGGGCCCCCGCCGGCGCCCGGCATCGCGGGCATGCCGCCGCCCCGCGACATCGCGCGCATCATCTGCTGCGCCTGCTCGAACCGCTTGATCAACGAGTTGATCTGGGCGACCGACGTGCCGGATCCCGCGGCGATGCGGGTGCGACGCGAGCCGTTGAGGACCTTGGGGTTCTCGCGCTCGAGCGGCGTCATGGACTGGATGATCGCCTCGGTGCGCACCAGCTCGCGCTCGTCGAAGTTCTCGATCTGGTCGCGGACCTGGCCCATGCCGGGAAGCATGGTGAGCATCTTCTTCATCGAGCCCATGTTCTTGAGCTGCTGCATCTGCGACAGGAAGTCCGCAAGCGTGAAGTCCTCGCCCTTGCTGACCTTCTCCGCCATGCGCTCGGCCTCGGCCTGGTCGAACGTGCGCTCGGCCTGCTCGATGAGCGTGAGGATGTCGCCCATGTCGAGGATCCGCGACGCCATCCGGTCCGGGTGGAAGACCTCGAAGTCGTCGAGCTTCTCACCCGTCGACGCGAACATGATCGGGCGGCCCGTGACCTCGGCGACCGACAGCGCGGCACCGCCGCGCGCGTCGCCGTCGAGCTTGGTGAGCACCACGCCCGTGAAGTCGACGCCCTCCTGGAAGGCGGTCGCGGTGGCGACGGCGTCCTGACCGATCATCGCGTCGATGACGAACAGCACCTCGTGCGGCTCGACCGCCTTGCGGATGTCGCCGGCCTGACGCATCAGCTCCTGGTCGATGCCGAGCCGGCCCGCGGTGTCGACGATCACGACGCTGTGCTGGCGCTGCTCGGCCTCCTTGAGACCCTTCTTCGCCACCTTGACGGGATTGCCGCGCGGGCGCTCGTCCTCGCGGGTCACGCCCGGCTCGGGTGCGAACACCGGCACGCCGGCGCGCTCGCCGACCACCCGGAGCTGGGTGACGGCGTTCGGGCGCTGCAGGTCCGCCGCGACGAGCAGCGGCGTGTGGCCCTGCTGCTTGAGGTGATGGGCGAGCTTGCCCGCGAGCGTGGTCTTGCCCGCGCCCTGCAGACCCGCCAGCATGATCACGGTCGGGCCGTTCTTCGCGAACCGCAGCGGGCGGGACTCGCCGCCGAGGATCGCGATGAGCTCCTCGTTGACGATCTTGACGACCTGCTGTCCGGGGTTCAGGGCCTGCGAGACCTCGATCCCGAGCGCGCGCTCGCGGATGTTGCCGGTGAACGTCCGCACCACCGGCACGGCGACGTCGGCGTCGAGCAGCGCGCGGCGGATCTCGCGGATGGTGCCGTCGATGTCGGCCTCGGAGAGGCGACCCTTGCCCCGCAGATTGCGGAACGTCTCTGTCAGGCGATCGGAGAGGTTGGCGAACACGGAAATCCCTTCACAACGTGCGCACCAGCCTACCGTCCCCCACCGGCCTCCCCCGTGGCCAGCGCCCGCCGGGCGCGATCGGTGAGCGAGTCGATCAGCTGCGCGCGCCAGGCCGTCCACGCCTTCGGGCCCGCCGCCTTGGAGTCGGCCTCGGTGAGCGCCCGGAGCAGCTCGAGCAGGTCCGCGCGGTGGTCGACGGCCTCGAGCAGGCGCGCCACCGTCTCGGGGGCCTCGGGGTCCTTGGTGGTCGCGAGCGACGCGAGCGTGAGGTGCTCGCGGACGAGCCTCTCGAGGTCCGCCGCAGAACCCTCCGACAGGCCCATGCGGGAGGCGATGCGCGGGATGAGCGCCGCGCCGTCCATCGAGTGGTCGGTCGCGCCGGCGCGCTTTCCGATGTCGTGGAACAGGGCGGCCAGCAGCAGCAGGTCCAGCTGCGGGACGCCGCGACGGTGCCGTCCCGCGAGCACCACGGCCTCGAGGTTGTGCCGGTCGACCGTGAACACGTGGATCGCGCTGCGCTGCGGACGGTTGCGGACCCCGTCCCACTCGGGGATCCACCGCACCACCTGGCCCCAGAGGTCGACCGCCTCCCAGACGCCGACCAGGTGAGAGCTGGAACGGAGCAGGTCGCGGAGGTGCTGGCGCGCCTCGGACGGCCACGGCTCGGGAAGGTCGGGGGCGCGGCGCATCGACTCGAGCAGCGTCGGCGTGAACGTCAGCCCGGTGGTAGCGGCGACGGCGGCGGCGCGCAGCGGGAGCAGCGCGTCCTCCTCGACGGGGTGATGCGGCGCCAACGCGAGCTCGCCGTCGACGTCGATCAGGCCGGGAGCGACCGAGACATGGCGGGGCGCGGCCGCGCGCCGGCGCGCCAGGAACGCGCGGCTGCCGACGCCGGACCGCTCGAGGGAGCGGCGCGCGCCGCGCTCGGTCGTGTCCAGCGCGAACGCGACCGTCCGCCCGGCCTCGGCCAGACCGGCCAGGAGGTCGTCGGGGTCGTCGAAGCCGACCCGCTCCGCGACCTCCGGCGCCAGGTGGCGGCCCAGGACGTTGACCGCGCGGCCCGACTCCATCTGGATCGCGTCGCGGACGTCCATCAGGAAGTCGCCGGCGGCGTCGACGGCGCCGTGCGGGCGGTCGGTCAGCCAGGTGGCGGAGAGCGCCGTGAGGCTCGTGAAGTCGCGCATCCCGCCGCGCGCCTCCTTGAGGTTCGGCTCGATCAGGTACGCCAGCTCGCCATGCCGCTCGGCGCGGGCGCGCGAGGCCGCCAGGAGGTCGGGCAGACGCTTGCGCGACGCCGCGCGCCAGTCCTGGTAGATGTAGGTGCGAGCCTGCTGGATCACCTGCTCGTCACCGGCGATCGCGTGCAGGTCGAGCAGCCCGGCGGCTGCGGCGAGGTCCTTCTGCGCCACCTGTCGGCACTCCGTGAGCGTGCGGGTCGAGTAGTCCAGCTCGAGACCCTCGTCCCAGATCGGGTACCAGAGGCTCTGCGCGAGGTCGGCGACGGTCTGCTTCGCGTGGGTCGATCCGTCGTGCAGGATCACCAGGTCCAGGTCCGACGCCGGACCGAGCTGGTTCCGGCCGAGCGACCCCACGGCGCCGAAGGCGATCCCCGACTCCAGGCCCGGGGCGTGCTGGAGCCAGTGCTCGCGGAGCCGCGCGAGCACGAACGCGGTCAGCTGCTGGCGCCGCTCGCGACCGGGGACGTTCTCGGCATAGAGCTTCTCGGCGAGCTCCCGGCGGACGCGCTTGAGGTCCCGCACCCCCAGGGGGTGCGGGACCTCAGCGTCGGAGCCGTCACGTGCAGGGACGTCACGGCCCGACATGGATGGAGCGGAGTCCCTTAGAGGGCGTCCGCGCCGTGCTCGCCGGTGCGAACACGCGCGACGTCGTCGACGGGGACGACCCACACCTTGCCATCGCCGATCTTGCCGGTCTGCGCGGCCGAGACGATCGCCTCGGTCACGGTGGCGGCGTCGGCGTCGTCCACGAGGACCTCGAGACGGGTCTTCGGGACCAGGTCGACCGTGTACTCGGCGCCACGGTAGACCTCGGTGTGGCCCTTCTGGCGGCCGTAGCCGGCAGCCTCGGACACGGTGACGCCCTTGACGCCCGCGGCCTCGAGGGCCGCACGGACCTCGTCGACGCGGTGGGGCTGGATGATTGCGGTGACCAGCTTCATGGTTACTTGACCTCCTCGTAGGCGGTCTCGCCGTGAACGGCGAGGTCGATACCCGACACCTCAACATCCTCGCTCACACGGAGACCCATCGTGTACTTGATGAGCAGACCGATGATGAGCGTCGCGATCGCCGAGTAGACGATCGTGACGGCCGCAGCCGCGGCCTGGACGCCGAGCAGGGTGATGCCGCCGCCGAAGAACAGGCCGGCGTCGCCGTTGATCGCCTCGGTGGCGACCAGGCCGATGGCCAGGGTGCCCCAGAGGCCGGACACGAGGTGGACGCCGACGACGTCGAGCGAGTCGTCGTAGCCGAGCTTGTACTTGAGGCCGACCGCGAGGGCCGAGAGCACACCGGCGAAGAAGCCGATGATGATGGCGCCCCAGGTGTCCACCGACGCACAGGCGGGGGTGATGGAGACCAGACCGGCGACCACACCGGAGGCGGCACCGAGCGAGGTGGCCTTGCCGTCGCGGATCTTCTCGGTGATGAGCCAGCCGAGCATGGCGATCGCGGTGGCGACGGTGGTGTTGACCCACGCGACGGCCGCGTAGCTGTCGGCGGCGAACGCCGAACCGGCGTTGAAGCCGAACCAGCCGAACCACAGGAGCGCGGCGCCGAGCATGACGAACGGCAGGTTGTGCGGACGCATGGGCTCCTTGCCGAAGCCCTTGCGGATGCCGAGCAGGAGGGCGAGCACGAGGCCCGCGACACCGGCGTTGATGTGGACGACCGTTCCACCGGCGAAGTCGTACGGGCCGGGCAGGTCCGCGAAGAGCGGGCCGCCGCCACCGAGGAGCGCGTCGAAGCCCTCACCGGCGGTACCGGTGCCCCACACCCAGTGGGCGACGGGCGAGTAGACCAGGATGACCCAGAGGAACGCGAAGACCAGCCAGGAGCCGAACTTCATACGGTCCGCGACCGATCCGGAGATCAGGGCCACGGTGATGATCGCGAAGGTGGCGCCGAAGCCGGCCGCGATGATCGCGCCGGCGTCGCCGGACTCGAGCGTCGCGATCATGCCGAAGTCACCGAACGGGTCACCGAACAGGTTGTTGACGGTCTCGCCACCACCCGAGATCGAGTAGCCGAACAGGACCCAGGCGAGCACGCCGACGCCCATGGCGCCGAAGCTCATCATCATCATGTTCAGGACGGACTTGCTTCGCGACATGCCGCCGTAGAAGAACGCCAGTGCGGGCGTCATCAGCAGCACCAGCGAGGCCGAGACGAGGAGCCAGCCGACTGCTCCCACGCCATCGGCGTATGCCATTGCGTCTTCCATTGGTTGTCTCTCCTTTTCGCTAGCCCTCCGGCTAGTCAACGATGAGACTTCCCTAGAACTGTTACCCCTGAACGACCTCCGTGTTTCCGAACGGTTACATCAGGGGGTCAAGCGTAAAAGGTGTGTTGCATGACCATGCAGAGAGGAACGATGCGGACATCTCGCGCGTCCTCGCGACGGCTCACCATGCCGCGTCGACGAGCCAGCGACCGTC
Organism: Demequina lignilytica; assembly: GCF_030418375.1. Lineage (NCBI taxonomy): Bacteria > Bacillati > Actinomycetota > Actinomycetes > Micrococcales > Demequinaceae > Demequina > Demequina lignilytica. Next base: position 87,634 of record NZ_JAUHPZ010000006.1, read on the forward strand.
GACGCGCACGAGGTCGTAGGTCCATTCCTCGGTGTCGCTGGTGCCGTCCGACCATGTGACCTCCTCGACCGCGGTCAGACGGGCCTCTCCCCCGTCGACCTCGAGCGCGGTGATCTGCATCGACCACGACGGGAGGTCCGCCTCCGTGAACGGCTCGCCCATCTCGGCGCAGTACTCGTCGGCGCTGCCGCCGCGGTAGGCCGCCGTGGTGAGGGCCGCCTCGGCCGCGCAGTCGTTCGCGTACCAGGCGTCGAGATAGTCCGCGTAGGCGTCGGCGACCGCGCGCTCGTCCGCGGAGGCCACCGCCACCGGCGCGCCCGTCGCGTCGGAGGCCTCACCCGCGCCGATCAGGGCGGGGACCAGCACGAGGGCGACCACCACGCCGACGCCGACCACGAGCGCGATCGCCGCCGCGGCGACGCCGATCCACAGCCCCGTGCGGCGGGCGGGGCGAGGCGCGACGGCCGGCTGCTGCACATGCTCCGTCCACGCGGAGCCGTCCCACCAGCGCAGCGCGCCGTGACCGTCCGGATACCAGCCGGGTGCAGGGCTCTCGCTCACCGGGGCGTCACTCGATCCACTCGAAGTCGGACACCCGCCAGCCGGCGTCGGTCAGGACGAGCATGTACGCGGTGGTCGAGTCCGAGGTCCACCCGTCGCCCCAGTCGACCGTCTCGAGCAGCGTGACCTCGGCGGCGTCGGCCCCGACCGACTCGTCCAGCACCTCGGCGCCGACGAGCACGGGCTCGTCACCGGTGGGCTCGATCCCCTCGCAGTAGTCCTCCTCGGACATGCCCCACGTGCGCTCCTCGGAGCTGAGACGGTGCTCGGCGATGCAGTCGTTCGCGTTCCATGCGGCGACCCAGGCGATCGCGACCTCCGAGGGCGACGAGTCGGCGGTGATCTCCGCGATCTCGAGCGCAGCCGCCGGCTCGACGGTCTCCTCTGCGGCGCCGGCGGCGGTCGCGTCCGCGGACGGCTCGGCACCGCCGCTCGCGCTCGCGACGCTCGTGGGAGCGGGTGCCGCCGCGGTCGACGAGCCCAGTCCGGTCAGCGTCGGCACCAGCATCAGCCCGATCCCGGCGAGCGCGAGCACGCCGGCCACGACGAGCGCTCCGATCTGGCCGCCGCTGAGGGGCCGTGCGGCGGGCGCGGCTTCCGCCGCGACCGGGAGCACCTGGGTCGGCGCCGGCTCGGCGGGAGGCGCGGGGTCGTGGGTGTGCTCCGTCCAGGCCTGGCCGTCCCAATACCTCAGCAGCCCGGATCCGTCCGGATACCAGCCAGGATCAACGTTCACCATGCCCCCTCAGCGCGTGTCTGCGTGCATCGTGGCGGGGGGCCCATGACGCTGTCAACCCGGTGTGCGGTCAGTCACCCAGGAGCGAGTCGACGAAGCCGTGAGGATCGAACGGCGCGAGGTCGTCGGCCCCCTCGCCCAGGCCGACGAACTTCACCGGCACGCCGAGCTCGCGCTGCACGGCGAGGACGATGCCGCCCTTGGCGGTGCCGTCGAGCTTGGTGAGGACGATGCCGGTCAGCGGCGCGACCTGGCCGAAGACCCGGGCCTGGGTGAGACCGTTCTGCCCCGTGGTCGCGTCGAGCACGAGCAGCACCTCGCGCGGCGGGCTCACCTTCGACACGACGCGGACGATCTTCCCGAGCTCGTCCATCAGGCCCTGCTTGTTCTGCAGGCGGCCCGCGGTGTCGACGAGGAGGACGTCCACGGAGTCGTCGCGGGCACGGTCGGCGGCCTCGAAGGCCACGGAGGCGGGGTCGGCACCGTCGGCGTGCGCGCGCACCACCGGCACCCCGACGCGTGCACCCCAGGTCTCGAGCTGGTCCGCGGCGGCGGCGCGGAAGGTGTCGGCGGCGCCGAGCACCACGGTGCGGCCCTCCGCCACCAGGACGCGCGCGAGCTTGCCGACCGTGGTGGTCTTCCCGACGCCGTTGACGCCGACGACGATCACCGCGTCGGTCTCGCCGCGGCCGGGCTCGCCGAACGCCAACGTGCGGTCGAGGCCCGGGTCGACCACGTCGAGCAGGGCGGCGCGCAGAAGCTCGCGCGGCTCGGCCTCCGGGTCGGCGCGCAGACGGGCCCGCAGGTCCGCGAGCAGCGCGTCGGAGGCCGCGGCTCCGACATCGGCGAGCAGCAGGGTCTCCTCGAGCTCGTCCCAGTCGTCCTGGGTGAGGGCGCCGCGGCGGAAGATGCTCAGCAGCGACGCGCCGAGCCCGCTGCTGACCCGGCGTCGGAGCCGAGCGAAGCGATCCTCGACGCGCTCGGGAGACTCGGCCGTCGCGACGGCGGGCCCCGCATCGTCCTTGGGCTCGAGCTCGACCGCGGGCGCCTCGGGTGCGGCCGAGGGGGACGTGGGCGGAGCGGGTCGCGGCGGCGCCTGACGCGTCCTGCCGATCAGCGCGGCGGCCGCGCCACCGAGCACGACCAGACCGGCCACCACCGTCACGATGAGGTCGTTGTCACCTGGGATCCACGAGACGTCCATGGACGCAGTCTCTCAGGTCGGAAGGGAGCAGGGAACGCCCCCGCCGGCTCAGCGTCCGGAGACCTGCAGCTCCCGGGTCTGCGGGCGACCGAGCTTGTCGACGACGTCGAGCGACGCCTCCGGCCGGTCGAGCTCGTCGAACAGGTGCTCGCGCACGGGGCGGCGCTCCTCGACCCCGAGCAGGATGCGGATGACGCGCTGGCCCCGGCCCTCGGCGGCGAAGGCGGCGACGATGACTCCGGCGGCGATGAGGCCGGCGACGATGAGGGTGCCCTCCATGTGGCTGAACATCGACTCTCCAAGCTGTGACGACCACTCGGTCGGTGCTGACATGTGCGTTCCCTCGGGAGGAATTGTCACCCGAAGCGGACAAGCGCGACAAACTCCCACGTGGGATCGCGTGTCGCAGAGGGTTCAACGCGGAGGGAGGCGGCTTGTTCCCGACCCGGCGCCCGAGGGGACGGTCGCGCCGGCGCCGCGCACGATGATATCTCAACGGCACGCCGTGCCGGAACCGGGCTCGCGCCCCGGTCAGACCTCGTCGCGCAGGCGCTGGCTGATGACGGTCGTGACGCCGTCGCCGCGCATCGTCACGCCGTAGAGCGCGTCGGCGATCTCCATCGTCCGCTTCTGGTGCGTGATGACGATCAGCTGCGAGTCCTCCTGCAGCTCGGTGAAGATCTCCAGCAGCCGGCCCAGGTTGACGTCGTCGAGCGCGGCCTCGACCTCGTCCATCACGTAGAAGGGGCTCGGGCGGGCCTTGAAGATCGACACGAGCAGCGCCACGGCGGTGAGCGAACGCTCGCCGCCCGACAGCAGCGACAGCCGCTTGACCTTCTTCCCCGCCGGCCGGGCCTCGACCTCGATGCCCGTCTCGAGCATGTTGCCGGGGTCGGTCAGCACGAGCCGCCCCTCGCCGCCGGGGAACAGCCGGGGGAACACGCGGTCGAACTGCGCGGCGGTGTCCGCGAAGGCCTCGGCGAACACCTGCTCGACGCGGGCGTCGATCTCCTTGACGATCTCGAGCAGGTCGGCGCGCGACTTCTTGATGTCGTTCAGCTGGTCGGTGAGGAACTTGTGACGCTCCTCCAGCGCGGCGAACTCCTCCAGGGCGAGCGGGTTGACCCGGCCCAGCTGGTTCATCGCGCGCTCCGCCTGGCGCAGCCGCTTCTCCTGCTGCTCGCGCACGTAGGGCGTGGCGGGCGCCTCCTCGTCGTCCGCGGCGGCCTCCGTCGACGGCACGGGGACCTCGGGTCCGAACTCCTCGACCAGCCGGTCGGGATCGACGCCCAGCTCGTCGATCGCCCGCTGGCGGAGCTGCTCGAGACGGATCTTCTGCTCGGCACGCGCGACCTCGTCGCGGTGCGCCGAGTCCGTGAGGCGGGCGTGCTCGCCACCGAGCTCCTCGACCGTGCGGCGGACGTCGGCGAGGGTGCCGGAGCGCTCGGCGCGCTCCGCCTCGACAGCAGCTCGCGCATCGTCCGCCCGTTGGACGGAGCCGTCGATCAGGTGCAGCGCGTCCTCCGCGCCCGCGATGACCTCGCGGGCGGCGCGCGACTGGCGCTCGCGGCGCGCCGCGGCCTCCGCCGCTCGCGCACGGGCGTCGCGTTCCGCGACCACGGCTCGCTCGAGGCTCTCGGCCCTCGAGGCGAGCGCCCGGCCGCGCTCCTCGGACGTGCGGAGCGACAGCCGTGCCTCGGTCTCGCGGGCACGCGCGGCCTTGGCCGACTCCTCGTCCTCGTTCCGCCGCTCGAGCGCCTCGGCGGTGTCCGCCTCGAACTGCTCGGGCTCGGCCTGGGCGCCGGCGAGGCGCTCGGCGAGGCTCTCGAGCTCCTGCGCGTCGGCCGCCATGCGCTCGTGCGCCTGCTCGAGCTGCACGTCGAGGCGATCGGCCTCGTTCCGCGCCGCGCGGGCCTGCGCACCCAGCTGGCCGAGCTGCTCGGCCACGGCCGCCATGCGGGCGTCGGACTCGTTCAGCCGGGCGAGGGTGCGCTCGTGCCCCGCGCGGGTCTCGGCCTCCTCGCGCTCGGCCGTCGCGAGGCGCGTCTCGAGGGTCTCGAGCTCGGCGACCGCCGCGTCCCTGCGCTCCCGCGCGTCGTCGAAGGCGGCCTGCATGTGCAGCACGCTCGGGGCGTCGCCGGCGCCGCCGGAGGCGCTGCGCGCGCCCAGGAGATCGCCCCGGCGGGTGACGGCCACGATCTCGCGGTGACGCCCCACGAGCGCGCGGGCGGCGGCGAGGTCCTCGACCACCACGACGCCCGACACGAAGGCGCGGACCGTCGCGCCGACCCCGCCCGGGCCGGACACCAGCTCGGACGCCCACGCGGCGCCCTCGGGCAGGTCGATCGCGGGGTTGTCGACGGCGGCGCCGGCGTCGGCGACCACGAACCATGAACGCCCCGCGTCCTCGTCCCGCAGCCACCGGATCGCGTCCACCGCGTCCTCGACACCGTCGACCGCGAGCGCGTCGGCGAGGCCGCCGAGCGCGGCCGCGATCGCATCCTCGGCGCCGGCCGCGATGTCGATCAGGGAGGCCAGCGAGCCGCGCACCGCGCGCGTGCCGCTCGCCAGGAGCGCCCCCGCACCGTCCTTACGGACCAGCGACAGCTCGAGCGCCTCGCCGCGGGCCGCCCACGAGTCGCGGTCGCGCATCGCGGCATGGCGTGCGTCCTTGAGGTCGGACAGCCGCTGCTTCGCCTGCTCCCAGGCCTCGGTCGCGGACTCGTGCTGGACGTCCAGGTCCTCCTCGCCCGCCTCGACGGAGGCGACGGAGGTCTCGACGTGCTGGAACTCGGCGTTCGCCTCGTGCGCGCGTCGCTCGGCCGCGGCGCGCTGCTCCTGGAGGCGCCCGATCTCGGCCTCGGTCGACTCGACCCGCGAGCGCTTGGCGGCCACCTGCCCGGCGAGCCGCGCCACCCCCTCGCGGCGGTCGGCGACGGAGCGCAGCAGGTTGGCGTGGTGGCGCTCGGAGGCGAAGGCGGTGTCCTCGGCGCCCTTGCGCGCCTCGATCGCCGCCTCCAGCTCCTGCGCCGCGAGCGCGACCTCAGCGTCGAGCTCGGCGCGCGCCGCGCGGGCCCGCTCGAGCTGCTCGTCGAGGTCCACCAGGTCCGTCGGCGGCGCGGCGTCGACCTGCGTGCCGAGCATGCGGACACGCTCCTCCGCGAGCGTCGCGAGGTTGCGCAGCCGCTCGCGCTGGGCGCTGAGGCGGTAGTAGATGTCGTTGGCGCGGGTCAGCGCGGGCGCGGCCTCCGCGGAGGCCCGCTCGAGGTCCGCGAGCCTGCCGCGGGCCTCCGTCAGCGCCTTCTCCACGGCGGCGCGGCGCTCGAGCAGGGCCGACTCGTCGGCCTGGTCCTTCGCCATCGACCCCTGCAGGGTCGCGAGGTCGTCCGCGAGGAGGCGGCTGCGGGCGTCGCGCACGTCGATCTGGATGCGCTGCGCCTGCCGCGCGACCTCCGCCTGCTTCCCGAGCGGCCCCAGCTGTCGCCGGATCTCGCCCGTGAGGTCCTGCACGCGGGTGAGGTTCGCCTGCATCGAGTCGAGCTTGCGCAGCGCCTTCTCCTTGCGGCGGCGATGCTTGAGGATGCCGGCGGCCTCCTCGATGAAGTGGCGGCGGTCCTCGGGGGTCGCCCGCAGGACGGCGTCGAGCTGGCCCTGCCCGACGATCACGTGCATCTCGCGTCCCAGGCCCGAGTCCGAGAGCAGGTCCTGGATGTCGAGCAGTCGGCACGGCGAGCCGTTAATCGCATACTCGGAGCCGCCCGAGCGGAACAGGGTGCGGCTGATGGTGACCTCGGTGTAGTCGATCGGCAGCGCGCCGTCGGCGTTGTCGATCGTGAGCGAGACCTCGGCGCGGCCCAGCGGCGCACGGCCCGACGTGCCGGCGAAGATGACGTCCGCCATCTGGCCGCCGCGCAGCGTCTTCGCCCCCTGCTCGCCCATCACCCAGGCGAGCGCGTCCACCACGTTCGACTTGCCCGACCCGTTCGGGCCGACCACGCAGGTGACCCCCGGCTCGAACTCGAGGGTGGTCGCCGACGCGAAGGACTTGAAGCCTCGCAGCGTCAGCGTCTTGAGATGCATGGCGCCGAGTCTAGGGGAACCCTTGACCCGCTCAGGTGAGGCGCGTGGGACACGGCAGGAACCGCATCGTCCCTCCTACGGCGTGATGCGATCGAGCTCGGCGTCCTCGACGTCCGGGTGCGCGTCGTGAGCGGTCGCGAGCAGCACCTGGCGCTTCGCGCCCCAGTAGTCCATCACCGCGAACAGCAGGCCCGACAGCACGAATGTGAAGTGCAGGCCGATGCGCCACGCGATCGACGTGTAGTCGGCCTCACCGCCCTTGCTGTCGAGCGCGACGAAGTCCTTCAGCAGCAGGATCACGGAGATCGCGACCAGCGAGCCGATCAGCTTCATCTTGAGGCCCGAGAAGTCGACGTGGCCCATCCAGGACGGCCGGTCGGTGTTGCCCTCGGCGGCCTCCATCTTGGAGACGAAGTTCTCGTAGCCCGCGAAGATCACGATCACGATGAGGTTGCCCAGCAGCGCGATGTCGATCAGCGACAGGATCGCGACGGTGATCTCGTCCGCCTCGGACTCGAGGCTGAACTCGGCGATGAGGTGCCATAGCTCCATGAAGAACTTCACGAGCACCACGCCGAGCCCGGCCACGAGGCCGACGTACATCGGGGCGAGGAGCCAGCGGGTGGCGAAGAGGCCCTTCTCCAGGGCGTGCTCGAGCGGGTTGCTCATCGGGGGGACCTTCCGGGGAGGCGGCGCGCGGGCGCGCGGGGATGATGCAGATGCACCGGCTCGACGCGCGAAGGCGGCCGGTGGTGCCAGGGGTCGTGCGGCGGGGCGGGCTACAGCGCGGGGAACCAGATCCCGATCTCGCGGTCCGCGGACTCGGGCGAGTCCGAGCCGTGCACGATGTTCTGGATCACCGGCAGGTCCCACGTGCGTGCGAGGTCGCCGCGGATGGTGCCGGGGGCCGCCGTGGTCGGGTCCGTGGTGCCCGCGAGCGAGCGGAAACCCTCGATCACGCGCTCGCCCTCCGCGACCACCGCGAGCACGGGGCCCGACAGCATGAAGTCGACCAGGGGCGCGTAGAAGGGCTTGCCCACGTGCTCCGCGTAGTGCTCGGCGAGCAGCTCGGGGGTGGCGTGCTTGAGCTCGACGGCGACGAGCGTGTAGCCCTTCGCCTCGATGCGCCGCAGGACCTCCCCCGACAGCGCGCGCTTCACTCCGTCGGGCTTGACCAGGATCAGGGTGCGTTCCGTCATGGCGCGAGCCTACCGAAGGCCTGCCCCGCCACCGGTCGCTCCCCCACCGCCGCGCCCGTGAAGCGATTCGTGTCGTCTCCCGGCGCCGAGCCGGCCCCGGTGAAGGGATCCGTGCCACCGCGCCGTGACAGGATGGGCGCGTGATCACTCTCGAGGACTTCGACACGTATCCCGACTTCCCCGTCGAGGGGATCCTCTTCTACGACATCGCGCCCATCCTCGCGAGCCCCGAACGCTTCCGCGAGGCCTGCATCCAGCTGATGCCGCCGCGCGACGCACAGGTGGACATCGTCGCGGGCGTCGACGCGCGCGGGTTCATCTTCGCCCCTGTGGTCGCGCAGACGCTCGACGTGGGCATGGCGATGGTGCGCAAGGCCGGGAAGATGCCGGGCGTCGACCTGCTCGAGTCCTCGACGGAGATCGAGTACGGCTCGCGCGACCTCGCGGTCAGCGCCGGCTCGATCGAGGGTCGCCACGTGCTGGTGATCGACGACGTGCTCGCGACCGGCGGCACCGCCCGCGCGGTCGCGCAGATGCTGGAGCGCGGCGGGGCCGCCTCGGTGCGGTTCAGCTTCCTCATCGAGATCGGCGACCTGCCGGGGCGCGACGCCCTGGAGGGGTACGCGGTCACCTCGGTGGTCGTCGTCTAGCCTCGCCGCCGGGTCGCGAGCCGCGTCACCAGCAGCACGGCGGGCACGAGCGCGAGCGCGGCGAACGCGACCTCGTAGGCGATGAATCCCTGGCCGATCTCCGTCGGCACGGGGTCCTGCGCGCGCAGGTAGCTCGCGTGGATGGCGATGCCCGCCACCAGCACGGCGCCGAACAGGAGCGCCAGTCCGCCGAGGAGCCACGCCGGCAGCTGCCGGGTGTCGGGGTGCTCACGCACGTATCCGATCCATCGCGTCAGCGTGGACATCACCGCCCACCCGAGCAGCAGCAGCCCCGCGAACAGCAGCCCGTACACCGCGATCGACGGCCGGCCGAGGTCGCCGAGCGCGTTCAGCGACGCGTGCTCGAGCTGCCAGAAGATCAGCGTGAGCCCGAGCACCCCGGCGGCGAGGGCGCCGCCCACGCGCCACAGGAACCCGCTCACGCGATCTCCGCGCCGCTCTCCCCCGCGCCGGGCGAAGCAGCCGCGTCGCGCTCGGCGCGCTCGCGGTCGATCCTGCCGCCGAGCCGCAGGGCCATGATCCACAGCCCGAGGAAGATCACGCCGATGAGCGCGATGGCGGGCTCGACCAGCCCGGCCGCCAGCATCGGCGCCTGGAGCGCCCAGCCGAGCCACCGGCCCCAGCTCTTGCGCTGCTGCCCGGCCGCGTACCCGAGCGCGAGCACGAACGGGAGGCCGCAGCCCCACACGAGCCACGCGGGCGCGGCGACCTCTCCGGCGCGTCCGAGGCCCCAGAGGAGCAGGATCGCGAAGATCGCGGCGAAGGCCTGCAGCCCGAGGATCGCCTGCGTGAAGGTCAGCGTCGCCGGCCGCTGCGGACGCGGCATCGGGACGTTCTCCTGCGCCGCCGTCATCGGGCCCTCCCCACGCCCTTGCGGCGGTCGGCGCCGGTGAGGATCCGCGCGTCCGCCACCAGGGTGATGGACCCGACGACGAGGACGCCCGCGCCCAGGTCGTCGTCGCGCTCGGCGCGCTGGACGGCGGCATCGATCGCGTCCGGCAGCGACGAGGCCTCGGTCACGCGGTCCTCGCCGAAGACGTCGCGCGCGATGGCCGCGAGCTCGTCGACCGGGATCGCACGGGGGGAGGACGATGCGGTGATCACCACGTGGTCGAGGGCGGGCTCGAGCGCCCCGAGGACGCCCTCGGCGTCCTTGTCCCGCAGGATCCCGACCACGCCGACGAGCGTGGTGAAGGCGAAGGACTCCTCGACGGCGCCGACGAGCGCCTCCGCGCCGTGCGGGTTGTGGGCGGCGTCGACCAGGATCAGCGGGGAGGTCCGGACCGCCTCGAGACGGCCGGGCGACGTCACCGAGGCGAAGCCCGCCTCGACCGTCTCCCCCGCGAGAGAGGCCGGCTCGCCGCCGTCGGCGAGCAGCAGCTCGGTCGCCGCGAGGGCGAGGAGCGCGTTGTGCGCCTGGTACTCGCCGTAGAGGGGCACGAACAGCTCGGCGTACACGGCCGCCGGCGTGCGCAGCGTCACGAGCTGGCCGCCGACGCCCGGCTGACGGTCGACGACCTCGAGGGCCTCGCCCTCCCAGTAGCCGCGCGCGGCGTGCTCCTCGACGGCGTGGGCGAGGACCGGCGCGACGGACTCGGCCTGGGCCGCGATCACCGCCGCGGCGCCGTCCTTGATGATCCCGGACTTCTCCGCGGCGATGTCGACCAGCGAGTCGCCGAGCCACTCCTGGTGGTCGAGCCCCACCGGGGTCACCACCGCGACGTCGCCGTCGGCGACGTTGGTGGCGTCCCACACGCCGCCCATCCCGACCTCGACCACGGCGACGTCCACCGGCGCGTCCGCGAACGCGGCGAACGCGAGCACCACGAGCACCTCGAAGAAGCTCATGCGCGGCCCCCCGGCCTCGGCCGACCGGGCGTCGACCAGCGCGAGGATCGGCGCGATCTCCTGCCACAGGCGCACGAAGTCCTCGCGCGGGATCGGCTCGCCGTCGATCATGATCCGCTCGCGGACGGTCGTGAGGTGCGGCGACGTGAACAGGCCCGTGCGCAGGCCGTGCTCGCGCACCAGCGCCTCGGTCATGCGCGCGGTCGAGGTCTTGCCGTTCGTGCCGGTCAGGTGCACGACCTTGTAGGCGTGCTGCGGCGAACCGAGCAGGTCGCAGGCGTCGCGGACGCGGTCGAGGGTGGGCTCGAAGTCGTGCTCGGGATTGCGGGAGACGATGTGCGCGTAGATCTCGCGCTCGGCCTCCTCGAGGCTCAGGCCACCGAGGTCAAGGTCGGTCATGGGCTCCAGTGTGTCACGCAGCGACGTTGCCGGGCTCCCCCGCGTCCCCGGCGCCCACCGCATCGTCCGCACCACCGGCGGCGTCCGCGTGCTCCCCCGCGGCGGCCACCATCGCGGCGTCGACCGTGCGCGGGAGATGCGTCTCCTGCAGGTGCCGTCGCGCCTCGGCAACCAGGGTGATCGAGCCCGCGACCAGCACGCCGGCCTCGCCATCGGCATCCTCGGCGAGGCGGGTGGCGAGCTGGATCGCGTCGGGGACCGTGGCGGCGACGCGCACGCGGTGCTCGCCGAACACGACGCGCGCCCGCGCGGCGAGCACCTCGGCGTCCGCCGCGCGGTGGGAGCGGGTCTGCGTGATCACCACCTCGTCGATGATCCCGGACAGGCCCGTGAGGATGCCCTCCGCGTCCTTGTCGGCGAGCACCGCGACCACGCCGTAGGTCCGGTCGAAGGCGAAGGACTCGCGCAGGGTGTCGGCGAGGGCGGCGATGCCGTGCGGGTTGTGGGCGGCGTCCACGATCACGGTGGGCTCGGCGGACACCACCTCGAGGCGTCCCGGCGACGTGGCGCCGGCGAAGCCGCGGGCGACGGCGGGCGGGTGCAGCCCACGCGGCACGCCCGCGCCGAGGAAGGTCTCGCAGGCCGCGAGCGCGATGAGCGCGTTCTGGGCCTGGAACTCTCCGTGGAGCGGCACGAACACGTCGCGGTAGTTGCGCGCCGCGGTCCGCAGCGACACCACCTGACCGGAGGGCACCACGCGGCGCGACTCGACGGAGAGGTGGGCGCCCTCCCAGAACACGGAGGCGCCGCGGGCGGCGGCCGCGGCGACGATCACCTGCGACGCCTCGTCCCGCTGCAAGGCGCTCACCACGGTGGCACCGGGCTTGATGATCCCGGACTTCTCGTGCGCGATGCCCGGCAGCCCGCCCGTGAAGTACTTGTCGTGGTCCAGCGCCATGGGCGTGAGCACGGCGACGCGCCCGTCCGCCACGTTGGTCGCGTCGCGGAGCCCGCCGATGCCGACCTCCAGCACCAGCACGTCGACCTCGGCGTCGGCGTAGGCGACGAACCCGAGCACGGTGAGCACCTCGAAGAAGCTCATGCGCGGGCCGCCCCGGTGCTGCGACGCCTGGTCGACCGCGTGGATGACCGGCGCGACGCGCTGCCACAGGCGGATGAGGTCCTCCTGCGCGAGCGGCGCGCCGTCGATCATGATGCGTTCGCGCAGCGTGGTGAGGTGGGGCGACGTGTACAGGCCGGTGCGCAGCCCGTGGGCGCGCAGCAGGGACTCCATCATCCGGCTCGTGGAGGTCTTCCCGTTGGTGCCGGTGACGTGGATGATGTCGAGCTCGTGGTGCGGATCACCCAGCAGCGACAGCGCCTGGGTGACGCGCAGCAGCTTGGCCGCGTGGTCCGCCTCGGGAGAGCGGGAGAAGATGTGCGCGTCGATCTCGCGCTCGGCCTCGGCGAGGCTCAGTTCGGGGAAGACATCCATCGTCACGGCGTCAATTGTGCGGCACGTCGAGGGGTGCCGACGACACCCCGCGGGACATAGCGCTGTGATGTCCCTCATATGCCCGTCTATCAGGGACGATGCTGGGGTCGTGCACCGGCGTCTGGCGCCCCTGCGGCGCGTCTTGAGGGCGTGGGTGTCCCCGCCTGCGCGACAGGCGCGACCGCACTCCTTCGCACGCCCTCCCGAGGCGCGTTACCGTGGCAGGAGAGCCCTCGAACGAAGGAGATCACGTGCCCGTTCTCGTCCTCTGCGGAGCCCCGGTGGCGGGCATGCCTGGAGCCCCGTCGCGGATGGTCGACCCGACGACCCCGATCGCCTCCGCGACCGATCTGGGCCTGACGCGGGGCGACGGCGTCTTCGAGACCGTGGGGGTGCACGACGGTCGCATGCACGACCTCGAGCCTCACCTCGAGCGGCTCGCGCAGTCCGCGGCGATGCTGGACATGCCCAAGCCCGACCTCGGTGTCTTCCGCGAGGCCATCTCGTGGGCCGTGCGCGAGCTCCTCCACGGTCTCGACGAGGTGCCGGCGACCGCGCTGTGCAAGGTCGTCTACACCCGCGGGACGGAGACGGCGGCGGCCGAGATCCCCGGCGGGCGGCCGCTCGGGTTCGCCTATGCGGACGTGTTCCCCGACGTCAGCGCCGACCGCCACGAGGGGGTGCCGGTGATCACGCTGTCCCGCGGCTACCCCAAGGGCGTGGGCGCCCAGGCCCCATGGCTGCTCGCGGGCGCGAAGACCCTCTCCTACGCGATCAACATGGCGGCGCTGCGGCACGCCAAGGCGCGCGGTGCGAAGGACGTCATCCTCACCACCACGGACGGGTTCGTGCTCGAGGCGCCGCGGTCGACGGTGCTGGTGCGCCACGGCGGGATGGTCGTCACCCCGGCGATCGAGGCCGGCCTGCTCCACGGCACCGCGCAGAGGGCCGCGTTCGACGCCTTCGAGGACCGGGGATTCACCTGCGACTACCGCGACGTGACGGTCGAGCAGCTCACCTCGGCCGACGCCGTGTGGCTCACCGACTCGGTGCAGCTGCTGCGCCCCGTCCGCACCCTGGACGGCACGGAGCTCGCGGTGGATCAGGAGCTCACGGGCGCGGTCAACGCGCACATGCTCGCCGCGCACTGACGGGAGCGTCCGCCCCGGCTCACGGACCCGTGGCGGCGGGGCGGCGCGGATCGTTCGACCACTCCGACCACGAGCCCGGGTACAGGGACGCCCGGATGCCGGCGATCTCGAGCGCGGCGATCTGATGCGCGGCGGTCACCCCGGAGCCGCAGTACACGGCGACGCGGGTAGCGTCGTCCACCCCGAGCTGGGCGAACCGCTCGGCGAGGTCGCGCGCGGTCAGGAAGGTGCCATCGGCGGCCGAGTTCGCGGCGGTGGGCGCGTTGACGGCGCCCGCGATGTGCCCGGCGACCGGGTCCATCGGCTCGACCTCGCCACGGAACCTCTCCGACGCACGCGCGTCGAGCAGGATCCCGCGCCGGGGCCAGGCGGCGGCGCCGTCGGCGTCGGTCACGGGCATCCGGTCCCAGTCCAGCGCGATGTCGCCGGGCTCCACGGTCACCGCTCCCTCCTCGAGCGGGCCACCAGCGGCTGTCCAGGCGGCGAGCCCGCCGTCCAGGATGCGCACGTCGGCCACGCCCGCGTGCCGGAGCAGCCACCACGCCCGGGCCGCGCCGAAGGAGGGACCGTCGTCGTAGACCACCACCGCATCGTCCTGCCGCAGGCCCCACCGGCGGGCGGCCTGCTGGAACGCCTCGGCGGTCGGCAGCGGGTGACGGCCGCGGCGCGGATCCCCGATCGACGCGAGCTCGGTGTCCAGGTCGACGTAGACCGCGCCGGGGAGGTGCCCAGCGGCGTGGTCGTCGCGGCCGTCGGGCCGGGTGAGCGTCCACCGCACGTCGAGGAGGCGGGGCGGCTGCGGGTCCGCGAGCAGGGCGGCGAGCTCGGCGGCAGAGACGAGCACGGGCATCCGGTCCTCCGATCGTGGGCGCCTCACCATCCTGGCACCTCCGCCGGCGTGATCTCGGCCACATCCCCTCGGGGGCGCGTCACCCGTGCCGCTAGCGTGGGGCGCACCGACTGCTGGGGAGACATCAGATGGATCATGTGGGCACCATGAGGCCCGACGCGCCGGCACCTGCGAAGGACGCCGCCGCCGGCTGGTACCCCGACCCCACGCTGCCGGGTCAGCAGCGGTGCTGGGACGGCGCCGCGTGGACGCCGCGCACCCAGGTGACGGTCCCGGTCGAGCCGATCGCGCCGCTGCCCGCGGAGGGCTGAGCACCGCGCCCACGAGGCCCCCGGACCCCGCTCCCCCGGACACTGCGCACGGAGTTCAGCGCGACACGCCGAGGCCCGACCCCGATTCGGGATCGGGCCTCGGCGTGTCGGATCCGGATCCGTGCTGACTGTCCAGGGGTTCAGGGCGGGGCGGGGCGGACGGGCGGGCGCTCAGGCCTTCGCCACCGCGATCGCCTGCTCGCCTTCGACCACCGCGAGCTCGGCGGCGAGCGTCTCCCCCGCGATGAGCTCCCGATGCGCCTCGACGGCGGCGACCCGCTCGGCGGGGACCGTCAGCGTGAGCACGATCCGGTCGGCGACGTTCAGACCCGCGTTCTTGCGCTCGTCCTGGATGGCGCGCACCAGGTCGCGGGCGTAGCCCTCGGCCTCGAGCTCGGGCGTGATCGCGGTGTCGATGAGGACGAAGCCGCCGGCAGGGAGCACGGACGCGGCCTCCGCCGCATCGTCCGCACCCGAGCCGATCACGGTCGCGACCTCGTACTCCCCCTCCACCAGCGCGATGCCGCCGGACACGACCTCGCCGGCCGCCTCCGACCAGTCGCCGGTCTTCGAGCCCCGGATCGCGGCCTGCACGTCCTTGCCGATGCGCGGGCCGGCGGCGCGGGCGTTGACCGTGAGGCGACGCTCGACCGGGTGGTCCACCGTGAAGGCGTCCTCCGTGACGAAGGCGACGGACTTCACGTTGAGCTCGCTCGCGATGAGGTCCCCGTACGCCTCCAGCGCCTCCGGCGCGGACACCGCGACCTTGAGGAGCGAGAGCGGCTGACGCACGCGGATCTTCTCCTTCTTGCGCAGCGCGTGGGCGGTGGAGACCACCTCGCGCACCTGGTCCATGACGGCGCCGAGCGACGCGTCGTCCCAGGCAGCCGGCGCCGTCGGGTAGTCCGTGAGGTGCACGGAGCGCTCGCCGGTGAGGCCGCGGTAGATCTCCTCCGTGGCGAGCGGCAGCAGCGGCGCCGCGAGGCGGGACACCGTCACCAGCACGGTGAACAGCGTGTCGAACGCCGCCTGGTCCTCCTGCCAGAACCGGTCGCGCTGGGTGCGCACGTACCAGTTGGTCAGCAGCTCCATGAACTGGCGCAGCGACTCGGAGGCGCCGGGGACGTCGAAGACCTCCATCTGCGCGGTCACGGTCCGCACCAGCTCCGCGGTCTTGGCCAGCACGTACCGGTCCATCACGGGCAGCGACTCGACCGCCGCATCGTCCACCAGCCGGCCGCGCGCGCCCGCGCCGCCGTTCGCGGCGCCCGCGTAGAGCGTGAAGAAGTAGTACGTCGACCACAGCGGCAGCAGCACCTGGCGGACGCCCTCGCGGATGCCCTCCTCGGTGACGATGAGGTTGCCGCCGCGCAGGATGGGCGAGCTCATGAGGAACCAGCGCATCGCGTCCGAGCCGTCGCGGTGGAACACCTCGTTGACGTCCGGGTAGTTGCGCAGCGACTTCGACATCTTGCGGCCGTCGGAGCCGAGGACGATGCCGTGGCTCACGCAGGTCTTGAATGCCGGCCGGTCGAACAGCGCAGTGGCGAGCACGTGCATGACGTAGAACCAGCCGCGGGTCTGGCCGATGTACTCGACGATGAAGTCCGCCGGGTTGTGCCCGTCGAACCAGTCGCGGTTCTCGAACGGGTAGTGCACCTGCGCGAACGGCATCGAGCCCGAGTCGAACCACACGTCGAACACGTCGGGGATGCGGCGCATGGTCGCGTTCCCCGACGGGTCGTCGGGGTTGGGGCGGGTGAGGTCGTCGATGAAGGGACGATGCAGGTTGGGCTCGCCCTTCGCGTCCAGCGGGAGGCGGCCGAAGTCCCGCTCCAGCTCCTCGAGCGAGCCGTACACGTCGGTGCGCGGGAAGGCCGGGTCGTCCGACACCCACACCGGGATGGGCGTGCCGAAGTAGCGGTTGCGGCTGATGGACCAGTCGCGCGCGCCCTCGAGCCACTTGCCGAACTGGCCGTGCTTGATGTGCTCGGGGACCCAGGTGATGTCCTCGTTGAGCTCGACCATGCGGTCGCGGAACTCCGTCACGCGCACGAACCACGAGCCCACCGCGCGGTAGATCAGCGGGTTGCGGCACCGCCAGCAGTGGGGATACGGGTGCTCGTAGGTCTCGTGGCGCAGGACGACCCCGGCCTCCTTGAGGTCCTTGATCACCGCCGGGTTCGTGTCGAACACCTGCTGGCCGGCGTACTCCGGGACCTCGGAGGTGAAGCGGCCCTTCGCGTCGATCGGGATGACGGGCTCGATGCCGGCCTCCTGGCAGACCGCCATGTCCTCCTCACCGAAGGCCGGGGCCAGGTGGACGATCCCGGTGCCGTCCTCGGTGGTCACGTAGTCCGCGGCGAGGATGCGGTGGGCGTTCGGCTGGCCGCGGAAGTGCGGGAACGGCGGCTCGTAGCCCAGGCCCGCGAGGTCCGCGCCGGTCAGCGTGACGAGGGTCTCGAAGCCCTCGCCGAGCTCGCGCCCGTAGTAAGCGAGTCGACTGACTGCGAGCACCATGGCCGTGCCCGCGAAGGCGCCCCCGGTCGGGCGCACCACGGCGTACTCGATCTCGGGACCGACGGCGGCGGCGAGGTTGCTCGGCAGCGTCCACGGCGTGGTGGTCCACACCGTGACGGCGGCGCCCGTGAGCGCCTCCTTCGCCTCCGCGGGCAGGGACGATGCGGCGACCGACTCCGCGGTCAGCGGCAGGAAGATCGCGAGGGTCGGGTCCTGCCGCGACTGGTAGACGTCGTCGTCCATGCGCAGCTCGTGGTTGGACAGCGGGGTCTCGTCGCGCCAGCAGTACGGGAGCACGCGGAAGCCCTCGTACGCGAGGCCCTTGTCGTACAGCGACTTGAAGGCCCAGATGACGGACTCCATGAAGGTCACGTCGAGCGTCTTGTAGTCGTTCTCGAAGTCGACCCAGCGCGCCTGGCGGGTGACGTACGCCTCCCACTCCTTGGTGTACTTCAGGACCGAGCTCTCGCAGGCCTCGTTGAAGGCGGCGATGCCCATCTCCTCGATCTGGGCCTTGTCGGTGATCCCGAGGATGCGCTCGGCCTCGAGCTCCGCGGGAAGCCCGTGCGTGTCCCAGCCGAAGCGGCGCTCGACGCGACGCCCGCGCATCGTCTCGAAGCGCGGGACCACGTCCTTCGCGTACCCGGTCAGGAGGTGGCCGTAGTGCGGCAGGCCGTTCGCGAAGGGAGGGCCGTCGTAGAAGACGAACTCGTTGTTGCCCGCCTCGGTGCGCGCGGGGCGGTTGTCGACCGACGCCTGGAAGGTCTGGTCGGCCTCCCAGTAGGCGAGCACGTCGGACTCGATCTCCGGGAAGTGCGGCGACGGGGCCACCTGGGCCGTGGGGTCGGTGGCGGTGCGGTGGAGCGGGTAGCGCGCGGCGTCGGTCATGCGTTCCTCGGGTGGTCCTGGCGTTCGACTCGTCTGCGAGGACGCCCCGTCCGTCAGGACGATGCGCGGTACCACCCCGCTTGCGGCCTCCCCGGGTGGGGCGGTCGCCGCTCATGGATCGCTGTGACGGGCTGCCCGTGCGGTTCTAGTGAGGCCCGGCCGAGGCCGGTCCCGTTCTTCCGCAAGCTCGCCGGTGATGGCCGGGTCGACGCTGTGCGCACCAGTGTACGGGAGGGCGCGCCGCGGTCATCCACTCGCCGCCGTGAACCACGCGATGATGATGTCGGCCGTGGTGGCCTCGCCGGCGCCCGGCTGCGCCGTGACCGCGAGCGCCTCGGATCCCTGGACGTGGACCCAGGTGCGCCACGACGTCCCGAAGCCGTCTCCGGCGCTCACGAGCACCCGGACCCCCTCGCCCGCGAGCGACTGGATGCCGACCTCCGCCGCGTCGACCCCGATCTCCCCGTCGGCCTCGCCGTCGCACGCGGACGCCGCTCGCGTGAGAGCGTCGAGGTACTCGCGGGCGGCGTCGGCCGAGTCGAAGTCCCGTGCGACGACCGCGGAGACGTTGCCCTCCCCGTGGGCGACGCCCCCGAGCGCGACCGGCACGCCTCCGAGGTCGGGGCGCCCGTCGAGGCGCGACGACGAGTCGAGCGCCACGCATCCCGACGCCTCCTCACGCGTCACCGCCACGGAGCCGAACAGGTCGGCCCCGGCACCGCCGACCAGTCCCCGTCCGGGCGGGTCCCACTCGCGCTCGTCGAGGGGCACGGCCGTGGCGCTCGCCGACTCCGCCGGCTCCACCGTGGAGCGCGGCTGCACCAGCGCGTGCGCGCCGACCGCGACCGCCGCCGCGACCGCGAGCGCCACTCCCGCCTCCGCGGCCCTGCGGATCCGGCGTCGCGGCACGATCGCCTTCTCGTACAGGGTGGTCTCGGACCCCGGGTGCGCGCGGTCGAAGCGCCGCGCCTCCTTGTCCAGCGAGTCGAGCATCATCGTCGTCAGGTCGTCGGTCATCGCGCTCGCCTCCTCGTCTCCACGGCGGTCAGATCCTCGTCGTCGTCACGGTCCCCGAAGCCGAACCCGCCGAGCGTCTCGCGCATCGCCGCCAGCGCGTCGTGCAGGTATCGCTTGACGGCGCCCTCGGACACGCCCATCCGGTCGGCCGTCTCGGCGGTGGTCAGCCCCTCGACGTGGCGGAGCACCACGCAGGCGCGCTGCCGGGGCGGGAGCCTCCGCAAGGCGACCACCACCGCATCGTGCTCGCCCGCGTGCTCGTCCGCGGGCGGGGCGTCCCTCTCGACCAGCAGCGGGAGCTTCGACCGCGCCATCGCCGCGTGGTCGCGGCGGTTGAGGAACTGCGTGAGGATGGTGCGCCGCACGTAGGCCTCGGCCTCGTTGACGTGGTCGAGGCGTCGCGCTCGCGAGAAGGTCCGGATGATCGCGTCGTGGACCAGGTCCTCCGCGGTGGGACGGTCGCCGGCGAGAAGGTAGGCGTATCCGACGAGCCGGCTGCGCCGCTCGCGGACCAGCGTGTCGAGCACGCCGTGCCACGCCCTCATCCCGCGCCTCCCG
This sequence comes from Demequina lignilytica, assembly GCF_030418375.1. Taxonomy (NCBI): domain Bacteria; kingdom Bacillati; phylum Actinomycetota; class Actinomycetes; order Micrococcales; family Demequinaceae; genus Demequina; species Demequina lignilytica. The sequence goes on from NZ_JAUHPZ010000006.1 coordinate 107,122, forward strand.
TGTCCCGCATCGTCCCGGCCGTCAGGCCGCGCCCATGTGATCCACGTACGCCTGGATCACTCGCGCCGCCTGCGCCTCCTCGTCCTCGACACCGACCACCTCGACCGAGATCGCGTACGGGCCGGCGACATGGACGTACGCGGTGCGCGGCTCGTACGTGGACCTGTGCTCGACCTCGCCGTCGGGGCCGTAGAACACGGACTCCTCGGCGCCGTGCCGAACGCGCACGATCGGCGCCGCGAGACCCGGCAGGTCGAGCTGGTCGACGGCGGTGATCACCCGCTCGTCGGCGGCGGTGGTGCCGTCCCACGAGCTGGTCACGGTGTAGGCCGTGCACTCGGACTCGAGCAGCGCAGCCGGCACGGTCGACGCGAGCTCCGGATCGCCGAAGACGCGCGTGAGGACGCTCGCCACCGTCAGATCCTCCTCGTCCTCCGGCGGCACCCCGTCGACGAAGAACGGTCCGACCGGGTTGATGAGGTCCTGCGCCGCCGCGCCGAGATCCGCGTCCGACCCGAGCTCCGCCGCCTGGTGGAACGCGGTGCACGACGCGGGCTCGACCACCGAGGTCGCGGAGCCGTAGAAGCCTTCCGCGGAGTCGACGGGGCTGAACTGCCCTGCGGGCACGGCGAGGCCCTCGAACGCCACGAGCGAGTCGAACGCTGCCAGATGGAGCTTCAGCGCGCCCCCGGACGTCGCGGTCGTCTCGCCGACGTCGCCGACGGACGCCTCAGCCGAGGGCGAGGCGTCGGACGGCTCCTCGGCGCCGCCGTCGCAGGCGGCCAGCAGCGGGAGCGCGCAGCAGGCCGCCCCGGCCACGACGGCCCGCCCCCACCGCGCTCGCGGGTGGTTCTCTCGGATCATGATGGCTCCCCTCCCCGGCGAGCGGATGCCCGCCATGGTCTGACAACAGACGGGTCCTCCCCGCGGTTGTGCCGCCGCGCACGCCGACCTCACCGCGCGCCCAGATGGTCCAGCAGCTGGTCGGCGACGGCGAGGCTGATCGCGTCAGGATCGGCGACATCGGTGGCGCCCAGGCAGAGCAGGTAGGGCCCGCGCGCGATGAGGTAGACGCGGTCGTCGACGGCGAGCGCCGGACCGGTCTCGCGCCACACACGCCCGTCGGGCAGCGTCAGCACCTCGGGCCCGACGCGGAGGCCGACCCCGAGGTCCGGCCCGGCGAGCGGGACCGTCTCGAGCACGGCCTCGGTCGCGATCAGGTGCGTGCCCTCCTCCGTCCCCGGGACGAAGGGGCGGACGCTGGCGATCGCAGCGCAGTCGGCGGCCGCCGCCAGGCGGACGATCTCCGCGGGCGCCTCCCGGTCGGCGAAGACGCGCAGGGCGATTGTGAGCGTGCTCACGCGCGAGCCGCCGCCGACCGCCTGCAGGTAGCCGAGCCGCGCATAGAGGTCGCCACGGCGGGCGGCGGAGTCCGACGCGGTCGCCAGGTCGAGGGCGCGCCGGAGCGCGACGCAGTCGCGGCTCCCGGTCGGCCGCTCCGCCCAGGACAGCTCGCCCACGTCCACCACGCCGGACGATGCGTCGGCTCGGTACGCGTACCCGGCGAGGATCGGCACGAAGCCGAGGACGCTCGCGCGCAGCTCCGGATCCCCGGCGGGCGTGGCGGGCGCCGCGGTCGCCGTCGGGGCCGCCGTGGAGGCGGGGCCGCCGGTCTCGGCGAGCACCAGCACGAGCCCGAGGGCGACGACGACCAACGCGGCCGCCGCGAGCCACGCCCGGGTGCGCCAGCCGGCGCTAGCCCACGGCACCTTCCACCCACGCCGCGATGACGTCGAGGGCGGCGACATCCGCGCCGGGCTCCGTGACGATCGCCACGGCATCCGCTCCGATCACATGCACGTCGAGACGCCAGACGGACTCGCCCGCCGGGAGCGTCGCCGTCACGGCCTCGCCCGGGAGCCCGGTCAGAGCGATGCGGGAGGCCCGGGCCTGCATCCCCTCCCCCTCGAGGTCCGTCACGCAACGGCCCGCGATCGATTCGAGGTCCCCGAGATAGGTCTGGGCGTCCTCAACGGACTCGAAGGAACGCAGCCGCACCCCGGTCGCCGCCCCGGACTCTCCGACGAAGGCTCCCAGGTTCTTCGCGGCGCCCACGCTCGCGTCGGTCCCGCCCGCCAGTGCGGCGAACGACTCGAGCGAGCCACAGGCCACCGAGTCGGCGGCGGCCGCTCCGACGGCCTCGGCGGCGGTCATCGCGGTCACCCCCGGCGAGATCACGACGTCGGCGACCGTCCATCCGGGCTCGCCCGCGACGGCGTCCGGATCGGACACGAGCGCCGCGGGCGTCGGGGTCGGCGTCTCGACGGCCGGATCCAGCGACGTGCCCGAGGGACCGAGCGCGAGGTAGCCGGCACCCGCGACCCCGACACCGACCAGCGCGACGGCGGCGACACCTGCGCGCCGGGCCGCGCGACGCGGGCGGATCGTGCGGACGTACGCGTCGGTGTCGCCGTCCCGGTGGGCCGCGTCGACGCGCGCGCGCTCCTCCTCGGCGACCGAGGTCAGCATGTCCTTCAGCTGCGTGCTCATCGACGGCCTCCCCTCGGCGCGACCACCCTGACGCCGGCGTCCTCCCGGTCGTCCGCGCCGTCCAGACCCCGAAGCTCCTCGCGCAGGACCGCGAGCGCGTCGTGCAGGTACCGCTTGACGGATCCGGTCGAGATGCCGAGCCGCTCCGCGGTCTCCTCCGTGCTCAGGTCCTCGAAGTGGCGGAGCACCACGCAGGCGCGCTGGCGCCTGGTCAGCAGGCCGAGCGCGCGCGTGACCTCGGCGTTCTCCCCGGCGGTCTGGTCCGCCGGCGGGGCGTCCCGCTCGACGAGCAGGTGCTGCTTAGCGCGCGCGACGGCACGCGAGCGCCGACCGTTGAGGAACTGCGTCGCGATGGTGCGGCGGACGTACGCCTCGGCGGCCCGCGGATCGTCCAGCCGCCGTGCCCGGGTGAAGGTGCGGATGATCGCGTCGTGCACCAGGTCCTCGGCCGTCGGGCGATCCCCCGCGAGCAGGTAGGCGTACCCGACGAGCGCGCCCCTGCGCTCGCGGATCATGGTGTCAAGCACGCCCTGCCACCGGTTCATGGTGAGTCCCCGTCCGGCCGCCTCCCCTGTCCTGGCCACGTCTCACTGCCTCCATGATGACCCGCGGAGGCATGATGCGCAGGGCGCGGTCACGGCTCGACCGCCCGGATGGCGTCGGCGAGCTCGGCGATGACCGCCGCCGCGACCTGGTCCTGTGCCAGCGCCTCGTGCACCTCGAAGCGCACCATCACCCGCCCGATCGCGACGTAGTACGTGGTCTCCGGAAGATCGATGACCTCGACGGAGCCGGCGGCCTCGTCGACCAGATCGACGATGTGCACATCGATCCGGGTCACCGGCGCGTCGACCCCGTCGAGGCCGATCCGCGCGATCACGACGTCCTCGACGTTCAGGGCACCGACGCTGCCCGACTCCGCGAACGCGGTGCATGCGTCGGCGCTCGCGGGGAGATCGGCCATGGCCGACGCCGACTCCGGGTCGTCGAGGATGCGTGCCCGCAGCGTCGACTCGTCGAAGCCCGACACCCCGTCGGCGATGGCGAAGAACGCTCCCGTGTGGACGGTCGGGTCGTCCGCGCGCGTGGTGCTGTCCTCGTTGGTCGCCCCGCCCAGCAGGTTCACCACCGGACCGCAGACGGCCGGGTCGACGGACCGGTGCTCGTAGGCCGTCCACTCGGACGCCAACGTGAACGCCTCCTCTCCGGCACGCAGGCCACGGAAGCCCAGCCCCTGCTCCTCGAGCAGCGCCTCGGACGGCTCGAAGGTCGCGAGCACCGCGATCAGGGCCTGGTCCTCGGCGGCCGCGCCGGGGTACTCCAGCGCCTCACCCTCCGCCGTCACCGTCGCAACCCCGGACGGCACCGGCGTCGCCTCGCCGCCGGACGATGCGGTGGCACCCACCGCGCCGCCCTCGCCCGCGCTGCACCCCGCCAAGGTCGCGAGCGCGGCGACGGACGCGATCACGGTCAGCAGCCTCGAGCTCGTCATCGGGCCCTCCCCTCGGCGGCGAGCGTCGTCGCCGCACCGACCAGAGAACACCGGGGACGCGGATCCGGTTGGGGGCGCCTCATCGGAGTCCTCCGGCCGCCCAGTCGCGCGTGATGCTCAGGGCGCGGTCCGCCGCGGTCGGGTCGGAGACCACGGCGATGGCGCTGGCCCCGTCGACGTAGACCTGGAGACGCCACGCGTCCTCGGTGAACGGCACCGGGATCGCGACGGCGACCCCGTCACCGGGGAGGCCCGCCGCGTCGACGCGGGCGACCGTCATGGCGACACCCCACCCGCCCATCTCGTCCGCGCAGCGGCGCGCGATCCGCCACAGCTCGCCGACGTACTCGGCGGCGATGCCGGCGGTCGCGAACGACCGCACGTGGACGTCGTTCGCCCCGCCTCCGCTGGAGACGAACGCACCCAGGTGCACCGGCGCGGTCCCGTCGGCACGGCCGACCAGCCGGCCGAAGGCCTCCAGGGCCCCGCACGCCACGGGCTCCTCGACCACCGGGCCGACGGAGTCCGCGAGCGGCGCCGCCGCCCCACGGGGGTTGATCACCAGCCCGGCGACGGTCCACCCCGCCTCGCCGGCGACGGCCTCGGGATCACCGACCGCGGCGGAGCCCGCGGGGGAGGCGGCGACGGACGGCGCGGCGGGCGCGGTCGTAGTCGTGGCGTCCGAACCGGCCAGCCCGATCAGCGCGAGGCCCGGCACCGCGAGCGCGAGGAGCACGCCCAGCACGGCGACCGGCGCCAGGCGCCGCGCCCGGCGCAGGGGCGAGATCACCCGCGAGTAGAGGACGGCGTCGTCGGCGGGGTGCTCGAAGTCGAACGTGGCGCGCTCCTCGGCGACCACGGCGTCCATCAGCGTGCCGAGGTCCGGGTTCATGGCGCGCCTCGCAGGTCGCGGGCGAGCTCGGCGGCGAGCACCGTGTCCGCCTGGTCCAGCGCCCGGGCGACCGCGTCGGCGCCCATCCCGACCGTCCGTGCGATGTCCGCCGTGGACTTCCGATCGACGTCCCGGAGCACCACGCAGGCACGCTGGCGGCGGTCGAGCATCCACAGCGCCCCCGTGATCGCCGAGGCCGGGCCCTCCGCGGCCGTCGCTGCCGGCGGCTGGCCGTCCACCCCTCGCAGGCGCGACGCCGCGCGGGCGATCATCGGGCTGCGCCGCGCGCGCACGAAGCGGGCCATGATCTGACCCCGCACCGCGACCAGCGCCACCTCCGCGTCGTGCCACGCGCGAGGACGCGAGAAGGTGCGGATGATCGCCTCCCGAACCAGGTCCTGCGCGGCCCACCGCTCCCCGACCAGGAGCGACGCGTACCCGACGAGCTCGCCCCGCCGCGCGACCACCCCGGCCAGCGCATCGTCCCAGCCCCCGTGCCTCCGCATGCCGTCCATGGCCTCCCCCGACCTGCGCGCTCGACCGCGCTGCAGCCTCAACACCGTGGCGGCCGCGCCCGGTTGGGGCGCGCGCACGGCCGCGGCGGGAATCCTTGCGACCGGTGGCCCGTTGAGACAGGTGCACGGGAATCCCCCGTCGGGCGGCGAAGCCCTCCTACGCCGCCCGACCTGAGCGGCGTCCGAACCTGTTCCGCGACCTGCATGGGATCCACACGTGACCGACACCCGCACCCTCGAGCTCCCCCAGCTGGGCGAGATCCTCGACCGCTCCCCCGTACCCCCCGAGCGCTCCGCGCTGCCGCACGACCTCCACCACGAGCCCGAGCCCACCACGCTGGCGATCCCGGTGGTCGGCGGCGGCGAGGCCGTGGTGCTGGACGAGGCGCCGTCCGCGACCCGCACCACCGCCTCCCTCACCCTGACGCCGCGCCGCGCCGCCCTCGCGCTCACCGCGCTGGCCGCCGGGGCGTTCGTCACCGGCGCCAACGAGGCGTCCGTCGTGGCCCTGTCCCCCGCGATCGCGGCGGGCCTGGGCGTGCCCGTCGCGCAGGTCGGGCTCCTCGCGACGGCGTTCGCGCTGACGGTCGTGCTCGCCGCGATCCCGCTGACCGCGGTGACGGGGCGCCTCAGCCGCCGCCTCACGCTGGGCACGACCCTCGCCGTATGGACGACGGGCGTGGTGGTCGCGGCGACCGCCGGATCGTTCGCGCAGCTGGCCACCGGGCGCGTCATCTCCGCGGCCGCCCACGCGCTGTTCTGGGCGATCGTCGCCCCGACCGCCGCAAGCCTGTTCGCGCCGCACCTGCGCGGCAGATCCGTGACGCGCATCATGCTGGGCGCGGCCGCCGCGGGCGTGGTCGGCACGCCCGTGCTCACCGTCGCCGGGGACCGGCTGGGCTGGCAGGCGCCCTACTGGGGCCTCGCCGTGCTCGGAGCAGTCCTGGCGGTCGCGTTCGCGCTCCTGCTGCCGGGCCCTGCGCCGCGCGACGACGACGAGGACCCGGCCGACCGCCCCGCCCCGGTGCGAGGCGACCTGCCGTCCCGACGCGACTTCCTCCGCGTGCTCGCGGTCACCCTCACCGCCTCCGTGGCGATGACCACCACCTGGACGTACGTGGTGCCCTTCGTGACCGAGGTGTCCGGGATCCCGAGCGCCACGGTGCCGATCATGCTCGCGCTCGGCGGGACCGTGGCCGTGGGCGCGACGCTGGCGGTGGGCCCGTTCCTCGCGCGCCACGCCGTACCCACCGTCGCGGTCGGGCTCGCGCTGCTGTCCGGCGCCTGGACGATGCTCGCGCTGGGCCAGGGGTGGTCGGGCCTGATGGCGCAGGTCCTGCAGGCCGCCGGCTGGGCGGTGCTGCTCTCGGCGCTGCTCAACTGGGCGATGCGCCACACGCCGTGGCCGACCGACATGGGGGCCTCCATCTACACGGTCACCATGAACTCCGGCGCGGCGCTCGGGCCGGTGGTGGGCTCGGTCCTCGCGGCGCGCTGGGGCCTCTGGCTGCTGCCGCTCGCGTCGCTCGTGCTGACGCTCGGCGCCGCCGCCATCACCGCGACCGCCGACAGGACGATGCTCCGCCGCCTCAGCGTCCCCGGCCAGCTGCGGCGCGCGCTCGCGGCGCGGCAGGCGGTGCGCGATCGCCGGCTGGAGTGGCAGCGACGGACCGCGGTGCGCGCGCATCGTCCGGTCGCGGCGGCCTTCGCCGCCGGCCAGGCGGCCGCCCGCGCGACCGAGCGCGGCACCGTGCGCGCCGCCTCGGCCGTGTCCGACCGGGCGGGTCGTGCGCTGCGCGGGCACGTCGCCGACCTGGACACGCACCTCGGCTGAGCGCCCGCCGTGCGGCTCGGCGGAGTCGGGCGCACACTGGAGGTGTCCCCGGAGCGGCGGTTCGCCCGCCCACCGTCGGCGACGCCGCCGACGTCACACCTCGCAGCGGACGAGCGCGCGTGCGCCCCGCTGCCCCCCGGCACCAGGCCGGGACGCCTGACTGAGGAGCAGGATCATGCTCAAGGACAGCACCGCGTTCGGGAGCTTCTCCACGAACGACATCGATGCGGCAGAGATGTTCTACCGCGACACCCTCGGACTCGACGTGATGCGCTGGTCCGACGCCGGCATGGGCGAGATGCTGTGGCTCACGCTGCCCGGCGGCGGCCGCGAGTTCGTCTACGCCAAGGACGACCACATGCCCGCCAGCCACACCGTCCTCAACTTCGAGGTCGACGACTTCGAGGGCGAGGTCGCCTCGCTGCGCGGCAACGGCGTCGAGCCGGAGCACCTCGAGTGGACCGACGACGACGGCATCGCCCGCGACATCGAGGGCCGGATGCCCGCGACGTGCTGGTTCAAGGACCCCGCCGGCAACTGGATCTGCATGATGCAGCGGGTCCAGGCCATGCACCCCTGAGCGCCGGGAGCCGATCATGGACGCCACAGCAGTCGCCTGCTTCTCCACGGACTCGGTCGCGGATGCGAAGGAGTTCTACGCCGGCACGCTCGGCATCGACGTCTCGGAGCTCGCGACCGGGACGCTCGTGCTCAACCTCGCGGGCGGCAGCCACGTGTTCATCTACGAGAAGGAGGACCACGCGGCGTCGAACTACACCACGCTGATCCTCGCGGTCGCCGACGTGAGGGCGACCGTCCGCGACCTCGCGTCGAAGGGCGTCCAGATGGCACCCCTGCCCGGCACCGACGACGAGGGGGTCGCCCAGGACGAGGACATGCCGCCCACGGCCTGGTTCACGGACCCGGCGGGCAACTGGGTCGCGATCGGCGAGATGCCTGGCGTGGCCTGACCGGCTAGCGTCGGGGGGATGGACGCACTGACGCAGCTCGCCGACGAGTACTACGACTACGCGATGGGCCTCAGCCCCCTCGACCTCATGTGGGACGGGAGGCTGGAGCACCTCGCGGAGTGGAACGACGTGACGGTCGAGGGCCGCGCGCTCCAGCACGCACGGCTCATGGAGTTCGCGCGCGCCGCCGAGGCCATCGACGTGGGCGACGACCTGCAGGCGCTCGCGCTCAGGGACGTGGTCGCGTCCTCGGCGCGCGCGACCGCGCTCCACCTCGCGTGGGAGCCCGAGCTGCTGCACCTCAACCCGACCATGGGTGCCTGGGAGATGATCCTGGGCTTCATCGGATCGTTCCCGCTCTCGACCGCGGAGCACGGCGAGGCGTATCTCGCGAAGCTCAGCGGCATGCCGGCGTTCCTCGACTCGCTCATGGACGTCGCCGAGGACGCCGCGGGCGTCGGCCGGGTCGCGCTTCGACGGCACCTGGAGACGACGGCGTCGGCGGTCGAGTCGTACCTCGCCGAGGCGCGCGAGGGCGAGGACGGGCTGCGGGCGCAGGCCGCGCCGACCTCGCTCGGGGACGATGCGCGGGCCGCCTGGGCGGGGGTGCGCGACGGGATCGTCGAGGAGCAGCTGCACCCCGCGTGTGCGCGTTTCGCCGAGCGGCTGCGGACCCTCGCGGAGCGGGGGCTGCCCGACGAGACCCCGGGCCTGGTCCACCTCGAGGGCGGACCCGCGGTCTACCGCGACAAGATGTACTCCCATCTGCTGATCGACATCACCCCCGAGGAGGTCCACCGGATCGGTCTCGCGCAGGTCGAGCGCCTCGAGGACGAGTACCGCGCGATCGCGGGACCGCTGCTCGGCACGGACAGCATCGAGGAGATCTACGCGCGGCTCCGGGACGACGACTCCCTGCGGTACACGGACGCCGACACGCTCGTCGCGGACGCCGAGCGGGCGCTCGCGAAGGCCAACGCCGCCGCGCCCGACTGGTTCGCGCACCTGCCGACGGCCGGCTGCACCGCGCACTCGACGCGGTTCGGCGCGATGGCCTACTACTCGCCGCCGGACCCCCGCACCGGCAAGGAGGGCCAGTTCTACTTCAAGACCTCCAACCCCCACGACTGGGCGACCTACGAGCTCGAGGCCATCACGTATCACGAGGCGGTCCCCGGGCATCACCTCCAGCTGGCGCTGCATGTCGAGAACGAGGCGCTGCACAAGGTCCAGCGCGAGATGTTCAACACGGCGTACGCGGAGGGGTGGGGCCTCTACACGGAGCGTCTGTCGGACGAGATGGGCCTGTACTCATCCGAGCTGTCGAGGATCGGGATGCTGTCCGCCGACTCGCTGCGGGCGTGCCGGCTCGTGGTGGACACGGGCATCCACGCCCTGGGCTGGAGCCGCGAGCAGGCGATCCAGTACGTCCTCGACCACTCGCCGATGGACCGCGCCCACATCGAGCAGGAGATCGACCGGTACATCGGTCTGCCCGGGCAGGCGCTCGCCTACATGATCGGCCGGCTCGAGATCCTGGCGATCCGCGCGGAGGCGCAGCAGCGCGAGGGCTACGACATCAGGGACTTCCACGATGCGGTGCTCGGGTACGGCGCCGTGCCGCTGCCCACGCTCCGCCGCATCGTGCTGGGCTGACATACCCCCGCCCGCATCGTCGCCGGTAGTCGGGCGCTCCGTTCTCGGCGCATATTCTTCGCGAAGTGTCAATTTTTACAAGGCTGTTCGGGACGCCTACCCTTGATGGGTCATGTTCACTCCCCTCCGCATCGTCGCGCTCTCGTGCGCCCTGCCCCTGACGCTCGCCGCATGCTCCGCCGGCAGCTCCAGCGATGCTTCCGCGAGCGCCGAGAGGATCGTCACCGGGACCAAGCCCGCGGCGGCTGAGAGCACCACGCCCGCGCCGACGATGATCGGCGGCCCGGCGGTGCTCGAGGTGGCGGAGCAGGTGACCGTCACGAACCAGCTCACCGCGCCGTGGGACATCGAGGTCACCGCGGACGGCTCGCTGCTGGTGAGCGAGCGGGACTCCGCGACCATCTCCCGGGTGCGCGCGGGAGTGCGGACCGCGCTCAACGGCCCCGGCGTCGAGGCGCTGCGCGGGATGGTGAACGCGGAGGGCGAGGGTGGCCTGCTCGGCCTGGCGATCTCGGCGGAGCACCCCGAGCATGTCTACGCGTACATCACGCGGGAGGACGACAACGCGATCGTCCGCCTCGACCTTCACGACGACCTGCTGGGGCTGCCCACGGTAGTCCTCGAGGGGATCCCCGCAGCGGCGAACCACGACGGCGGGCGCATCAAGTTCGGTCCCGACGGCTTCCTCTACGTGTCCACGGGCGACGCCGGCGAGCCCGAGCTCGCCGCCGCGAGCGACAACCTCTACGGCAAGATCCTGCGCGTGGTCGCGGACGGATCCGAGGCCGACGGCACCGCGGCCCCCGACAACCCGTTCGGGACGCGGGTGTGGTCGTACGGCCACCGGAACGTGGAGGGCTTCGGGTGGGTCGCCGACGGCCGGATGTACGCGTCCGAGCTCGGCGCCAATGCGGAGGACGAGCTCAACCTGATCGTCGCGGGCGGCAACTACGGCTGGCCCGAGCACGAGGGGATGTCGGGGGCCCCGGAGGGCACGTCCCCCGGTGACACCGTGGACGGCGTGACGTACCCCGTGGTGACGTGGACCACCTCGGAGGCGTCGCCGTCGGGCGTCGCTGTCACGTACGAGGGCATCTACGTCGCGGCGCTGCGCGGCGAGCAGATCTGGCGCATCCCGCTCACCGAGGACGGGATCGGCACGCCCCACACGCTGCTGAGCGATCTGGGGCGGATGCGCGACGTCGCGGTCGCGCCGAACGGCACGCTCTACGCGCTCACGAGCAACACCGACGGCCGCGGCGACGCCGCCGAAGGCGACGATCTGCTGGTGCGCCTCACGCTCGCCGAGCCCGAGGCCTGAGCCCAGCGCCACCGAGCGACGCGTCAGCTCGCGGCGCCCACCAGGTGGGTGCGGGGGTGCAGGACGTCGAGGGTCGGCCCGGCGCTCGTGCTGGTGATCGTGGTGTCGAAGGGCTCCCACGTGCCGTCGCCGATCCGGTAGTGACCGGACCAGGTGGTGTCGAGCGCGATGGTCGCGACGGTGATGGTCGGTCCGTAGGCGTGACTGACGGTCGCGTCCGGGTACGGTCGGCCCGGGTCCTCCGTCGTGAGGGTCTCGCCGTCTCCCCAGCGCCAGGTGTACCGGGTCGGGGTGGCACGGATGGTGACGTCGGCGCCGAGCAGGACGGCGCCGTGGAGACGCGGCGCGTCCTCCGCGTAGGCGATCGTCGGGACGGTGGCGTACACCCAGCCGCCGTCGGGCTGGACGGCGACCGAGGACGGCTCGGGCCGGAGCTGCGTCCACTCGCGCTCGATGAGCGCGAGCAGGTCGCCCTCGCTCGGGCAGGTGTACCAGGAGACGAGGGTCCAGTCGCTCCAGCTCCCGTCGGCGAGCTGCTCGCGCATCCACAGCGGGAACGAGGGCGTCATGCCGTCGGGACAGGCGACGTCCGGGGACAGGCCGGTCGCGCAGGTGTCACCGGCGCCAACGAGCCCGCCGCCGACGCACGGCGCGGACCGCAGGAACTCGCGCGCGCTGTGCGAAGCGGAATTGCCCCGGGTGCTCGACTCGAGTTCCCGCTCCGTTGCCGCAACATCCAGCGATGTTCCCGCATCCCCGATGTAGCCGTCGTAGTCGCGTTCAGTCGGCACGTACGCGATCGCCAGCGCAACAACCAGTGCTACGAGCGACTTCATGCCTCTGCCGTGCCTACATCGCTTATGGACCAAACCTGGCCTGAAAACGCGAGCTCAAACGCGTACTTGAGCGTGCGCGCTTCGCCCGACGTGCGCTCACTTCCATCCGCCTCAATCACGGTGCCTTCTGCAAACGCAGCCTCGAAGAGCACAAGCGCGCTCCCGTTGCCCTGGATTTCGCCGCGAAGAGTGGCCGGTTCGACGGTGATCTCGCCACCGTCGACGGAAGCGCCGCGTTGGTGCACATCCAACGCAGCCGCCCTAACTTCGCTACACGGCGCGCAACCCGGATCCGACAATGCCTCCCACACGCGCGTGTCACCCGTCTGGAACATCACCGAGTACTGCTCCAGGAAGAACTGTGCCGTGACCATCGCGCCGTAGAGGTCGTCGCGGTCGGCGCCCTCGGGCATCATCGCGAAGAGCTCGTCGTTGCTGAGCGCGGTCGGCGTGGGCGACGGCGTGGCGTCGGGAGACTCGACCACGACAGGCCCTCCCGACGGCGTGCGCGTCACGATCGGCGCCGGGTCCCCGACGCACCCCGCCAGCGTGAGCGCCAGCCCGATCACGATCGCGCCTGCGCCCGCTCCCCCCGAGACGAACCGCATGAATCACAACGTATCGGGCGAAACGCCCACGCGACACCCCCACTTCTCGGGTGTGGAGAACCACATCGGCGAGCAGCCGGACGAACCGCCCGGCGCAGCCCGGCGGGATGGCGATGCGCAAACGCTCCCGATTTCATGCGGGAGCACACGGCCGGGCGGGCGGGGCGCACCGGTGCCGGCCGGGCGTTCGTTCCCGCATGAATACGGGAGCGAGCCGCACCAAGGCACCCAGCGGCGCACTCAAACGGAGCGGCGCACCCGCACAGACAGGCGCTCGCTCAGGCCAGGCGGCGCCGCCCCAGACCCGGCAGAAACTTGCCGGTCCGCGCCGCGTACTGGTCGTATCCGGGGTAGGCGCGCATCAGGAACGCCTCCTCGACCCGAGTCTTCGCCTCGAAGAACACCGCCAGCAGCACCGTGAAAGCCCAGGTCCAGGCATGCCCCGACCCCACGGACAACCCGATCGCGATAATGATGATCGCGCTGTACATCGGGTGCCTCACGAAGCCGTAGATGCCGCCCGCCGCGAGGCCCGCGCCGTTCGGCGTCGGCATCGGGGTCAGCGCGCGCCCGAGGTCCTTGCCCGACCAGAACATGCCCAGCCCGCCCAGCAGCACGAGCGTCGACCCGGCCCACCACGACCCGCCGACGCCGGGCCCGTCGAGCAGGGCGGTGAGCCCGACGGCGAGGAAGATCACTCCCTGCAACGCCACGAGCACCAGCGAGAGCAGCCGTCCGGACCGTGCATTCATCCCGACAGGCTAACCGGCCCGCTCGCCCACCGCTTGCGCCCGCACCGAGACCTCGGGCTTCTGTCCAGCGATCCACCGGTCGACCGTCTCCCACCACGAGTAGAGCCACGCCTCACGCTCCTCGCGCCCGGCGGGGATCTCCGCCGGGTCCGTGGTCCACCCCTTGAGGACGATGCGCTTGTCCACCGGCAGCTCCCGCCACACGTCGGCGACGGTCGACAGCCGCTCCAGCCCGGTGTGCGCGACCACGACGACGGCGGCATCGGGCCGCGCCTCCATCGCGGCGAGCACCCCGCCGGGATGCGGCGGCATCACATGGGGCATCGCCTCGGCGCGGTCCGCGAGTCCGTCGCGCCCGGCCTCGCGCAGCGCCGCGATCCGGCGCGCACGCCGCTTCGGCGTCGCGTTCGCCCCCTCGGGGAAGATCAGCAGCGCCCCCTCCGGCCCGAGGTCGCCCGCGAGCGCGGCGATGGTCTCGGCACCCCCGGGATCGCCCGGCCTGCGGTGGCGACGCGGCGTGATGAAGCGCGTCGGGATGCGGTTGAGGAGCAGGTCGATCGCGGGGTCCCACTGCAGCGTGTCCTTGAGCACGATCGCCGGGTTGCGCTTGAAGCGGTTGAGCAGCGCGTCCACCATCACGAACGAGTCGCCCGGACCCGCGTGGCGGCAGACCACGATCAGCGGCCGACCGGGCGCGATCTGGTCGAGATCGGCGTCCTCGAGGTCGACATCGAGCCGCAGCGTCCACCTCACCTGGGCGAAGAGCAGCCTCAGCATGGACGATGCGAGGGCGTAGTGATCGCGCTGCGAGGCCTCGCTCCGCATCCGTCGCCCGAACCCGTACTGCACCCACATGACCCCGAGCACCGCGACCGCGAACGCGTCCCACAGCAGGTAGAAGCCCGCGAGCCACAGCACGCGGGTGAGGCGCAGCCGTCCCGGCAGCGCCCAGGCGACGATCGCGAGGACCACGACCCCCAGCCACACCGCGACCGGCATCCAGACGAACGCCCCGATCACAAGCAGCGGCGCGATCAGCAGCCGCCGCACCCACACGGGCGGAAGCCGCCACCACGCCGACGCCATCAGACCAGCCCCGCCAGCACCAGGTACGCGCTGCTCGCCTCGCGCGCGGCCTCGATGCGCGCGTGGGTCCGCTCGAGGCTCCGGAACGCCCCGATCCGCTGATCGCCCTCCTGCGGCCCGCCGTACGGAAGCACGTGCAGGTCCACGTGAGCGGGCACGGCTGCGCGATCGCGCTGGAACCGGTGGCGCCGCGCCACCTCGAACGCGACCTTCGCCACGTCCGTCGGCTTCTCGGGCGCGGTGAGGGGCTCCTCGATCCGCCCCACCTGCAGCACGAAGATCGTGGTCGCCCCACGCGCGACCGCCTCGCCCAGCGGGATGGAGTTCACGATCCCTCCGTCGATGAAGTGCTCGTCGCCGATCCTCATGGGCGGGAGCGCCGCCGGGACGGCCGACGAGGCGAGGACGGCGTCGACCACCGGGCCCGAGTCGAACCAGTGCTCGGCCGCCCTCTCGATGGAGGCGGCGCACACGGCGAGCGGCACGGCGAGGTCCTCGAAGCGCGTGCCGGCGCCGACCACCCCCTCGACGAGCGCGCGCAGCGGCGCCGGGTCGTTGAGGTGGGTCCGGTGCTTCGCGAGCCTCCGCGCCTGCCGGTACCAGGAGGTGCCGTAGATGGTCCCGGCGGTGGGCGAGGCCCACGCCTTCTCGAGCCGCTCGACCACCGCGGGCGTCGGATCCTGCGCGACGGCCGCCCCGTTGATCGCGCCGATCGACGTGCCGACCACCAGGTCGGGGACGATGCCGGCGTCGAGCAGGGCGCGGAGCATCCCCACCTCGGTGGCGCCCCTCACACCACCGCCTCCCAGCACGAAAGCGACGGTCATAGCGCCAGCGTAGGGCCCTGATACGGTCGGCGACAGGGCGGCGCCCCCATCCCCCCGCATCGTCGCTCCGAATGGCAGGCATGTTCACGCTCGTGCTCGTCGGACTGATCTCCGGTGTCATCACCGCCATCAGCCCCTGCGTCCTGCCCGTCCTTCCCGCGATCCTCACCAGCTCGATCCAGGACGGGGCGGCGAGCCGCCGGCGCCCGCTCGTCGTGGTCGCGGGCCTGGTGCTCAGCTTCGCGGTCTTCACCCTGCTCGGCGGGATCCTGCTGTCGAGCCTGGGCCTGCCGGACGACCTGCTGCGGTGGACCGGGATCGTCGTGCTCGCGGTGGTGGGCCTGGGCCTGATGATCCCCCGCCTCGGGGAGCTCATCCAGCGGCCCTTCGAGCGCATCCGCCCGCTGCAGGCCGACCGCAACGGCAACGGCTTCGTGATGGGCCTCGGGCTCGGGCTGGTGTTCGTCCCCTGCGCCGGACCGATCCTCGCGTCGATCACGGTGCTCGCCGCCACCAACGGCGTCAGCTGGGGCCTCGTCGCGCTCACGCTCGCGTTCAGCGCGGGCATCGCGATCCCGCTGCTGGTCTTCGGGCTCGCGGGCCAGTCGATCTTCGGGCGCATCAAGGCGGTCCGGGAGCGCCTCCAGCTGATCCGCTCGATCTCCGGAGCGGTCCTGATCGCGACCGCGCTGGTGATCGCCACCAACGTCGCCGAGCCGCTCCAGCGGATCGTGCCCGGCTGGCTCGCCGGCATCCAGACCACCATCGAGGACAACGACGCCGTGCGCTCCGAGCTCGACACCCTCGCCGGACGTGAGGCCGTCGACACCTCCGTCACCGGCGACGCGCTCGGCTTCGACGCGTGCGAGGACGACCCGTCGGTGCTGCAGAACTGCGGCCCCGCCCGCGACCTGGTGGGCATCCAGGACTGGCTCAACACCGACGGCGAGGCCCTCGACCTCGACGAGCTGGCGCAGGAGGGCGAGGTGGTGCTCATCGACTTCTGGACCTACAGCTGCATCAACTGCCAGCGCACCTTCCCGTACCTGACCGCCTGGGACGAGAAGTACCGCGACGCGGGCCTCACGATCATCGGCGTCCACTCGCCCGAGTTCGCCTTCGAGAAGGTGGTGGACAACGTCGCCGACGCGACCGACCGCTACGGGATCGAGTACCCGGTCGCGATCGACAACGACTTCGAGACGTGGCGCGAGTGGGACCAGCGCTTCTGGCCCGCGCACTACCTGATCGACTCCACCGGCACGGTCCGCCAGGTGCACTACGGGGAGGGCGCGTACGAGCAGACCGAGCTGCTCATCCAGCAGCTGCTCGAGACCACACCCCAGATGGTCGAGGCCAACCCCGACGCGCACACCTCGGACCGGACCGCCGAGACGTACGTCGGCTACGCGCGCGGCCTGGGCGCCAACGCCAACGGCGACTTCCCGCGCGACGAGCCGCACGACTTCGGCGCGTCCTTCACCCCGGGCCCCGGCCAGGTGGCGCTCGGCGGGACGTGGACGGTCACGTCCGAGTACGCGGAGGCGGGGGACGATGCGACGCTCGACATGCAGTTCTACGCCGGGAGCGCGAACCTCGTGCTCGGCGGCGAGGGCACCGTGACGGTGACGCTCAAGGGCGATCCCGGCTACCGCAAGGTGATCGACGTGTCCGGCGCGCCGGACCTGCAGGTCCTGTGGGAGGGCGAGCCGGGGATCGACGTCCTCCACCTGGAGGTCTCGCCCGGCGTGGAGGCCTACGCCTTCACCTTCGGGTGATCCGCGGACCGGGCGGGTCGGGTCGGGCGCCTCGCCTCAGGCGGGGCGCACGGAGGTCAGCAGGACCTGCCACGACCCGGCCTCGAGGCCGCCCGGCGCCCGATGGTCGACCGCGGCCCACACGGACCCGTCGGCGCCGATCATGACGGCGACCCGCCCCGTCGCTCCCCGCACCACGATCGCACTGTCCGCGTACGGGGAGTCGTAGGCGGCCCCGGTGAGCTCGTCGACGAACCCGATCCGGTCCAGGTACAGGCGGTACGCCGCGTCGAAGGCGTGATCCATCGGATCGGAGCCGCCGCTCCAGCGGCCGGCCTCGAGGATCTCGATCAGCCCGCCGTCGGCGGTGAGCACGCGCACCACGCCGTCCGCGTCGGCGGCGTCCACCGTCCAGCCCTCGGGGGTGTCGAAGGCGAACCCGCCGGCGGTCCAGGACACCAGCGGGACGCCGTCCGCGTCCGCCTGGGTGGCGGGGCCGCCGGAGATCGCCACCGTCGCGCCGTCCGACCCCTGCAGCTCGAACGTCCCTCCGAGCGCCGAAGCGAACAGCACCATCGCCGCGAACACCACCATCATCGACACCACCGTGGTGCCGAACCGCCGAGAGGTCCGCGGCGCCGGCTGCGTCTCCGTCAGCGTGACGGCCGGAGCGGCGCCGGACTCGGCCCGCGTACGCCCGCGCTCGTTGTCCGCCATCATCTGGTCGTTGAACGTCCCGCCCACGCGATGCCCCCTCCGCGCCCCCACCAGGGATGTCGATGTCCGCAGTATGGCACCCATCCGCGGGCCGCGGGACGCCGAACCACCTGCGTCGGGCATCGTCCCCAACCCCGCCCGGCACCCAGGGAGGAACCATGAAGATCCGTGCACTGGCGGTCCCGATGCTCGTGCTGCTCGCCGGCTCGACCCTCGCCGCCTGCGGCGACACCGAGCCCGCGGCCGAGTCCTCGGACGACACGATGATGGAGGAGACCATGTCGCCCGACACCATGGAGTCCGAGGACGCCATGATGGACGACGAGGACGCGATGGAGGACGACTCCATGGAGGACGACTCGATGGAGGACGACTCGATGATGGAGGAGTCCCACTCCGAGGACGCGATGATGGAGGACGAGGGCTGACGTGCCCGAGCGGACGATGCGGAGGGTCGGGATGGGCGACGAGGACGCGGCGGGCGCCGCGGCGGCTCGTCCCGCCCCCGACCGCCTCGCGGCGCTGCTCGTGGCCGCGGGCCGGGGTGACGCGGACGCCTTCGAGGCCGTCTACGACGCCACCGCCGCCTCCGTGCACGGCCTGGCGCTGCGCATCGTCCGCGACCCGGAGATGGCCCAGGACGTCACCCAGGAGGTGATGGTGGAGGTGTGGCGCCAGGCGGCGCGGTACCGCCCGGACCTCGGATCGCCGCGGACCTGGATCCTCACGATCGCCCACCGGCGCGCCGTCGACCGGGTCCGGGCCGAGCAGGCCCACTCCGACCGGCTGCAGCGCCACGCGCGCCCCGAGATCGACGTCCACGACCAGGACGCGCTGGTCGACACGATGTTCCGCCAGTGGCAGGCGACGCGGGTCCGGGCCGGGCTCGCCGGGCTGACCCCGCTGCAACGCGAGGCGCTCGAGCTGACGTACTACAAGGGCTACACCAACGCGCAGCTGGCGCAGGCGCTCGACATCCCGCTCGGGACGGCGAAGGCCCGCATCAGGGACGCGATCATCAGGCTGAGAGACATGTGGGAGGTGACGGCATGAACGACAACGTGCACGGCCTGCTCGGCGCGTACGCCGTCGACGCCGTCACCGACGCCGAGCGCGCCGCGTTCGACGCCCACCTGCCCGGCTGCGAGGACTGCGCGGCCGAGCTCGCGGGGCTGCGCGACGTCGCCGCCGCCCTCGCGGACGCCGAGGCGGTCGCACCGCCGGCCGCGCTGCGGGCACGGGTGCTCGAGGAGGTCTCCCGCACGGCCCAGCTGCCGCCGGACGATGCGGAGGTCGCCCCCGCCGACGAACTCGCCGCGGCGCGCGAGGCCAGGCACGCGCGTTCGGGTCACCGCTGGCCGCGGTTCGTGCTCGCGGCGGCCTCGGTCGCGGTGCTCGCCGGCGTCGGCGCGTTCGCCGGCGTGGTGCTCACCGAGCGCAACGCCGAGCTCGCCATGGAGCAGGACGTGATGATGGTCGCGAGCGCGCCCGACGCGCATTCGATGGACCTGGACCTGGGCACCTCGCACCTGGTGGTGAGCGACCGCATGGCGTCCGTGGTGGCGATGGGAGAGGACTGCCCGAAGCCGCACGACGGCATGGAGTACCAGCTCTGGGTGGTGATGGAGGACGGTTCCAAGCACGCGGGCCCGACGTTCATGCCGGAGTCGGACGGCAGCTTCATGACCATGCTGGACGACCAGTCGATGGACGGCGTCACGGGCTTCGTCGTCACCGAGGAGCCCATGGGGGGCTCGGACGAGCCCACCGGCGACATGGTCGCCGTGGTCGAGCTCTGAGTCAGTCGCCCTCGTCGGGCTCGTCGCGCCGGAGCTGCGTCGAGATCTGGTCGGCGTCGAGCACGCGCAGCGCGGCCCCGAGGGCGTGCGAGCCGTAGGTGCCGACCGCGCGGGTCGCGAGCAGGCGGCTGCGCTGCGCGGCGATGACCGCGAGCCGGAGCTCGAGGAACTGGTCGCCCAGGTCCTCGCCCTCAGACTCCTCGTCGGAGGCGTGGACCACGGCGCGGCGCACCGCGGCGATCACCTCCGGGTCGTAGGCGCCGCCCTTCGGCCGCGCCAGGTCTGGGGCGTCGAGCACGGTGGTGGCCTCCGCGAGCAGGAGGTCGCGCAGCGCCTGGCGCTCGCGCTCGTCGTGCTCGCTCTCCCCCGCCACCCCGACGGCCTTCGCGACCCACGGCAGGGATACGCCCTGGCCCAGCAGGGAGCCGGCGGCCACCACGAATGCGATCAGCACCAGCGTCGAGCGCAGCGGCGTGTCCGCGGGCAGCGTCTGGGCCGCGGCCAGGGTGATGGCGCCCCGCATGCCGGCCCACACCAGGACCGTGCCCTCCCGCCAGCGCAGGGGCCGGTTCTCGAGGTACTGCACGTCGGCCGAGTGCACCTCGAGGCGCCGGTTGACCTTCGCGAGCGCACGGGTGTCGAGCCGGTCCCCGGCGCCCTCGGCCCGCTCCTTCGCCTGGTCGTGCCGGGCCTGCGCGCGCTCGACGCGCCGCCGCGCGACCATCACCAGGGGCGCGATGTAGCCCGCACGGATCGCGAGCGCGAGGGCGAGGGCGGCGAGGCCGAGCCCGGCGGCGAACCACAGCGAGCCGTGCGTCTCGATGACGTCCTCGACCAGCCCGATCAGCTCGAGCCCGAGGACCAGGAACACCGCGCCCTCGAGGATCAGCTCGGCGGTCTTCCAGTTCGCGCGTTCGGAGATCCGGTCCTCGGGACGCAGGAACCGCGGTGCGCGCACCCCGGTGACCAGTCCCGCGACCACCGCGGCGACCAGGCCCGAGGCGCCCAGGGCCTCCGCCGGGACCGCCGCGGCCCACGGGGCGACGAACGACAGGGCCGTGCTGGAGGCGGCTCCGGGCACCGCGCGCCGGAGGCGGATGTTCGCCTCGCCCGCGACCAGTCCGATCACGACGGCGAGCACCACCGCGGAGGAGAAGTCCCACAGCGCCTCGCCGAAGGTCATCCCCGCGCCGGCGGCCGCCACCGCGGTGCGCACCAGCACCAGCGCGGTGGCGTCGTTGAGCATCGACTCGCCCTCGAGCACGGTGACCACCCGCGGCGACACCCCGAGCTTCTTGATGATCTGCACGGCGACCGCGTCGGTGGGGCTCACCACGGCGCCGAGCGCGATCGCGAGCGGCAGCCCGATCTCCGGCAGGACCACCCAGAAGAACAGGCCCATCAGCACGGAGCTGAGGAGCACGAGCACGACCGACAGCCCCGAGATCGAGGCGAAGTCGCGACGGAACTCCATCGCGGGCAGCGACACGGCCGCCGAGTAGAGCAGGGGCGGGATGACGCCGAGCAGGATGATCTCGGGCTCCACCTCGAGGTGCGGGACGCCGGGGAGCAGGCTCACGCCGACGCCGAGAACCACCAGCAGCAGGGGTGCCGCGACCCTCACCCGGGGCGCGATCGCGTTGACCGCGACGATCGCGGCGACCGCCGCGACCACGATCGCCAGCGCCATCTCCATGTCCCGACTCCCGCCCGCGCGACCCTCGTCGCGTCCGGCCCCCAGCCAACCACCGGACCCTGGGAGTTCGCCAGGACCACGCCGTACGGGTCGCGCCGCGACCTCGACAGGGTAAGACTGAGGCTATGGCCGAGATCCTCATGTTCCACCACGCGATGGGGCTCACCGACGGCCTGGTCGCCTTCGCGGAGCGGTTGAGGGCGGCCGGGCACGTGGTCCACTCCCCCGACCTGTATGCCGGCGCGACGTTCACCGATGCGGACGAGGGGGTGGCGTACGCGCAGTCGATCGGTCATGACGCGCTCGAGGAGGCCGCCCACCTGCTCGCGCGGCGCCACCGCGGCGCCGACGTGCTCATGGGGTTCTCGCTCGGGGCGATGCCGGCGCAGCTGCTCGCCCAGGACCGTCGACGCATGCGGGCCTGCATGCTGGTGAGCGGGGCGCTCCCGCCGTCGGCCCTCGGCGGGGTGTGGCGGCACGAGGTCGCGCTGCAGATCCACGTCGCCGACCCCGACGAGTACGTCGAGCCCGACGAGATCGACGCGTTGCTCTATCACGCGCCTCACGCGCGGGTGTACCGGTACCCGAGCAAGGGTCACCTGTTCATGGACCCCTCGCTGCCCGAGTACGACGCCGACGCCGCCGACCGCTTCGAGGAGCGCGCGACCGGCTGGCTCGCGGACATCGACGAGCACCTGCTCTCGCGCCGCCCCGCCTGACGGCTGCGGTCGCGGCGGGCGCGGGCCCGGCGCATACTGGCGGGGTGCGCTCGCGCGCATGCGGCTGAGGTTCCGCCCGCTGTGGGGCGGAGATCCTGAGGGGCCGGGGTCGGGCGTGAGGAGGGGCACCCGACCCCGTCAGCCCCCTCCGGGGCGCGGGCGCGTCGCGAAAGGCGCGATCAGGACGCCCGCAGGCGCCGCCTGATCCGCTCGATCGCCTGCTCGACGGCGGCCTCGTGGCCGGACCTCGCAGCCAGGCGCGACCGTCGCCGGGACTCGTCCACCGCGTCGTCCCACGTGCCCGCCGCATCGTCCCGTCGCGCCGGCCACGGCATCCAGCGCTCGCCGTGGCGCAGGCGCTGGCTCTGCTTGAGGGCGTCGACGCGCTCCTTGTCGGCCGCCTGGCGCGGGGTACGCGACCAGCGGGCGCCCTGGTCGGCGCCGACGACGATCTCGATGCCCTCGGTCCAGCTGTACCGCTCCTGGTAGCGGCCCTTCGCCACCGCGAAGATCAGGTTCTCGAGCTCTTCGGCGGACGCCTCGAGGGACTCGTCGCAGGCGTCGCAGCCGCAGGCCGGCGCGCGCTCCAGACCCGCGGCGCCCATCGCGACCAGGACCGACGGGAAGCTCGTCTCGGCGATCACCAGCGGCGCGCAGAGCCCATGGCGCGGCACCACGGTCGTGGTGCGCACCACCCGCACCTGGCCGTGCTCGAAGTCGCGGATCGTGTCGGGGGCGTCGTCGGGCAGGCCCTCGGTCACCTCGACGTCGACGTCGTAGGTCGCCTCGAGGTGGTCGACCAGCGCGCGCGACACCGCGATGAGCGGCTCGAACCGCTCGGGGTGGCGGGTGCGGGAGTAGGTGCGCTCGGGCGGGCCGTCGATCCCCCATCGGTCGCCGTACGGGATCGGCTCGCCGGCGGCGTCGACGAAGACGGTCGCGGGCAGCTCCGGACGCACGTACACGGAGGTCAGGGTAGCCGCATCACGTGGTTCGCGGGGTGATCGGCTCGGTGACGTCGGCGACCGTCGCCTCGAGCGTGGCGACCAGGGCCGCCGGCTCCACGGTGGCGGCGACGCCGTGGGCGCCGCCCCCGATGGACACGGGTCCGGGCCGGTCGACCACGAGCGCGTCGGCGATGACCGGCCACGGCCGCCTCGTCGCCGGGTCGGGCTCCGCGCCGAACGGCGTGATGGTGCCGCGCTCGTAGCCGGTGACGTCGCGCGCCACGTCCTTGTCGGGCATGGACAGGCGGCTCACGCCGAGCAGCTCCCGCAGCTTGGGCCAGCTGATCTCCCGGTCGCCGGGCACCAGCACCATGAGGAAGTCGCCGTCGCCGCGCCGCACCACGAGCGTCTTGAGGATCTGCCACGGCTCGAGCCCGCGGGCGGCGGCGGCCTCCTCGAGGGAGCGCACGGGCCCGTGGACGGTGACGGCGTGGTCGATGCCGGACGCGGCGAGCGCGCGCGTGGCGGGGGTGTCGGGAGCGTCGGTCATGCGCGGTGAACGCCCGGCGGGACGCGGTTACTCCCCGATGTGGCGGATGCCGCGGGCATCCGGCCCGTGCGGACCCGCGAAGGCGAGCCGGGCGACGCCGCGCACGGCCGAGACGAACCACTCGGCGATCATCTCGTCGGCCTCGCCCTCGACCCCGGAGAAGGCGACCACGAGCCCGTGCCGCACGATCCCTCCCGGGTAGACGATGTCGCCAGCCGTGTACAGGTGCGGCTGGTCGGTCCGGAGCCGCGACGTGTCGACGCCGGTGCGCTCGGCCACCTTCGCCTTCGCGACCGCGTAGCCGTAGGTCTTGGTCTCCGTGTCGCCGATGCTGCCGGTCCACAGCACCGTGCCGTCGCGACGCGCGGGGTCCAGCACCACGAGGTCGCCCACGGCGCCGCGGATCACGCGGGTGTCCGCCGCGCGGAAGATCGCCGGCCGCACCAGGTCCCAGGCCTGGGCGCACAGCTCGGGGGTGAGTCCGGTGAACATCGACGTTCCTCCTCGGGGTCGGCTCCTCTCCCCCAACGTACTCCGCGCATCGTCCCTGCCGGGGACCGGACGATGCGGCGGCCGGGACCTCCGGCGTCCCCACCCTCGGGCGGCGCGTGGGAGCATGGGCGCAACGCCAGTCATCCTCGTGATCGGACCGCCGTGACCCCCACCGAACCGCGTGAGCCCGCGCGCGCCTCCGTCGACCCCGACGAGGCCCCGGAGCTGTTCACCGGAGCCGTCTCCTACCCCGTCGCAGGCGAGGTCGCCGTGGTGCCCGCGGAGGTCCCGGCGCGCGGCGAGGGAACCGCTCCCCCGGTGCCGCGCGGGCGCGCGCTCGCGGCCCTCCTGGTGCTCGCGCTCTCCGCCTTCGCCTTCGTCACCGCGGAGGTGCTGCCTCTCGGGCTCATGACGCCGATGGCCGAGGGGCTCGGGGTCGCGGAGTCGACGGTGGGGCTCCTCATCACCGTGCAGGCGCTGGTGGTCGTGGTCGGGTCGGTGCCGCTCGCGTTCGCCGTGAAGCGGCTGCGCCCCCGGACGGCGCTGCTGATGGCGCTCACGGTCTTCGCCGGCGGCCTCGCCGTGTCCGCGACGGCGGACTCGTTCGGCCAGCTGGTCGCCGGGCGCGGCGTGTCCGCGCTGGCGCACGCGCTGTTCTGGGCGGTGGTCACGCCGGCCGCCGCCGGGATGTTCCCCCAGGCGGTGCGGGGGCGGATGGTGTCGCGGCTGCTGCTGGGAGGCTCGGGCGCCGGCGTGATCGGCCTGCCGGCCTCGACCTGGCTGGCGCAGCAGGTCGGCTGGCACGCTCCGTACTGGGTGCTGGTGGCGGCCGCGGTCGCCCTCCTCGCGGCGCTGGCGATCCTCATGCCCGGCTTCCGCGCCGAGGAGGGCACGGCGGCGCGCGGCGAGCTGCCGTCGCGCGCGATGTACGTCCGCGTGCTGGTGTCGATCGCGCTCGCGGTGGGCTCGATGGCGGTGACGTGGACCTTCATCTCGCCGTTCCTGGTCCGCGTGACGGGCTTCGGGCAGGCGACGGTGCCCGCGCTCCTCGCCCTCGGCGGCGTGGTGGGCACCATCACCACGGCGTTCGTGGGCCGATACCTGGACCGCTGGCCGGTGCGGTCCGCGGTCGTGGGACTCGCGCTGCTGGTGAGCATGTTCGCCGGCCTCGCGGTGGCCGGATCGAACGTGCCGGCGACGCTCGCGCTGCTGGTGCTCCAGGGCTTCGCCTGGGCGGTGGCGGTGCCCGCGCACGTCAACTGGGCGATGCGTCACGCTCCCGGCCGCACCGACGTGCTGATGGCGGGCTACCAGTCCCTGTACAACGTGGGCAACATGCTGGGGCCGATCGCGGGCGGGGCGATCCTCGCGGCCTACGGGCCGGGCTGGCTGCCCGCCGCGAGCGTGGCGCTGTCGGGCGCCGCATTCCTGGTGGTGCTCACCGTGCGCCCCTGGGGGCTGCTCGAGCGGCTGCGCCGCGAGCGCCGCCGGTCCGCCCGGGCGTCGGTCAGGACGCCGCGGCGATCACGGACGAGCTGAGCGTGGCGGGGGCCGTCGGGTCGATGCCGAACACGCCCTCGCTGAAGTCGGTGCCGGTCAGCACCGCGGTCGAGCCGACCGCGAAGATCGGGGTGACGTCCGACGCGTACCACTCGCTGAAGGAGACCACGCCGCGCTGGAACAGCCCGCTCACGGCGAAGGCCCACAGCAGCGCGATCATCGCGCCGCCTACCACCAGCTGGATCGCGACGTCGATCCACGCGATCCGGCGGAACCGCTCCGCGACGGCGCCGGTCAAGGAACGGGAAACTCCGGCGTTCTGAGGCGCGAGCACACGACCGTGGCGCAGGGTCCAGGTCGGTGCCGAAATGTGCGGAACTGTCATGATTTACCCCCCTCTCATGGGACTCCCTTTTGCTGGCTGGTGCAACCGGAGCAGGGGGTCATCTATTCCAACTGTCAACAAAGACGTCGCAAACGAGGGAAACGTTGGGTCAAGCCCGGCGGGGTCTCACCGCACGTCGTCGTCGACCCAGTCCAGCGTGCGGGCGACCGCCTTGAGCCAGTTGCGGTGCAGCCGCGCCGCCTCCGCCGGGTCCATCGCCGGGCTCCACCGGCGGCCCTCGCGCCAGTTGTCCCGCAGGTCGTCGAGCGAGTCCCAGTACCCCACCGCGAGGCCGGCCGCGTAGGCCGCGCCGAGCGCGGTGGTCTCGGCGACCACGGGCCGCACCACGTCGACCTGGAGCACGTCGGCGAGGAGCTGCATCAGGAGCGCGTTCGAGGTCATGCCCCCATCGACGTTGAGGGCGCGCATGGGCACCCCCGCGTCGGCCTCGCCCGCGACCACCACATCCTTGGTCTGGAACGCGGTCGCCTCGAGCACGGCGCGTGCGAGGTGGGCCTTGGTGACGTACTGCGTGAGCCCGACCACGGCACCCCGGGCGTCGGGACGCCAGTACGGGGCGAACAGCCCGGAGAACGCGGGCACGAAGTACGCGCCGCCGTTGTCGGGCACGCTCGCCGCCAGCTCCTCGATCTCCTCGGCGGAGCGGATGGACCCGAGGTTGTCGCGCAGCCACTGCACCAGGGCACCGGTCACGGCGATCGACCCCTCGAGCGCGTACTGGGCCGGCGCGTCGCCGATCCGGTAGGCGAGCGTGGTGATGAGCCCGTGCTCGCTGCGCACGCGGGTCTCGCCCGTGTGGACCAGCAGGAAGGTGCCGGTGCCGTACGTGCCCTTCGACTCACCAGGCTCGAAGGCGACCTGCCCGAACATCGCGGCGTGCTGGTCGCCCAGGATCCCCGCGATGGGCACGTCGCGCAGCAGCGACTGGCCGCCGACCACGCCGTAGACCTCGGAGCTCGAGCGGATCTCCGGCAGCATCGCCCGCGGGATCCCGAACACCTCGAGCATCTCCTCCGACCAGTCGAGCGTGTCGAGGTCCATCAGCATGGTGCGGGACGCGTTGGTCACGTCCGTGACGTGGAGCCCGCCGTCGGGCCCACCCGTCAGCCGCCATACCAGCCACGTGTCCGGGGTGCCGAACGCGAGCTCACCCGCCTCCGCCCGCTCCCGCACGCCCATCACGTTGTCGAGGATCCACGCGATCTTGGTCGCCGAGAAGTAAGTCGCGAGCGGCAGCCCGGTGATCTCGCGGAAGCGGTCGACCCCGCCGTCGGCGGCGAGCGCGTCGACCATGGGCTGGGTGCGGGTGTCCTGCCACACGATCGCGTTCGCGACCGGCTCGCCGGTGGCGCGGTCCCAGACCATGGTGGTCTCGCGCTGGTTGGTGATGCCGACCGCCGCGAGATCGAGGCGCGTGATGTCCGCCTGCGCGAGCGCCTCCGCGATGCAGCGGCGGGTGTTGCGCCAGATCTCCTCGGGGTCGTGCTCGATCCATCCGGCCTGCGGCAGGATCTGCCGATGCTCGAGCTGGCCGCGGGACACGATCTCTCCGGCGTGGTCGAACACGATCGCACGCGTCGACGTGGTGCCCTGGTCGATCGCGATGACGTAGCGGGTCACGGGACCTCCTTGCCTGGTAGAACCACGCTACCCGGGCGGGAGGGACGATGCGCGGCGCACCGTCGCGCGGGCGTCACCGCGGTCGGCGCGGACCCGCCCCGGCGCGTCCGCGCGCGACCTCCACGCCGTGCGTCTCGCCCAGGATCGCGCGCACGGCGTCGACCTCCGCGCGACGCCGGCGTCGGGTCCAGCCGAGCTCCTCGCCCACGACGTCCGCGAGGTCGTCGAGGAGCGCCTCCGTGACGCGCCCCTCGAACGCGAGGGTGGTGCGGCGCAGGACCACGTCGGCGAGCCGTGCGACCCGCTCGTGACGGGCGATCCAGGCGATCTCGCCGCGCGTGACGTCGGGGGCGTCCGCGAGCCGCGCGCCCGGGTCGGCTCCCCACAGGCGTGCCCACATTCCGCCGGGCACCGACTCGGCCGCCGCGACCTCGACGGCGCGGGTGCCGTAGCGGTCGAGCAGGGTGCGGGCGCGGTCGAGCGGGACGCCCGGCAGGTGCTCGTCGATCCACCCGTCCCGCGCATCGTCCACGGGGAATCCGGCGCCGCCGCCGATCGGCAGCCCGCGCGTGGAGACGCGTCGCGTCTCGCCGAGCAGGCCGAGCACCCGGTCCGCCGCCCGCTCCCCCAGGGCCCGCATGGTGGTCCACTTGCCGCCGACGATCGTCACGAGCGGCACCTCGGTGCCGGGCAGCGTCCCGTCCTCGAGCCGGTAGTCGCGCGGGATCTCGCCCGGGGTGGCCGCATCCGCGCGCGGAAGCGGCCGGATCCCGGCGTAGCGGAAGACGATGTCCGCGCGGCTCACGGGGATGTCGGGGAACACGTGGGCGACCAGGTCGAGGAAGTAGTCGACCTCCTCCTCGGTGCACCGGGCGGGCTCGCGCGGGTCGGCGGGCAGGTCGCTGGTGCCGACGATCACGCGGCCGTGCTGCGGGTAGACCAGGACGATCCGGCCGTCCTCGTTCTCGAAGAAGATCTCCCGGCCCGCGCAGGCCGCGAGCAGCGCGGGGTTGTCCAGCACCAGGTGCGAGCCCTTGGTGCCGCCGAGCCACGCGGTGTGCTCGCCGAGGGCCTCCTGGGTGAGGTCCACCCAGGGACCGGTCGCGTTCACCACGACGCGCGCCGCGACCGGCACGCGCATGCCGGTGAGGAGGTCCTCGACGGCCACGTCGCCGCCGTCCATCCCGACCGCGGCGGCGTAGGTCGCCACCCGAGCGCGCGGGTTCGCGGCGAGAGCGTCGAGGGCCATCTCGAGGACCAGCCGTTCGGGCGCCCGTACGCAGGCGTCGTAGTAGGTGGCGGTCCAGCGGGTCGCGGGGTGGAGGTCGGGCAGCTCGCGGCGGGTCTGCTCGCGGCCGGCGAGGCGATGCCGCGGGACGCCCGTGCCGTCGGCCGCCCGCCCGGCGTGGGAGTAGGAGTCGTACAGACGCAGGCCCAGCTCGATGAGGGCGACGCCGCGCGGGGCGCGGCGCGCGGGGCCGTGGCCGGTGAGGAAGCGGCGAGGGGCGCCGGCGAGGCCCGCCCACGTGGTGCGGATCGGGACCGTCGTCGGCAGGGGCCGGACGTGGTGGGGGGCGGTGGCGAGCAGGTCGTTGCGCTCGGCGACGGCCTCGCGGACCAGCCGGAACTCGCCGTTCTCCAGGTAGCGGAGTCCGCCGTGGATCATCCGGGAGCTCGCCGCGGAGGTCGCGGCGGCGAGGTCGCCGCGGTCGATCAGGGTGACGTCGACGCCCTGCAGGGCGAGGTCGCGGAAGGTCGCGACGCCGTTGACGCCGCCGCCGATGATCAGGACGTCGCAGGAGGGACGGTCGCGCAGGGACGCGACGGCCGGGCGGGGCCCGGTCGCTGCCCGCGTTCGGCGTGCGCTCACGCGACCATCGTCACCCGGCTCGCGCGCCTAGCGCAACGACGGCTCGCGGTCACGGTCGCGCACCGCGGCGAGGATCACGGACCGTACGGCGTAGGCCCACAGCGGCACCACGGCCGCGATCGCGAGCTGGGTCGCGATCTCGCTGGGGCCGTGGAAGGGCGCGATGCGGATGAACAGGTCGAGCACGACGCCGAACACGACGGCGACGACGGTGATCGCGGCCACCGCGATCGTGGTGCGGAGGGCGACGGACATGAAGGCTCCTGGAGCGGCGGGCGGGACTGCGGCCAGCCTTCCATGACGCCGTCATCGCCGGTATCCCCATTTGTGGGGAATGCGGGAGAGTGCGGGCGGCGCTACCGTCAGCCCATGGCGAACCCGTCGGCGGACTCCGCGCGCGACTTCTCGGACTACCGGATCTGGATGTGGGTGTGGTGTGCGGCGGCGACCGTCGCCACCGCCGTCGCTTTCGGCGTCCTGTTCCCCTATCAGACCGTCGACAGGACCACCGGGGAGCCCCTCGAGCCCGGCTACGGCTGGCCGGCGTTCATGGGCGGCCTCGTCATCGGGGCCATCGCGTGCATCCCGGTGATGATCGGCGTCCACACGCTGTTCCGCATCCAGCACAACACGGCTCTGGCCGCCGACCGGCTGCGTGTGCGAGAGCCGCGCGACTGACCACCGGTTGCCGCCGGCAGCCCGTCGCGCGACCATGGAAGACGGGTCCCCGCTCGACAATCCAAGGAGCGCGCCATGACCAGCATCAAGGACGCCGCGGACCACTTCCTCGCCCACCACCGCATCGCCGTCACGGGTGTCTCCTCGCATCCCGAGGGACACGGCTCGAACGCGGTGTACCAGCGCCTCAAGGAGAAGGGCTACGAGGCCTTCGCGATCAACCCGAACTCCCCCACGGTCGAGGGCGACACCGCCTACCCGACGCTGTCCGCGGTCCCGGGCGGGGTCGAGGCCGTCGTGATCGGCACCCGTCCCGCGCATGCGCTGGGCACGGTCAAGGAGGCCGCCGAGCTCGGGATCTCCGAGGTGTGGATGCACCGGGCCTTCGGCTCGGGATCCGTGGACAAGGACGCCGTGACGTGGGGGCGCGAGCACGGGATGACGGTGATCGACGGGGGGTGCCCGCTCATGTTCGGCGACACGGCGGACGGCGCGCACCAGACGATGTGCCGCATGCTCACCTGGACCCGCAAGGTGCCCAAGGAGGTCTAACCCCTACTGCCTGTCCCCCGGTGCCGCTAGGTTCGAATCATGAGGGCACTGCACACGTCCGATTGGCACATCGGACGCACGTTTCACGGTCATTCGACGGACGATCACCTCGCGCAGGTGCTCGCCGCGATCGCCCAGGCGGTGAGGGACCACCACGTCGACGTGGTGATCGTCGCGGGCGACGTCTTCGACTCCTCGACCCCGAAGGCCGAGGCGTTCACCATGCTCAACAGCGCGGTGCGCGCGATCCGGTCGGCGGGCGCGCAGGTGGTGCTCACGTCGGGCAACCACGACGGCCCGGCGCGGCTGGGACACCTCGCCGAGTTCGCGGCCTTCGGCGGCGTCCACGTCCTGGCGGACCTGAGGCGTCTCGCGGTCCCGGTCGCCGTGCCCGACGCACACGGCGACGTGTTCGTCTACGGCATCCCGTACGTGCACCCGGAGTTCCTCCGCGGCGCCTTCGAGGACTTCGACGGCCGCACCCACGAGGCGGCGCTGAGCTTCGCGATGGACCTCATCCGGGACGATGCGCGGACCCGGGGCGGCGAGGGCGCTCGCTACGTCGTGGCATCGCACTGCTTCGCCTCGGGCGAGGCGGGCGGCGGGGGCCGGGAGGTGCACGAGACCACCGAGTCCACGGGACGCTCGGAGGAGCGCGACATCACGCGGGGCGGCCTCGACATCGTGCCGCCGGGCGTGTTCCAGGGCCCGGCGTACACGGCGCTGGGCCACATCCACTCGCGCGCGACGCTCCGCGAGGACCTGCGGTACTCGGGCGCGCCGCTCAGGTTCAGCTTCGGCGAGCTGAGCTCGGCCAAGGGGGCGTGGCTGGTCGACATCGGGGCGGCGGGGCTCGAGGGCGTCGAGTGGCTCGAGCTGCCGACCCCGCGGCGCGCGGTCCGGCTCACCGGCACGCTCGATCACCTGCTGTCCCCCGGCGTCCATGAGGAGGACCGGGACGCCTGGGTCGACATCGTGCTCACCGACGACCTGCGCCCCCGCGACGCCATGCGCCGCGCCCAGGAGAAGTTCCCGCACGCGGTGACACTCGCGCATCGTCCCTCCACGGTCGCCGCCCACGCCCGGGAGACCTACGCGGACCGCACCCGCGGCAAGTCGGACGCGGAGCTGATCGAGGCGTTCCTCGGCTTCACGCGCAACGGTCACGGGGCGTCTCCCGAGGAGCAGGATCTGCTCGCGGACAGCCTGCAGGCCCTCGATGCGAAGGAGGCGACGCGATGAAGGCGCTGCGCCTCGAGATCGAGGGATTCGGACCGTACCTCGCACGCCAGACGGTCGACTTCCGCGCGTTCGACGCGGAGGGGCTGTTCGTCATCTCCGGGAGGACCGGCGCCGGCAAGTCGACCATCCTCGACGCGATCACGTTCGCCCTCTACGGCGACGTGCCGCGCTACGCCGGCACGGAGAAGTCCATCCGCAGCCACTTCTGCGGCGAGGAGGACCCGACCGAGGTGGTGCTCGACTTCGAGGTCGGAACCGAGACGTACCGGATCCGCCGCAGCCCCGACTACGAGCGGGTGAAGCAGCGCGGCGAGGGCACCACGGTGCAGCCCGCGGAGGCGCAGCTGTGGGTGCGCCGCGGTGAGGACTGGGAGGCGCTCGCGATGAAGCCGCGCGAGGCCGGCCAGGAGATCGCGCGCATCATGCAGCTCACGCCGGAGCAGTTCCTCCAGGTGATCCTGCTCGCGCAGGGACGGTTCGCGGAGTTCCTGCAGGCCGGCACGGACAGCCGGCTGCGGCTGCTGCGGTCGCTGTTCGGCACGCAGCGGTTCGAGGAGCTGACCACGCACCTGCGGGACATCGCGCGGCTGCGGGCGCGGGCGCTCGAGGCGGCCGACGCGGAGCTCGAGGTGCTGGTCTCGGGCGCGGTGGCGGTGGCGGCCGCGGCGTCGCCCGAGGAGATCGCCGCGCCGGCACCGGCGGAGCGCGAGGCGTGGTTCGCCGCGACCGTCCAGTCGCTCACGGGCCTGGCCGCGCGGCTCGCGGGGGCGGCGGCATCGGCGGCGCAGGGGGCCGACGCGGCCAAGGCGACACTGGCGGAGGCGCGCGGGGTCGAGGCGCAGCGACGCCGCCTCACGGACGCACGGGACAAGGTCGGGGCGCTCGAGGCGCGGTCCGAGGAGCACGCGGAGGACCGGTCCCGGCTGGATCGCGCACGCCGGGCGGCGCCGGTGTCCTCCGCGATGGAGGCGTCGCAGGGCGCCGAGGCACGGCTCGCGTCGGCGACGGAGCGGCGGGACGCGGCGCTGGTGTCGCTGCGGTCGGCGGAGGTGGCGGGCCTGGCGTGGCCCGGGGCGTCGGGCGATCTCTCGCAGGCGTCCGTCGAGGCCCTGCGGGCGCGGACGTCCGAGCTCGCGTCGGAGCGCGGCTCGCTCGCGGAGGCGCTGGAGGCCGAGGGCAGGCTCGCCTCGCTGGAGCAGGCGCGCGAGCAGGCCGAAGGCGGCCTGGAGGCGGCGCGGGAGGCACGGTCGCATGCCCAGGAGCAGCTGGCGGCGCTGCCGGCGCGGGAGCAGGCGCTGCGCACCGAGCTCGACGGGGCCACCGCGGCGGCAGCCAGGCTCGCGGACCTCGAGGATGCGGTCGCGCGCGAGGAGAAGGCGGCGACGGCGCACGAGCGCATCGACGCCGCCCAGGCGACGCTGCAGGCGGCGCGGGAGCAGGAGGCGACGGCCTCGGCGCGGCGGCTCGGGGCGGTCGACCGGCACGATGCGCTGCTGCGGCTGCGGCTCAAGTCGCAGGCCGCCGTGCTGGCGGGGGCGCTCGAGGAGGGCAAGCCATGCGCGGTGTGCGGCTCGACGTCGCACCCCTACCCAGCGCAGCCCACGGACGCGCACGTCACGGACGAGGCGGTCGAGGAGGCGCGGGCCTTCGCGGACCGGATCGTCAAGGAGTTCGAGGAGTTCCAGGACAGGGCCGCGGCGGCGGCCACGGCGCTCGAGGTGGCGCAGGCGGAGGCCGGCGGACGGTCGCGCGAGGAGGTCACGGCGGCGCTCACGGCCGCGGTCGAGGCGCGCGACGGGGCGAAGGCCGCGGCGGGTCGCAAGTCGGCGCTGGAGTCTGAGCTCGAGGCGCTCGGCGCGGAGCGGGAGCGGCTGGGCCGGTTGATCGAGGAGCGCGGCGCGGCGGTCGAGGCCGCCCAGGCGCGGGCCACCCAGGCGGCCGCGGCGGTGGCGGCGGCGGGCGAGACGATCGCGCGCGGGCGGGGCGAGCACGCGTCGGTCGCGGCCCGTGCAGCCGCGCTGGAGTCGGCGCGCGGCCTGGTCGACGCCGTGGCCGGCGCGTCGGAGGCGCTCGGTTCGTCGCGGGCGTCCGCCGAGGAGGCACGCGGGGCGGTGGAACGGGCGGCCGCGGCGACGGGGCTGGGCGACCTCGAGGCGGTGCGGGCGGCGCTGCTCCCCCGAACCGAGATGGACGCGCTCGCGGCGCGCATCGAGCAGCACGAGGCGGACCTCAGCGGGGCGCGTGCCGTGGTCGCGGAGCTCGAGTCGGTGCCGTTGCCGGAGGAGGTCGCGGACCTGGTCGCGCTCGAGGCGGCCGCCGCGGAGGCGGACGCGGGCGCGAAGGAGGCGGCCCGCGCATCGTCCGACGCCGCGTCGGCGGTGGGCCAGTTCACCCGGCTCGCGGAGAACCACGCGGTGAAGGCGGCGTCCACGGCGGAGGCGCGCGAGCGGCACCAGGCGGTCGACACCCTCGCCAACACCCTCGAGGGCAAGGAGCCCAACGAGCGGCGGATGCGGCTCGAGAGCTTCGTGCTCGCGGCGCGGCTGGAGGAGATCGTGGCGGCGGCGAACGCTCGGCTCACCACCATGTCGAGCGGCCAGTACCTGCTCGAGTACGACGACAGCGCGCAGTTCCGGAACAAGCAGACCGGCCTCGAGCTCACCATCGCGGACGCGCACACGGGCCGGTCGCGGTCGACGCGGTCGTTGTCGGGCGGCGAGACGTTCCTCGCCTCGCTCGCGCTGGCGCTCGGGCTCGCGGAGACGGTGACGTCGGCGGCGGGCGGCATCCAGCTCGACACGATCTTCATCGACGAGGGCTTCGGCTCGCTCGACGAGGACACCCTCGAGGTCGCCATGTCGACGCTCGACGACCTGCGTGACGCGGGCCGCACGGTCGGCCTCATCTCCCACGTGGAGACCATGAAGGAGGCCATCCCGGCCAAGCTCGAGGTGGTCAAGTCGGGCGACGGATCCAGCTCGGTGGCGGTGGTGCTCGGCGACGGGTGAGGATGCCCGCGCCCGGCCCGGTTGGCCCTGCCCACCGCCGCCCCGGCGCGCCTCGCCCCGCCCTGCCGCCGGAGAGGCCTCGGCGTAGCCTGGAGATGAACACAGGACGCTGAACGATGCCCGTTCGCCCGTGCACCCGGACACCTCCGGAGGGGCAGTGGACGGAGGTGCGTCATGTCTGCGCGCACGGTGGCGGCGTGGGCCGCCATGGCCGTGATCGGGGCGGCAGGAGCGGCAGGATGCAGCGCCGGCGACGACGAGCTCGAGCGCGATCTCGCCGCGATGACGAGCGAGCGGGACGCGCTGGCGAGCGAGGTCGAGCAGCTGCAGGCCGAGGGTGCGGCGGTCGCTGCGCGATACGACGCCGCGGACGCGACTCGGGCCGGCTTCGAGTCGACGCTCGACGACGACTCCCGGTACGCGGACCCGGAGGCCATGATCGAGGACCTGTCGACGTACTGGACCGAGACGGCGATCCTCGACGACATCTACATCGGCCCCCAGCCGATCGCCGACGGACTCATGTACGACCTCTTCGAGACGGGCGGATCCCAGCTCGACCTCCGGCAGAGCTGGATCGATCCCGATGGCTCCACGAGCGGGGCGGTCTGGCTGTGGCACGGCCGCAACATCTTCGACAACCCGTTCGAGCTGGTGATGGTGACGGTCACGACGTACGACGACGAGGGCCTGATCACGGACTTCTACCGGTCGTA
Source organism: Demequina lignilytica (assembly GCF_030418375.1). NCBI lineage: Bacteria > Bacillati > Actinomycetota > Actinomycetes > Micrococcales > Demequinaceae > Demequina > Demequina lignilytica. The sequence continues at coordinate 142,731 of NZ_JAUHPZ010000006.1, forward strand.
CCCCTACGACCAGGACTTCTTCCACGAGGCCCTGCGCGGCGAGGGTACGCCGACCGACGCCACCGGCACGGCCTGGTAGCCGAGACCCGAGGGCGGGCCGCGGCCCGTGGCCCGTGGCCCGCGGACGAGCCGCGGCGCCGCCCTCGCTCACCCTGCACGACCGCGCCCGTGATGCGACCCTGGAGAGACGCGGGCGGCCGCGCCCGCGGCAAGGAGTCCCCACCATGTCGCTCGACGTTCCCTCACCGCACGCCTCCGCTCCCGCCGATGCCTGGGCCGAGCATGTGTTCTCGGCAGCGCTCGGCGCGATCGACATCCTCGCGATCCACCTGGGCGACCGGCTGGGCTGGTACCGCGCCCTCGCCTCGGACGGGCCGCTCACCGCGGACGACCTCGCCCGGCTCACCGGCACCCATCCGCGCTACGCCCGCGAGTGGCTGGAGCAGCAGGCGACCTCGGGGCTGATCGTCGCGATCGACGACGGGCCGATGCGCTTCGCCCTCCCCGCCGGCGCGGCCGAGGCGCTCACCGACACCCGCTCGCTCGCGTACATCGCGCCGCTCGCACGGATGCTCGCGGGGGCGGCCGCGCAGATGCCGGCGTTGCTCGACGCCTACCGGACAGGCCGCGGGGTGAGCTGGGAGCAGCTCGGCGACGATGCACGCTGGTCCCAGGCCGACATGAACCGCCCCTGGTTCGAGCAGATGCTCGGCGAGGCGATCGAGGGGGTGCCCGAGATCCACGACGTGCTCGAGCGGGAGGACGCGCGGATCGTCGACGTGGCGTGCGGGGCGGGGTGGTCGACGATCGCCCTCGCGCACGCCTACCCGGGGGCGACGATCGTCGGGGTCGACATCGACGCCCCGTCGATCGAGATGGCCCGGGTCAACGCGGCCGAGGCGGGGGTGGCGGGCCGGGTGGAGTTCGTCGCGATGGATTCGGCGGAGCTCACCGAGAACTACCGTGCCTCTTTCGACGGCACCTTCATCTTCGAGGCGCTGCACGACATGCCCCGGCCCGTGGAGGTGCTCGACGCGATCCGCGCGTGCGTGAAGTCGGACGGCGTGGTCGTGGTCATGGACGAAGGGGTCGGCGACGCCCCTGTGTCCGTCGGCGACGAGGTCGAGAGGCTCATGTACGGCTTCAGCCTCTTCGTGTGCCTGCCGGACGGGATGTCGTCGCAGCCGTCGGCGGGGACGGGGACGGTGATGCGACCCTCCGTGCTCGCGAGCTACGCGCGGGAGGCGGGATTCTCGAGCGTCTCGGTGCTGCCGATCGACGGCTTCTCGTTCTTCCGTTTCTACCGGCTGCACCTGCGCGACGCCGCGTAGCCCCCCGCACCCTCGCCTTCGTCCCGCGCTGGCCTATCCGTGCTGGCCGCACGCATGCCTGTGCGGCGCTCACCCGGGGGGGTGGCGCCGTCGGGGCGGGGTCATTGGTCGGGGGGTCGGGGCGGCTTGGTGGGCTCGGCGGGCTCGGTGGGGTGGGTGGGCTGGGTGGGGTGGGTGGGGTGGGTGGGGTGGGTGGGGTGGGTGGGCTGTGGCGTGTGGCTGGGGGGCGCGTGGAATCGG
>NZ_JAUHPZ010000007.1:0-116562 GCF_030418375.1 Demequina lignilytica
GGGGGGCCCCCCCGGGCCGCGGCGGGTCGGCTAGAGGCCGACCTGGTGCGCCTTGAAGCGTGCGATCTTGGAGAACTCCTCCGGGTCGAGGCTCGCGCCGCCGACCAGGCCGCCGTCCACGTCGGCCTCGGCCATGAGCTGGGCGATCGAGCTCGACTTCACGGATCCGCCGTACAGGACGCGGACGCCGTCAGCGAGCTCGGCGTCGTAGAGCTCGGCGATGCGGACGCGGATCGCGGCGCACACCTCCTGCGCGTCCGCCGGGGTCGCGACCTCGCCGGTGCCGATGGCCCACACGGGCTCGTACGCGATGACCACGTCCTTGGCCTGCTCGGCCGGCAGGTCCTTGAGCGCGCCGTCGACCTGGGCGAGCGTGTAGGGCACGTGCTCGCCGGCCTTGCGGATGTCGAGGCCCTCGCCCACGCACACGATCGGGACGATGCCGTTGGCAAAGGCCGCCTGGGTCTTCGCCGCGACGATCTCGTCGGTCTCGCCGTGGTACTGGCGACGCTCCGAGTGGCCGACGGCCACGTAGGACACGCCGAGCTTCGACAGCTGGGTGCCGGAGACCTCGCCGGTGTACGCGCCGGACGCGTGCTGCGAGATGTCCTGGGCGCCGTACTTGAGCTCGAGCTGGTCGGCGTCGACGAGCGTCTGCACGGAGCGCAGCGAGGTGAAGGACGCGAGCACCGCGACCTCGACCTCGGAGTAGTCGTGCTTGGCGTCGCGCAGGAGCCACGCGAGCTTCTGCACGGTGTGCGTCGCCTCGAGGTGGTCGAGGTTGAGCTTCCAGTTGCCGGCGATCAGCGGGGTACGTGCCATGGTTCAGCCCTCCAGCACGGCGAGGCCCGGCAGGACCTTGCCCTCGAGAAGTTCGAGCGACGCTCCGCCGCCCGTGGAGATGTGGCCGAATCCGGCCTCGTCGAAGCCGAGCAGGCGCACGGCCGCGGCGGAGTCGCCGCCGCCGACGACCGAGAAGCCCTCGGAGTCGATCATGGCCTGCGCGACGGCCTTGGTGCCGTTCGCGAAGGCCTCCATCTCGAACACGCCCATGGGGCCGTTCCAGACGATGGTCTTGGCGTCCGCGATCTTGGACGCGAACAGCGCGGCCGAGTCGGGGCCGATGTCGAGGCCCATGCGGTCCGCGGGGATCGCGTCGGCCGCGACCACCACGGCGTCGGCGTCCGCGGCGAAGCGGTCGGCCGCGACGATGTCGGTCGGGAGCACGATCTCGACGCCGTTGGCCTCCGCGGTCGCGAGGTAGCCCTTGACGGTGTCGATCTGGTCCTGCTCGAGGAGCGAGCTGCCCACCTCGTAGCCCTTGGCGGCGAGGAAGGTGAAGACCATGCCACCGCCGATCAGGAGGCGGTCGGCCTTGGTCAGGAGGTTCGCGATGACGCCGAGCTTGTCCGACACCTTCGAGCCGCCGAGCACGACGGCGTAGGGACGGGCGGGGTCGGTCACGGCCTTCGACAGCGAGACGACCTCCTTCTCGACCAGGGTGCCGGCGGCCGCGGGCAGGATCTGCGCGACGTCGTAGACGGAGGCCTGCTTGCGGTGGACGACGCCGAAGCCGTCGGACACGAACACGTCCGCGAACGCGGCGAGCTCCGCGGCGAGCGCCTGGCGCTCCTCGTCGACCTTGGAGGTCTCGCGCGCGTCGAAGCGCACGTTCTCGAGCATCGCGACCTGGCCGGGCTCGAGCGCGGCGGTGACGGCATTCGCCGACTCGCCGACGAGGTCCTCCGCGAGGGTCACGGGCTGGCCGAGCAGCTCCGCGAGGCGGGCCGCGGCGGGCGCCAGGGAGTACTTGTCCTCCGGCGCGCCCTTGGGACGGCCCAGGTGCGCGGTGACGATGACCGCGGCGCCGGCGCCGAGCAGCTTCTGGATGGTGGGCACCGAGGCGCGGACGCGGCCGTCGTCGGTGATCGTGGTGCCGTCCAGCGGGACGTTGAGGTCCGAGCGGACCAGCACCTTCTTGCCGGTGAGGTCACCGAGCGAGTCGATGGTCTTCATGGTGTCTCCTGAGAGGAAGGGGTGGATCGAAACCGTGCTGACGCGACGACGGCCGCACACGCCAAGCGTGCGCGGCCGTCGCTGCAGTCACATCGTGCTCAGGCGCTTAGAGGCGCTCGCCCACGTAGTTGGTGAGCTTCGCGAGCGAGGCGGAGTAGCCCCACTCGTTGTCGTACCAGGACACGACCTTGACCGTCGAGCCGTTCACCTTGGTGAGCTTCGAGTCGAAGATCGACTGGTGCGAGTCGCCGATGATGTCCGAGGAGACGATGTCGTCCTCGACGTAGGACAGCGTGCCGGCCATGGCGCCCTCGGCCGCAGCCTTGATCGCGGCGTTGACCTCCTCGATGGAGGTCTCACGCGACGCCTCGAAGGTGAGGTCGGTGGCGGAGCCGGTGATGGTCGGCACGCGCATCGCGAAGCCGTCCAGCTTGCCCTTGAGCTCGGGGAGCACCAGGGCCACGGCCTTGGCGGCACCGGTCGAGGTGGGGACGATGTTCTGCGCGGCGGCGCGGGCACGACGGAGGTCCTTGTGCGGGCCGTCCTGCAGGTTCTGGTCACCGGTGTAGGCGTGGATCGTGGTCATGAGGCCACGCTCGATGCCGATCGCGTCGTTGAGGGCCTTCGCGAAGGGCGCGAGGCAGTTGGTGGTGCACGACGCGTTCGAGATCACGTTGTGGGCGGCCGGGTCGTAGTCGGTGTGGTTCACACCCACGACGAAGGTGGCGTCCTCGTTCTTCGCCGGGGCGGAGATGATGACCTTCTTGGCGCCCGCGGCGATGTGGGCCTTGGCCTTCTCGGCGTCGGTGAAGAAGCCGGTCGACTCGATGACGATGTCGGCGCCCAGCTCGCCCCAGGGGAGGTTGGCGGGGTCGCGCTCGGCCAGGGCCTTGATCGCCTTGCCGTCGACGTAGAGGTTCTCGTCGTCGAAGGTCACCTCGCCCGGGAACTTGCCCAGGACGGTGTCGTACTTGAGGAGGTGCGCGAGGGTCGCGTTGTCGGTGAGGTCGTTGACACCCACCACCTCGAAGTCGAAGCCGAGCTCGCGCGCGGCGCGGAAGAAGTTACGTCCGATGCGGCCGAAGCCGTTGATACCGACCTTGATGGTCACTTTTGGTCTCCTCCGGGTGCGTCGCCGGGGCGACGCGATTGTGGATGTGGACTGCGCACGACCACGTGCGCCGGACGCCGCCTGTGGCGGGCCACTCCTTGAAGCCTACTACTTACGCGGAAGCCCGCCACGCGGACCGAGGTCCCGGACCGGACCTGGGATTTCCCCTAGTCGAGGTCGAGAAGCTCCTGTGCGATACCCGCCTCGGTATCCGGGATGCCGAGCTCCTCCGCGCGCTTGTCGGCGGTCGCCAGCAGGCGCCGGATGCGCCCCGCGACGGCGTCCTTCGTGAGCGGCGGGTCGGCCAGCTTGCCCAGCTCCTCGAGGGACGCCTCCTTGTTCGCGAGGCGCAGCTCGCCGGCCTCGCGCAGGTGATCGGGGACCTCGTCGCCGAGGATCTCGAACGCTCGGTCCACGCGCGCGCCCGCGGCCACGGCGGCGCGCGCCGAGCGCCGGAGGTTCGCGTCGTCGAAGTTCGCGAGCCGGTTGGCGGTGCCGCGCACCTCGCGACGGGTGCGCTTCTCCTCCCACACCAGCACGGAGCCGTGGGCTCCCAGGCGCGTGAGGAGGCTCGCGATGGCGTCGCCGTCGCGGATCACCACGCGGTCGACCCCGCGGACCTCGCGCGACTTCGCGGAGATGCCGAGACGGCGCGCCGCGCCCACGAGGGCGAGCGCCGCCTCGGGGCCGGGCGAGGTGACCTCGAGCGCGGAGGAGCGACCCGGCTCGGTGAGCGAGCCGTGCGCGAGGAACGCTCCGCGCCACGCGGCCACGGTGTCCTCGATCGAACCCCCGACCACGTGGGGCGGGAGGCCCCGCACCGGGCGGCCGCGGTGGTCGAGCAGGCCGGTCTGGCGGGCCAGGGCCTCGCCCTCCTTGACCACGCGGACGACGTAGCGGTTGCCCTTCTTCAGGGCGCCGCCGGACACCACGATGATCTCGGAGCTCAGGCCGTAGGTCTCGCCGATGAACTGGCGCAGGCGCCGCGCGGCGATCGCGGTGTCGAGCTCGGCCTCGATCACGATCCGCCCGGAGACGATGTGCAGGCCCCCCGCGAACCGGAGGGTCGCCGCGATCTCGGCCTTGCGCGCGGACACCCTCTCGAGGGGCACGCGGGCAAGCTCGTCCTTCACCTCTGCCGTCAAAGCCATGGCGCAATCCTGCCATTCATCGGCGCATCGCGGAGCCGCCCGCGGCCACCTCGGCGAGCAGCTGCGCGTACTGCTCGCCCAGCCTGACCACGTCATGCCTGTCCACCGCATCGTCCGCCCGCATCGGCGCCACCACGAACCGTGCGCCCCAGTCCTCGACCGCGGCGCGCAGCCGCGGCTCGTCGTGGGTCGCGTCGGCGAGCACCGCCGCCGGCACGAAGCCGGGGGCCGCCGCGCGCAGCACCGCGACGTCGTCGACCCGGTCGGTGCCGGCCGTCTCCTCGTCCTCATGCGCGATGTTGAGCGTCAGGATGGTCCGCCCGCCCGCCGCGACCAGCGCCTCCGCGACCCGCGGCACCAGGAAGTGCGTGAGCACCGAGGTGTACCAGCTGCCCGGTCCGAGGATGACCGCGTCCGCGTCCGCGATCGCCTCGAGCGTCGCCGCGGGCACCGCGGGGTCGGCGGGCGAGACGGCCAGGTCGCGCACCCGGCCCTGCGCGGTCGCCACGGCGACCTGGCCTTCGACCCGGCGCAGCACGCCGTCCCTGCCCTCGACGTGCGCGCTCACGACGATCGGCTCGGTCGACACGGGAAGGACCCGTCCCTCGCAGCGCAGGAGGCGGGCCACCCAGTCCAGGCCCTCGACGATCCCGCCCGTGCGGTCCCACAGTCCGGCGATCAGGAGGTTCCCGACGGCGTGGCCGTCGAGGGGGCCCGTGGTGGCGAACCGCCACTGCAGCACGTCGCGCCACGTCCGGCCCCAGTCGGTGTCCTCGCACAGGGCGGACAGCGCCATGCGCAGGTCCCCCGGCGGCGGCACCGGCATCTCGGCGCGGATGCGGCCGGACGAGCCCCCGTCGTCCGCGACCGTCACCACCGCCGTCAGCACCTCGCAGCGCCCGCGCAGCGCGGTCAGGCTCGCGTACAGGCCGTGGCCGCCGCCGAGGGCCACCACGTGCGGCGCGGGCGTCACGACCGGCCCCGGTCGCGGTGGCTCACGCGGACCTGGTAGCCGCGCTCCGCAAGCACGCGGCCGAGCTCCTCCGCGACGGCGACGGACCGGTGCTTGCCGCCGGTGCAGCCCACGCCGATGGTGACCGAGTGCTTGTCGTGGGCCCGGTAGCGGTCCAGCACGGTGCCCATGACGTCCGCGTATCCCGTCACGAACTCGTCCGCGCCATCGGAGCCGAGCACGTAGTCGCGCACGGGCTGGTCGAGACCGGTGAGGGGACGCAGCTCGGGGACCCAGTGCGGGTTGTGCAGGAATCTCACGTCGGCCACGAAGTCGGCGTCGTGAGGCACGCCGTTCTTGAAGCCGAACGACTGCACGTTGACCTGCAGCGGGCGGTCGCCCTCCCCCGCCACGTCCGTCATCACGTCCCGGAGCTGGTGGACGTTGAGGTCGCTCGTGTCGACCAGCTCGGTGGCGCGCTCCCGGACCGCGGCGAGGGCCACGCGCTCCCGCGAGATGCCCTCGAGGAGCGTGCCCGCGCCCTGCAGCGGGTGCGGCCGTCGGGCCTCCTCGAACCGCCGCACGAGCGCCTGGTCGGAGGCGTCCAGAAAGATGAGCCGGACGGGGACGCCGCGGGCCTCCAGGTCGTCGAGCGCCGCCTCGACGTCCTGGAAGAACTCGCCCCCGCGCACGTCGACCACAGCGGCGAGCCGGTCGCGCCCGCCCCGGCCGACCATCGCGACCAGGCCGCCCAGGAGCTGGGGCGGGAGGTTGTCGACGACGTACCAGCCGAGGTCCGCGAGGACGGCGGCGGCCTTGGTGCGTCCCGCGCCCGACATGCCCGTGAGGACGATGACCTGAGCGGAGACGCCCGTCATGTCCAGGACAGGCAGGGGGATGCCGGAGGGGAAGGTGACCGGGGGGACCTCATCCGTCATGCGCCCAGCATGCCACCCTCCCCGTGCAGGGCCGCGTAGACAGTCCGCGCGGTGCCCTCGCCCACACCCGGCACCAGCGCGATCTGCTCGATCGACGCCTCCTTGAGGCGCGCGAGGGACCCGAAGTGGGTGATCAGGGCCTTCGCTCGGGTCGGGCCGACCCCGGCCACCTGGTCGAGCTGCGACACCTTCATCGCCTTCGTGCGCTTCGCGCGGTGGTTCTTGATGGCGAAGCGGTGGGCCTCGTCCCGCACGCGCTGGAGCAGGTAGAGCGCCTCCGAGCCACGCGGGAGGATCACCGGGAAGTCGTCGCCCGGCACCCACACCTCCTCGAGCCGCTTCGCGAGCCCCACCACCGCGATCTCGGGCACGCCGACCTCGTCGAGCGTCCGGCGGGCGGCGTTCACCTGCGGCAGGCCACCGTCGACCACCACCAGCTGCGGGGGGTACGCGAACCGCGCGCTCTCCCGCTCCTCCGGCGGCAGCTGCGACTCCTCGAGGTAGCGCCGGAACCGCCGGGAGAGGACCTCGTGCATGGCGGCGGTGTCGTCGACCGCGTCCGCGATGGAGAACTGGCGGTACTCCGCCTTGCGCGCGATGGCGTCCTCGAAGACCACCATCGAGCCGACCTGATTCGTGCCCTGCGTGTGCGAGATGTCGTAGCACTCGATCCGCAGCGGTGCCTGGTCGAGCGCCAGCGCGTCCTGAAGCTCCTGGAGCGCCGCCGACCGGGTGGTGAGGTCGGAGGCGCGCTTGAGGCGGTGCTGCTCGAGCACCTGGGTCGCGTTCCCCGCGCCCGTCTGCGCGAGCTCCGCCTTCTTGCCTCGCGACGGGACGCGCATCGACACCTTCGCTCCGCGCACCCCGCTCAGCCACTCGGTGAGGGCCGGCGCGTCGTCCGGCAGGAACGGCACCAGCACCTCGGTCGGGATCTCCTCGCGCTCCGCCGCGCCGTACGCCTCCTGCACCAGCTGGCCGACCATCCCCGCCGGGTCGAGCGGCTCGGGCTTGTCGACCACCCAGCCGCGCTCGCCCGCGATGCGGCCGTCGCGGACGTGGAACACGTGGGCCGCGGCCTCGAGCTCGTCGTCCGCGAGCGAGAACACGTCGGCGTCGACCCCGGCCGCGAGCACGATCGCGTTGCGCGCCATCACGTTGTCGAGCGCGCGGAGCCTGTCCCGGGCACGCGCCGCTGCCTCGAAGTCCTCCCGCTCGGCCGCCGCCTGCATGGATCGCGTCAGGTCGCGCACGATGCTCTTGGCGTCGCCGGCGAGCACCTGGCACACCCGCTCGGCGAGCTCGCGGTGCTCCTCCTCGGAGACGCGCCCCACGCATGGCGCGGCGCACTTGTCGATGTAGCCGAGCAGGCACGGACGGCCCTGCCGCTCCGCCTTGCGGAAGACGCCCGGCGCGCACGTCCGCATCGGCAGCGCGGTGAGCAGGGTGTCGACGGTCTCACGGATCGCCCACGCCTTGGCGTAGGGGCCGAAGTAGCGCACGCCCTTCCTCCGGTCCCCCCGCATCACCTGCATGCGCGGGTACTGCTCGTTCATGGTGACCGCGAGGTACGGATACGACTTGTCGTCCTTGAAGACCACGTTGAAGCGCGGGTCGTACTGCTTGATCCACGTGTGCTCGAGGATCAGCGCCTCGACCTCGCTGCGGACCACGGTCCAGTCGACGGACGATGCGGTGGTGACCATCTGCCGGGTGCGCGGGTGCAGCTGGGCGGGGTCCTGGAAGTAGTTCGCGAGCCGGGCGCGCAGGCTCTTCGCCTTCCCGACGTAGACGACCCGGCCATGGGGGTCCCGGAAGCGGTACACGCCCGGCTTCGCGGGGATGGAGCCAGGCGCCGGCCGGTAGGAGGCGGGATCGGTCACGCCGCCAGCCTAGGTCCGCGCGGATGCCGTGCGCGCCGCCGGCGCCGTGCCCAGGATCTCCGCGAGGAACACCCCGGTGTGGGAGCCGTCGGCGCCCGCGACCTGCTCGGGCGTGCCCTCGGCGACCACCATGCCGCCGCCGGAGCCGCCCTCCGGACCCATGTCGATCAGCCAGTCGGATGACTTGATCACGTCGAGGTTGTGCTCGATCACGATCACGGTGTTGCCCTTGTCCACCAGCCCCTGGAGGACCCCGAGCAGCTTGCGCACGTCCTCGAAGTGCAGGCCCGTGGTGGGCTCGTCGAGCACGTACACGGTGCGGCCGGTGGACCGTCGCTGCAGCTCGGATGCGAGCTTGACGCGCTGCGCCTCGCCTCCGGACAGGGTCGGCGCGGGCTGACCCAGGCGGACGTAGCCGAGGCCCACCTCGACCAGGGTGCGCAGGTGGCGCGAGATCGCGGGGATCGCCTCGAAGAAGTCGGCGGCCTCCTCGATCGGCATGTCCAGCACGTCGGCCACGTTCTTGCCCTTGAAGTGCACCTCGAGGGTCTCGCGGTTGTATCGCGCCCCCTTGCAGACCTCGCAGGGGACGTACACGTCGGGGAGGAAGTTCATCTCGATCTTCAGCGTCCCGTCGCCGGCGCACGACTCGCATCGTCCACCTTTGACGTTGAAGGAGAAGCGGCCCGGTCCGTAGCCCCGGACCTTCGCCTCCTGGGTGTCGGCGAACAGCTTCCGCACCTTGTCCCAGACCCCCGTGTACGTCGCGGGGTTCGACCGCGGCGTGCGGCCGATCGGCCCCTGGTCGACGTGGACGATCTTGTCGAGCTGGTCGACGCCGGTGATCCGCGTGTGACGGCCCGGCACCTGGCGGGCCCCGTTGAGCGTGTTCGCGAGGCTCGTGTACAGGATGCTGTTGACCAGCGTCGACTTGCCCGAGCCGGACACACCCGTGACGGAGGTGAGGACGCCGAGCGGGAAGTCGACGTCGATGTCCTGCAGGTTGTGCTCGCGGGCGCCGACGACGGTGAGCCGGCGGTTCGGGTCCACCGGGCGGCGCTCCGCCGGCAGCTCGATGGTCCGGCGGCCGGCGACGTAGGCGCCCGTCACCGAGCGCTCGTTGACGAGCAGCTCCTCGTAGGTGCCCGAGTGGACCACCTCTCCGCCGTGCTCCCCCGCGCCCGGGCCGATGTCGACCACCCAGTCCGCGGTGCGGATGGTGTCCTCGTCGTGCTCCACGACGATCAGCGTGTTGCCCAGGTCCCGCAGGCGTGTGAGCGTGTCGATGAGTCGCCGGTTGTCGCGCTGGTGGAGGCCGATGCTCGGCTCGTCGAGCACGTAGAGCACGCCCACCAGCCCCGAGCCGATCTGCGTCGCCAGACGGATCCGCTGCGCCTCGCCGCCCGACAGCGTGCCCGCGGCGCGCGCGAGCGTGAGGTAGTCGAGGCCCACGTCGAGCAGGAAGCCGAGCCGCGCGTCGATCTCCTTGAGCACCTGGACCGCGATCTGCCGACCGCGCTCGTCGAGCTCGGCCGTGAGCAGGAAGTCCCGCGCGTCGGCGATGGAGAGCTCGCAGACCTCCGCGATCGACCGCCCGCCGATGCTCACGGCGAGCACCTCGGGCTTGAGGCGAGTGCCGCGGCAGACCGGGCACGGCACCTCACGCATGTACGACTCGTACTTGTCCCGCGCGAACTCGGACTCCGTCTGCTCGTGCAGGCGCTCGAGCCACGTGATGACGCCCTCGAAGCCGGTCGTGTACTGCCGCTCGCGGCCGTAGCGGTTCCGGAACTTCACGTGGACCTTGTAGTCCTTGCCCGTGAGGATCGCCGCCTGGACGTCCGCCGGGAGGTCCTCCCACGCATCGTCCATCGAGAAGCCCAGGTCCGCGGCGAGCGCGGAGAGCGTGCGGTCGAAGTAGTCGGAGCTGGTGGCGGCCCACGGCGCCACGGCCCCGCCGCGCAGCGAGAGCTGCCGGTCCGGGACCACCAGATCCGGGTCGACCTCGAGCCTGACGCCGATCCCCGTGCACTCGGGGCACGCGCCGTAGGGCGCGTTGAACGAGAACGTGCGCGGCTCCATCTCCTCCAGCGTCAGCACGTGGTCGTTGGGGCAGGCGCGCTTCTCCGAGTAGCGGCGCGGCTCGATCTCGCCGTCGACCGGATCGATCACGACCAGGCCGTCGGCGATGCGCAGCGCGGTCTCCACCGAGTCGGTGAGGCGCTGGCGCACGCCGTCGCGCGCGACCAGGCGGTCGACCACCACCTCGATGTCGTGCTTGAGCTTCTTCTCGAGCTGCGGCGGCTCGCTCAGCTGCACCGTCTCCCCGTCGACCCGGGCACGGGCGAACCCCTGCTGCTGGAGATCCGCGAACAGCTCCGCGTACTCGCCCTTGCGGCCCCGGATCACCGGCGCGAGCACCTGGTAGCGGGTGCCCTCCGGCAGGGCGAGCACCGAGTCCACGATCTGCTGGGGAGTCTGCGCCTGGATCACCTCGCCGCACACCGGGCAGTGCGGCGTCCCGACGCGCGCGAAGAGCAGGCGCAGGTAGTCGTAGACCTCGGTGATGGTGCCGACGGTCGACCGAGGGTTCCGGTTGGTCGACTTCTGGTCGATGCTGACGGCGGGGCTGAGACCCTCGATGAAGTCGACGTCGGGCTTGTCCATCTGGCCAAGGAACTGGCGGGCGTAGGCGCTGAGCGACTCGACGTAGCGACGCTGGCCCTCGGCGAAGATGGTGTCGAAGGCCAGCGAGGACTTGCCGGAGCCGGAGAGGCCGGAGAAGACGATGAGCGAGTCGCGCGGCAGGTCGAGGTCGACACCCTTGAGGTTGTGCTCGCGAGCACCGCGGACGAGGAGACGGTCGTTCACCCGGCCATGCTACGCGGAAACGCCTTCGAACACACGTTCGATCCCGCGTGTCGCGCCCCCTCGGCCGGCCCCGGCCGGCACGCCGGGGTCGGGACGCGGCGCGGCGTGTGCGGCAGGATGAGCCCATGAGCCTCTACGCCGTCCACTACACCTACGACGAGCGCGCCGACGACCGCGCCGCCCGCCGTCCCGAGCACCTCGCGCACTTCCGCGCCCTCGCGGCGTCCGGCCGCTGCCCCGCCATCGGACGCTACGGCGACGCGCTGCAGCCCGGCGCACTGATCGTCCTCGACGTCGACTCGCTCGACGAGGCCGAGCAGATCGTCGCGAACGACCCCTACGTGCTGGCCGGGCTGGTGCCCGAGAGGTCGATCCGCGAGTGGCCCGCCTTCGGGGCGTGGCCGGCCCGTGACTTCCCCGCCTAGCACCCCGCTCCGCGGTCAGTCCTGAGGGTGTCCCTCGCTGTGGTCGGGATGCCGCGGCAGCGTCGCGCCCCGCGTGGACGCGATCAGCGACGCGACGGTGGCGACCGCGATCACCACGATGATCACGCCGAGCGACACCCATGAGGAGATCTCCGGCACGTGGACCGGCTCGCCGCCGTTGATGAACGGCAGCGAGTTCGCGTGCAGCGCCTCGAGCACCAGCTTCACGCCGATGAACGCGAGGATCACCGCGAGGCCGTAGGACAGGTAGACCAGCCGCTCGAGCAGGCCGTCCACGAGGAAGAACAGCTGGCGCAGGCCGAGCAGCGCGAAGGCGTTGGCGGTGAAGACGATGTACGGGTCCTGGGTCAGCCCGAAGATCGCCGGGATGGAGTCGAGCGCGAACAGGACGTCGGTGCCGCCGATCGCGAGGATCACGAGCACCATGGGGGTCACCATGCGCCGTCCCGCCTCACGGATGACGAAGCGCCCGTCGCGGTAGCCGTCGGTCACCGGCAGGTGACGACGCGCCCACCGCACCATCGCGTTCTCCTTGTACTCGACCTCACCCTCCTCGGCGCCGCCCTCCCGAGCGATGACCACGGCCGTGTAGAGCAGGAACGCGCCGAACAGGTAGAAGCTCCAGCTGAACGTGTGGAGCGCGGCCGCCCCGGCGGCGATGAAGACGCCGCGCAGGACCAGCGCGATGGCGATCCCGATCAGCAGCACGCGCTGGCGCTGCTTCGCCGGTACCGCGAAGCGCGACAGGATCACCATGAAGACGAAGAGGTTGTCGACCGAGAGCGACTTCTCCGTGATGAAGCCGGCGAGGAACTCCGTGCCCTTGTGCGGCAGGTTCCACAGCCACATCGAGGCGCCGAAGGCGAGCGCGAGGACGATGTAGAAGACGGACCACAGCGCTGACTCGCGGAAGCTGGGGACGTGCGGCTTCGCGACCACGACGACGAAGTCGAAGACGAACAGCCCCACGATGCCCGCGATGGTGATCGCCCACACGAGTCCGGATTCCACCGGACCATCCTAGGCGCGCGCGACCTCGAGCCGCGGCGTCCCCGGTCCGGAGGCGTTCAGCCCGCGTCGATCATCTGACGCAGCTCCTTCTTCAGCTCGCCGATCTCGTCCCTCAGGCGCGCGGCGATCTCGAACTGCAGGTCCGCGGCCGCGCCTCTCATCTGGGCGGAGAGGTCCTCGATGAGCTGCGACAGCTCCTCCGCCGGCCGCTGCGCGAGGAGGGACCGCTTGCCGTCGGAGCCCGGGGTCGGCGCCGTCCTGGCGTCGGCGAGGGTCTGCGCCGTGTCGGCCTCCTCGCGCGCGAGCATCTCCGTGATGTCGCCGATCCGCTTCCGCAGCGGCGTCGGGTCGATGCCGTTCGCCTCGTTGAACGCGATCTGCATGTCGCGGCGCCTGTTGGTCTCGTCGATCGCCGAGGCCATCGAGTCCGTGATGGTGTCCGCATACATGTGGACCTCGCCCGAGACGTTGCGGGCCGCGCGTCCGATGGTCTGGATGAGCGAGGTGCCGGACCGCAGGAACCCCTCCTTGTCGGCGTCGAGGATCGAGACGAGCGACACCTCCGGCAGGTCGAGACCCTCGCGCAGGAGGTTGATGCCGACGAGCACGTCGAAGCGTCCCATCCGCAGCTCGCGGAGCAGCTCCACGCGCCGCAGGGTGTCGACGTCGGAGTGCAGGTACTCGACGCGGACGCCCCGGTCCCCCAGATACTCGGTGAGGTCCTCGGCCATCTTCTTGGTGAGCGTGGTGACGAGCACGCGCTCGTCCCGCTCGACACGGGTGCGGATCTCCTCGAGCAGGTCGTCGATCTGGCCCTCGGTGGGCTTCACCACGATCCGGGGATCCACCAGCCCGGTGGGGCGGATGATCTGCTCGACCACGCCGTCCGCGCGCTCCAGCTCGTACCGCCCGGGGGTCGCGGAGAGGTACACCGTCTGACCGATCCGCTCCTTGAACTCGTCCCACTTGAGCGGCCGGTTGTCCATCGCCGACGGGAGCCGGAAGCCGTGCTCGACGAGCGTGCGCTTACGGGAGGTGTCGCCCTCGAACATCGCGCCGATCTGGGGCACCGTCACGTGAGACTCGTCGATCACCAGGAGGAAGTCGTCCGGGAAGTAGTCGAGCAGCGTGTGCGGGGGCGTGCCTGCCTCGCGCTGCTCGATGTGGCGCGAGTAGTTCTCGATGCCGGAGCACGTGCCGACGGAGCGCATCATCTCGAGGTCGAAGGTGGTGCGCATCTTGAGCCGCTGGGCCTCGAGCAGCTTGTTCTGCCGCTCCAGCTCCTGCAGCCGCTCCCCCAGCTCGATCTCGATCGTGCTGATCGCGCGGTTCATGCGCTGCTCGCTGGCGACGTAGTGGGACGCCGGGAAGATGTGCACCTGCTGACGCCGCTCGACGATGTCGCCGGTGAGGGGATGGAGCGTGTACAGCGCCTCGACCTCGTCGCCGAACATCTCGATCCTGATCGCGAGCTCCTCGTACACGGGGATGATCTCGACGGTGTCGCCGCGCACACGGAACGTGCCGCGCGTGAACGCGAGGTCGTTCCTCGAGTACTGCATCTGCACGAACTCGCGCAGCAGCGCGTCACGGTCGACCACGTCGCCGACGGCGAGCGTGACCATGCCCTCGATGTACTCCTCCGGCGTGCCCAGGCCGTAGATGCAGGACACGGAGGAGACCACCACGACGTCGCGTCGCGTCAGCAGCGAGTTGGTCGCCGAGTAGCGCAGGCGCTCGACCTCCTCGTTGATCGACGAGTCCTTCTCGATGAACGTGTCCGTCTGCGGCACGTACGCCTCGGGCTGGTAGTAGTCGTAGTACGAGACGAAGTACTCGACGGCGTTGTTCGGCAGCAGGTCGCGGAACTCGTTCGCCAGCTGGGCCGCGAGCGTCTTGTTGTGCGCCATGACGAGGGTGGGGCGTTGCAGCCGCTCCACGAGCCACGCGGTGGTCGCCGACTTGCCGGTGCCCGTGGCGCCGAGCAGCACCACGTCCTGCTCCCCCGCCTGCAGGCGGGCGGCGAGCTGGTCGATCGCCTTGGGCTGGTCGCCGCTGGGCCGGTACTCCGAGACCACCTGGAACGGGGCCTCGCTGCGGCGGAGATCGGGTCGCGTCATGCGACTACGGTACGCCGGGGGTCCGACACCGCCGTCGCGCTCACGACGGGACGTGCACGTGCCAGAAGTCGTCGACCTGACGCGCGAGGTGCTCGGGCGTCGCGTTGCCGTCCAGCACCACGTCCGCCGCCGCGGCCCGCTGCTCGTCGGTCGCCTGGGCGCGGATCCGGGCCCGCGCATCGTCCTCCGTCATGCCGCGGGACTCGATCATGCGGCGCACCCGCGTGTCGAGGTCCGCCGCCACCGTGACCACCAGGTCGAACTCCCCGTCCTGCCCCGTCTCGACCAGCAAGGGGATGTCATGGACGATCACGCGCACGCCCTCGGCACGCGCCTGACGGTCCGCCGCCTGGCCCATCGCCATGACGTACGGATGGACGATGCTGTTGAGACGCGCGAGCGCGTGGTCGTCGGCGAAGACGATCTGCGCGAGGGCGCCGCGGTCCAGCTCGTCCTTCACGATCAGCCGGGGGCCGAACTCGCGGGCGATGTCGGCGAGCGCCGCCGATCCGGGTGCGACGGCGCGCCTCGACAGCTGGTCGTGATCGACCACGCGCGCTCCCAGCTCCGCGAAGCGCGCCAGGGCCGTCGACTTGCCCGAGGCGATTCCTCCGGTGAGACCGATGCGCAGCACGGATGAAGTGTCACACGTGGCACCCACCGGCGCCAAGCAGGCCGGATACGACGGAGGCCGCCACCCCCGAGGGGATGGCGGCCTCCGTGAGATCGGTGAGGATCAGTTGCCGGTGAGCTTCTCGCGCAGCGCGGCGAGACGCTCGTCCGAGGCCAGGGTGCCCTGGTCGTTGGTCGACTCGTCGTGCGACGAGTACGACGCGGGGGCGTCGCCCTTGCGGCCACCCTTGCGGGGGGCGGCGGCCGGAGCGGTGGCCTCGGCCTCGGCGGCCGCGGCGTCCTGCTTGGCCACGAAGGACTTGTGAGCCTCCCAGCGCTCGTGCGCCTTCGCGTACTCGGCCTCCCAGGCCTCGCGGGCCTCGTCGAAGCCCTCGCGCCACTCCTGGGTGTCGGCGTCGAAGCCCTCGGGGTAGATGTAGTTGCCGGCGGCGTCGTACTCGGCGGTCATGCCGTACAGCGCGGGGTCGAAGTCCTCGCCCTGGGGGTCGACACCCTCGTTGGCCTGCTTGATGGACAGCGAGATGCGGCGACGCTCGAGGTCGATGTCGATGATCTTGACGAAGACGTCCTCGTCGGCCGAGACGACCTGCTCCGGCAGCTCCACGTGGCGGGTCGCCAGCTCGGAGATGTGCACCAGGCCCTCGATGCCCTCGAACACGCGCACGAACGCGCCGAACGGGACGAGCTTGGTGACCTTGCCCGGGACGATCTGACCGATCGCGTGGGTGCGGGCGTAGACCGCCCACGGGTCCTCCTGGGTCGCCTTGAGCGACAGCGAGACGCGCTCGCGGTCCATCTCGACGGTGAGGACCTCGACCTCGACCTCCTGGCCGACCGAGACGACCTCGGACGGGTGGTCGATGTGCTTCCACGAGAGCTCGGAGACGTGCACGAGGCCGTCCACGCCGCCCAGGTCGACGAACGCGCCGAAGTTGACGATCGACGAGACGACACCCTTGCGGACCTGGCCCGGCGCGAGCGCGGTGAGGAACGACGAGCGGACCTCCGACTGCGTCTGCTCGAGGAACGCACGGCGCGACAGGACCACGTTGTTGCGGTTCTTGTCGAGCTCGATGATCTTGGCCTCGATGGCCTGGCCGATGTAGGGCGCGAGGTCGCGCACGCGACGCATCTCCACGAGCGAGGCCGGGAGGAAGCCGCGGAGGCCGATGTCGACGATCAGGCCGCCCTTGACCACCTCGATGACGGTGCCGGAGACGACGCCGTCCTCCTCCTTGATCTTCTCGATCGAGCCCCAGGCGCGCTCGTACTGCGCGCGCTTCTTCGAGAGGATCAGGCGACCCTCCTTGTCCTCCTTGGTGAGGACGAGCGCCTCGACGGTGTCGCCGACGTTGACGACCTCGTCCGGGTCGGCGTCGTGACGGATGGAGAGCTCGCGAGCGGGGATGACGCCCTCGGTCTTGTAGCCGATGTCGAGGAGGACCTCGTCACGGTCGACCTTGACGATGGTGCCCTCGACGAGGTCGCCGTCGTCGAAGTTCTTGATGGTCGCGTCGACGGCAGCGAGGAAGTCCTCAGCGGTGCCGATGTCGTTGACGGCGATAGGGGTGGACTCGGGGGTGGAAACGGGCATGAAGGAGAAGCTCCGATGTGGACAGGGAATCGTATGAATATGGACAGGCCGGACACGCAGGCGTGATAGGCCAACGAAAATCATACCTCGAACAGGGGTCACGCACAACGCGCGCCGCGGCGCGGCGCCCGGCCTCAGAGGCCGTTGGCCGCCTTGAGGAGATCCGCCGGCACCCACTTGGTCTTGCCCATCATCGTCTCGAAGGGCTCGAGGACGATGTGGTCGCCCTGCTGGGCCGTGAACTTGTGCGACTCGCCGGCGACGATCCCGTCGATCGCGGCGATCCCCATGCGGGTGCCCAGCAGCCGGTCCGCCGCGGTCGGCACGCCGCCGCGCTGGACGTAGCCGAGCACCGTGAGGCGGGTCGGGAAGCCGGTGCGGGCCTCGATGGCCTTGGTGACCTCGTGGCCGATCGAGCCGGCGATCGGGTTGCCCTTGGCGTCGATGGTGGGGTTGCCCTCCCAGGTGGTGCCCTCGGCGGGGATCGCACCCTCGGCGACCGCGACGATCGAGAAGTTCTTGTAGCGGTGGCGGTGCTTGATGCGCTTCGCGATCTGGTCGATGTCGAACGGCTCCTCGGGCGCGAGGATGATGTCGGCGCCTCCGGCGATGCCCGCCGTGACCGCGATCCAGCCGCTGTGGCGACCCATCAGCTCGACGACCATCACGCGGTTGTGCGACTCGGCGGTGGAGTGCAGCCGGTCGACCGCCTCGGTCGCGACCGTCACGGCGGTGTCGAAGCCGATCGCGTTGTCGGTGCCGACCACGTCGTTGTCGATGGTCTTCGGGATGCCGATCACGGGCACGCCGAGCGCCTTCGAGACCTTGCCGGCCGCCTTGAGGGTCCCGTCGCCGCCGATGCAGATGAACCCGTCGAGCTTCTCGTGCTCGAACGTGTCCTTGACCGCCTCCATGCCGCCCTCGACCTTGTGCGGGTGGCATCGGGCGGTGCCGAGCATGGTCCCGCCGTGGATGAGGATGCCGGACACGTCGTCACGGGTCAGGGGCTTCGCGTCCCCGTCGATCACTCCCTGCCAGCCGTTGTTGAAGCCGACGATGGAGCATCCGAGCTCCGACGTGCCGCGCTTGACCACCGCACGGATCGCGGCGTTCAGGCCGGGGCAGTCGCCGCCGCCCGTGAGAAGTCCGATTCGCATGAAACCACCCTAATGTCCTGCGGTGCGCCAGTCACCGCCCACTCCGACGTTGACCTCGAGGGGGACGCTGAGATCGCCTGCGGCGTGCATCTCGTCCCTGAGAATGGCCTCGACCGCGTCCCGCTCTCCCGGTGCAGTCTCGACCACGAGCTCATCATGCACCTGAAGTACCTGGCGTGATGCCAGACGTTCGTCCCGCAGTCTGCGCTCGACGCCCAGCATGGCACGCTTGATCAGGTCCGCGGCGGACCCCTGGATCGGCGCGTTGAGCGCCATGCGCTCCGCGATCTCCCGGCGCTGGCGGTTGGTGGAGGTGAGGTCCGGGATGTAGCGCCGACGTCCGAAGATCGTCTCGGTGTAGCCGTCGTCGCGCGCGCGCTCGACGACGCCGCGCAGGTAGTCACGCACCGCGCCGAAGCGCGCGAAGTAGTCGTCCATGAGCGCCTGCGCCGCGCCCACGGGCAGCGACAGCTGCCGCGCGAGCCCGAAGGACGAGAGTCCGTACGCCAGGCCGTACGACATCGCCTTGACCTGCGCCCGCATCTCCGGGCTCACGTCCTCGGGCGCGACGTGGAACACGCGGGACCCGACGAAGCGGTGCAGGTCCTCCCCCGCCGCGAAGGCCTCGATCAGCCCCTGGTCGCCAGACAGGTGGGCCATGATCCGCATCTCGATCTGCGAGTAGTCCGCCGTCACCAGGGTCTCGAAGCCCGCGCCGACGACGAACGCCTCCCGGATGCGGTGACCCTCCGGCGTGCGGATGGGGATGTTCTGAAGGTTCGGGTCCTTCGAGCTCAGCCGGCCGGTCGCGGCGACCGTCTGCGAGAAGGTCGTGTGGATGCGGCCGTCCGCGCGCACGGCCTGCGCGAGCGTCTCGATGATCTGCGCCAGCTTCGCGGCGTCACGATGCGCCAGCAGCGCGCTGAGGAAGGGATGCGGCGCCTTCTCGTTGAGCTCGGCGAGCGACGATGCGTCGGTCGAGTAGCCCGTCTTGATCTTCTTGGTCTTGGGCATGCCGAGGCGATCGAACAGCACCTCCTGCAGCTGCTTGGGCGACGCCAGGTTCACCCGGTCGCCGTCCAGAGCCGCGTACGCCTCCTCGGCGGCACGGTCCTGACGGCCGCGCGCCTCGTCCTGGAGCCCGGCGAGCGTCGCGGCGTCGACCGCCATGCCCGCGTGCTCCATCCGCGCCAGCACCGCCACCAGCGGGACCTCGAGGTCGCGGTACAGGTCGCCCATGCCGCGCTCCTCGACCATCGGGTCGAGCACGTCGGCCAGCGCCCGCACGAGCGCGGCACGTTCGCCTGCCGTCCGGCCGACTCCGCCGCCGAGCCCCAGGTCGAGCTCGTCCCCCGCCGCACCCGCATCGACGGTGACGCCGAGGTGTCGCTGCACGATCTGCTCGAGCTCGAAGCCACGCTGATCGGGGTTGACCAGGAACGCCGCGATCTGCGTGTCGCCGACGACCCCCTCCAGGTCCCATCCTCGCGCCTGCAGCGCATGCCAGGCGTCCTTCGACGCGTGCAGCACCTTCGGGACGGACGCGTCCGCGAGCCATGCCCCGAGGTCCCTCTCCTCGGCGGGGTCGAGCGCAGACAGGTCGACCCCCCACGCCGACGCCGACGAGGCCGCCACCCCGATCGCCCACGCGTCGGCGTCCGCGCCCGCACGTCCGTCGACGTGCACGGCCACCGGCCCGGGCAGGGCGGCGATCGCGGCGACCGCGCCGTCTGTCGTGACCACGACCTCCTCGGTCGTGGGGGCCGGCGCCGCCTCCGCACCTCCCGCGACGAACGGCAGCAGCCGGTCCCTGAGCGTGCGGAACTGCAGGCTGTCGCACATCTGATGGATCGCCGCGGCGTCGGCGCCGCGATACTCGAGCGCCTCCAGCGGCACCTCGACGTCCATGTCGTCGAGCAGATGGTTGAGCTCGCGGTTGAGGCGGACCTGGTCGACGTGCTCGCGCAGGTTCGCGCCGGCGACCCCGGGCACGTCGTCGGCCGACTCGAGGATGCCCTCCAGCCCCCCGTAGGCGGCGATCCACTTCGCGGCCGTCTTGGGTCCCACCTTCGGCACGCCCGGAAGGTTGTCGCTCGTCTCGCCCACCAGGGCCGCGAGATCCGGGTACTGCTGGGGTCGCACCCCGTACTTCTCCTCCACGGCGTCGGGAGTGAAGCGCACCAGGTCCGACACCCCCTTGCGCGGGTAGAGCAGGGTGACGGTCTCGGTCACCAGCTGGATGGTGTCGCGGTCGCCCGACACCACCAGGACCTCCATGCCGGCCTCGCGGCCCCGACGCGCGTACGTCGCGAGCAGGTCGTCCGCCTCGTAGCCCGCCCGGTCCACGGCGACCACGCCCAGCGCGTCGAGCATCTCCCGGATCAGCGGCACCTGCGGCTCGAACTCGGGCGGTGTCGCATCGCGCGTGCCCTTGTAGGACGGCAGCCGCTCGGTGCGGAAGGTGCCGCCCGGCAGATCGAACGCCACGGCGACATGCGTCGGCGCGTTGTCCTTGAGGAGCGTCGCCAGCATGGTGGTGAAGCCGTAGACGGCGTTGGTCGGCACGCCCGTCGAGGTCGCGAAGTTCTCGACCGGGAGGCCGAAGAACGCGCGGAAGGCCATCGAGAGTCCGTCGACCAGCAGGAGGGTGCCCTTGGTGGAATCGCTCACGACTGCCAATCTAGGCCCTATGTCCGACAACGACGCGGTCCCCGCATCCCTCGCCGACCTTCCCGACGGGCTCATCCAGAAGATGGGAATCGAGGTGATCGAGGTGAGCGCCGACCGTGCCGTCGGCACCATGCCCGTGAAGGGCAACACGCAGCCCTACGGCCTCCTGCACGGGGGCGCCTCGGCGGTGCTCGCGGAGACCCTCGGGTCCCTCGCCGCGATGGCGCACGCGCTCGAGAGCGATCCGGACGGCATCGCCGTCGGCGTCGACCTCAGCATCTCCCACCTGGCCTCGGCGCGGACGGGGACGGTGACCGCGACCGCGACCGCGCTCCGCCGCGGACGCACGATGGCGGTGTACCAGGTGGAGATTTCGGACGAAAGCGGAGCAATGATCGCCGCGGCACGTCTCAGTTGTGCAATAAGAAGCACGTCTGCCACACGCCGGTAACACGCCTGGGGTAGTTTCGGCGGCAACCTTGACCACGGAGGTATGACACGTGCTGGCAACTCTTGACCGACGGGTGCTGCTCAGAGCAGTGCTCGTCTTCGTGATCGCGGCGGTGGGGGTCACCGCGGTCCTGACCATGGGCGGAGCGGCCGAGGCCGCCTCCACCGACCCGTCCGCCGCGGCCACGACGACCGCCGCGACCACGGGCGGGACCAACATCATCGCCCAGAACTTCCTCAACGGCATCGTCTTCGGCCTGCTGCTGGCGCTCGCCTCGGTGGGCCTGTCGCTCATCTACGGCACCACGGGCCTGAGCAACTTCGCGCACGGCGAGATGGTGACCTTCGGAGCGATGCTCACCTACTTCCTCGCCACGCAGCAGCCGGTGAGCCTGCCGCTGATCCCGGTGGAGTTCACCATCGGGCTGCCGTTCATCCCGGCGGCGCTCATCGCCGTGGCCATCGCCTCCGGACTCGGCTGGGTGCAGGACAAGGTGCTGTGGAGCCAGCTGCGCAAGCGTCGCGTGGGCATGGTGCAGCAGATGATCGTGTCGATCGGCCTCTCGCTCGCCCTGGTCAACCTGATCCAGTGGTGGATGGGCGGACGCCCGGTGCGCCTCATCCAGGCGGTCGACCCCCGCCACCAGTACGGCCCCATCCAGATCGGCAACCAGACGCTGATCTCGGTCGGCATCGCCGTCGCCGCGCTCGTCGGCGTCGCGTTCTTCCTGCAGCGCACCCGCCTCGGCCGCGCGACGCGCGCCGTGTCCGACAACCCGGCCCTCGCGTCGGCGTCCGGCATCAAGGTCGACTCGATCATCCGCATCGTCTGGATCATGGCGGCCGGTCTCGCCGCGCTCGGCGGCATCCTGCTCGCCCTGTACCAGCAGGGCATGAGCTTCGATGACGGCACGCAGCTGCTGATGATGATGTTCGCCGCGGTGACGCTGGGCGGCCTCGGCCACCCGTACGGCGCGCTCGTCGGCTCGCTCGTGATCGGAGTGGTCGCCGAGATGTCCACGGTCTGGCTGCCGCCGGACCTCAAGTTCGCGACGGCGCTGGGCATCCTGATCCTGGTCCTGCTCGTTCGTCCCCAGGGCATCCTGGGCAAGGCAGAGAGGGTCGGCTGATGGACATCCTCACCAACGTGCTCACGACGGCGATCGCGCCGTCCACGGCCGCCTTCGCGCTCGCCGCGATCGGCCTCAACTTCCACTTCGGCCTCACGGGCCTGCTCAACATGGGCCAGGCCGGCTTCATGCTGCTCGGCATGTACGGCTTCGCGATCTCGCTGTCGAACGGCCTGCCGATCTGGCTGGCGCTCATCATCGGGCTCGCCGCGGCCGCGGTCTTCGCGCTGCTGCTCGGGTGGCCGACGCTGAAGCTGCGCGGCGACTATCTGGCGATCGTCACCATCGCCGCCGCCGAGATGGTGCGCTTCCTCGGCCGCTCCCAGAGCCTCAAGGACCTGACCGGCGCCTCGTCCGGCATCCGCGGCATCGACTACAAGGAGCCGTTCGAGACCCTGTCGCCGTTCCCCGACAGCATCGTCACCATCGGCCCCATCTCGATGCACGGGTCGCGCTCGTCGTCGTGGTGGCTGACGACCGTCACCTGGGGCCTCGTGATCCTCTTCTCGCTGATCTACTGGCGGCTCTCGAAGTCGCCGTGGGGTCGCGTGCTCAAGGGTGTCCGCGAGGACGAGGACGCCGTCCGCTCGCTCGGCAAGAACGTCTACTCGTACAAGATGCAGGCGCTCGTCATCGGTGGTGTCATCGGAGCCTTCGGCGGCATCATGTGGGCGCTGGGCAACTCGGTGCAGCCGGACTCGATGGGACGTCCCACGACGTTCTGGCTGTGGACGCTGCTGCTGCTCGGCGGTGCCGCGACGGTGTTCGGTCCGATGCTCGGCTCGGTGCTCTTCTGGTCGGCGCTCACGCTGGTCAAGGGCGTCGCGGGAGCCGTCATCCCCGACACGGTGCTCTCCCCGACCGAGCTCGAGCCGTTCTCGCTCGTGCTCGTCGGCGTGACGCTGATGCTGCTCGTGATCTTCCGCCCCCAGGGCGTGCTCGGCAACAAGAAGGAGCTGGCGTTCAATGGCTGAGACGACCGCATTCGCCTCCGTGGCCCACGAGCCCGGAGCCGCCAAGCCCGACGCGATCCTGGTGGCCGACGGCGTGGTGCGCCGCTTCGGCGGCCTCACCGCCGTCAACGTGAACCACTTCGAGGTGCAGCGCAACTCGATCACCGCGCTGATCGGCCCGAACGGCGCGGGCAAGTCCACGTTCTTCAACCTCCTCACGGGCTTCGACATGGCCCAGGAGGGCGAGGGCGTGTTCAACGGCAAGCCCCTCAAGGGCATGCCGTCCGCCAAGGTGGCGCGCGCCGGCATGGTCCGCACGTTCCAGCTGACCAAGGCGCTCAGCCGCATGACGGTCATCGAGAACATGCGGCTCGGCGCTCAGGAGCAGCCGGGTGAGAACATCCTCACGGCCTTCGTCCCGCCGCTGTGGAGCGCGCGTGAGCGTCAGATCACGGAGCAGGCGCACGAGCTCCTGCACCGCTTCAAGCTCTACGAGAAGAAGGACGACTACGCGGGCTCGCTCTCGGGCGGACAGCGCAAGCTCCTCGAGATGGCACGCGCGCTCATGTCGAAGCCGACCATGGTGATGCTCGACGAGCCGATGGCGGGCGTGAACCCGGCGCTGACGGAGTCGCTCCTCGACCACATCGTCGAGCTCAAGGAGGAGGGCATGACCGTCCTCTTCGTCGAGCACGACATGCACATGGTCCGACGGATCTCCGACTGGGTGGTGGTGATGGCCGAGGGCCAGATCATCGCCGAGGGCCCGGCCGGCACCGTCATGTCCAACCAGGCGGTGCAGGACGCGTACCTGGGCGCCCACCACGACACCGACCTCTCCGAGGAGCGTGACGCATGAGCGACAACGTGATCCTTCACGCGGACAACCTGATCGCCGGCTACCTGCCGGGGATCAACATCCTCAACGGCTGCACCATGGAGGTGAAGCAGGGCGAGCTCATCGGCATCATCGGCCCCAACGGCGCCGGCAAGTCGACGTTCCTCAAGTCCCTCTTCGGCCTGGTGCCGGTGCGCGAGGGCTCCGTCACGCTGGCGGGCGAGGACATCACGAACCTGCGTGCCGACCAGCTGGTCAAGCGCGGCGTCGGCTTCGTCCCGCAGACCAACAACGTGTTCCCCACGCTCACCATCGAGGAGAACCTCGAGATGGGCGCGTACCAGGCGCACAAGAACTTCAAGAAGCAGCTGAAGAAGATCGGCGAGCTCTTCCCGGTCCTCATCGACCGCAAGAGCCAGCGCGCCGGCTCGCTCTCCGGCGGTGAGCGCCAGATGGTCGCCATGGCCCGCGCGCTCATGATGGACCCGCAGGTGCTGCTCCTCGACGAGCCCAGCGCCGGCCTCTCCCCTGCACGTCAGGACGAGACCTTCGTGCGGACCCGCGACATCAACCGCACGGGCGTCACGGTGATCATGGTCGAGCAGAACGCGCGTCGTTGCCTGCAGATCTGCGACCGCGGCTACGTCCTCGACCAGGGCACGTCCGCGTACACCGCGACCGGCCAGGAGCTGCTCAAGGACCCCAAGGTCATCGAGCTGTATCTGGGCACGCTCGGCGCGTAACCGGGCGTCCTCGACGCCTCAGGGCCCCGATCCGCGACGGCGGGTCGGGGCCCTTCGCTGTGCCCGCGCATCGTCCGTGCTGCCCACATCCCCCGCGGAATGGACGTCCGGTGCACGAGACGGGCCGCTTTCGGGCAGCCAGCGTCCATTTCGCGGAGGGGGCGGGAGGGGATGGGGTGGGGCGAGGGGCGGCCGGCTCCGACGATGCGCGGGCGCCCGCAGACGCGCTGCGGTCACCCGCGGCGCGCACATCCCCGCGGGATGGACGTCCTGTGCACGAAACGCGCCGCTTTCGGGCAGCCAGCGTCCATTTCGCGGCGGGAAGGGTCGAGATGGGGCCGCGGCGGGGAGGGTCGCGACGATGCGGGGAGGCCGGGTCCGGACGATGCGGGGAGGCCGGGTCCGGACGATGCGGGGTGGCCGGGTCCGGACGAGGACGGGTCGGCCCGCCCCGGCCCGCACACACGACGAGGCCCCCGGCGAAAGCCGGGGGCCTCGTGCGTGATGCTCAGATCGTCGGGTGCCTGTCAGGTTCAGGCCTCCGGGACCTCACCGAAGACGGTGTCGAGCAGCGAGTAGGTGTTGTCGTCGCCGTACTCGTAGACGCCGATGTAGGCGCTGGACGGGTCGTTGGCGGCGTTGAACGGGCCCACACCGGAGACCGCCACGTAGCTGATCTCCTCGCCGGCCTCGATCATCTCGACGCACTCCGCGAAGCCGGTGCACTCGGCACCGCCGGTCGCACCCGACACGGCCGCCATGTTGTCGGCGATGGTCTGGCCGTCGGTCGCGCCACCCTTCACCGCGGCGAGCGCGGTGAGCATGACGGCGTCGTAGGACTCGGCGCCGTACGCGTACTCGTCGAGCGAGCCGCCGTCGGCGACCGAGTCGAGGAGCGCACGGAAGTCGTCCGCCGGGGACGCGCCGGGCAGGGTGCCCTTCGCGCCGGTGAGCAGACCGGCCTCGAGCTCAGCCGAGTAGTCGGCCAGGTTGCCGTCCACGAAGTAGAGCTTGGAGGTGTCGAAGCCCGCCGCGGCGAGCTCGGGCACGATCAGCGCGGTCTGGTCGAACGCGATGAGCGCGATGGCCTCGGGGTTGGTCGCCAGGATCGCCTGGACGTCCGACGCGAACGACGAGGCGTTCGGGTCGAACTCCTGGCCCTCCTCGCCGTAGGTCACCGTGACGCCCTCGGCCTCGACGGTCTCCTTGACGACGTCGCGCAGCGAGGTGCCGTAGTCGTCGTTGAAGACCAGGATGCCCAGGTTGGTCACGCCGTCGGCGACGATCAGGTTGCCGAGCGCGTTGCCCTGGACGGTGTCCGGCGGAGCGGTGCGGAAGTAGAACGGCGAGTAGCCGGTCAGCGAGGTCGCGGTGTTCGCGGGCGAGACCTGGACCACGCCGGCGTTGGTGATGTCGTCGATCGCGTTCAGCGTGACCGAGGAGGACGCCGCACCGATGACCACCGAGACGCCGCCCGAGAGCAGGGCGCTGACCGAGTCGGCCGTGATGTTCGGGTTCGCGGTGTCCGAGGAGTCCTCGTGCTGGACGGTGACGTCCGCACCGAGCACGCCGCCGGCCTCGTTGATCTCCTGGATGGCGAGGTCCACACCCGCGATCTCCGGCGGGCCCAGGAAGGCGAGCGAGCCCGTGATCGGCAGCAGCGAGCCGATCTTCAGACCCTCACCCGAGGCGCTGCCGCCCGAGGTGGAGTCCGAGCTCGAGCCGCCCTCGCTCTCCGAGGTGGAGCAGGCCGCCAGCGACAGTGCCGCCACGCCGATGACTGCGGCGCCGCGGGCGATGGAGTTCCATCGTGCCATGTTGTTTCCTCCCGTGAGGCGAGGTGTTCTCGCCATTGGTCACGACGCACTGAGGAGGATCCCCAGCGCGGTAACCGTCACGGTAGCGGCAGAAAGTTACGCGATTGCGTCGTGTCCATCACGATTCTGTGACCGAACTTCGTGCAAAAGCGACAGAAGGCGCTACTTTCCGCCCATCTGGTCGATGACGGCCTCCGCGACCTCTCGCATGGTGAGACGACGGTCCATCGAGGTCTTCTGGATCCAGCGGAAGGACTCCGGCTCGTTGAGCTTCATCTTCTCCATCAGGAGGCCCTTGGCGCGCTCGACCTTCTTGCGGGTCTCCATGCGCTCGTTGATGTCCGCGATCTCCGACTCGAGGGCCCGGATCTCGACGTAGCGCGACGCCGCGATCTCGACGGCAGGCAGCAGGTCGCCCGGGGTGAAGGGCTTCACCACGTACGCCATGGCGCCCGCGTCACGGGCGCGCTCCACCAGCTCGGTCTGCGAGAACGCGGTCAGCAGCACCACGGGCGCGATGCGCTCCTTCGCGATGATCTCGGCCGCGGAGATGCCGTCCATCACGGGCATCTTCACGTCCATCACCACCACGTCGGGCTTGTGCTCGCGCGCGAGCTCCACGCCCTCCTCGCCGTTCGCGCCCTCGCCGACGACGTCGTACCCGCCCTCGCGGAGGGTCTCGACGATGTCCATGCGGATGAGCGCCTCGTCCTCGGCGACGACGGCGCGGCGGGTCCGGGTGGCGGGCTTGGCCTTCTGCTCCTCGGGAGCGACATTCTCGTCAGTCACAGGCGATAGCCTAGTGCCCCCGCCCCGGTAGCCCAACTGGCAGAGGCACGCGGCTCAAACCCGCGGTGTTGTGGGTTCGAATCCCACCCGGGGCACTCGCATCCCCCGTCGAGAGGACAGCCATGGCCCCCGCACCGCGTCACATCGCGCTGGTCGCGCACGACAACAAGAAGGCCGAGCTGGTCGAGTGGGCCTCGTACAACAAGGGCTCCCTCGCACCTCACACCCTGTACGCCACGGGCACCACCGGGACGATGCTGGAGTTCGAGACCGGGCTCAAGGTGCACCGCTTCCTCTCGGGTCCGGTGGGCGGCGACCAGCAGATCGGCGGCCGCATCGCCGAGGGCCGCATCGACATGCTCATCTTCTTCTGGGATCCGCTCGAGGCACAGCCCCACGACCCGGACGTCAAGGCGCTGCTGCGCCTGGGCGCGCTGTGGAACATCCCGATGGCATCCAACGTCGCGACCGCCGACTTCATCATCTCGTCGCCGCTCTTCTCCGACGGCTACCAGCCGGTACGGCCGGTGATCGGTCCGCGCGACTGGGAGGACTTCAAGGGCCAGCAGGACTGAGCCGGGGCGGATCCGCCAGCAGGTCGGTGGTCTCCCCCGCGACGCCGTCGACCTCCCAGCCGAGGCGCACCGCGCGCGACCGGAGATCCACCGCCAGCGTCGCCGAGTCCGACCCCGCCTGCCACGCCATGGTGAGCACCGCATCGTCGAGCGAGAAGCGGAAGGCGCCGTCGAACACCGGCATGGCCGTCCGCCAGGCGCACAGCGCCATCAGCGCACGCACCACCGGGCGCGCGAGCTCGCGCTCGACGTCGTGGGCGCCGTAGTACGCGCGGTTGATGTCGCGACCGACGCCGGTCGCGCCGAGGAGCTCGACGTCGTTGCGGCCGGCGAGCGCGCCGACGTAGTAGACCTGCGGGATCCCGGGGGTGAAGAACTGGATCGCGCGGGCCGCCAGGTAGGCCCGATCGTCGGCGCCGAGCGCGTCGTAGTACGTGCAGTTCACCTGGTACAGGTCGAGGTTCGAGGCGGCGGCACCCGTCGCGAGGCGCGAGCTCCCGCCCGAGGCCTCGTGGATGGTCTCGACCAGCGCGTCGAGCGCCGCGGGCGGGAGCAGGCCGGGCGAACCCTCGGCGGACTCGTCGGCGCCGACGTCGATCACGCCGATGCCGTCGTGGGTGTCGAGCACCGTGACGGCGTTGGCGGGGCGCACGCGGAACCACTCGACGAGGGGACCGCCGTCACCCGTGTGGAGCGCGTGCAGCACCAGCGGCGGCAGCCCGAAGTCGTACACGCGATCCACGGAGCGACCGATCTCGATCTGCCGCCGGAAGTACGAGTGGACCTCGACCAGCACCTCGACGCCGCGCGCGCGGGCGCGCTCCGTGAAGTCCGCGATGAACTCGAAGGTCGCGTCCGTCATGAAGCACGTGGTGCCCGGGGTCTTGATCGCATAGCCGACCGCGTCGAGCCGCACCATCGCCACCCCGGCCCGCGCGACCGCGTCGAGGATGCTGTCGAGGTAGGCGCGGGAGCGCGGATGGGCGACGTCGATGTCGATCTGTTGCGGCGTGAAGGTGGTCCACACGAGCCGCCGCTCCCCCGCCACCGTGATCGGGGTGAAGGGCAGCCCCGGGCGCGGCCGGTAGATGCGGGCGAGCTGCGACTCGCTCGCGCCCTCCGGGAACACCGACGACAGCGTGAGGAACATCCCGTTCGCGTCCGAGTCGCGGCCCCGCGCGCGCCAGTCGCGGAAGGCCGCGGAGTCGGCGGAGACGTGGTTGACGATGATGTCGACGATCAGGTCCCCGTCCGCACCGATCCCTGCGACGTCCTCCCAGACGCCGAGCCGCGGGTCCACGGCCGTGTGGTCGACCGGGTCGAATCCGGCGTCGGCGCCGTCGAACGGCGTGAAGAACGGCAGGATGTGCACGCCCGAGAAGGCGCGCGCCCACGGCTCGGACGTGAGCAGGCGCGCCAGGCCGGGCAGGTCCCCGGCGAGCCGGTCGGCGTAGGTGATGAGCTGCACCCCGTTGCGGACCACGATCGCCTCCTCGGGTCGCCGCGCCCCGTCGCGCCGCTCCCCTTCCACTCTAGGGCGGGGAGACGGCGAGGGGCCCGTCGGCACGCGCCGACGGGCCCCTGCGGGACGATGCGTGTCCTAGTGGCGGACCTGACCCACCTTGTGGACGAAGATCGAGTTGGTCGTGCCGGGCACGCCCACCGGGGTGCCGGAGACCACGATCACGTAGTCGCCGTCGACCGCACGACCGCTGTCCTTGAGGTACGAGTCGACCAGCGAGACCATGTCGTCGGTGTTGTACACCGGGTCCACCAGCTCGGCGTGGACGCCCCAGGACAGCGCGAGGCGCTTCTGGGTGTCCGCGTTCGGGGTGAACGCGAGCATCGGGGTGTTCGGACGCAGGCGCGACATGCGCTGCGCCGAGTCACCCGACTGGGTGAACGTGACGATGTACTTGATGTCGAGGTTCTCGGCGATCTCCGAGGCCGCGTGGGTGATCGCGCCACCGCGGGTGTGCGGGGTCGAGAGGTACGGCGCGATGCGCGAGTAGCCCTTCTCCTCCGTGTTCTTGACGATGCGGGCCATGGTCTCGACCGTGACGATCGGGAAGTCGCCCACCGAGGTCTCGCCCGACAGCATGACCGCGTCGGTGCCGTCGAGGATCGCGTTGGCACAGTCCGAGGTCTCCGCACGGGTCGGCACCGGCGAGTGCGTCATCGACTCGAGCACCTGCGTGGCGACGATCACGGGCTTCGCCTGCGAGCGGCACAGCTCGATCGCGCGCTTCTGGACGAGCGGCACCTCCTCGAGCGGGAGCTCGACGCCCAGGTCGCCGCGGGCGACCATCACGCCGTCGAAGGCATCGACGATCTCGGCGAGGTTCTCGACCGCCTGGGGCTTCTCGACCTTGGCGATGACGGGGATGGTGCGACCCTCCTCCGCCATGATGCGCGCGACGTCCTCGTAGTCCTTCGCGGAGCGCACGAACGAGAGGGCGATGAAGTCGGCGCCGAGCTTGAGACCCCAGCGCAGGTCGTCCTGGTCCTTCTCCGACAGCGCGGGGACCGAGACGGCGACGCCGGGCAGGTTGATGCCCTTGTTGTTGGACACGGGGCCCGGGACGACCACCTTGGTGACCACGTCGGTGTCGGTGACCTCGGTCACGACGAGGCGGACCTTGCCGTCGTCGATCAGCAGCGTGTCGCCGACCTTGCAGTCGCCCGGCAGGCCCTTGAACGTGGTGCCGCAGAGGTCCTTGGTGCCCGCGACGTCGCGCGTCGTGATGGTGAAGACGTCGTCGACGGCGAGCTCGTGGGGGCCGTCGGCGAACTTCTCGAGGCGGATCTTGGGGCCCTGCAGGTCGACCAGCACGGCGACGTTGCGGCCGAGCTCCTCGGCGGCCTGGCGGATGTTGCGGTAGACCTGCTCGTGCTCCTCGGCGCTGCCGTGGCTGCGGTTGATGCGGGCGACGTCCATCCCCGCACCGACGAGCTTGCGCATCTGGTCGATCGGCGCGGTGGCCGGGCCGATCGTGCAGACAATCTTCGCGTTTCGCATGTTCTCCAACCTCGGTTCAGGCGCGCAGCGCCATGGTGTGCGCCGTGACCGGCGCCGGGAGCTCGGTGCTCCCTGACAGGTACTGGTCGATCGCGGCGGCAGCCGCACGACCTTCGGCGATCGCCCAGACCACGAGCGACGCCCCGCGCCCGGCATCGCCGGCCACGAACACGCCCTCCTGGGTGGTCGCAAAGTTCTCAGCACGCTCGATCTGAGCGCGCGACGTCAACGCTACCTGGGACTGCTCCTGGAGGGTCGTGACCTCCGGCCCAGTGAAGCCCATCGCGATGAGCACCAGGTCCGCGGGGATCTCGCGCTCGGTGCCCGGGGTGGGCGTGCGCGAGCCGTCGGGGTTGTACTGGGTGACGGCGACCTTGAGCGCGCGGACGTGACCGTGCTCGTCGCCGACGAACTCGACGGTCGAGGCGAGGTAGTCACGCTCGCCGCCCTCCTCGTGGCTCGACGAGACCTCGAACAGGCGCGGGTCGGTGGGCCAGGGCATCGAGTCGGTGCGCTCCGTCGGCGGCTTCTTGCCGATCGCGAGCGTGGTGACCGTCGCCGCGCCCTGACGGAGCGCCGTGCCGATGCAGTCGGAGCCGGTGTCGCCTCCGCCGATCACGATCACGTGCTTGCCTTCGGCGTGGATCTGGTCCTCGACCTCGACGCCCGCCGCTGCCAGGTTGCCCTGGTGGAGGTACGGCATCGCGACGTGGATGCCGTCCAGGTCGCGACCGGGCAGCGGCAGCTCCCGCGGGACCGGGGCGCCCGTGGCGATCAGCACGGCGTCGTAGCGCGCGCGCAGGTCGTCCCACGTGATGTCCTTGCCGATCTCGATGCCGCTGCGGAAGCGCGTGCCCTCGCGCTCCATCTGAGCGATGCGGCGGTCGATGATGTGCTTCTCCATCTTGAAGTCCGGCACGCCGTAGCGGAGCAGGCCGCCGGGGACGTCGTCCTTCTCGTAGACGGCCACCGTGTGACCGGCGCGGGTCAGCTGCTGGGCGGCGGCGAGACCCGCGGGTCCCGATCCGACCACCGCGACGGTCTTGCCCGTGTGGCGCTGGGCGATGTGCGGCGTGACGTTGCCGTCCTCGAACGCGCGGTCGATGATCTCGACCTCGACGTTCTTGATGGTCACTGCCGGCTGGTTGATCCCGAGCACGCAGGACGTCTCGCACGGGGCCGGGCAGATGCGCCCGGTGAACTCCGGGAAGTTGTTGGTGGCGTGGAGGCGTTCGATCGCGTCGGCGTACTGGCCGCGCCACACCAGGTCGTTCCACTCGGGGATCAGGTTGCCCAGCGGGCAGCCCTGATGGCAGAACGGGATGCCGCAGTCCATGCAACGACCGGCCTGGCGCTGCAGCACCACCTGATCGCGACCGAGCTCGTCCTTCACCTCGTTCCAGTCGCGCAGGCGGACCGCCACGGGGCGGTACGGCGGGGTCTCCCGCTCACGAACCTTCAGGAATCCACGGGGGTCAGCCACCGGTCACCTCCAGGAACTCGGCCCAGGCGCCGGGGGCGCGGAGGTCCCCGCCCTTCGCCTCGAGCTCGGCCAGCGCGTCACGGACGCGCGCGTACTGTGCGGGCAGCACCCGGGTGAACCGGGCGCTCGCCGCCTCCCAGTCCGCCAGCAGCTCGCGCGCGAGCTGCGACTGGGTCTCCTCGCCGAAACGCTCGACGAGCGTGCGGACGATCACATCGTCCTCGGGATCCAGCGGGCTCAGCGTGAGCTCGCCCGCGGACAGCGCCTGGGCGTTGACCCGGCCCGGCCGCAGGTCGAGGACGTAGGCCGTGCCGCCCGACATGCCGGCGCCGAGGTTGCGGCCGGTGCGGCCGAGGATCACGGCGGTGCCGCCGGTCATGTACTCGAGGGCGTGGTCGCCCACCCCGCACACCACCGCGGTGGCGCCGGAGTTGCGGACCAGGAACCGCTCGCCGACCTGGCCGCGCAGCATGATCTCGCCGCCCGTGGCGCCGTAGCCGACCACGTTGCCGCCGATCACGTCGCGCGACTCGTCGAGCATGGACTCGCGCGCGGGGCGCACGATCACACGACCGCCCGAGAGCCCCTTGCCGACGTAGTCGTTCGCGTCGCCCTCGAGGCGCAGCGTGATGCCGCGCGGCACGAAGGCGCCGAAGGACTGGCCGGCGCTCCCGGTGAGGGTGACGTCGATGGTGCCGTCAGGAAGCCCCGCTCCCCGGTAGCGGCGGGTCACCTCGAAGCCGAGCATGGTGCCGACCGTGCGGTTGATGTTCTGGAC
This sequence comes from Demequina lignilytica, assembly GCF_030418375.1. NCBI lineage: Bacteria > Bacillati > Actinomycetota > Actinomycetes > Micrococcales > Demequinaceae > Demequina > Demequina lignilytica. The sequence goes on from NZ_JAUHPZ010000007.1 coordinate 33,126, forward strand.
GTCGCGGACGATGCGCACGGGCTCGCCTCGCTCGAGCGCAGGCTCGGCCGCTGCGATCAGCTCGTTGTCGAGCGCGTTCTCGAGGCCGTGCTCCTGGTGGGTCGAGTTGATCAGGGCGGCCCCCGCCGCGGGGCGCGCGAGCACCGGCGCCAGGTCGAGACCGGCGGCCTTCCAGTGGTCGATCGCCCGACGGGTCTCCAAGGCCTCCACGTGGCCGACCGCCTCGGCGATCGAGCGGAAGCCCAGCGCGGCGAGGTGCTCCCGCACCTGCTCGGCGATGAACTCGAAGAACGTCTCGACGAACTCGGGCCTGCCGGAGAAGCGCGACCGCAGCTCGGGGTTCTGGGTCGCGACGCCCACCGGGCAGGTGTCGAGGTGACAGACCCGCATCATGATGCAGCCCGACACCACCAGCGGCGCGGTAGCGAAGCCGAACTCCTCCGCACCCAGCAGCGCGGCCACGACCACGTCGCGTCCCGTCTTGAGCTGGCCGTCGACCTGCACGACGATCCGGTCGCGCAGGTCGTTGAGCACCAGGGTCTGCTGGGTCTCGGCCAGGCCGATCTCCCACGAGGTGCCCGCGTGCTTGAGCGAGTTCAGCGGGCTCGCGCCGGTGCCGCCGTCGTGGCCCGAGATGAGCACCACGTCCGACTTGCACTTCGCCACGCCCGCGGCGATGGTGCCGACGCCGACCTCCGACACCAGCTTGGTGTGGATGCGCGCCCGCGGGTTGGCGTTCTTCGCGTCGTGGATCAGCTGCTTGAGGTCCTCGATGGAGTAGATGTCGTGGTGCGGGGGCGGCGAGATGAGGCCGACGCCCGGGGTCGAGTGCCGGGTCTCGGCGACCCAGGGGTACACCTTGTTCCCCGGCAGCTGGCCGCCCTCGCCCGGCTTCGCGCCCTGGGCGAGCTTGATCTGGATGTCGTCGGCGTTCACCAGGTACTCGCTGGTCACGCCGAAGCGGCCCGAGGCGATCTGCTTGATCGCGCTGCGGCGCTCAGGGTCGTAGAGACGGTCGACGGACTCGCCGCCCTCGCCGGTGTTCGACTTGCCGCCGATGCGGTTCATCGCCACCGCGAGCGTCTCGTGCGCCTCCTGCGAGATGGAGCCGTAGGACATCGCGCCCGTGTTGAACCGCTTGACGATCTCGCTGACCGGCTCGACCTCCTCGAGCGGCACGCTCGGACGGTCGGAGGAGAACTCGAGCAGCCCCCGCAGGGTCATCAGCCGCTCGGCCTGGCCGTCCACGCGATCCGTGTACTCCCGGAACAGGTCGTAGCGGCGGGTGCGCGTGGAGTGCTGGAGCTTGAAGACCGTCTCAGGGTCGAAGAGGTGCTCCTCCCCGTCGCGGCGCCACTGGTACTCGCCGCCGGTACGGAGCCGGCTGTGGGGCGGCAGCTCGCCGGACGCCGGGTAGGCGTCGGCGTGACGCGCCTCGACCTCGGCCGCGATCACGTCGAGGCCGACGCCGTCGATCTGGCTCGGCGTGCCCGCGAAGTGCAGGTCGACGAGCTCCTTCGACAGGCCCATCGCCTCGAAGACCTGCGCGCCGCGGTAGGACGCCATCGTGGAGATGCCCATCTTGGACATGATCTTGAGCACGCCCTTGCCGAGCGCCTTGATGAGGTTCGCGGTCGCCTTCTGAGCCGTGACCTCGCCGAGGTACCCGCGCTTGGCGAGGTCCTCGACCGTCTCCATCGCGAGGTAGGGGTTCACGCATCCCGCGCCGTAGCCGATCAGGAGCGCGACGTGGTGCACCTCGCGCACGTCGCCGGCCTCGATGACCATCGACAGCTGCGTGCGGCGGTGGGTGCGCACCAGGTAGTGGTGCACGGCCGACGTGAGCAGCAGCGACGGGATGGGAGCCAGGTCGGGGTTGCCGTCGCGGTCGGACAGGACCAGGAAGGACACGCCGTCCTCGATCGCCTCGTCCACCTCGCGGAAGATCTCCTGCAGGCGGGCCTCGAGCGCCTCTGCACCGCCGTTCACGCGGTACAGGCCGCGGACCTTGCGGGACGAGAAGACGCCGCGGCGCTTGGGGTCGCGATCGATGTGGAGGATCTTCGCCAGCTCGTCGTTGTCGATCACCGGGAAGTCGATGATGATCTTCCGCGCGTGCTCGGGGGTCGCCTCGAGCAGGTTCGGCTCGGGGCCGAGCGCGCCGCCGGTGGCGGTGACGACCTCCTCGCGGATCGAGTCGAGCGGCGGGTTGGTCACCTGCGCGAACATCTGCACGAAGTAGTCGAACAGCAGGCGCGGGCGCTGCGACAGGACGGCGATCGGAGTGTCGGAGCCCATCGCGCCGATCGGCTCGAGGCCCTCCCGCGCCATGGGCGCGAGCAGGATCTTGAGCTCCTCCTCGGTGTAGCCGAATGCGCGCTGGCGGCGCTGGACCGACCGGGCCGAGTGCACGATGTGCTCGCGGTCCGGCACCTCGGACAGGCGGATCGCGTTGTCGGAGACCCACTGCTCGTACGGGTGCTCGGAGGCGAGCGCCGACTTGATCTCCTCGTCCTCGACGATCCGCCCGGCGCCGGTGTCCACCAGCAGCATGCGGCCCGGCTGCAGGCGGCCCTTGCGCACCACCTTCGCGGGGTCGATGTCGAGCAGGCCGGCCTCGGAGCCGCAGACGACCAGGCCGTCGTCCGTCACCCAGAAGCGGCCCGGGCGCAGGCCGTTGCGGTCGAGCGTCGCGCCGATCACCGTGCCGTCGGTGAAGTGGAGCGCGGCGGGGCCGTCCCACGGCTCCATGAGCGCGGAGTGGTACTCGTAGAAGGCGCGGCGGGCAGGGTCCATCTCGGCGTTGTTCTGCCACGCCTCCGGGATCATCATCAGCAGCGCGTGGTGGATCGGGCGTCCGCCCAGGTGGAGCAGCTCCAGCACCTCGTCGAAGGACGCGGTGTCCGACGCCGACGGCGTGCACACGGGCATGAGCGGCGCGAGGTCGCCGAGCAGCTCGGACTGGAGCATGCCCTCACGGGCCGCCATCCAGTTCCGGTTGCCCCGGACGGTGTTGATCTCACCGTTGTGGGCGATGCCGCGCAGCGGCTGCGCGAGCGGCCACGACGGGAACGTGTTGGTGGAGAAGCGGGAGTGCACCAGCGCGAGCTCGGACTCGAACAGCGGGTGCGTCACGTCCGGGAACACCTGCTCGAGCTGGTAGGTCGTGAGCATGCCCTTGTACGTCAGGGTGCGCGACGACAGGGAGGCGAAGAAGGGTCCGCCCTGGCCCTCGGCGCGCTTGCGGACGCGGTAGGCGCGGCGGTCCAGGACGATGCCGGACGCGCCCTCGGCGGCCAGGAACACCTGCCGGAAGGTAGGCATCGCGGCACGCGCGGACGGCCCCAGCGGCTCGGGGTCGACGGGCACGTCGCGCCAGCCGAGCACGGTGACGCCCTCGATGCGCGCGGCGTCCTCGAACGCCGCGACCTCCGCGTCCTCCGCTCCCGGCGTGAGGAACGCGATGCCGACGGCGTACTCGCCCGCCGCGGGCAGCTCGACGTCCGTCACCTCGCGCAGGAAGGCGTCGGGCACCTGGGTGAGGATGCCCGCGCCGTCGCCGGTCTCCGTCTCCGCGCCCACCGCGCCGCGGTGCTCCAGGTTCTTCAGGGCGGTCAGGCCCGCATCGACGATGTCCCGTCCCGCCGTGCCACGCAGGGTCGCCACGAAGGCGACGCCGCACGCGTCGTGCTCGTAGGCGGGGTTGTAGAGCCCGCCGCCGGGCTGGGGAGCGCCAAGATGCGCGACCATCACACCGTCCTTAGCCGTCCCCTGCGAAGGGGACATGGTTGGGATTTCGGGGCGCCGTCGACCCGGGGATTCACACGGATGTTCAGCCTACCGCGAAGGCGCGGCGGCTCGGAATCCCCGGCTCAGGGGCGCGGGACACCGTCGTCGGGGGTGTCGACGTCGGACTGCGGCTCGGTGCCGGGCGGCTGCGACCCGGGGGTGGGGGACGCTGCGGCCAGCTGCGACCGGTCGGGTCGCACGGTGGCTCTGCGCTGCCTGGCCCCCAGGATAGTGAACATCGCGACGGCCACGGACAGCACCACGATCGACACCCACTCGTTGATGCGCAGGCCGCCGATCATCACCGCGTCGTCGATCCGCACGCCCTCGATCCAGAGCCTGCCGGACACGTACACGATCACGTAGAGCCAGAACACACGTCCGCCACGGAGGTCGAGGCGGCGGTCGAGGTAGATGATGAGCAGGGCGCCGGCCACGTTCCATAGCAGCTCGTACAGGAACGTCGGATGGAACGTGGCGAACTGCTCGTAGCCCTCGGGCCGGAACACGGGGTCGATCTCGAGGGCCCACGGCAGGTCCGTGGGACCGCCGAAGAGCTCCTGGTTGAAGTAGTTGCCCATGCGGCCGATCGCCTGGGCGAGCAGCACGCCCGGCGCGGCGGCGTCGAGGAACGTGACGAAGCTGACGCGGGCGCGGCGTGCGCCGATCCACGCGCCCACGGCGCCGAGCGCGACGGCACCCCAGATGCCGAGACCGCCCTCCCAGATCTTGAAGGCGTTCCACGGGTTGCCACCCTCGCCGAAGTAGGCCGCCGGCGAGCTGATCACGTGGTAGATCCGGCCGCCCAGGATCCCGAACGGGATCGCCCAGAACGCGACGTCGCCGACCTTCTCGGGGTCTCCGCCGCGCGCGACCCACCGACGCGTGGTGAGCCACAGCGCCACGAGGATGCCCAGCAGGATCCACAGCGCGTAGGCGTGGATGGTGAGGGGCCCGATCGAGAAGGAGCTCCACTCGATCGGGGGGCTCGGGATGGAGGTCGTCATCGGCCCGTCCTCACGCCGTCGGCCAGCTCGGACACCTTCGCGCGGAGCCGCTCGAGGTCGCCGTCGTCGCCGAGAGCGCGGACGAAGGCCGTCCCGACGATCACCCCGTCGGCGTACCGCCCCACCTCCGCGGCCTGCGCGCCGGTCGACACGCCGACGCCGATGCAGACCCGCTCCGCGCCCGCCGCACGCGCCTCCGCGACCACCCGGGGAGCGGCGTCGCCGACCGAGGCCCGCTCGCCGGTGACGCCCATCAGCGGGGTCGCGTACACGAAGCCTCGCGACGCTCCGCAGGTCAGGTGCATGCGCTCCCTGGTGGTCGACGGAGCGACCAGGAAGATGGTGTCGACATCCGCCGCGCGGGCCGCGTCGACCCACTCGGGCGCGGCGTCCGGGGTCAGGTCAGGAGTGATGACGCCTGCTCCCCCGGCCTCCGACAGGTCGGCGGCGAACCGCTCCCAGCCCCGCTGCAGCATGAGGTTCGCGTAGCTCATCACCACCGGCACCGCGCCCGCGTCGGCGACCGCGCGCACCGCGGTGAACGCATCGTCGACGCGCACGCCGCCCTCGAGCGCCTTGGCCGCGGCGTGCTGGATCATCGGACCGTCGAGCACCGGGTCGGAGTAGGGCGGGCCGACCTCGACCACGTCGCATCCCGCCTCGACCAGCACCCGCATCGCCGCGAGCGACGTCTCAAGGTCGGGGTAGCCCACGGGGAGGTAGCCGACGAGCGCGGCTCGTCCCTCGGCCCGGCATGCGTCGAGCCGATCGGTGAGCGCGCTCATCCATCCCCCTCCGGAAGCATGTCGAACCAGCGCGCGGCCTGCTCGACGTCCTTGTCGCCCCGCCCCGAGAGCGTGACGAGCAGCGTGGCGTCCGGCCCGAGCTCGCGGCCGAGCCGGATGGCCCCGGCGAGCGCGTGGGCGGACTCGATCGCGGGCAGGATGCCCTCGGTGCGGGTGAGGAGGCGGAACGCCTCCATCGCGTCGGCATCGGTCACGGGCCAGTACTCGGCGCGGCCGATGTCCGCGAGCCAGGTGTGCTGCGGGCCCACGCCCGGGTAGTCGAGGCCCGCAGAGATCGAGTGGGACGGCAGCGTCTGGCCGTCGTCGTCCTGCAGGATGAAGGACCGCGAGCCGTGCAGGATCCCGGGCCGACCTCCGGTGAGCGTCGCCGCGTGACGGCCGGTCTCGACGCCGTCCCCCGCCGCCTCGCAGCCGATGAGCCGCACGTCGCGGTCATCGAGGAAGGCGTCGAAGGAGCCGATCGCGTTCGAGCCGCCACCGACGCAGGCGAGGACCGCGTCGGGCAGCCCGCCGAGCTCGAGCATCTGCGCGCGCGCCTCGACCGAGATCACACGCTGGAAGTCGCGCACCATCGCGGGGAACGGGTGGGGACCGGCCGCGGTGCCGAACACGTAGTTGGTGGTCTCGACGTTGGTGACCCAGTCCCGGAAGGCCTCGTTGATGGCGTCGCGGAGGGTGCGGGTGCCGGTCGCGACGGGGATCACCTCGGCTCCGAGCAGCCGCATGCGGGCGACGTTGAGCGCCTGACGCTCGGTGTCCTCCTCGCCCATGTAGATGACGCAGTCGAGATCCATGAGCGCGGCGGCGGTCGCGGTCGCGACGCCGTGCTGGCCCGCGCCGGTCTCCGCGATCACGCGGGTCTTCCCGAGGCGCTTGGTGAGCAGCGCCTGGCCGAGCACGTTGTTGATCTTGTGCGAGCCGGTGTGGTTGAGGTCCTCGCGCTTGAGGAACACCCGGGCGCCGCCCGCGTGCGCCGCGAAGCGGGGCACCTCGGTGACGATGCTGGGGCGTCCCGTGTAGTCGCGGGCGAGCCGCTCGAGCTCGCCGGTGAACTCGGGGTCGATGCGCGCCTTGTCGTAGGCGTCCGTGAGCTCGTCGAGCGCGGCCATCAGCGCCTCGGGGACGAACCTTCCGCCGAACGCGCCGAAGAACGGCCCCGGGGCCTCCTGGAGCGAGGCCGTCACGGGCGGACCGACCGGAGGGCCGGGTGGGCGCCGGCGGCGACCATCTCCGCCACGGTGGTCCGGGGGTCGCGGTCCTTCACCAGCGCCTCGCCGACGAGCACCGCATCGGCTCCCATGCGGGCGTACTCGACCACGTCGTGGCTGTCGCGGATGCCGGACTCGGCGACGCGCAGCACGCCGTCGGGGATGTGCGGGGCGACGCGGCCGAACGTGGTGCGGTCCACCTCGAGCGTGCGCAGGTTGCGGGCGTTGACGCCGATCACGCGCGCGCCGGCGTCGGCCGCGCGCTTGACCTCCTCGACATCATGCACCTCGACCAGGGCGGTCATGCCCAGCGAGTGCACGCGCTCGATGAGGCTCTCCAGCGCGAGCTGGTCGAGCGCCGCCACGATCAGCAGCACCACGTCCGCGCCGTGGGCGCGGGCCTCCCAGACCTGGTAGGGCGTGACGATGAAGTCCTTGCGCAGGATCGGGATGTCGACCTTCGCGCGCACCGCGTCCAGGTCGGACAGCGAGCCGCCGAAGCGACGCTGCTCGGTCAGCACCGAGATGACCGACGCGCCGCCGGCCTCGTACTCCGTCGCGAGCAGCGCCGGGTCGGCGATGTCTGCGAGCTCGCCCTTCGACGGGCTGGAGCGCTTGACCTCGGCGATGATCGCGACCTCGTCGCGCGCCAGGATCTGGCGCGCGTCGATCGCGCCGGGCAGTCGCGCGGCGCGCTCCTTGAGCGCGTCCATGGACGTCAGCTCCTGACGGACGGAGAGGTCCTCCAGGACCCCTGCGACGATGCTGTCAAGAACGCTCATGCCACCCTCTCCCATGCGCCCATCGTAGCGCCGGGGAACGGACCTTCCGGACGCGTCCGGGTGCCGTAAAGGCTCAGGCGAGGGGCTGCCCGTGGCCCAGCGCGCGGAGCGCCGCACCGGCCGCCACGGACACCACCGCGATGCCGACGCCGACCCACACGACGGGCCACACCGGGAACGCGATGCCGATCGACGCGACGATCGCCGCGATCACCAGACCGACGTTCGTGACCCAGCCGGCCATGGTGCGGCCGTGGTTGTGCGGGGCGACATCGGGAAGGTCCTGCGGCTCGAGGTGCACGCTCGACATGGCCATCTCCTAGGGGACTCGACGGATGGCGCCAGCATAGCGTCAGCCCGCGGACGCGAGGCGCGACGCGGTGGCGATCGCGCGGATCATCGCGGCGGCCTTGTGCCGGGTCTCGGCGGCCTCGGTCTCGGGCACCGAGTCCGCCACGATCCCGGCGCCGGCCTGGACGTGCGCCACGCCGCCCTCGACGAGCGCGGTGCGGATCGCGATCGCCATGTCCATGTTGCCGGCGAAGTCGAAGTAGCCGACGGCGCCGCCGTAGAAGGCGCGCCGGGTCGGCTCGATCTCGTCGATGAGCGCGATCGCCCGCGGCTTGGGCGCGCCGGAGAGCGTCCCCGCCGGGAAGACGGCGGTGAACGCGTCGACCGCGCCCTGGTGCGGCTCGAGCGTGCCGAGCACGGTGGAGCAGATGTGCATGACGTGCGAGTAGCGGTTGACGGCCATGAACTCCGCGACCTCGACCGAGGTGGGCTCGCACACCTTCACCAGGTCGTTGCGCGCGAGGTCCACCAGCATCACGTGCTCGGCGATCTCCTTGGGGTCCGCCAGCAGCTCCTCCTGCAGGCGGCGGTCCTCCTCGACCGTCGTGCCGCGCGGGCGGGATCCGGCGATCGGGAACGTCGAGACACGGCCGTCCTTGACCGTGCACAGGGACTCGGGGCTCGAGCCGACCACCGCGAACTCGCGGCCCTGGTCGTCCTCCAGCTGGAAGTAGTACATGTAGGGGCTCGGGTTGAGCGTGCGCAGCACCCGGTAGATGTCGAGCGGGCTCGCCTCGGTCGCGACGTCGAATCGCTGGGAGGGCACCATCTGGAACACCTCGCCGTCCCGGATCGCCTCCTTCGCGAACTCCACGGCCGCCTCGTACTCCCCCGGCGCGCTGCGCTGGGCGACCTCCGGCTCGGCGGCGTCGGACAGCGTGGAGACCGGACCGGCCGGCGCGGCCTCGAGCTGGTGCTGCATCCGGTCGAGCCGCGCGACCGCGTCGGCGTACGCCTGCTCGATGCCGGACTCCTGCGCGTCCGCGTTGACCGCGTTGGCGATCAGCCACACCGAGCCGTCGCGGTGGTCGAAGGCGGCGATGTCGGTGGCGAGCAGGAGCAGCACGTCCGGCACGTCGATCTCGCGCGGCGCCTTCATGGGCAGCGTCGGCTCCCACTGGCGGATGATGTCCCAGCCGAGCACGCCGACCATGCCGCCGGTCAGCGGCGGCAGGCCCTCGATCGGCTCGGACGCGAGCTCGGCGAGCGCCGCGCGGATCACGGACAGCGGCGCGCCGTCCGCGAGCCCCACCGGCACGTCGCCCGACCACCGCGCATCGTCGCCGTCGACCGTCAGCATCGCCCGCGAGCGGACGCCGACGAAGGAGAAGCGCGCGCGGGTGCCGTCGGGCTCCGCGCTCTCGAGGATGAACGTGCCGGGGCGCTCCTCGGCCAGCGCGCGGTACACCGCGACCGGGGTGAGCGAGTCGGCGAGGACGCGCCGCACCACCGGCACCACCCGGTGGGTCGCGCCGTAGCCGACGAATCCCTCGAGGTCGGGCCAGGTCTGACCCCACTCGACGGTGACGGCGCTCACGGCGCCACCCCCGCATCGTCCACCACGACGGCGCCCAGGTCTCCGCCGGTCTCGAAGCACGTGCGCGTCCCGGTGTGGCAGGCGGCGCCGACCTGGTCGACCTCGAGCAGGATCGCGTCGCCGTCGCAGTCGAGGCTCGCCCGCACCACCCGCTGGCGGTGGCCCGACGTGTCGCCCTTGCGCCACAGCTCCTGACGGGAGCGGCTCCAGTAGACCGCGCGGCCCGACGTGAGGGTCTCGTGGAGCGCCTCGTCGTTCATCCACGCCACCATCAGCACCTCGCGCGTGTCATGCTGCTGGACCACCGCGCAGACGAGTCCGGCGGCGTCGCGCTTGAGGCGGGAGGCGATCGAGGGGTCGAGAGGCATGCCGCATATCCTTCCACGTCGCCACCCGGACGGTACGCACGGAACCCGGCGCGACACGCCGGGTTCGGGGCCGCGATCCGGCCCGACACGCCGACCATCCGGGACCGGTTCCGTGCGGAGTGTCCAGGGACCGGGCGAGGTCCAGGCGGACGACGCCCGGGATCAGTCGCGCGTCTGGGCCACCCACGCCTCGTGCAGGCGGGAGTAGATCCCGCCCGCGCCCACCAGCTCGGAGTGCGGGCCCACCTCGACGAGCTCGCCCTGCTCCATCACGGCGACCAGGTCCGCCCGCTCGGCGGTCGAGAGCCGGTGCGCGATGACCACCGCTGTGCGCCCCTGCATCAGCCCCTCGAGAGCACGCGAGATCCGCACCTCCGTCGCCGGGTCGACCGCCGAGGTGGCCTCGTCGAGGATCAGCAGGTCGGGATCGCGCAGGTAGGCGCGAGCGATCGACACAAGCTGACGCTCCCCGGCGGAGAGCAGCTCGCCGCGCGGGCCCACGTGGGTGCGCAGGCCGTTCGGCAGCGTCTTCAGCCAGCCTTCGAGCCCGAGCGACTCGAAGGCCGCCAGCGCGCGGCGCTCGAGATCCTCGCCGGTCACGCCCGGCAGCGCGTACTCGAGGTTCGACAGGATCGACCCGTCGAACAGGAAGCCCTCCTGGGGCACCACGGCCACCGAGCGTCGCAGCGACTCCATCGGGACGTCGCGCAGATCGACGCCGCCCACGCGGACCACGCCCTCGGTCGGGTCGAAGAAGCGGGACATCAGCCGCGCGAGCGTGGTCTTGCCCGAGCCCGTCTGCCCCACCAGCGCCAGCCGGCGCCCCGCCGGCAGGTCCAGGTCGATGCCCTTGAGCACCTCCGGCCCGCCGGGGTACGTGAGCCGCACGCCCTCGATCGAGAGATCTCCGCGACCGTGCGGGATGCGCGTGCCGTCCTCGCCCGGATCCGCGACCGTCACGTCCTGGTCGACCAGCCCGATCACGCGCCGCCACCCGACGATCGCGCGCTGCATCTCCGCGAGCATCTCGATGATCCACATCAGCGGACCGGAGAACATGTAGACGAGGAAGGCGAACGCGACCACCGTGCCGACGGAGAGGTCGCCCCGGAGCGCCAGGTGGGTGCCGCCGATCAGCGCGAGGCCGGTCGCGAGGGACTGCCCCACCACGGTCGACGAGAAGTTCAGCGACGCGAGCAGCGACGCCCGCTTCTCGGCCACGAGGATCGCGTCGACCTCCTCGTTCAGCTGGTCGCGCATGCGCTGCTGGACGCCGTAGGCGCGGATGGTCGACACGCCGACGAGCTGTTCGGACGTCTTGCCGAGCAGGTCGGCGACGCGCGAGCGCACGCCCTGGAAGGCCCGGCGGACGCGCGGCTGGATCCACAGCAGCGACACCACCATCGGGATGAAGGCGAGCAGCACCAGGAGCGACAGCTGCCACGAGTACAGGACCATGACCACGAACACCGTGAAGGACTCGAGCGCGGCGATGATCATCGCGGCGCCGGTCCACTGCATGAGGTCGCGGATGGTCTCGACGTCGCCGGTGACGCGCGACACGTAGCGGCCGCGCTGCTCCTCGTTCTGGGTGAGCACCGAGAGCTCGTGGACCTTGCCGAAGGCACGGATCCTGAGCGTCGCGAGGCCGGCCTCGGACGCGGCGACCATGCGCCGGCGCACCTGCCACGCGAGGATCGCGGAGGCGATCAGCACCACCGAGCCGCCCAGCGCGTACCGCACGACCACGTCGACCGCGACCCCGTCGGGGGCCAGCAGGCCCTGGTCGGTCACGCGCTGCGTCAGGAAGGGCGTCGCCGCCCGGCCCATCGCCGCCATCGCGGCCAGCGCGAGCGTCACCCCGAGGCCCTTGCGGAACTCCGGGCTCAGCTGGAGGCCGCGCCGGAACATCTGGCGCATGCCCATCTGATCGGCGTTCATCCGATGTACCCCGCCTGCTCCTGCGCCTGACGGCGCGAGTCCTCCTCGTACGCGAGCACGAGCTCGCGATAGCCGGGATCGCGCGCCAGCAGCTCCGCGTGGGAGCCCGCGTCGACCACCCGGCCGCGGTCGACGTGGACGATGTGGTCGGCCAGCAGGATCGACGCGAGCCGGTAGGCGATCACGAGCACGGTGGGCCCGTCCTCGCCCGCGAGCCCCGTGAGGATCTCCCGCTCGACGCGAGGATCGACGGCGCTGGTCGCGTCGTCGAGCACCAGCACGCGGGGCTCGCGCACCAGGGCGCGCGCGAGCGCGAGGCGCTGGCGCTGGCCGCCCGACAGGTTCATCCCGCGCTCGGCGAGCTCGGCGTCGAGGCTCGTGCCCCCGTCGGGCGCGCGGAGCCGCTCGACCACGTCGACCACATTGGCGCGGCGCAGGGCCTCCCACACCGCATCGTCCCCGTAGGAGCCGTCGCCGAGCGTGACGTTGTCGCGCACGGTGCCGGCGAACACGAAGGCGGTCTGCGGCACCAGCGCGACATGGTCGCCCACGTCGGTGATCGCTTCGAGGTCGGTGTCGTCGAGCGTGACCTGACCGGTCAGCGGGCGCGCCAGGCGCGCAGCGGCGAGCGCGACGGTCGACTTCCCCGCGCCCGTCGCGCCGACCAGGGCGGTCACGGAGCCGGGCGACAGCTCGAGGGAGACGTCCCGCAGGATGACCGCGAGGTTGCCGTCGCCGTCATCGGCGCCGATGTCGGCCCCGTCGAAGCGCAGCGCGCCGGCTCCCTCGCGGGGGATGTCGAGGTGGCCGGGCTCGTCGACCTCCGTGGCGGCCTGGGCGATCTCGCCCACCCGACGGAACGCGACCAGTGCGGGCGGCATCGCGCCGAGCACCCATCCGAGCCCCCGGATCGGGACCGCCATGAGCGTCACCAGGTAGATGGCTGAGACCACGTTGCCGACCGTGACCGCGCCCGCCTCGGCCCGCACCGCGCCGACGATCATCAGCGCGACGGAGCCGAGCGGCACCACCACGTCCATCATGGGCTCGAACCAGGCAGAGGTCTGACCCACGCGGGTGTCGGCGTCGCGCAGCCCGCGGGTCTCGCGCGCGAACCGCGCGGTCTCGCGCTCCTCGGCGCCCAGCGCCTTGACCACCGTGCCGCCCTCGAAGGATTCGTGCGCGATGGTCGCGACCTCGGCGCGAAGGCTCTGGCCCAGGTCCCAGCGCGGCGTGATGACGCGCTCGTACACCAGGTTGATCGCGAAGATCAGCGGCACCACCGCGATGCCGGTCACCGCCAGCCAGGGGTCCATGCGCCACATCGTGACGCCGGCCGCCACCATCATGACGAAGGACCCGACGGTGAAGGCGAAGGGGTGGAGCGGCCTGGTCGCGGTCTCCGCGTCCGAGGACATCGCGGACAGGATGCGCCCCGACGGGTTGGCGCGGTGCCAGCCCAGCGGCAGGGACGCGATGGCGTCGGCGACGATCCGCCGGTGATGCGCCATGACGCCCGCGACGCCGTAGCCCTGGACCATCCGGCGCACACCGACCAGGACCGCGTTGACGATGCCGATCGCCAGGAAGGTGCTGCCGGCGATCCAGATGGCGTCGGAGGGATCCTGCGTGAGCTCCCCCCACACGCCCTCGATCGGCTCGCCCGCGACGGCGGGGATCACCACCTGATCGGTGATGTCTCCGAGCAGGGTGCCGAACGCGACCGTGAGCAGCCCGAACGCGGCGGCGGCGGCGACAGCGATCGCGAACTGCCAGGGCTGGGTGCGGATGGCGTGGCCGAGCAGCGTGCCAGCCTTGCGCGTGAAGCGGCCGCTGAGTGCGTAGCCGGAGTCGCCCCGGGTCGTCATCTGACCTCGATCCCGGACGCGCGCATCGCGTCCTTGACCTCCTGGATTGACAGGGTGCGGAAGTGGAACACGGAGGCTGCGAGCACGGCGTCGGCACCCGCCTTGGCCGCGTCGATGAAGTGCTGGACGGTCCCTGCGCCCCCCGAGGCGATGAGCGGCACGCCCACCACCTCGCGCACCTGGCCGAGCATGTCGAGGTCGAAGCCGTCGGTGGTGCCGTCCGCGTCCATCGAGTTGAGGAGGATCTCGCCCGCCCCGAGCTCGGCGCCACGGCGCGCCCACTCGACCGCGTCGATCCCCGTGCCCCGACGACCCCCGTGCGTGGTCACCTCGAATCCGGACGGCGTGCTGACGCCGTCGCGCACCCGCCGCGCGTCCACGGACAGCACGAGCACCTGGTTGCCGAATCGCGCCGCGATCTCCGAGATGAGCTCGGGCCGCGCGATGGCGGCCGTGTTGACGCCCACCTTGTCAGCGCCCGCACGCAGGAGCCGGTCGACGTCCTCGGGCGCACGCACGCCACCGCCGACGGTCAGCGGCACGAACACCTGCTCGGCGGTCCGGCGCACGACGTCGTAGGTGGTCTCGCGGTTGCCGGACGATGCGGTGACGTCGAGGAAGGTGACCTCGTCGGCACCCGCGGCGCCGTAGGCCGCGGCCAGCTCGACGGGGTCGCCCGCGTCGCGCAGGTTCTCGAAGTTCACGCCCTTGACGACGCGGCCGGCGTCGACGTCGAGGCAGGGGATCAGACGGACAGCGACACCCATGTCACACCTCCGGGTTCCACACGTCGAGGATGTCCACGACGAAGACGAGCGTGCCCTTGGCGATGTAGCCGTAGGTCGCGGGCACCACCAGCAGCACCTGGGAGCCGGCGGTCTGGTCGAGCAGGCCCTCGTCCCAGCCGCGGATCACCTGCCCCTTGCCGATCTGGAGCTCGAAGGGCGCCATCTCGACGGGCCAGGACGAGTCGAGGACGTCGCCGCGGCTCCACTCGCCCTCGTCGTCCGAGCCGTCCGACCAGTACCAGCCGGTGTAGTTGACCGTGACGTACGAGCCCTCCTGGATCTGCGGACCCGAGCCCAGGATCAGCGTGGACACCACCAGGTCGGTCGGCGGGTCCTCCTCCTCGCCGAGGTCGATCGACGGCTCGCCCGTCAGGGGGTCGAGCGTCACCGCCGGCAGCCCCGCGACGGGTTCGACGTCGACGCCGGTGGCCCGCACCGGGAGCACGTCGACCACCATCGCGATGGGCGGCTCGGTGTCCGAGTCGAAGCTCGGAGGGGCGACCACGAGCACGCGCGCCCCGACCCGGACGTCGAGCAGCGTGTCGTAGAGGGTGTCGCCCACCACCTCGGGCGCGAGCAGGAAGGACCGCGGCAGCCCGTCGTAGGTGTTGATGAGCGGGGTGCCGTCGTCCAGCGAGGCGCCATAGATGTCGAGCAGCAGCGGCTGGCCGTCCTCGAGGAAGTCGCCGTCGCCGTTCCAGACCACCCTGGCCTGCTCCTTGGAGTACTGCTGCCCCGGGACGAACTCGAGCGAGGGCGCGAGCGTGTCCGAGCCACCGATCACGATGTCGTCGATGCTGCCGGCGGCCGTCACGGAGGCGTCGGGGCTCGACCCTGCCGAGCAGGCGGCGAGGCCGAGCGACAGCACGAGCGCGAGCGCGATCGCGGCGAGACGAGGCATGGGTGGGATTCCTTTCGGGACCGCAGAAGTCTACGGCCCCTCAAACCGTTTCGAGAAGGTCGATCAGCGCGTCGACACGCGCGTCCTCGCTCCTGAACGGGTCCTTGAGGAGGACGGTCGTGCCGGAGCTCCCGGCGATCTTCAGATGCACCCAGTCGACGGTGAAGTCGCGGCCCGACGCGAGCGCCTTCTCGACGAACTCGCCCCGCAGCCGGGCCCTGGTGGTCTGCGGCGCGCGCGTCTTCGCCGCCTCGATCGCCTCCTCGGGGACGATGCGGCGCACCAGCCCCTGGTCCTGGAGCCGGTAGAAGAGGCCGCGCTGGGGAGAGACGTCGTGGAACGCGAGCTCCAGGCGCGCGAGGCGCGCGTCGTCGAGCGCGCATCCGAGCCGGTCCCGGTACCGCATGACGAGGCGGTGCTTGATGGCCCAGTCCAGCTCGGTGGCCACCAGCGAGAAGTCCTGGGTCCGCACCGCATCGATGCCGCGTTGCCACAGGTCGAGGATCTGGTCGACCTCGTCCGTGCGCTCGATGAGCCCGCCCACATGCGCGCGCACCGCGTCGAGGTAGGTCTGCTGCACCTGGACCGCCGTCAGCCGCCGCCCGTCCGCGAGCTCGACGGTCGCGCGGCCCGTCAGGTCGTGCGCCACGTCGCGGATCGCCTGCATCTCTCGGGCGAGGGTCAGCTCGGGCAGCGGGACGCGCGCCTCCATGAGGCGCAGGATCAGGTCGGTCGACCCCACCTTGAGGAGCGCGGTCGGCTCCGCCATGGTCGAGTCGCCGACGATCACGTGCATGCGCCGGTACAGCTCGGCGTTCGCGTGCGGCTCGTCGCGGGTGTTGATCATCGGTCGCGACCGCGTGGTCGCCGAGCTCATGCCCTCCCACATGTGGTCGGCGCGCGGCGAGAAGCTGTAGTGAGCGCCGGAGGGCGTGCGGGTGATGGTGCCGGCGCCGGTGACGATCTGGCGGGTGACCAGGAACGGCAGCAGCGCGGACGCGAACGCCTTGAAGTCGGCGCGCCGGCGGACCAGGTAGTTCTCGTGGCAGCCGTAGCTGTTGCCGGCCGAGTCCGTGTTGTTCTTGTAGAGATGGATGGTGCCGTCGACCCCCGCGGCTCGCAGCCGCTCCTCGCCGCCCGCGATCAGGTCGTGGACGATCCGCTCGCCGGCCTTGTCGAGCGCGATCAGGTCGGTCAGCGTGTCGCACTCCGCCGTCGCGTACTCGGGATGCGCACCCACGTCGATGTAGAGCCGGGACGCGTTGGGCAGGAACACGTTCGAGCTGCGCCCCCACTGCACCACCGAGTGGAACAGGTGCCCGGCGACCTCCTCGGGCGTGACGGGACGGCCCGCGCCCGTGTCGAGGTGCAGGCCGAACTCGGTCTCGAGGCCGAAGATGCGACGGGCGGGATCGACGTCGAGCGGCGGCGGGATCTCGTTGAGGATCATGAGCGAGGCGCCGGGCCTACTCGCCGCCCTTCTGGACGAATGAGCGCACGAACTGCTCGGCGTTCACCTGCAACGAGCCGTCGATCTCGTCGAGCAGGTCGTCGATGGCGTCCGTGGTGGCGGCCGCCGCGGGCGCGGGCAGGGGCTCCGGCGCCTCGTCGTCCTCGTAGGGCTGTCCTTGCGCGT
The DNA here is from genome assembly GCF_030418375.1 of Demequina lignilytica. Taxonomy (NCBI): domain Bacteria; kingdom Bacillati; phylum Actinomycetota; class Actinomycetes; order Micrococcales; family Demequinaceae; genus Demequina; species Demequina lignilytica. The sequence goes on from NZ_JAUHPZ010000007.1 coordinate 50,108, forward strand.
TGATCTGGGCCATGCGTCGAGTCTATCCGCGCGCGCGGACCGCGTCGCCGTCCACCGGGGTGGCGTCCGGCACCCTTGTGGCGGGACGATGCGCGGCGCCGTCAGGCGCCCGGCTCACCCGCCAGCAGGGGCTCGAGCAGCGGGTGCGTGGTGCGCAGCGGCTCGTCCAGGTGGATCACCTCGAGGTGGCCGTGGTCGGTCTCGCGGTCGAGCACCACGGTCGACCATCCCGCCGCGTCCACCAGGTCGGGGCGACCCGCGACCACGCCGCCCCTGAGCCGCGCCCGCGTGTCCTGCGGGGCCGTCGCGACGGCGGCCGCGACCTCGGCCTCGGTGCCGATCCGCTCGACCGCGCCGGCGGCCGCGAGCCGCGTCGCCAGGCCGTCGCCCAGGCGGCTCCACTGCAGGTCGAGCGCCGCGAGCCGCGCGTCGTCCCACCGCAGCCCCTCGGGGGCCTCCGGCGTCGCGTGCTTGGCGCGCATGCGCCCGAGCAGCTGGAGCTTCGCGACCCATTCGACCTCGCGCGCGGCCGACCAGACGTCGGTGGCCAGCCTCTCGAGCACCTGCTCCCACCGCGCGATCACGGCCGCCTCCTCGGCGTCGGTCGCATAGGAGCGGCAGATCTCGAGCAGGGCACGCTGGATCTCGAGCGCGGACGCGTCGTCCCCGTCGGCGAGTTCGAGCCGCGCGCGCAGCGAGAGGTCGCGGGACACCTGCTGGACCGCCTCGACCGGGGTCGCGAGCTCGAGCACGTCCAGGCGCTCGTCCTCCGCCTCGATCGCGGCGAGCACCAGCGCGGTGGTGCCCACCTTGAGATACGTGGCGACGTCGAACAGGTTCGCGTCGCCCAGGATCACGTGCAGGCGGCGGTACAGGGACCGGGTGGCGTGCGGCTCGTCGCGGGTGTTGACGATCGGTCGTCGCAGGGTGGTCTCCAGGCCGACCTCGGCCTCGATGTAGTCAGCACGCTGACTGATCTGGAATCCCGCGTCCTCGCCGAACTGCCCGAGGCCGACCCGTCCGGCACCGGTGAACACCTGGCGCGTGACCAGGTGCGGCGTCAGGCGCCTCGCGAGCAGCTCGAAGTCCGTCGCGCGACCGACCAGGAAGTTCTCGTGGGTGCCGTAGCTCGCGCCCTTGCCGTCGACGTTGTTCTTGTACAGCTCGAGCCGCTCGCGGTTGTCCTCGACGTAGCGGGCGGCGGCCGCGAGGGCGATCGCGTCGCCCGCCCGGTCCCAGATCACCGCGTCGCGCGCGTTCGTGACCTCGGGGCCCGAGTACTCGGGATGCGCGTGGTCGACGTAGAAGCGGGCGCCGTTGCTCAGCACCGCGTTGAGGTGCGCCGGGTCCTCCCAGGAGCCTCGGCGACGCCTCAGCGTCACCGTGCCCGCGTCCGGGTCGAACTCGGGCGAATCCGTGAGCAGGTCCGCGCTCGCGCCGGCGCGCGACCGACGGAAGCCGCGGAGGTCCTGCAGCGGGTCCTCGCCGCCGTAGTCCCACCGTGTGGTCGCCTCGCCCGCCCGCTCGCGGCAGGCCGCGACCAGCCGCGAGGACAGCAGGATGGGATTGGCGCGCGGCTCGTCGGGGTCGACGATGCCGTACTCGGTCTCGATCCCGACCACCCGCATCGTCAACCGCCCAGCGACTTCATCTCGACCGCGCGAGCCTCCGCGAGCTCCTGATCCGCGGCCATCGCCAGGTGCGTGCGCGTGAGGCCGCGGGCCTCGCCCGCGACCACGCCCTTGATCGCGGCGGTCTTCGCGCGGTCGACCACGTTGCGGACCACCGCGCCGGAGACGTGACGATGCGCATCGTCGTGGGCGAAGATCCGGTCGGTCGCCGCCTGGATGAGGGCCTGCGCGGTCGCGCCCGCGTCCCCGCCGTGGGCGTCGAGCTCGGCCTGCGCGAGCGGGAGGTCGGCCGTGAGGTACTTGCCGAAGATGTCCGCCGTCGCCGCCCGCGAGGGTCGCGAGATCTCGATCTTCACGTCGAGGCGGCCGGGGCGCAGGATCGCGGGGTCGATCATGTCCTCGCGGTTCGAGGCACCGATCACGATCACGTTGCCCAGCGCCTCCACGCCGTCGAGCTCCGTGAGGAGCTGCGGCACGATCGTGGTCTCCATGTCCGAACTCACGCCCGAGCCGCGGGCGCGGAACAACGCGTCCATCTCGTCGAAGAACACCACGACGGGGGCGCCCGAGTGCGCCTTCGCGCGGGCGCGCTCGAAGATGGTGCGGATGTACCGCTCCGTCTCGCCCACGTACTTGTTGAGCAGCTCGGGGCCCTTGACGCTCAGGAAGTAGGAGCGGTCCGCGCCCACCGCGTCGGCGAGCGAGTGCGCCACCGCCTTGGCGATGAGCGTCTTTCCGCAGCCGGGCGGGCCGTACAGCAGCAGGCCGCGCGGCGGACGCAGGGCATGCTCGCGGTACAGCTCCGGGTGGGTGAGGGGCAGCTCGATCGCGTCCCGGATGCGCTCGATCTGCGGCGTGAGGCCGCCGATCGAGGCGTAGTCGATGTCCGGCACCTCCTCGAGCAGCAGGGCCTCGACGCCGGAGCGCTCGATCTTCTCGGAGGCGAATCCGGTGCGGGGATCGATGATGACGGTGTCGCCCTCGTGGACGCGGCGGTGCGCGTCGCCGCCGATCAGCACCACGACGCGCTCGTCCTCGCCGCGGGCGACCACCAGGATCCGATCGTCGTCGAGCACCTCGCGCACGATCGCGGCCTGGCCCGAGCGCTCGGGCGTGGCCACGTCGACCACGACGTTCATGGCGTTGAGCAGGATCTCGTCGCCGGGCTTGAGATCCGCCTCGAGCGTCGGCAGCACCGCGACGCGGAGGCGCCGGCCGGAGGCGACCACATCCGCGTTGCGCCCGGCGCGCTCGACGAAGGTCGCGAAGGTCTGCGGCGGCTGCGACGCCTCCGCGAGCTTCTCCCTCATCTCTCCCAGCTGGTCCCGTGCGACCGTCAGCAGGCGCTGCAGCTCCGCGTTCTGGCGCTCGAGCCGCGCGATCAGGTCCTGTGCCTCAGCCACCATCACTCCTCCCCCGCATCGTCCGCCGCGCCGTCGGCTGCGTGGTGCAGCGCGGCCGCCGCCTCGACCGTCGCGACCGCGTCGCGACGGACCTTGCGCACCTTCTTGTCGCTCACCGGACGCTCCCCCAGGTCCTCGGGCTCCCATTCGCCGTCGACCGGGTAGGCGCCCTTGGCGGGACGGCGGGTGCGCCGAGGCGCGTCGACGCCCGGCGCCATGCGGCGCGTGGTGAGCAGGAATCCGGTGTGCCCCACCATGCGGTGGTCGGGACGCACGGCGAGCCCCTCGAGATGCCACGTCCGCAGCATCGTCTCCCACGCGCGGGGCTCGGTGAAGCCGCCGTGCTCGCGCAGGTCCTCCGCCAGACGCGAGAGCTGCGTGGTGGTGGCCACGTACGCGAGCAGGACGCCGCCCGGGGCCAGCGCCGCCGCCGCCGCCTCGAGGTTCTCCCACGGGGCCAGCATGTCGAGGACGATGCGGTCGACCGTGCCGGGCTCGAAGGCGTCGCCGACGCGGTCGGCGAAGTCGCCGATCTCGAGGCGCCACGCGGGGTGCGGGCCGCCGAAGTGCGACTCGACGTTCGCGCGGGCGATGTCCGCGAAGTCCTCGCGGCGCTCGATCGACACCAGCCGGCCCCCGTCGCCCACCGCGCGCAGCAGCGACATGGTCAGCCCGCCGGACCCGACGCCCGCCTCCACGACGCGCGCGCCCGGGTAGATGTCTGCCATCTGGATGATCTGGCCGGCATCCTTCGGGTACACGACGGCGGCGCCGCGCGGCATGGAGAGCACGAAGTCGCTGAGCAGCGGACGCAGGACCAGGTAGTCGAAGCCGGCGGTGTTCGTCACCACGGTGCCCTCGGGGCGACCGATGACGTCGTCGTGGTGGAACATCCCGCGGTGGGTGTGGAACTGCTTGCCCGGCGTGAGGACGATCGTGTGGTGGCGGCCCTTGACGTCGGTCAGCTGGACGCGGTCCCCCGCGCGCAGCGGGCCCCTGCGCTCGGACGCGCCGGCGGGCTCGGAAGGATGGGTCATGCCGCAAGTCTAGGGCGCCGCCGTGGGCCACCCGGAGCCGGGGCGGCCCTACTGGAGGGCGCGCACGACGTCGTCGAGCAGCGCCACGCCGACCGGCCCGTCCGGTCCCATGACGGCCACCGCGTCGGTCTTGCCCACCCAGGGCACGACGGCCTCGACCAGGCCCTCGCCGACGGCGTCGGCGGGGATCACGGCGCCTCTCACCAGCGGCATCGTCACGGACATGAGCGACGTGGTGGGCCGGGCCTCCGGCGGCACCTCGTCCGTCAGGGCGACCGGGAAGTGGCCCGCGGGCTGGCCGTCGGCGGCCAGCACCACCACCTCGGCCGCGCCGGCCGCGTGGGCCGACGCGCGCGCCTCCTCCACGGTGGCGTCGTAGGGCACCCCGACCGCGGTGCGCGACACCGCGACGGCGGTGACCCGCTCGCGACGCGCGAGGACGCTCGCCGCCCGCAGCTCGGCGGACGCGGCCGGCCAGATCACCGAGAACAGGAAGACCGCCCAGATGACGGCGACCAGGTCGGGCGACGAGCCGAGGAGGAGCGGGATGCCGAGGGCCGCGAGGACCGTCGCGATCGCGACGATGCGACCGCCCTGGGCCGCCCATCGGTGCCCCTTCCAGCGGTCCCCGGACACGCCCCACACGATGGCGTTCACCACCCGGCCGCCGTCGAGCGGCGTGCCCGGCAGCGCGTTGAAGCCCGCGAGGAAGAAGTTGAGCAGCGCGATGTACCGGGTGACCGCGCCGGGCAGCCCGTCGAGCGTTCCCGCGAGCGCCATCGCCACCGCGCCGATCACGGCGTTGGCGAGCGGCCCCGAGGCCGCGATCACGCCGATCTCCACCGGGCGCGGGTCGGAGGCGCGGAACTGGGTGTGGCCGCCGAAGAAGGTGAGGACGATCTCATGCACCTCGCGCTTGAAGCCGCGAGCGGCCACCGCGTGGGCGAACTCGTGCAGGAAGATCGAGACGAACAGCGCGACGGCGACCACGAGCCCGAGGATCGCGCCGTCGCTGCTGAACCCGTCTGACGAGTACGCGGTGCCGTAGAGGGCCGCGAGCACCACCGCCATGATCAGGGTCGACGGCGCGAGCACGACGCGCGCGCCCAGCACGCGGCCGAGAGGGATGCCACGGGTCCGGGGAGAGGCCATGGCTCAACCGTAGACGGTCGCGACGCGCCGCCCGCCGCACGGGCGGCCCGGTGTCGGAGGCCCCGCCTAGGGTGGTGCCATGCCTCGTCCTCCCGCACTGTCCCCGTCCCGCGCGGGCGACTTCCAGCAGTGCCCGCTGCTGTTCAGGTACCGGACGGTGGACCGGCTCCCCGAGCCGCCGTCCGCAGCCGCGACGCTCGGCACGCTGGTGCACGCGGTCCTCGAACGGCTCTACGACCTGCCGGCGCCTGACCGCACCGTCGAGGCGGCGCAGGAGCGGCTGGAGCCCGAGTGGCGGCGCATGCGCGACAAACGGCCCGAGCTCGCGTCGCTCCATGACGACGAGGCCGCGGAGTCGGCCTGGCTCGCGGACGGCCGCCAGCGCCTCGCCACCTACTTCGACCTCGAGAACCCGCAGCGCCTCGAGCCGGCGGGGCGGGAGGAGTTCGTCGAGGTCCAGCTCGAGGACGGCCCGCTGCTGCGGGGCATCGTCGATCGCATCGACATCGCGCCCGACGGGTCCATCCGGATCGTCGACTACAAGACCGGCAAGACGCCCGACCCGCGCTACGGAGCCAAGAAGGAGCGGTTCCAGATGCGCTTCTACGCGCTCGTCATCGAGCGGATCCGGCAGCGCCGCCCCGCACTCCTCCAGCTGCTGTTCCTCAAGGACGGCGGCCGGCTCGAGATCCGGCCCACCGGTGACGACATCGCCCAGGTGGAGCACGAGATCCGCGAGGTGTGGGCGGAGATCACCGCGGCCGCCGCCGCGGGCCGCTTCCGCACGCGCAAGGGTCCGCTGTGCGGATGGTGCAGCTTCCAGGACCGCTGTCCCGAGTTCGGCGGCGTCGAGCCCGCGCTCGACCCGGACGCCGTCGAACGCGCGCTCGGCGTGCGTCCTGCCGGCGCCTGACCCGGCCGCTCCGTCAGGCGAGTCCGCCGGCGGCTCGCTCCCGCAGCCGTCCGATGTCGGTGCCGCCGCGCGCGTCGAAGACGTCCCCGAAGCCCAGCGCCTCGAGCGACGCGAGCGCGCGTCCGACCGCGGCGGGATCCGCACCGTCGAGCCACTTCGCGTTCGCGTCCGCGGCGGCGCGCCGGGGAGCCCCCGGCTGCGACATGAGCGACGCCACGCCCCGGGCCTCGTGGGCGAGCTCGCGCGAGGCGGGCCGGGGGAAGCCGAAGTGCTCCAGCAGGTCGCCGACCACGGCGGGGTCGGCGACCGCGTCCTCGTAGCCGAAGAGGAACGGCGAGCCCGGCGTGAGCGTCCGCAGCAGCACCCTGTTGTCGATCGCCCACAGGAGCACGCCGCGTTCGAGCGGGGTGCGCGCGTCCGCGACCAGCGCCGGCAGCTCCGGGGCATGCGCGTCGACGAGGTCGGCATCCGCGACGATCAGGTCGAGCTTGCGGTCGCTCCACGCGAGCGCCGACCGGCTCCCGACCTGCGCGAACGGGTGACGGACCACCACCGCGATCGGGACCTCGGGGAAGCGCGCCTGAAGCCATCCGGCCCACAGGTGGGTGTGGACCTCCTTGACCACCCGACCGCGGTAGCGGTGCAGGTACGGGGCGGGGTTGCACTGCTCGGTCCAGTGGGCGCGGAAACCGCCCCCGAGCACGTCCGCGACGTGGCGCTCGAGCGCGGGGGCCTCGGCGTCCCGTGGGAGGTAGCCGCGCGGGACCACCTCGCTCGACCGCGGCACGTCGATCGGGTGGAACGGCTCGAACACCGGGCGCGCGGCGGTGAGACGGGTCATCTCCTGCAGGAGCCAGGTGGTGCCGCTGCGTCCGCTCCCGATCAGCAGCCGGGCGTGCTGGGCGCCGCGATCGGGGTCGCGGCCGCCGTGGAGCCGGGCGGCGTCACGTGCGGTGTCCCGGACGTGCGCGAGCGTCGAGCGGGGACCTCGCATCGGATCAGACCTCGTCGCCGAGCTCGTCGATCACGTCGCCCGCGAGCAGACGCGCCAGCGTCCCGGCCGTCATCCCGTCGAGCGACCGCACCCGCGACAGGCCCGGGCGCGCCTCGAGGGGGGCGAGCCGGCGCACGCCGAGGGTGGTCGCGCCGGCCGTGTACGCGGAGCCGACGCCGGACGGCGAGTCCTCGATCGCGACGCAGCGCTCGATCGGGACGCCCAGCCGCTGCGCCGCCGTGAGGTACGCCTCCGGATGGGGCTTGCCGTGGGTCACCTGGTCGCCGGTGACCACCACCGCGAAGGCGTCGGGCACCCGCGACACCACGGCATCGGCCAGGCGCGAGTAGGACATCGTCACCAGGGCGCACGGGATGCCCGCGGCGACCACGGAGTCGAGCAGCGCCCGCGCATCGTCCATCCAGGGCGTCTCGCGCCGCACCTGCGCCGTCACGCGCTCGATGAGGAAGTCGATGATGTCCTCGGGGTCCAGATCGACCCCGCGCTCCCGGAACAGCTCTGCCGAGTACAGCAGCGGCTTGCCGACCAGGGTCAGCCCGTCCTCGTGCGTCCACTCGACGCCGAAGCTGCGGGTGAGCTCGATCTCGGCCGAGATCCAGTACGGCTCCGAGTCGATCAGGGTGCCGTCCATGTCCCACAGGACCGCGGCAGGGAGAGTCGCCTTCTCATTCATATGGGGCGAGTCTAGGCTGGCGCAATGAGCCCCGACAGCGACCCCGTCTCCCTGGCCGCCGACCAGTCCGTGATGATCGCGGCCTTCGAGGGCTGGAACGACGCCGGCTCCGCCGCATCGTCCGCGCTCGACCACCTGGCCCGCGCGTGGGAGGCCCGCGAGTACGCGACTCTCGACCCGGAGGAGTACCACGACTTCCAGGTGAGCCGGCCCTCGATCCAGACCCTGCCGGGCGGGGAGCGCGTGGTCTCGTGGCCGGGAACGGTGCTGTCGACCGCGAACGGGCCGTGGGTGGGCGACCGCGAGGTGGTGGTCGTGCGCGGCATCGAGCCCTCGATGCGCTGGCGCACCTTCTGCCGGGAGATCCTCGACTACGCGGAGGACCTCGAGGTCTCGACCCTCATCACCTGCGGCGCGCTGCTGGTCGACGCGCCGCACACGCGACCGCTGCCGACCTTCGTCACCAGCGAGGACGCGGCCGCGCGCCAGGCGTTCGACCTCGAGCGGTCCGACTACGAGGGACCGACCGGCGTGCTCGGGGTGCTCGGGCACGAGGCGAGCCTGCGCGGCATCACGGTCATCTCGGTCTGGGTCGGGGTGCCGCACTACGTCGCGCACCCGCCGAGCCCGAAGGCGACGGTGTCGATCCTCTCGCAGCTCGAGCGCTTCCTGGGCGAGCCGATCGATCTGGGCGAGATGGTCGACGAGGTCGACGCGTGGCAGCGCGGAGCCGACGAGCTCGCCGAGGAGGACGAGGAGATCGCCGCGCATGTCCAGCAGCTCGAGTCGCTGATGGACGAGACCAGCCTGCCGGAGGCCTCGGGCGACGCGATCGCCGCGGAGTTCGAGAAGTTCCTGCGCCGCCGCGACAGCGGCAACGGCAAGGCCTGAGCCCTCTCCCCCTGCCTCCCCGCGCTTCCGCGCCTCCGCTCGCCACATGCTGTCGGGACACTCAGTCCTCGTTTCCGGCCGATCCAAGCCTTCCCGGGACACTCAGTCCTCGTCGCCCGCGGTGACCTCGCGCCGATGGGGACTGAGTGTCCCGAGACGCCCGACCACGCCTCAGATTGAGGACTGAGTGTCCCGAGACGAGTGGGGTGGTAGAGGGGTTCGCGCGGGGCGGGGCGATGCGGGGGTCAGGTCGCGCTGATGGCTCCCGCCGCGAGCAGGCCCAGGATCGCGCCCGAGGCGCCGATCCGGTACAGCACGAACGGCGTGTAGCTGTGCGTCGAGACCAGCTTGAGGAACCACACGATCACGGCGTACCCGACGCCGAAGGCGACCACCGTCGCGATCGCGGTGTTGACGAAGCCGGGCGACCCGGCGGCCCCCAGCGTGTCCCACTCGGTGTACAGCTCGAAGAAGCCCGAGCCGAGCACCGCCGGGATCGCGAGCAGGAAGGAGATCCTCGCCGCGGCCTCGCGGGTCATGCCGAGCAGCAGGCCCATGGTGATGGTGCCGCCCGACCGCGAGACCCCGGGGATCAGGGCCATGGCCTGGGCGAAGCCCAGCAGGATCGCGTCCTTCACCGTGAGCTCGTCGAGCTGACGCCGCTTCGAGCCGACGCGATCCGCGAACCACAGCACGATCGCGAACAGGGCGAGCACGGCCGCGGTGATGTACAGGTTGCGCAGGCTTGTCTCGATCGCGTCCTTGAAGAGCACGCCGAGGATCACGATCGGGAACGAGCCGAGGATGACGAACCACCCCATCCGCGCGTCGGACGAGTGCGCGCCCATGCGAGCACGCCAGTCGGAGCCGTCACGGCCGAACAGCGCGCGGAACCACGCGGCGACGATCCGGACGATGTCCTTCCAGAAGTACACGAGCACCGCTGCCTCGGTGCCGATCTGGATGATCGCGGTGAACGCCGCGCCCGGGTCGGTGCCGTGCGGAAGGAGCGCGCCGATCACGCGGATGTGCGCGCTCGAGGAGATCGGCAGGAACTCCGTGAGCCCCTGCACCAGTCCGAGGATGACCGCTTCCCACCAACCCATGGCGGCCACCCTACTGCCCGCCGGGACGGCCCCCGCGCGTCGCGCCGAGGCTCGGCGCGACCGGTCCGCTAGCGTCGCTGTCATGCAGCGCGCGAGGATCGGCACCACAGGTCTCGAGGTCTCGCGCCTGGCACTCGGCACCATGACCTGGAGCCGCGACACCGACGACGGTGAGGCGGCGGACCAGCTCGACCTCTTCCTCGACGCCGGCGGCACGCTGATCGACACCGCGGCTTCGTACGCGGACGGCGGGTCGGAGGCGCTGATCGGGCGGCTGCTCACCGCGGCGCACTCGCGCGGCGACGTGCAGATCTGCACCAAGGCGGGGATCCGACGGACCCGCAGCGGCGGCGTGGTCGACGCCTCGCGCGACACGATGCTCGACACCCTCGACGCCTCGCTCGAGCGCCTGGGCACGGACCATGTGGACCTGTGGCTGGTCCACCAGCACGACGCGACCACCCCGATCGACGAGACGCTCCACGCTCTCGAGATCGCGGTCAACAGCGGCCGCGCGCGCTACGTCGGGGTCTCGAACTTCCCCGGGTGGGCGACGGCGCAGATCGCGGCGCTGGCGGGGCGCCGGCCCTCGATCGCCGCGACCGAGATGGAGTACTCCCTGCTGCAGCGCGGCATCGAGCGCGAGGTCGTGCCCGCCACGAAGGCGCTCGGGATGGGGGTCCTCGCCTGGTCCCCGCTGGGCCGCGGGGTGCTGACCGGCAAGTACCGTCACGCGATCCCCGCGGACTCGCGGGCGGCGTCCGAGCACCTCTCGGGATTCGTCGCGCCCTACCTGGACGACCGCGCGGGGTCGATCGTGGAGGCCGTGTCGATCGCGTCCGACGGGCTCGGCGTCCAGCCGCAGGAGGTGGCGCTCGCATGGGTGCTGGCCCGTCCGTTCATCGCGAGCGCGGTGGTCGGTGCCCGCACGGCGGAGCAGCTGACACCGTCGCTCGCCGCGCCCGACCTGCGCCTGGCCTCGGCGATCGCGCAGGCGCTGGACGAGGTCTCGGCGATCGACCTGGGATACCCGGAGCGGCGATGAGCGCGCGGCCTGGTCAGCTCAGCTCGAAGTCGTCCAGGTCGTCGTCCAGCTCGTCCTCGTCCTCCTCGGCGTGGCCGTCGAGCTCCTCGTCGTCCAGCTCCTCGTCGTCGTCCGCGATCATCGGCAGCGTCTCGCCGAGCTCGACGTCGAGCACCGCCTCGTACCGGTCGAAGGCGTCCGCGAGCGCGTCGTACGCCTCGTCGACGGTCGCGTCCTCGTCCCCGCGACGCCCGATCACCGCGGCCAGATGCTCCTCGAAGGCCGCCACCAGCACCCTCAGCGCCTCATGCGCATTGCTGCTCATGGCTATGACGTTACCCGTGGTTGCGATTGAATGGGAGGCACGATGAATCCTGGTCAGCACGTCCCCGCCCACGTGGTGGTCCCGACCCGGGGCACCGCATCCGCCGACAGCCGCTACGAGTGGCGCGTGGTCGACATCGCGCGCGACGTGTCGCGGTCGGAGGCGCGCGCGGTCCTCACCGAGCAGGCGGAGTACGGCCGCTGGGACCTGGTGAGGTCGCAGCTGTTCTACGGTGGCGCGCGCCGGGTGTGGCTGCGCCGCCGGGTGATGAACGTGCGTCGCACCGACGACGCGGCCTGACGCGCGGCCCCGGCGCCGCATCGTCCCCGCCGGGACGATGCGCGTCAGCAGTCGGCGAGGAAGCGCACCATGACATCGGTGCCGAACTCGAGCGAGTCGAGCGGCACGCGCTCGTCGATGCCATGGAAGAGCCCGGGGAAGTCGAGCTCGGGAGGCAGCCGCAGGGGCGCGAAGCCGTAGCCGGCGATCCCGATCGTCGCGAGGTGCTTGTTGTCGGTGCCGCCCATCATCGAGTACGGAAGCACCACGGCGTCCGGGTCGTCCGCCTTGATCGCCGCGATCGCCTTGTGGACCAGCGGCGCGTCGAAGGGCAGCTCGATGGACTGCTCGAGGATGTACGGCTCGACCTTGACGTCGGTGCCGGCGAGCTCCTCGAGCTTGCGCAGGACCTGCTCCTGCTGACCGTGGAGGAAGCGCGAGTCCACGAAGCCGCCGGCGGTGTCGGGGATCACGTTGACCTTGTAGCCCGCGTCCAGCATGGTCGGGTTCGAGGTGTTCCTGAGCGACGCCTCGACCATCCGCCCGACGGCCCCCATGCCGGCGACGATCCGGTCGACCGTCTCAGGGTCCTCGGCGTAGTCGATGCCGAGGATGTCGGCGATGCCGCGCAGCAGGGTCTCGACCGGCGGCGTGATCTCCATGGGCCAGACATGCTGACCGATCCGGTGCATGGCGCCGGCGAGGTGCGCGACGGCGTTGTCCCGGTGCACCAGCGAGCCGTGCCCCTGCACGCCGGTCGCGGCGAGGCGCACCCACTGCATGCCCTTCTCGCCGGTCTGGAACAGGTAGACGCGCCGGTCCCCCACCTGGATCGAGAAGCCGCCGACCTCGGAGACCGCCTCGGTGGCCCCGCGGAAGTCGTCGGGGTGATGCTGCACCATCCACTTCGCGCCCCGGTGGCCGCCATGCTCCTCGTCCGCGAAGAACGCGATGACGATGTCGCGGGCCGGCTTCGCGCCGGCGCGGATCATCCGGCCGATCGCGGCCAGGTACATCGCGTCGACGCCCTTCATGTCGACCGCGCCGCGGCCCCAGATCATGCCGTCCTTGACCTCCGCCGCGAAGGGCTCGACGGTCCAGTCCTCCCGGAACGCCGGCACCACGTCGAGGTGTCCGTGCAGGACCAGCGGCGGACGCGTGCGGTCGGAGCCCTCCCACAGCGCGGTGAGGCTCGCGCGGCCCGGCTCGGACTCGCGAATCACGGGCTCGAGCCCGAGGTCGGACAGGTAGGCGGCGACGTACTCGGCCGCGGCCCTCTCCCCCGGGCCGTCGACGTCACCGTAGTTGGAGGTGTCGATGCGGATGAGGTCTCGTGCGAGGCGCACCACGTCGGACTCGGTCATCCGCCCAGGCTAGCGGCGGCGCGCGGCGACGCCGCGCATCGTCGCCTCAGGAGACGGACATGCCGTTCGAGATGACGATCCCGAGCACCACGGCGCCGGCCAGGACCAGCACGTAGATGAGGCGGCGGTACCCGGCCTTCCAGCCGGCGATCACCAGGCAGGCGACCACCCCCGGGACCAGCGCGAGACCGTAGCGACCGGTGACGGACGGGAAGTACTGGGGGACCGCGGTGCTCAGGTACGCCTGCGCCTGGACGATCGTCGGGTACAGGGCCGCCCCGGCGAGCACCATCCAGCCGAGGGACCGTCGCGCGGGCTCCTTGGCGCACGCGACGATCACCGCGAACACGGCGCCGATCACGAGCAGGTTGAGAAGCCGGGTCCACGAGATCATCAGCGCGACGTTGAGGGGTGGCTGCAGGTAGTACTCGGACGCGAGGTTGAGGCCGCTGAACGCCGTCTCGATCCACTCCGATCCCGGCAGCCCGAGCACGTCGCGGGTGTTGAGCCCGACGAGCGGGTTCTGCCACCCGACGTCCCCACGCGTCCCCTGCCACGCCTGCCAGAGGCCGTATGGGATCAGGATCGCCGCGGCCATGGCGCCCACGAGCACGAGCTCCCTCACCCGGGACGCGCGATCCCGGACGCGGCGGTCGCGCACCGCGCGGAACACCAGGAGAGCGCCGAGCGCGATGAACGGGATCGCGGTGATGGTCTTCGACATGCCCGCGGCGCCCGCCAGCGCGGCCGCGACGCGCCAGTCGGCGTGGTCGTCGACGAGGATCCGCGCGGCGAGCCACACCGCCGCGGCGCCGATCACCACCGCGGCCGCGTCGGGGTTCACCGTGGTGACCGCGTGGAGCACCCGGGGGAACGCAGGGAGCAGGAGCGGAGCGACGATCGCCGCCATCGGATCGAGACGCCAGCGACGCAGCGCGACGAACAGCACGAACATGCCGCCGGCGAGCCATCCCACCCCCAGCAGCCTCGCCGAGGTGATGAAGTCCGAGCCGGGCAGCACGGCGTCGAGCGCGCGCGCGGGCAGGCCGACCACGGCGTAGTACAGCGGTGGATGGCTGAAGTTGTACTGCTGGCCCAGGTAGGGGAACTCCCACGCCTCGGCGGCAGATCCGCAGGCGGGCAGGTCGTAGCGCTCCTGACCGGCGCACGCCCAGAGCTCGCGGATCTCGGGCGCGATCACGGATCCCGCATAGGGGATCTGGCCGTGCGCGACCTGCCAGGCGTAGTCGGCGTGGGTCGGCTCGTCGATCCGGGACAGCGCGGTCCCCGGCCCGAGCACGACCGGGACGACGATCAGCGCCGAGACGACCACGTAGAACGCGAGCACGCCCATCCGTCCGCGCCGGGTGTCGCGGAAGGATGCAGCCCACGCCTCGGCGCGGGACACCCAGGTCGACGGCAGCGGGACCGGCCGTGTCCGGGTCGCGGGCACCGGTCCTCCTCGCATCGACGGTCTCGGGCTCGCGCGCATGTGCGCGCTGCTCGCATCGTATAGCGGAGGCGCGGGCCGTCCTCGGGGACGCGGCCGGAGGACGATGCCGTCGCCGGGCACGACGAAGGCCCCGACCATCAGGTCGGGGCCTTCGATTCCGTGTCCGAGGGGGGACTTGAACCCCCACGCCCGATAAAGGGCACTAGCACCTCAAGCTAGCGCGTCTGCCAATTCCGCCACCCGGACGAGTGGACCGAACCGCTCCGTGGAGCGCTTCAGCGCGAGAAGAACTGTAGCACGCCCGGAACCTCGCGATGTGCACACCCGTCACCCCGCGTCGTTCGTCGCCACCGGGACCAAATGCCCACAACCCTGCTATTCGAGGGGTTCTAGCGTCGAAGGTGAGCCCCCACCCGCTCGGCCCACGAGGAACGCGACGATGACGACGCACCTGTATCTCTCCCTCATCCCCGAGGCGCTCATCGCCTCGGGGCTCACCCCCGAGGAGTTCGGTCTCTACTACGCGATCGGCAACGCCAAGCGCGCGCGGGGCCAGGCCGTGTTCTTCTCGGTCGATCGTGGCGCGCTCCCGCCCGGTGCCTTCGACCTGTCCGACGTGGAGGCGCGCACCTCGCCGCATCCGGACGGACATCCGAAGAACTCGGTGTACCTGTCGATCTACCGGGTGCTCGAGTTCATCCCGCGGGAGGCGCTCACCGCGCTGCACCTCACCACCGACGACGGCCGCACCCTGACGCTGCTTCCTCGACCGTACGAGCCCGACGGCGAGCAGCGCGCGCGCATGTACCAGGAGTTCTGCCCCGTGAATCCGCGCGTCGTGTCGAACCTCGACCCGGCCGCCTTCACCGCCTTCATCACGGACACCTCGCAGCCGGTGCACGTGCCCCGCATCGCCTTCACCGAGCTCACGCTCGGCACCCTGCGCGGCGACCCGGACTCGGCCGACCCGGACGTCGAGGACCTCCCCTACCCGAACATCGGGCACCTGCGCGACTGCCTGCGAGAGCTCGCCACCGGACCTGCGAAGCCCACGAAGACGGTGCTGCGGCAGATGACCCAGGAGGTGCTGTTCCGGACCGTCCGGCGCGCCTTCTACGTCGGCGACTCCACCGGGCTCACCGCGTTCCCCATGCCCGACCGAGACGCGCTGGAGCGTGAGCATCTCGCCTGGTGGCGCTCCGCCCAGTCCGCCTTCGGCCACTAGACCCCCTACCGACGGAAGGTCGTCATGCCTGCCTGGTTCTGGCTCGTCCCCCTCGCATCCGTGCTCGCGCTCGGCGCCGCCTACTTCTTCTTCTCGCAGATGATGAAGGAGTCGGAGGGCACCGAGACGATGGCCCGCATCGCCGCGCACGTGCGTGCCGGCGCGCTCGCCTACCTCAAGCAGCAGTACAAGGTGGTCGGGATCGTCCTGGCGTCGCTCACCGCGATCTTCTGCGTGCTCGCGTACGTGCTGCACATGCAGAACCCGTGGGTGCCGTTCGCGTTCCTCACCGGCGGCCTGTTCTCCGGACTCGCGGGCTTCATCGGGATGCGTACCGCGACCTTCGCCTCGGCTCGCACGGCCAACGCCGCGCGCGAGTCCCTCAACCACGGGCTGCGCGTCGCGTTCCGGTCGGGCGCCGTCATGGGGCTGACGGTGGTCGGGCTCGGGCTGCTCGACATCGCCGTGTGGTTCTTCGTCCTCACCCGCTTCTACTCGATCGACGACGCGCACCACGTGGTGATCGTGACCACCACGATGCTGACGTTCGGCATGGGCGCCGCCGTGCAGTCGCTGTTCGCCCGCGTCGGCGGCGGCATCTTCACCAAGGCCGCCGATGTGGGCGCGGACCTGGTGGGCAAGATCGAGGCGGGCATCCCCGAGGACGACCCTCGCAACCCGGCGACCATCGCGGACAACGTGGGCGACAACGTCGGCGACGTCGCAGGCATGGGCGCCGACCTGTACGAGTCCTACGTGGGTGTGATCCTCGCCTCCGCCGCCCTGGGAGCGGCGGCGTACTTCGGCGCGGGCGCCGAGGTCCAGCTGACGGCCGTGGTGGCGCCCATGGTGATCGGCGCCCTCGGCACGCTGCTGTCGGTCGTCGGCGTGTTCTTCGTCCGCACCCGGGAGGGTGCGAGCGCGCAGCAGCTCCTCGCGTCGCTCGGGCGTGGCGTGAACGGCTCGGCGGTGCTGATCGCGCTGCTGTCCCTCGCGGTCCTGTCGCTGATGGGGGTGCCGAACCTCTGGGGCGTGTGGACCGCTCTGGTGGTCGGCCTGCTGGTCGGCATCACCATCGGACGCGCGGCCGAGCACTTCACGTCCCAGGGCTACGCTCCTACGCAGCGGATCGCGGGCAGCTCGAAGACCGGTCCGGCGACCGTCATCATCTCGGGGCTCGGCGAGGGGATGCTGTCGGTCGCGGTGCCCGTCGCCGCTGTCGGCATCGGCACCTCGCTCGCCTACTTCGCCGGCTCGGGCTGGCAGTTCACCACGGACACCATGAACCTGGGCCTGTACGGCATCGGCATGGCGGCGGTCGGCATGCTCTCGACGCTCGGCATCACGCTCGCGACGGACGCCTACGGCCCCATCGCGGACAACGCCGGCGGCAACGCCGAGATGAGCGGGCTTCCTCCCGAGGTGCGCGAGCGCACCGACGCGCTCGACGCGCTGGGGAACACCACGGCCGCGACCGGCAAGGGCTTCGCGATCGGGTCGGCGGCGCTCACCGGCATCGCGCTGCTGGCCTCCTACATCGAGGAGGTCAAGATCGGCATCTCGCATGTGCTCGACCGCGGCAACGAGTTCTTCTTCCCCGACGGGTCCTCGGTGGTGCCGGGATCCGGCGACGCGCTCCAGGAGCTCGGCCTCATGGAGATGATGGCCCGCTTCGAGGTGGTGCTGGTCAACCCGAAGGTGATCGTCGGCATGTTCACCGGCGCGATGCTCGCCTTCGTGTTCTCCGGCATCACCATGAAGGCCGTGGGACGCGCCGCCGGCCAGATGGTCGACGAGGTGCGCCGCCAGTTCCGCGAGATCCCCGGCATCATGGCGGGCACCTCGGATCCGGACTACGCGCGCTGCGTCGAGATCTCCACCCGCGCGGCGCAGCGGGAGATGATGGTGCCCTCGATCCTGGCGATCGCCGCCCCCGTGCTGATCGGCGTGCTCTTCGGGGTGCCGGGCGTGCTCGGGCTGCTCGCCGGGGCCGCCGTGACAGGGTTCTCGCTGTCGATGTTCATGGCGAACGCCGGCGGCGCGTGGGACAACGCCAAGAAGTACATCGAGGAGGGGCACCACGGAGGCAAGGGCTCGGCGGCCCACCGGGCCGCGGTGATCGGCGACACCGTCGGCGATCCGTTCAAGGACACCGCGGGTCCGGGACTCAACATCCTGGTGAAGCTGATGTCCATGGAGGCGATCGTGGTCGCCGGCGTGACGGTGGCCATCCACCTGGTCTGAGCGGGACGCGCGAGAGCCCCGGCCGGGCGGCCGGGGCTCTGGTCACGCCTGCACGAGCGGCGCCGTCAGGTCAGCAGGCTCACGCCACCGGGACCGATCAGGAGGCCGATGACGATGAGCACGATGCCCCACAGGAGCTGCTTCTGGAAGATGCGGACGATGCCGAACACGACAAGGATCACGGCGGCAATCCAGAGGATGAAGTCCCACATGGTGTGTCTCCTTCGAATGGTTGTTTCGCGGTCCCCGGGGTGGTGCACACGTGTCAACCGCGCGTGACGCCCCAGGTATTCCCGCCTGCCCAACATTCGTCCGCATCGCGGCGCCGCGACGGGCCGCGTGCGGCCTCGTCGTCGGGGTGCGCCGCAGGGCCCGTGGGCCCGGCCGCGACCGGGCACGCCACCTACCGTGGAAGGTGGCCCTCCGGGCACGACTCGACTCGAAGGGGGAGGCCATGATCGCGTCCGGAGGAGATGCGGTCGCGACGCTCGTCGTCGGCGGGGCTGGTCTATGTGCTCAGGGTGGTCGCGTGCGCCTCGGGGTCGACGGAGGCGTGGCAGCAGGATCGCTCGAGGCGACGGTGGCACCACCCGCTCGGCAGCCTCACCAGCCTGGCGGCGACGGCCGCGCTGGTGTGGGCGTTCGCGACCGTGCGCCATCTGGTGACGCCCGCGCGCTCCCCCGCCTGTGGCCGGTTCACCGGAAGTCACGGCTGCGCGACGGCACCTTGAGGGACATCGGCGAGAGGTGCTCGGCGACCAGGTTGGTGGCGCCGTCGGCGCGCTCGATCCGGCCGCGGATGATGAGCGCCGGGGAGCGCCGGGCGACGGCCTGGAACCTCTTCCACACCCCGACCGAGCAGATGACGTTGAGGAAGCCCGTCTCGTCCTCCAGCGAGATGAACGTGACGCCGCGCGCGGTGCCGGGTCGCTGCCGATGCGTGACCACGCCGGCGACCGTGACGCGCCGCTCCGCCTCGTGCGCGAGGACGTCGGCGACCCGCAGCACCCCCGACCTGTCGAGACCGTCGCGCACGAACGCCGTCGGGTAGCCCTCCACGGAGACGCCCGACGCCCACACGTCGGCGACGGCCTCCTCGACCACGCTCATGCCGGGCAGCGTCGGCGCCTGCGCGCCCGGCACCGCGCCGGGCAGGGTGTCGGGACCCTCGAGCGCGAGCACCCCTGACGCCCACAGGCCCTCGCGGCGCGTGACGCCGAAGCACTCGAGCGCGCCCGCGGTGGCGAGCGCCTCCCACTGGGCGGTGGTGAGCCCCTTCTCGGGGGCGAGCCCGGCCTGGCCGGACACGCCCGTCGGACGGATCCGCACGCGTCGCGCCATGTCGTGGAGCGATGCGAAGGGGCCCTCCTCCCGTGCCGCCACGATCGCGCCTGCGGCCTCGTCCCCGAGGCCCCTCACCGCACCGAGGCCCATCCTCACGGCGAGGGTCGGATCCACGTGCACCAGGGACGCCATCTCGGGCCGGGTCTCCCCTGGTGCCGGGAACGGGGACTCGAGCAGCTCGACGCGCGCGAGCACCTCGGAGCGGGCCACGCACGGGCGCAGGATCGCCTGCCCGTGGCGGCGGGCGTCAGCGGCGAGCGACTGCGGCGAGTAGAAGCCCATGGGCTGCGCGGCGAGCAGCCCCGCGTAGAACGCCGCGGGGCGGTGCACCTTGAGCCAGCTGGACGCGTAGACCAGGTAGGCGAAGGAGAACGAGTGCGACTCCGGGAATCCGAAGTCCGCGAAGGCCTTCAGCTTGTCGAAGATCTGATGGGCGACGTCGGCGGTGATGCCCCGCTCGTGGGCACCCACCATGAATCGCGCCCGCAGCGCCTCCATCCGCTCGGGGCTGCGCTTGGAGCCCATCGCGCGCCGGAGCTGGTCGGCGAGCGCGCCGTCGAAGCCCGCGGCGTCCATCGCCATCTGCATCAGCTGCTCCTGGAACAGCGGCACCCCGAGCGTCTTGCCCAGCGACCTCTCCAGCAGCGGGTGGAGGAACGTGACCTCCTCCCGCCCGCGCGCCCGGTTGATGTACGGGTGGACGGAGCCGCCCTGGATGGGGCCGGGCCGGATGAGCGCGACCTCGATGACGATGTCGTAGAACCTCCGCGGCCGCAGACGCGGCAGGGTCGCCATCTGGGCGCGCGACTCGACCTGGAACACCCCCACCGTGTCCGCGGCGCACAGCAGGTCGTAGACCTCCGGGTCCTCCTGCGGCAGGGAGTGCAGCCCCAGATCCTCGCGCCGGATCTCCTGCATGAAGCGGAACGCGTACTTGAGCGCGGACAGCATGCCCAGGCCCAGCAGGTCGAACTTCACGAGGCCGGCGTCCGCACAGTCGTCCTTGTCCCACTGGAGGACGGTGCGGCCGGGCATGCGGCCCCACTCGACGGGGCACACGTCGATCACGGGCCGGTCGCACAGCACCATGCCGCCCGGGTGGATCCCCAGGTGCCGCGGCAGCCGCATGAGCCGGTCCGCGAGGTCGAGGACGTCGTCCGGGATGTGCTCGAGGTCCTGCGTGGGCGGGGGCTCGGGCCACATCGCGTCCCGCTGCTTCGCGGCCCACTCCTCCTGCTTCTCCGGGGGCACCCGCAGCGCGCTCCAGCGGTCGATGGACTTGGACCACGCGTCCTGCTGGCCCACGTCGAAGCCGAGCGCCCGGGCCGCATCCCTCACCGCGGAGCGCGGCCGGTACTGGATGACGTTGGCGACCATGGCGGCGTTGATGCGCCCGAAGCGGGAGAAGACGTGCTGGATCACCTCCTCGCGCCGGTCGGACTCGATGTCGACGTCGATGTCGGGCGGGCCGTCGCGCTCGGGCGCGAGGAAGCGCTCGAACAGGAGGCCGTGGGTGACGGCATCGACCGCGGTGACGCCGAGCGCGAAGCAGACCGCGCTGTTGGCGGCCGACCCGCGTCCCTGGCACAGGATGTCCTGCCGGCGGCAGAACGCGACGATGTCGTGGACGATCAGGAAGTAGCCGGGGAAGTCGAGCGCCTCGATCACGGCGAGCTCGTGCTCGATCTGCGCCCACGCGCCCGCGACCCGCTCCCGGTCGGGCGGCCCGTAGCGCTCCCGCGCGCCGCGATACGTGAGCTCGCGCAGCCACGTGGCCTCGGTGTGGCCGGGCGGCACCGGATACGGCGGCAGGTTCGGGGCCACCAGGTCGAGGTCGAAGGCGGACTCCGCCGCGAGGTGGGCGGCGTTGAGGACGGCCTGGGGATGGCGCCGATGCCGGAACAGCATCTCCCCGGCGCTGCGCAGATGCTGGCCCGGCGAGCCGGGGAGCCAGCCGTCCATCTGGTCCAGGGAGGACCGGGCGCGCACCGCGGCCAGCGCCCCGGCCAGGTCGGCGTCGCGCGGCGTCGCGTAGTGGGCGTTGGTGGTGGCGACGAGCGGCAGCGACAGGTCGAAGGCGAGGTCGGCGAGCGCGTCGTTGACCTCCGAGTCGTGAGGGTGGCCGGCGTCGGTGATCTCGACGGCGACGTTGTCCCGGCCGAACAGCGCGACCAGCCGGTCCAGCTCGGTCCGCGCGGCGGCGTGGCCGGCCGGCGTGACGCCCCCGGACAGCACGTGGGTGCCGACACCGCGGGAGCCTCCCCCGAGCGCCACCCCGGCCTGCCCGGTGAGCGCCGCCCGTACCGCCCCCTTGCGGCAGCCGGTGAGCACCAGCAGCCTCCCGTCGCCCGCCTCCGCGAGGGACTCGAGCGTGTAGCGAGCCTTGCCCTTCTCCCCCGTCGCGAGGTGGGCCATGCCGATGGCGTGGCTGAGGCGCGCGTAGCCCTCGGCCCCGCGGGCGAGCACCACCAGATGGCTCGCCCGCGGGTCGGGGACCCCGGTGGGCGGGTCGAGCACGGGCCTGCCGCCGACGCCGCCGACCGCGAGGCTGAGCTCCGCCCCGAACACCGTGGGCAGCCCGATCGAGCGGGCCGCGCCGGCGAAGCGGACGGCGCCGTAGAGGCCGTCGTGATCGGTGAGCGCGAGCGCGCTCAGCCCCAGCCGGCCGGCCTCCGCCGCCATCTCCTCGGGCTGGCTGGCACCGTCGAGGAAGCTGAAGGCGCTGTGGGCGTGAAGCTCGGCGTAGTCGGCGATCTCAGTCATAGACGGCCTCGAGCTCCCATCGACCGGAGGTGTAGGCGAGCAGCACCGCGAGCTGCGACTCCTCGGTGTCGCGCAGCGCGACCTGGACGTAGGCACGCCGCGAGGCGTCCTCCGACCACCACCGCTCCGCGACCGGCCATGGGCCGGCCCAGGACTCGACCGGCCGCGGCCGGTCCCATACCGGGCCCTCGATCCTCCCGACGTGCCCGGAGGAGGGATGGCGGTTGGCGGCCCGCGCGCGCTCGTCCGCAGGGTCCGCCTCGAGCCGCACCCAGGTGGGTGGCGCGCTGACCGCCAGCCGCCTGCTGATGGTGACGGCCCCGCCTCCGGCGTCCAGCACCAGCGCGGGTCGGGGCACGGGGGGCACCGTCGCCGGCGGAGGGTCGGGGATCCGTCCCGGCCAGGGATGGGCGATCGCACGGGCGGGGGGCGCCTCCTGGCCCCAGGGCGCGAGATGCGCCCTGTCGCGGGGAGAGCGCCCGCCCTGCTCGGCGACCGCGAGCACGCCCTCGAGCCCCAGGAGCCCCTGGACGCGTTCGAGGGCGCGGTGGGCGCGGGCGTCCGCGCCCGAGGTCCCACCCCACAGATAGGACTGCTCGGAGCCGAGCGGCACCACGTCCTCGGCCACCAGCCCCAGCGCGACCAGCGGCGCGGGTTCGGGCGCCCCTTCCCTGCCGGCCGTCCCCGAGGTGCCCGACAGCCAGCCCTCGAGCTGCCACCGCACCCGATCCGTCATGTGGCGCGCGAAGGCCCCGGCCCGCGCGCCCACATCGGTCCGCCACACCCGGGCCAGGTCGTGCCCCTTCTCGGTGCGCGCGGTGATGCGCACGCGACCGCAGCGCACACCCGCGTCGAGCAGCGCACGGTCCAGGCCGTCGGCGAGCTCGGCGGCGACAGGCACCAGGTGATCGATGCGCTCGACCGGGTCCTCGAACACCCGCTCGACCGCGATGTCCTCCTCGCTGCGACGCAGCACCGGCGGCGCCAGGTCCTGGCCCGAGGCGAGACGATGCGCCCACGCCCCCACCGGGCCGAACCTCGCGAGGATGTCGGCGAACGGCAGCGACGCCAGGTCGCCCAGGGTGACGATGCCGAGCCTCACCAGCACGCTCGCCAGCCGCTCCGCCTCCTCCCGCTGCGCCTTCTCCATGGCCGCCAGCGCGATCGACTCGACCGACGCCGGAGCCAGGAAGCCCGGAGACCCGCCCGGCGGCACCAGCGCCGACCCCCGCGCGGCCAGCACGGCGGCCAGCAGCCCGTCCGCCATCCCGACGGAGCTCTCGATCCCGGCCTGCTCCGCCACCGAGGTCACCAGCGCCTCGGCCAGCGCCTCCTCGGAGCCGTGGAAGCGCGCCGCGCCGTCCGCGGGGATCATCAGCAGGCCGGGACGGGAGATCTCCACCCCGGAGACGGCCTGCTCGGCGGCGGCGGCGACCGCCTCGAACTGACGGGAGTCGCGCCCCTCGTCGTGCGGCAGCAGCACCAGGTCGGGGCAGGCCCGCTGGGCGAGCCGGCGGGTGCTCCCCCGCCTCACCCCGGCCGCGCGCGCGGCCGCGGACACCGCGACCAGTCCGCGGCCGTGCAGCACCGCCGCGGGGACATCCGCCCCCAGCCCCGCCTCGGTCATGGCCGCGACCACCGGCCAGTCCGGCACCCACAGGACCGCGCGCCTCACCACCGGCACCGGGCTCATGCGGCACCGCCGAGGACCTGGACGGCCGGCATCTGGGCGGGGCGCCGCGCCGGCGCATCCGCGTCGAAGGGCAGCGTCACCAGACGGGTGCCGCCCGACTGACGTCCCCGCACCTCGACCATGAGGTCACGGCCGCGCAGCCGCCCGTCACCCGCGCCGAGCCCGTGCCAGCGCGAGCCGGTCACGGCCAGGGAGACATGAGCGCCCGGCCAGGGTCCGGCGGAGAGGATGACCGCGCCCCGCTCCCGCGCCCGGGAGGCGAGCCGGCGCCGGTCCGCGTCCGACAGCGCGAGCCGTGGCCCCAGCACCACGACGTCCATGCCGTCGACGCAGGCGCCCGCGACCGCCGGCGCCTGCGCGCCCGGATGCGGCACCGACGCCAGCCGGTCCAGGTCGAGACCGCGCCGGGCGGCCGCCACCACGCCGAGCGAGGGCATCCCCACCACCGCCGTCCAGGATCCGGCCGCGGAGGCCGCCGCGACCAGCGACAGGAGCAGCGCCGTGGACCCTTCGACCGCCACCACCCGGCCCCGCCTGAGCCCCTCGGGAAGCAGCTGATCGAGCACGGCGGCCAGCGGCAGCGTGGGCGCGCTCCAGCGATCCCGGGTGGTGCCGACCCGCCGCTGCACGCCCTCGAGCGCGGCGCGTGCGCGGGCGAGCCTGTCCTCCGCCGTCTCCATGCCGTCACCTCCCGGCCCCTCCGAACGCCCCCGCGAGCGGAGGTCGATTCGAACACCTGTTCGAACGTATGGTCGATTATGAACCCGACCTCCGACATCGGCAAGGTGCCTCGTTCCGCGCCGGAGCCCCGGCGCGCGGCGCGCGAAAAAGGGCCTAAGATGACTCTTCATGGCAATGGTGCAAGCGCTTGCATGCGCGCACCCCGTCCCCGCCGGGCGACGGGCACCGCGCACCGTCGCCACCCCGACGTTCCCGCGGGCCACCGCCCCGACCAGGAGGATGCATCGATGACGATGTCCACCCGCACCCGTTGGATCGGCGGCGCCGCCGCCGCGCTCCTGCTCGCCGGCGCCGCCGTCGCCGTCCACCTCGCCACCCGCGGCGAGAGCCCGCACGCGGTCGCCCCGGCGCGCGCCGCGTCGTCCGACCAGGTGCTCTACTTCCTCATGGCCGACCGCTTCGCGGACGGCGACCCCGGGAACAACACCGGCGGCCTGGGCGACGACCCGCTGGTGAGCGGCTTCGACCCGACCGACGCGGGCTTCTACCAGGGAGGCGACCTCGCGGGGGTCGAGCAGCAGCTCGACTACCTCCAGGGCCTCGGCGTCACCGGCGTGTGGATCTCACCGGTGCTCACCAACAAGGCGGTCCAGCCCGAGGACTCCTCCGCCGGCTACCACGGCTACTGGATCACCGACTTCACCTCGGTCGACCCGCACCTGGGCGGGGACGAGGCCCTCGACAGCCTGGTCGACGCCGCGCACGAGCGCGGCATGAAGGTCTTCCTCGACATCATCACCAACCACACCGCGGACGTGATCGGATACGAGGGCGGCGACCGCCTCCCCTACGTCGCGAAGGACGCGCAGCCGTACGTCGATGCGGACGGCGAGGCGTTCGACGACACCGCGGCGGCGGCGACCGGCGGCTTCCCGGAGGTCACCGCATCGTCCTTCCCCCATGCGCCCGTGCTCGCCGCGGGCGAGGAGGAGGCCAAGTCCCCGGCCTGGCTCAACGACGTCACGATGTATCACAACCGCGGCAACACCACCTTCACCGGCGAGGACTCGCAGTACGGCGACTTCTTCGGGCTCGACGACCTCTGGACCGAGAATCCCCAGGTGGTCGACGGCATGACCGCGATCTACGCCGACTGGATCGACGCGGGCATCGACGGCTACCGCATCGACACCGTCCGCCACGTCGACGACGCCTTCTGGGAGTCCTTCATCCCCGGCGTGCTCGAGGCCGCCCGGGACAAGGGCAAGGACGACTTCTTCGTGTTCGGCGAGGTCTACGACGGCTCCCGCGCCTTCACCTCCCGATACACCACCGAGGTGGGGCTGCAGGCGGTGCTCGACTTCCCGTTCCAGGGCGCGGCCCGCGCGTTCGCGTCCGGAAGCGGCCGGGCGACGGACCTCGCCACGTTCTTCGCCGCCGACGACTGGTACACCGACGCGGACTCGAGCGCGACCCAGCTCCCGACCTTCCTGGGCAACCACGACATGGGCCGCTTCGGATCGATGCTGCTCGAGGACAACCCCGCGGCCGACGCCGCCGAGCTGCTCGCGCGCGACGAGCTCGCGCACGCGCTGCTCCTCCTGTCCCGCGGCAACCCGATCGTCTACTACGGCGACGAGCAGGGCCTCACGGGCGAGGGCGGTGACAAGGCCGCACGCCAGCCCCTGTTCGGCACCTCCATCCCGGAGTACCTGGACGACACGCTGATCGGATCGAGCGCCACGCTCGCCGACCCCGTCCTCGACACCGCGCAGCCCCTCTACCGGTGGATCGCCGAGCTGTCCGCGCTGCGCACGTCCACGCCCGCGCTCACGACCGGCGCGCAGATCACCCGCGTCGCGGAGGACGCCCGCGGCGTCTACGCGTTCTCCCGGATCGACCGCGAGGAGCGCCGCGAGGTCGTGGTGGCCGTCAACAGCGCGGCCGAGCCGCGGGCCGTCGAGATCCCGACGTGGACGCGAGGCGGCTTCACCCGCCTCGTCGGCGAGGGGGACGATGCGGTGGTCGCCGACGACGAGGGCGTGGTCATGGTGACGGTTCCCGCGTTCGGGACGCTGGTCTATCAGGCCGATTCCACGATGGTGGAGGGCTCCGACATCGGTGTCACGCTCGCGGCGGGCGCGGTGGAGACCGCCGGTGAGAGCGACCCCGGACGGCTCGGAGCGAGCGCGAGCGTCGACTGCGACTGCTACGCCGAGGTGTCCTTCTGGGCGCGTGCGGCGGGAGGGTCCTGGGAGCACCTGGGCACGGACGATGCGGCGCCTTACCAGGTGATGGACGTGGTCTCGGACCTCGCGCCGGGCGAGGAGGTCGAGTACGTCGCGGTGGCGTCCGACGGGCTCGGGCACGAGTCGCGCAGCGCCACGGTCGTGCAGACCGTGCCCGACCCGACGGTGACGCTCGACCTCGCGGCTGGAGACTCCGTCGGGGTGGACCCGCTGATCAGCGCCACCGTCGCCCCGGCCCGCGCGGACACCTCCGTGGTGATCGAGCGCAAGGTCGGCTCCGGCGGGTGGACCGAGGTGGGCACCGACACCACGGCTCCCGTGTACGGCGTGGTGGACGACCTGGCGGCGGTGGAGGCCGGCGCCGACGTGCTGTACCGCGCGCGGGCGACGCAGGGCGCCGCGACGGTCGAGTCCTCGACGCTCGCCCTCAAGGCGGCGGGCTCCGCCGGCGCGGGCACACCGTCGCTGCCCGGGAGCTTCAACGAGCTGATGGGCTGCGCCGAGTGGTGGCAGCCCGACTGCGAGGCCGCGGTCATGACGTTCGACGAGGCCGCCTCCACCTGGCGCATCACGGTGGACCTGCCTGCGGGCCGCCACGAGTACAAGGTCGCGATCGACGGCGCGTGGGACGAGAACTACGGCGACGGCGGCGTCGGCGACGGCCCGAACATGGTGCTGGAGCTCGACGCGCCCGCGACCGTGATGTTCACCTACGACCCGATCACGCACCTCACCACGGCGGAGGTCGGGTAGCCGTCAGCGGACGCGCAGCTCCCACATGGCCACCGCCGAGGCGGCGGCGACGTTGAGCGAGTCCACTCCCCCGTGCATGGGGATCACCACGGCGTGGTCCACGTGCGCGAGGGCCTCCCGTGTCAGCCCGTCGCCCTCGGTCCCCATCACGATCGCGACCCGCTCACCGGCGCGCGCCGCGAACTCGTCCAGCGGCACCGCATCGTCCCTGAGCGCCAGGCCCGCGACCTGGAAGCCGAGCTCGCGCAGCACGTCGAGAGACCCGGGCCAGGACTCGGCGCGGGTCCAGGGGACCTGGAAGACGGTACCCATCGACACCTTGACCGACCGGCGGTACAGGGGATCGGCGCACGTGGGCGACACGATCACGGCGTCGGCTCCGACACCCGCGGCGGAGCGGAAGATCGCCCCCACGTTGGTGTGGTCGACGATCCCCTCGAGGACCACGATCCGCCGAGCGTCCCGCGCGAGGTCCGCGAGGGCGGGCAGCGCCGGTCGCTCCATCGAGGCCAACGCCCCCCGGTGCACCTGGTAGCCCGTGACGGCCTCGAGGAGCGTCGCGGGCGCGAGATAGACCGGCACGTCGCCGTCCACGCTCGAGGCGACGGAGTCGAGCCATCGCTCGCTGACCAGGACCGACCGGGGACGATGCCCCGCCGCCACGGCCCGAGAGATCACCTTGGCCCCCTCGGCCATGTACAGCCCGCGCGCGGGCTCGAGCGCGCGGCGCAGCGCCACGTCGGTGAGGTCGCGGTAGTCGGCGAGGCGGGGATCCGCGGGGTCGGTGACGGTGATCACGGGCATGCGGCCATCATCCCAGCCGCGCATCGAGCACCGGGTGCCACGTGCCGCACGGGCGTAGCCTGGAAGTACCGACGGGGTCCGTCGCGTCGCCGAAGGGAGGCGACCATGAACGGCATCGATGTGCGGATCGACGAGTGGGTCGAGGCCGGGCTCGTGAGCCCGGGAACCGCGGCCGAGCTCCACCGCTACGAGCATGATCACCTGGCGCCCCCCGGTCCCGCACCGACGCAGGAGGCCGCCTCGCCGGTGCCGGTCGACGTCCCCGCCGCACCGGAGCAGGCGCGCCCGCTCGCGCTCGTCGGGGAGATCGTCGGCTACCTCGGGGCCGTGCTGATCATCGTCGCCGTCTCGTTCCTGCTGGGCAGGACCTGGGGCGACATCCCCACGGTCGGCCGGATCGGGATCGTCGCGCCGCTCACCGCGCTCGTCGCGGTGGCCGGAGCGCTCGCGGCGCGGTCGGCCGCCGGCCCCGCGCAGCGGCTCGCCTCCGTGCTGCTGCTCGCGACCGTCGGGCTGACCGGCTGGCTGACCTGGGTGATCGCCGACCAGGCGATCGGCCTGGAGGAGCGGCCGGGACTGATCGCGATCACCGGAGCCATGACGGTCGTGGCAGGAGGGATCTACGCCTGGCGGCGCAAGGCGCTCGCGCAGCTCGCCGCGCTGGGCACGCTCGCGGCGCTGCTCGCCGTGGTGCTCGCCCCCAGCGACGGCCGGTCGTCGGTTCCGCTCGCCCTGGCGTGGACCGCGCTGGGCCTCGCATGGGTCGGGCTCGCCATGGTCGGTCGGCTGGCTCCGGCCGGGGTCGCGCTGATCGGCGGCGGCCTGCTCGCGACGCAAGGCCTGCAGAACGCCGCGTTCGACGACGGCACGGGCACCTGGATGCTGGCGCTGCAGGTGGCGCTCGCAGTCGGGATGGTCGCGGTCGCGGCGCTCAGGCGGCCGCTGGTGCTGCTCATCATCCCCGGAGCGATCGGCGTGATGCAGGGCATCCCGATGCTCATCTCGCGCCTCTGGGGCGACACCCTCGCGGTGTGGGGCGGCGTGCTGGTCACCGGCGTCGCGCTGGTCGCGGTGGCCATCCGGATGGTGCGTGGCCGGGGGCGCCCCCTCGCCGGCCACGCATAGGCGCGCCGCGCCGATGCCGTCACATCGGCGCCCGGACGCGCCGCAGGCCCCCCAGGATCGCTCCTGAGGGGCCTGTCGGGTGGGTCAGGGCTGCTGGCCCTTCTCCGCGTCCGGGTTGAACGGACGGCCGGAGCCGGAGCCGGCCTGGTCGGCCTCGGCCGCGAAGCCCTCGGCCTGACGACGCGCCTCCTCGAGCGCCGCGCGGGGGTCGGCGAGGGCCGACGTGATGCGCGACGCGCGCGTCTTGGCCTTCTCGGGGTCCCGCTCCAGCGGCTCCGCCTCGTCCGTGAGGCCGAACCCCGCCGCCACCGCCTTGAGCGCGCCCGTGAACTCCGTGGGGACGAACCACATCTGGTTGTTGTTCGCCTTGGCCACCTCGGGCAGCATCTGCAGGTACTGGTAGGACAGCAGCTTGCTGTCGGCGTCGCCCTCGTGGATCGCGTCGAACACCTGCAGGATCGCGCGCGCCTCACCCTCGGCCTTCAGGATGCGGGACTGGGCCTCGCCCTCGGCCGTCAGGATCGCGGACTGCTTCTCGCCCTCCGCGGTCAGGATGGCGGACTGCTTGACGCCCTCCGCGGTCAGGATCGCGGCGCGGCGATCACGCTCGGCGCGCATCTGCTTCTCCATCGAGTCCTTGATCGACAGCGGTGGCTCGATCGACTTGAGCTCCACGCGGTTGACGCGGATCCCCCACTTGCCGGTCGCCTCGTCGAGGACGCCGCGGAGCTGACCGTTGATCTGGTCGCGGCTCGTGAGGGTCTGCTCGAGGTCCATGGTGCCGACGATGTTGCGCAGCGTGGTCGTGGTGAGCTGCTCGACACCGGTGATGTAGTTCGCGATCTCGTACACCGCCGACTTCGGGTCGGTGACCTGGAAGTAGATGACGGTGTCGATGTCGACCACCAGGTTGTCGGAGGTGATCACCGACTGCGGCGGGAACGAGTACACCAGCTCACGCAGGTCCACCTTCGCGCGCACCTTGTCGATGAACGGGACCAGCAGGTGCAGGCCCGCGTCCATGGTCGCGTGGTACCGGCCGAGCCGCTCGACCAGGTACGCCTGCGTCTGCTGGACCACCACGATCGACCGTGCGATCGCCGTGATGACGAAGATCGCGAAGACGACCAACGCGACGATCAGCACCACCTGAACGATGTCGAACTCCATGTCATGCCTCACTTTCCGGCTCGACGATCGCCGTCGCGCCCTCGATCCTGACCACGCGCACCTCGGCCCCCTCGGGGATGGACGGGGCGTCCTCCTCGGTGCGCGCGGACCACACCTCACCGTTGAGCTTCACGCGTCCACCCGACTCGGAGACGGAGTCGATGGTCCGCGCGGCGCGCCCCACGAGCGCCTTCGCATTGGTCTGCGGCTCGGCCTCGCCCTTGAGGCGCAGGCTGCGCAGGAGGAACGGGCGCAGGCCGAACAGCAGCAGCGCCGAGACCCCGATCGCGACGAACATCGCGAGCCACCACGGGCCGCCCAGGAGGGCGACCACGCCTCCGGCGATCGCACCGCCGGCGAGCATCGCGAACGTCAGGTCGAGGGTGAAGATCTCGACCGCACCGAGCACCATCGCGCCGATGAACCAGTACAGGAACTGCATGGTGTTCCCCCTTTCACCAGCACGCTATCAGCGCGCCCCGACCCCGGCATCGTCCCTCGGGACGATACCCCTCATCCCCCGGGTGGAATCGGGGATTACGAGGCGCGACGCGCCGAGTAGCGGCCGCCGTCGACGGCGAGCGCGATGGGCATGCCGAACGTGTCCGACAGGGCCTGCGCCGTGAGGGTCCGGTCGATCGGTCCGGCGGCGACGACGCCGCCGTCACGCAGCAGCAGCGCGTGCGTGAACCCCACCGGGATCTCCTCGACGTGGTGGGTGACCATGACGATCGCGGGCGACCGCCGATCCCCCGCGAGCTCGGTGAGCGCGAGCAGCAGCTCCTCACGTCCGCCGAGGTCGAGACCCGCGGCGGGCTCGTCGAGCAGCAGCAGCTCCGGGTCCGCCATGAGCGCCCGCGCCACCTGCGTGCGCTTGCGCTCGCCCTCGCTCAGCGTGCCGAACTCCCGGTCCGCGAAGCCGGCCATGCCGAACGCCCACAGGAGGGCGTCGGCGCGGTCCTCGTCGAGCGACTCGTAGTCCTCGTTCCAGCGGCCCATGGTGCCCTGCGACGCCGTCATCACCACGTTCTTGACGGTCTCGCGCGCGGGGATGTGATCCGCCAGGGCGACCGAGGACAGGCCCACGCGCACGTGGAGCTCCCGCAGGTCCGTGCGTCCCAGGCGCTCGCCCAGCACGTCGACGGTGCCGCCCGTCGGGTGCAGCCGGCCGGCGGCGATCGACATCAGCGTCGTCTTGCCGGCGCCGTTCGGCCCGAGCACCACCCACCGGTCCTCGTCGGCGACGGTCCATGTCACATCGCTCAGGATGTCCTTGTCGCCACGGCGCACCGACACGCCCTCGAACGCGAGCACCTCACTCATGGACGCCGAGCCTAGCGAAGGATCGAGCGGTAGACGTCGAGGGTGCGCTCGCCGATCGCCCCCCACGAGAACTCCTCCGCGGCTCGGATGCGACCGGCCTCCCCCATGACCTTCGCTCGCGCCGCATCGGAGACCATCGCGGTGAGCGCCTCCGCCAGATCGGACGCGAAGCCCTCCGGGTCGGTCGGCGTCCCGGTGCCGTCCTGCACCTGGTCGATCGGCACCAGCGTGCCGGTCTCCCCGGGCACGACCACCTCGGGGATGCCGCCGGTCGCGGTCGCGACCACCGGCAGCCCCACCGCCATGGCCTCGAGGTTGACGATGCCCAGCGGCTCGTAGACCGAGGGGCACACGAACGCCGTGCACGCGTCGAGCACGGCGATCAGCTCGGGGCGCGGAAGCATCTTCTCGATCCAGATCACCCCGTCGCGCTCGGCCTGGAGCCGCTCGACCGCGCCCGCGACCTCCGCCGCGATCTCCTTGGTGTCGGGCGCGCCCGCGCACAGCACCACCTGGATGTCCTTGGGCAGGCGCTCGACGGCCTTGAGGAAGTACGGCAGGCCCTTCTGACGGGTGATGCGGCCCACGAAGACGATCGCCGGGCGCGTCGGATCGATCCCGTGCTCGGCGACCACGGCGTCGGCCGCGGCGCGCGCCTCGTCGGTCGACGGGGCCGCCCAGGACGCCACATCGATGCCGTTGTGGACCACCTGCACCTTGGCGGGGTCGATGTCGGGGTAGCACCGGAGCACGTCCTTGCGCATCCCGTCGGACACCGCGATCACCGCGTCGGCAGCCTCGTATGCCGTCTTCTCGATCCAGCTGGACACGCGGTAGCCACCGCCCAGCTGCTCCGCCTTCCACGGGCGCAGCGGCTCGAGCGAGTGGGCCGAGAGCACGTGCGGGATGCCGTGCAGGCGCGCCGCGAGATGGCCCGCCATGTTCGCGTACCAGGTGTGCGAGTGGACCAGGTCGGCCCCCGCGCAGTCCTTCGCCATGGGCAGGTTGTGGGCGAGGACGTCGAGCGACGCGTCGCCCACGCCGCCGCCCAGGGCGTCGTACCCGGTCACTCCGGGTTCGTCGCGCGGACCGTCGAAGGCACGCACGCGGACGTCGAGGTGCGCACGGAGCACTGCGGCGAGCTCCGTGACGTGGACTCCGGCGCCACCGTAGATGTGAGGGGGGTACTCGCGGGTGAGGATGTCGACGCGCATGCTCCCACGCTAGCGGCACTTCCTGCGTCGTGACCTCCCCACGCGGCCGCGTCGCCCCCTATGCTGGACATATGTCAGCGCCGAAAGTTCTCGCCATCGTCCTTGCAGGAGGTGAGGGCAAGCGTCTGATGCCCCTCACCGCGGCCCGTGCGAAGCCCGCCGTCCCCTTCGGAGGGACCTACCGGCTCATCGACTTCGCACTGAGCAACCTGGTGAACTCCCGCTACCTGCATGTGGTGGTGCTGACGCAGTACAAGTCGCATTCGCTCGACCGCCACATCGCCCGGACGTGGCGCATGTCGCCGCTGCTGGGCAACTACGTCGCTCCGGTCCCGGCGCAGCAGCGTCGCGGCCCGCACTGGTACCTCGGCTCGGCCGACGCGATCTACCAGACCGTCAACATCATCGAGGACGAGAAGCCGGACATCGTCGTGATCGTGGGCGCCGACCACGTGTACCGCATGGACTTCTCGCAGATGGTCGACGCCCACATCGAGTCGGGCGCCGACTTCACGGTGGCGGGCATCCGCCAGCCGATCTCGCTCGCGGACCAGTTCGGCGTCATCGACATCGACCCCGCGACGCCGGACCGGATCCGCGCGTTCCTCGAGAAGCCCAAGGACCCGGAGGGCCTGCCGGACAGCCCGGATGAGATCCTCGCCTCGATGGGCAACTACGTCGCGAACGCCGACGCGCTGCTCGAGGCGCTCACGGCCGACGCCGAGGACCCGTCGTCGAAGCACGACATGGGCGGCGACATCGTCCCCTACTTCGTCGACAAGGGCACGTGCGGCTTCTACGACTTCATCCGCAACGACGTCCCGGGCTCGACCGACCGCGACCGCGACTACTGGCGCGACGTGGGGACGCTCGACATGTACTACGACGCCCACATGGACCTCATCGCGGTCCAGCCGGTGTTCAACGTGTACAACTACGAGTGGCCGCTCCACCAGGGGCTCATCACCAACCCTCCCGCCAAGTTCATCCACTCGGAGGAAGGCCGCCTGGGCCACGCCGCCGACTCGATCGTCTCCCCCGGGGTGATCGTCTCCGGCGCGACCGTCACCGGCTCGGTGCTGTCGCCTGGCGTGCGCCTGCACTCGTGGTCGACCGTGTCGGACTCGGTGCTGCTCGACGGCGTCCAGATCCACCGGCACGCCCAGGTGCATCGCGCCATCCTCGACAAGAACGTCGAGGTCATGGACGGGGCCCGCGTGGGCATCGACAAGGAGGCCGACCTCGCCCGCGGCTTCACCGTCACGGAGAGCGGCGTCA
This sequence comes from Demequina lignilytica, assembly GCF_030418375.1. Taxonomy (NCBI): domain Bacteria; kingdom Bacillati; phylum Actinomycetota; class Actinomycetes; order Micrococcales; family Demequinaceae; genus Demequina; species Demequina lignilytica. The sequence goes on from NZ_JAUHPZ010000007.1 coordinate 84,240, forward strand.
CGGTGGTGTCGAAGGGCACGGTCGTCACCGCATGAGGCTCTGCGTCCTCGACGTCGACTCCACCCTGATCACCGCCGAGGTCATCGAGCTCATCGCCGAACGCGCGGGAACGCGCGAGGAGGTGGCCCGCATCACCGAGCGCGCCATGCGCGGCGAGCTCGACTTCTCCGCGTCCCTCGGCGAGCGTGTCGCCACCCTCGCGGGGGTGCCCGACACCGTGTTCGGGGAGGTGGTCGCGGAGGTCGAGCTGACGCCCGGAGTCGAGACGCTGATCCGCAGCCTCCAGGCCTCCGGATGGGAGGTCGCGCTCGTCTCCGGCGGCTTCACCGAGGTCGTGTCCTCCTTGGCCGCCCGGCTCGGCATCACCCGGTTCCGCGCGAACCGGCTCGAGGTGGCCGACGGGCGGCTCACCGGCCGCACCATCGGCCCGGTGATCGACCGGGAGGCGAAGGCGCAGGCGCTGCGCGACTACGCCGCCGAGGTGGGCTGCCCGCTGGAGGACGCGGTCGCGATCGGCGACGGCGCCAACGATCTGGGCATGATGGACGTCGCGGGTCTCAGCATCGCGTGGCACGCCAAGCCCGTGGTGCAGGCGCAGGCGGACGTGGCGCTCAACGGCGCCGGCCTGGACGAGGCGCTCGAGGTCCTGGGCGTCCCGCGGGTGGTCGCGGCGTCCTGACGCGGACGATGCGGGCGTTCAGGCCGCCCGGGCCCGCGCCCTCGCGCTGAGCGCGAGGACCGCGAACGCCTGCGCCTCCGCGCTGGTGCCTGGCGCGTCGAACGACGGCGCGCCGCAGACGTCTCGGACGAGGCCGGCGTCGTCGGTGCGGGTCAGGGCGGCCGCGGCCCACCGCTCCCCCGCCTCGGCGTACTCCGCCGGGAGCCACCCGTCGGCGACGCCCGTGAACGCGGCGTACGCGAGCATCAGCCCGGCGCAGCCATCCGTGAACGTCGAGGGGTCGTCGAGCACGTCGTGGAAGCGGCCGTCGACGGACGCGACCGCCGCGCACGCATCGATCAGCTCCCGCGTCTCCCGTTCCCAGCGCTCACGCACCGTGTCGGCGTCGACGCCCAGGTGGAGCGCCCGCGCCAGGCCGGCGGCGACCCAGCCGTTGCCGCTCGCCCAGAGGGCGTCCCGCGTGAACGCGCGGGACGCCATGTCGAAGCGGTGCCGGTAGAGCCCGCTGGCCTGGTCCCATAGCTGCTCGCGGTGCATCCGGTACTGCATGTCGGCGGGCGCGAGGTCCCCGGAGGCGACCAGCGCGGGCACCACCATGTACACGGAGTCGGCCCACACCTCGGAGGAGCCGCGCAGATGGTGCAGCACGCCCCAGTCGTCGCGCGGCGAGAACCGCAGCAGCCACCAGCGCTGCCGCTGCGCCGCCGCGGCCGCCGCCGGATCGTCACGCCCGAGCAGCAGCGCCGCCTCGAGAAGGGCGCCGGAGTTGACGGCACCCGCATCGTCCATCCCGCCCAGCTGACCGTCCGCGTCGGCACGCGCTACCGCGTCGCGCGCGAGCAGCCGGGCCAGGTCGAGGTCGCCTGCGTCGATCGCGGCGTGCGACGCGACGCCCTGCTCCCAGGCGAACCGCTGCATCGACAGCAGCGCGCGCCAGAGCGCTCCCGTGTCGATCGAGTCGAGCGGAGCGCTCACTCCTCGACGTCGCGGCCCGACAGCACCGTCACCAGACGGCCGCAGCGAGAGCCGACCGACGCCCAGTCGCACTCGAGGTCGATCACCGCGGCCGTGCCGGTGGGAAGGCCATGCGCGACGCGCTGCAGGGAGGTCTTGTCCGAGCCCGGACCAGCAAGGTGAGCGGCGAGCGCGGAGGACGTCGGCTCATGGCCGACCATCACCACGGTCTCGACCTCGCCGAGCTCCTGCAGGATCTCGACCATGCCGGCGACGTGGGTCTCGTACAGGTCCTCGACCACGCGCTCCTCGACGCCCGAGAACGCGCCCGCCATCAGGTTCCACGTCTGCTGCGTCCGCAGCGCGGGAGAGATGAGCGCGAGGTCCGGGTTGATGCCCGCGCGTGCAGCCACCTGGCCGAGCCGAGTCGAGGCCTTGCGACCGATCAGCTCGAGGGCGCGGTCGGCGTCGGAGAGGCCGGCCGCGGGGGCCTCGGCCTTGGCGTGGCGGGCGATGATCAGCGTAGGCACGGGGTCACTGTCCCATGGCGTGGACGCCGCCGTCCACGTGGATCATCTCGCCCGTGGTGGCGGGGAACCAGTCGGAGAGCAGGGCGGTCACGGCGCGCGCGGTCGGCTCGGTGTCCTCCGAGTCCCACCCGAGCGGTGCGCGGGCGGACCAGCCACCCTCCATCTGGTCGAACCCGGGGATGTGGCGCGCGGCGGTGGTCTTGATCGGGCCGGCCGAGACCACGTTGCAGCGGATGCCCTGCGGTCCCAGGTCACGGGCCACGTACCGGTTGACCGCCTCGAAGGCCGCCTTGGCGACGCCCATCCAGTCGTACACGGGCCAGGCGAAGCGCCCGTCGAAGGTGAGGCCGACGATGGACCCGCCGTTCGGCATGAGCGGCGCGGTCGCCGCCGCGAGCGCCTTGAGCGAGTAGGCGGAGATGTGCATCGCGGTCGCGACATCGTCCCATTCGCCGGTCATGAAGTTGCCACCCATGACGGTCTGCGGGGCGAAGCCGATCGAGTGGACCACGCCGTCGAGGTGCGGGACGTGCTCGCGCACGGCGTCGGGCAGCGCGGCGAGGTGCTCGGGGTCGGTGACGTCGAGCTCGACCACCTTCGCCTCGACGGGGAGGCGGCGGCCCATGGCCTGCGTGATCTTCAGCGACCTGCCGACCCCCGTGAGGACCACGGTCGCGCCCTGCTCCTGGCTGAGGCGCGCCACCTCGAACGCGATCGAGCCCTCGGTGAGGACGCCGGTGACCAGGATGTTCTTGCCTTCGAGAATGCCCATGAGTGTGCTCCTAGAGGGGGACGATGCGGGGTGTCAGTGGCCCATGCCGAGGCCGCCGTCGACGGGCAGCACGGCACCCGAGACGTAGCCCGCGGCGTCGGACGCGAGGTAGAGGGCGGCGGCGGCGACCTCATCGGTGCCGCCGAAGCGCTTGGCCGGGATGGTCGCGGCGTACTGCTTGACGGTGTCCTCGCCCAGCTCCGCCGTCATGTCCGTGGTGATGAAGCCCGGGGCGACCACGTTCGCGGTGATGCCGCGCGACCCGACCTCGCGGGTGACGGACCGCGCCATGCCGACCAGCGCCGACTTGGACGCCGAGTAGTTCACCTGGCCGGGGTTGCCCATCAGGCCCACGACGGAGCCGATGAGGACGATCCGGCCGTACTTCTCGCGCATCATCGAGTTGACCGCGCGGCGGACGCAGCGGAACGTGCCGGTGAGGTTGACGTCGAGGACGGTCTCGAAGTCCGCGTCGGACATGCGCATCAGGAGCCCGTCGCGCGTGATGCCCGCGTTGGCGATCAGGACGCGCACGCGACCGTGCTGCGCCTCGAGCTCGTCGAACGCGGCGTTCACCGCGTCGGTGTCGGTCACGTCGGCGATCGCGCCGGTGACGCCCTCGGGCAGGTCTCCGCTGCGGTAGATGGTGGACACGGTGTCGCCGTTGGCGACGAACGCCTCGGCGATGGCTCGACCGATGCCGCGGTTGGCGCCGGTGACAAGGACGTGACGGCTCATGGTCACGACGGTAGCGGACGCCGCACGCTGGAGCCGCGCCGGGCGCGCCAACGATGCCGCCGGGACTTTGGCGGTTCCCACGACGGCGGGACCTGCGCCGCTCGGGGCGCGACTAGCATCGGGAGCGTGCCCGACTCCCCCGCCGTTCCGACGCGTTCGCGCGCGCGCCGGGCTCTGGTGGTGGTCGCGATCGTCCTGGCATCCCTGCTGATCTCGGCCGTCGCGGTCCGGGCGGGGTTCTGGCAGCTGGGCCGCCACGAGGCGAGAGCGAGCGCGATCGCGCTGTTCGACGAGAACTCGCAGCTCGCGCCGGTCGCGGCGTCCGAGGCGGCGTCCGACGGCTCCCTCGCCGACGACGAATGGCGCCGGATCACAGCGACGGGCACCTTCGACACCGCCTCCCTCACGCTCCTGCGCAACCGGCCGATCGACCGCGAGCGCGTGTACCAGCTGCTCGTGTGGCTCGACACCGACGACGGACGCTCGCTGCTGGTCAACCTCGGCTACGTGCCGGTGCCCGGCCCCACCGAGGACCTGGCGGCGCCCGCCCTGCCCGACGGGTCCGTCACGGTGACCGCGGTCGCCCGTGCGTTCGAGGCCGACGACGGGCGCCGCGACTCGGGCGCCACCCGCATCGTCCCGACCCAGGTGCCCGCCCCCGCCGGCGACCCGTACGACGCGTACGCCGTGCTCCGCGAGGCGTGCGCGGACGACGGCTGCGTCGATCACTACGGCGCCGGGCAGGTGCCGCTGCCCGAGCTGAGCCTGGGTCCGCATCTCGCGTACACGTGGCAGTGGTTCGCCTTCGCCGTCATCGCACCGGTCGGCGGCGTCCTGCTGGCGCGACGCGAGTGGACGCTGTCCGGCGACGGCGCTCCGGTCGCCACCGCGTCTCGGGTGCGGCGGGCGCCGCGCCGTCGGTCGGGTCCGTCCGACGAGGAGATCGAGGACGCGCTGCAGGGGCCGGACGGCATAGCCTGACGGTGTCCGTCACGTCCCCCGCCAGCTGAGAGGCGACCCATGCGTGCTCCCGACATCGCCGAGATGACCCTGCGGGTGTCCGGACGCGCGCGGACCGCCGAGACGCCGCTCGGCCCGGTCGAGCACGCGGAGGCGGGCGACGGCCCGGTGCTGTTGAGCCTCCACCCCACGATGGGGGGCTGGGACACCGGACTGGGCATGGCGGCCGCGTTCTGGAGCAACGGATGGAGGGTGATCGCGCCCTCGCGCCCCGGGTACCTCGGCACCCCGGCGGGCACCGGCGGGGACCCGGCTCGCCAGGCGGACCGCATGGCGGCGCTGCTCGACGCGCTGGCGATCGACTCGTGCGCGGTCGTCGGGCACTGCGCGGGAGGGATCGTGGGCTACGAGCTCGCGGCCCGCCACCCCGACCGCGTCACGTCGCTCGTGCTGATCTCCACCCCGACCGCGCCCGACATCGGGGTGAGCCCCGGCGTGCTGCGGGTCGCGATGACACGCCCCATGCTGGCCATGCTCATGAGGCGGGACCGCGCGCTGCTGGGGAGCTCGGTCGAGGACGCGGCGCGCCGGATGATCGGCGACGACAGCACGCTCGGGGAGACGGTGGTCGAGCGGCTCGCCCGCAGGGTCGCCGCCGACCCCTCCCGCGCCGCCTACGTCACGTCGGTCTGGGGCCGGCGCACCGTGCGCAGCCCCGAGCGCTTCCCCGGCGCACGGCTCGATGCCTTCGAGGCATGGGACGTGCTCGAGGATCCGCCGCTCGCGTCGGTCGGCTGCCCGACGCTCGTGATCCACGGAGGCGCGGAACCCCTCGGAGTCGCGCACGCCGAGCGCGCCGCGGCGCGGATCCCCGACACCGAGCTCCGGGTGATCCCCCAGGGCTCCCATCACGCGCTGTGGGTCAGCGACGACGCCGCGGCCCAGCAGGCGTTCGCCCTCGACTGGGTCCGCTCGCACCCGTCGGGCTGAGCCTCACGCGAGCGAGATCAGCTCCCGATAGGACTCGTTGTACAGGTCCTCGACAGCGTCGGGCAGCAGCAGCACGCGCTCGGGCTCGAGCGCCTCGACCGCTCCCTCGTCGTGCGTGACGAGCACCACCGCGCCCTCGTAGGTCCGCAGCGCGCGCAGGATCTCGGCGCGCGAGGCCGGATCGAGGTTGTTGGTCGGCTCGTCGAGCAGGAGCACGTTCGCCTGGGACACCACCAGCGTCGCGAGCGCCAGGCGGGTCTTCTCGCCGCCGGAGAGCACCCGCGCCGGCTTGTACGCGTCGTCGCCGATGAACAGGAAGGAGCCGAGCACGTTGCGGACGGCGGTGTCGTCGAGATCCGGCGCGGCGTGCCGCAGGTTCTCGAGCACCGTGGCGTCCATGTCGAGCGTGTCGTGCTCCTGCGCGTAGTACCCGAGCTTGAGGCCGTGCCCCGGCTCGACCTGGCCGGTGTCGGGGTCCTCGACCCCGCCGAGCAGGCGCAGCAGCGTGGTCTTGCCGGCGCCGTTGAGGCCCAGCACCACGACGCGCGAGCCGCGGTCGATCGCGAGCTCGACGTCGGTGAACACCTCGAGCGAGCCGTAGGACTTCGACAGCTCGGACGCACGCAGCGGCGTCTTGCCGCACGCCGCGGGGGTCGGGAAGCGCAGCGCGGCCACACGATCCTGCACCCGCTCGCTCTCGACGCCGGAGAGCATCCGCTCGGCGCGCTTGGCCATGTTCTGCGCGGCGACGGCCTTGGTGGCGGTGGCCTTCATCTTGGCGGCCTGCGCCATCAGCGCCGCGGCCTTCTTCTCCGCGTTGTCGCGCTCGCGACGACGGCGCTTCTCGTCGGTCTCGCGCTGCTTGAGGTACAGGTCCCAGCCCAGGGCGTACTGGTCGAGCTCGCCACGGTTCGCGTCGAGGTGGAACACCCGGGTGACGGAGGCGCGCAGCAGCTCGACGTCGTGCGAGATCACCACCAGCCCGCCGGGGAACGCGGCGAGGAATCCGCGGAGCCACACGATCGAGTCGGCGTCGAGGTGGTTGGTCGGCTCGTCGAGCAGCAGCGTCTCCGCGTCGGAGAAGAGGATGCGGGCCAGCTCGACGCGGCGGCGCTGGCCACCCGACAGGGTCCCCAGCGGCTGCGACAGGATGCGCTCGTCGAGACCGAGGTTCGCGGCGATCCGCTGCGCCTCGGACTCCGCGGCGTAGCCGCCGGCGGCGCGGAAGCGCTCCTCGAGGCGCGGGTAGGCGTTCATCGCCTTCTCCATCACCGCCACGTCGGGGCTCGCCATGCCCTCCTCCGCCTCACGGAGCTTGGTGAGGATCGAGGCGAGGTCGCGCACGGAGAGGATCCGGTCGAGCGCGCGCTGGGTGGGCTCGCCCTCGCGCGGATCCTGAGGCAGGTAGCCGATCGATCCCTTGTGGGTGACCTTGCCGCCCGTGGGCTGCCCCTCGCCCGCGAGCAGGCGGGTCATCGTGGTCTTGCCGGCGCCGTTGCGGCCGACCAGGCCCACGCGGTCGCCGGGGCCGATCTGGAACGACGCGGGGTGCAGCAGCACGCGGGCGCCGATGCGGATCTCCAGATCCTTGGCGATGATCACACAGTCTCCTCGGGGTCGATGTCACCGTGTCTGTAGGGAACCGACAACGTTTCTGCATCCGGGCACATGCCGCGGACCAGGGCATTCGTTGCCGGATAGGGTGACCGCGTCCATTATCCCAGGGGGTCCCCATGCCGCAGAACCGCCACATGACCGGCCAGTCGATCGCGCTGATCGCCGTCTTCGCCGCCTTCATCGCCGCCTCGACGCTCGTGCCGGGCGTCGAGCTGCTCGGCGGGGTGCCGATCACGCTGCAGACGTTCGCGATCGTGCTCGCCGGCCTGGTGCTCGGCGCGTGGCGCGCCTTCGCCTCCGTGGTGCTCTACCTCGCGATGGGGCTGATGGGGCTGCCGGTGTTCGCGAACCACACCTCGGGCCTGGCGATCCTCACCGGACCCACCGGCGGCTACCTGGTCGGGTTCGCCGCCGCCGCGCTGGTGGTCGGCGGCGCCGCCCAGCTCCTGGCCCGGACGGGACGCCTCGCCTCCCGCGCGTCGTCCACGCTGTGGCTGATCATCGCCGGCCTGATCTCGATCCCGGTGGTCTACGCCGTCGGCGCCCCGTGGCTCGCCGTCCGCACCGGCATGCCGCTGCTCCCCGGCGAGGGCTGCTCCGGCATCTTCGACAAGGAGTGCGTCTCGGCGCTCACCGCCGGCGTGATCCCGTTCCTGCCGGGCGACCTCCTCAAGGTGGTCTTCGCCGGGATCGTCGCCGCGACCATCCACCGCGCGTACCCGGGCCTGCTGGGTGCCGCCCGCACCGCGGTGAGGGTCGCCGGGACCCCGGAGGCGCAGGAGGAGCGCGCCACCGCCTGAACGGTCACCCGGCGAGGAGGTCGCTCACCACGTCGACGTACTCGGCGGGGTGGCTGATGTGGGGCACGTGACCCCAGTCGTCGAACCGCCGGATGGCCCCGGCCGGGAGAACCGGTGCGAGCACCTCGCCGATGGCGCCGAAGACCGGCCTGCTCCGACCCCCGAAGGTGAGGGTTCGAGGCACCTCGAGGGCCGCGATCGATCTGAGCTCGAGGGTGAAGGCCTCGTCGTCCCGGAGATCGGACAGGAACGTCGGACCGTGCGCGGCGAACCGCACCTGCTCCTCCGGCGGCAGGGAGGCCCACACGCCGGGGTCGAACGCCACGCGATCGACGAAGCGCTCGGCGGCGCGTGCGTGCGCGCCGGACTCGAGAAGCCTGCGGACCTCCGCCAGCTCCGCCGCGTCGCGGATGCGGACGGCGTCGTGCTCGCGGCTCGCGGCGAGGACGCCGAGGGCCGCCGGCTCATGCCCGATCACGCCGACCACCATGTCCGGGTGCCGGACGGCGAGGCGCAGGGCGATGAGCGCGCCGTGCGAGAACCCGCAGAGGCCGACGGGCCCGACGCCCAGCGACGCGATCAGGTAGGCGAGATCCACAAGATCCGCGGCCACGCTCCGCGGGGCGTCGTGCGGGCCGCTCGCGCCGTGCGCGCGGCGGTCGTACATCACCACGGTGAAGCGCTCCGCGAGGAGCTCCCTGACCATCAGCCACGTCGACACGTCGCTCCAGCCGCCGTGGACGAGCACCAGCGGCGGACCGTCTCCGAAGATCTCGTAGTGCAGACCCAGCCCGTCGGGCATCAGCATCGTTGCCATGGCGACCCCCCGTCGCGTCCGGTTCCCCAGGTCTATCACGGTCGGGGCACGCTCGCCCCGGTTACGGGTTCGCGAGGCGCACCGCTTACCCTTGACCCCATGATCGAGTTCAAGGAGGCGGCCGTCGTCGCGCCCGATTCCGGGGTGCCGATCCTCGAGCCGACCTCGCTGACGCTCACCGAGGACCGCATCTCCATCATCGGCGCGAACGGGTCCGGCAAGTCGACCCTCGCGCGGCTGATCAACGGGCTGGTGCTGCCGGTGAGCGGTTCCGTCGAGGTCGACGGCCTCGACACCCAGAAGCAGGGCGCCGCCGTCCGCCGCAAGGTGGGCTACCTGTTCACCGACGCGTCCAACCAGCTCATCATGCCCACCGGCATCGAGGACGTCGCGCTCTCCCTGCGTCGGGTGATCAAGAACCGCAAGGAGCGCGACGAGGCGGCGCTCTCGGCTCTCAAGGAGATCGGTCTGGCGTCCAAGGCCGACGTCTCCGTCAACGCTCTCTCGGGCGGGCAGCGCCAGCTGCTGGCGCTCGCGGGCGTGCTCGCCTGCACGCCGTCGATCCTGGTGGCCGACGAGCCGACCACGCTGCTCGACCTGCGCTGGCGCGCGCACGTGGGCGCGCTGCTGCGCTCCCTCCCGCTCCAGGTCATCGAGGTCACCCACGACCTGGACTCGGCGGCACGCGCGGAGCGCACGCTCGTGATCGACCTCGGGCAGGTGGTCTTCGACGGCGACCCCAAGGAGGCCGTCAAGATCTACCGCGACCTCATGTTCGGTCGCGCCTCGCAGGGGGCCACCGCGTGATCTCGCTGCTCGGGCTCTACCGACCCCGACGCACGCCGATGCATCTGACCCCGGCGTGGGCCAAGATGCTCTTCCTGCTGGGGATCACCATCAGCTGCATGGTGATCTCGGACCCGGTCACGAGCATCGGCATCACCGCCGCGTGCCTCCTGCTGCTCGCGTCGACCAAGCCCCCGCTCAAGGCGACCCTCAAGGGCATGCTCGCGATCACGGTGGTCGCGATCCTGACGGCCGGCTTCCAGATCTGGCTGGGCGACTACGTCCGCGCGCTCGACCTCGCGGGCGATCTGATCGCGATCTCGGCGCTGGCGCTCGCGATCACCTCGTCGACCTCGATGGAGGCGATGATGGACCTCGTCGTCACCCTCGCGAAGCCGCTGCGGTGGATCCTGCCGCCCGAGACGCTGGGCCTCATGGTCGCGCTCGCCCTGCGCGCGATCCCGGAGGCCGCGCGCATCCTGGTCGAGGCGCGCGTCGCCGCCCGCGCCCGCGGCATGGACCGCAACCTGCGCGCGATCCTCATCCCCTCGGCGTCCCGCACCGTCGGCTTCGCCCTGCAGCTGGGGCAGGCCCTGCACGCGCGCGGCATCGCCGAGCACGGGCGCACCAAGCGCATCGAGCGCGAGGTCGCCGAGTCGGACATCCGGCACGACGCGCTCGCCGCCCGCGGCCTCGCGGAGCCGCCCGTCCGCGAGGCGTCGGGCGAGATCGAGGTCCGGCAGCAGGACGATGCGGTGGTCGCGGAGGACGCCGACGCCGCGGTCGCGGCGCCCGAGCCCACGGACGAGCCCGAGCCCGTGACGGACGCCGCCCCCGAGCCGGAGGCGTCAGACGACCCCGCCGAGCCCGAGGTCGCGGAGGACCCTGCCGACAGCACCGGCACGTCCTTCGAGGACATCGTGGGGCTGCCCTCGCGCCGCCAGCGCCGTCGCGGGCTGCGCTAGGTCCGACCGGCGCACCCGTTCGACCTCGCTCCTCCGGAAGCCTGAGCACCCCGCTAGCGTTGGGGTCGGTGGAGGTGGGGCGATGACGTTCAACGAGGGCTCTCGGCTCGATCCCGGCCGCGTCGGCTCGCGCGGACGGAGCGCCAAGGGCGGGCTCGCGATCGGAGGCGGCATCGGGGGCCTCGCGATCGTGCTGCTGTACATGTTCCTGGGCGGCAACCCGAGCGACCTGGGCGCGCTCATGGGCGGCACCGGCAGCGCCCCCGTCGACGACACCGCGCAGCAGGACCTCGCCGACCGCTGCCAGACGGGCGCCGACGCCAACGACTACACCGACTGCCGCATGGTCGGCACGGTGAACTCGCTCGACGCGTACTGGGCCGAGGCGCTGCCCGCCGCGGGCGTCGACTTCGCCTACCCCGGCATCGTCCTGTTCGACCAGGCCACGCAGTCCGGCTGCGGCACCGCATCGTCCGCCACGGGGCCGTTCTACTGCCCGCCCGACCAGACCATCTACCTGGACGTGAGCTTCTTCGACGTGCTCGCGACCGACTTCGGCGCGAGCGGCGGCCCGCTCGCGGAGATGTACGTGATGGCGCACGAGTACGGTCACCACATCGAGAACCTCGTGGGCGTGTTCGACGTCGCCGACCGGACGGGCACCGGCGAGGACTCCGACTCCGTCAAGGTCGAGCTGATGGCCGACTGCCTCGCGGGGGTCTGGGCGGGACACGCGGCCACCGTGCCGGACGCGTCGGGCACCCCGTACCTCGCGCCCCTCACGCAGCAGGACCTCGACGACGCGCTCTCCGCCGCCGCGGCGGTGGGCGACGACCGCATCCAGGAGGCCTCGGGCGGCGAGGCGGACCCGCACACCTTCACGCACGGCAGCGCCGAGCAGCGCGCCGACGCGTTCGCGGCCGGCTATCGCAACGGCACCCTCGCCGCGTGCGACGCGTTCGGCGTCACGGACGGCTGAGCCGGTGTCGGGCCCGACCCAGGAGCGCCGCGCGGGGATGTCGATGCCCGTGCTCGCGGGCATGGTCATCGGGTCGATGGTCGGCGCGGGCGTCTTCTCCCTGCCCTCGTCGTTCGCGGGCTCGGCCGGCGGCCTCGGCGCCCTCCTCGCGTGGGGCGTCGCCGGCGGCGGCATGCTGATGCTCGCGCTCGTCTTCCAGCGGCTCGCGATACGGCGGCCCGATCTCGACTCCGGCATCGTCGCGTACGCGAAGGCGGGGTTCGGCCCGTACGTGGGATTCTTCTCGGCGTTCGGGTACTGGGCCGCGGCGTGCATCGCCAACGTGACCTACTGGGTGCTCATCGCCTCGACGCTCGGGGCGGTGGTGCCGGCGTTCGGCGACGGCTCGACGTGGGCGGCCTTCGCGCTGGGCACGGTCGGGCTGTGGGCGTTCCACCTGGTGGTCGCGCGCGGCGTCACGCAGGCCGCGGCGCTCAACGCGATCACGGCCGTCGCGAAGTTCGTGCCGCTGCTGCTGTTCGTGGTGCTGCTGATCTTCGGCGGCTTCTCCTGGGACACCTTCACCGGCAACCTCGCGGGCGACGATGCGCTGGGCGGGCTGGGCGACCAGGTGCGCGCGACCATGCTGGTGACGGTGTTCGTGTTCCTGGGCGTCGAGGGGGCGAGCGTCTACTCGCGCTACGCGCGCCGGCGCGAGGACGTCGGGCGGGCGACGGTGACGGGCTTCCTCACGGTGCTCGCGCTGTTCGTCGCCGTCACGATGCTCTCGTTCGGCGTCCTGCCCCGGGCCGAGCTCGCGGCGCTGGACCAGCCGTCGGCCGCCGGGGTGCTGGAGGCGGCGGTCGGACCATGGGGCGCCTGGCTCATCGGCATCGGGCTGCTGATCTCCGTGCTGGGCGCGTACCTCGCCTGGACGCTGCTCGCCACCGAGGTGCTGCACGAGGCGGCGCTCCAGGACGACGCCCCGCGCCTCCTCCGCCGCACCAACGGCCGGGGCGTGCCGATCGCGGCGCTCACGGCGACCTCGCTGGTCACCTGGCTCTTCCTGGTGCTCACCCAGCTCTCCGAGAACGCATTCGACTTCTCGCTCGAGCTCACCAGCGCGCTCGCGATCATCCCGTACCTGCTCACGGCTGGATTCGGGGTGCGTGCGGCGCTGTCACGCGACCATCGCGCGCCGGCCGCGATCGTGGTCGCAGCCATCGCGCTGGCCTACACGTTCTTCCTTGTCTACGCGATGGGACCGGCGTACGCCCTGCTGGCGCTCATCATCTACGCGCCCGCGACGTTGCTGTACGCGTGGGCGCGCCGGGAGCAGGGCCTGCGGGTCTTCAGCCGCCGCGAGGCGGTGCTGTGCGCGCTCAGCGTCGCGGGCGCCGTCGCGGCCGTGGTCGCCCTCGCGACCGGCGCCGTCAGCCTCTGAGGACGCTCAGCCGTCCAGCATCCCGACCAGCGTCGTGGTGGTCGCCCAGTTGCGGATGGTCATCTGCTTGTACATCGGCGTGCCCATCACGCTCGACATCCGCGACTTCGTGCGCTGCGCGCTGAGCCGGCGGAAGTACACGACTCCCTCGCCCTCCCACAGCGTGTCGACGCCCTCGCGCAACGAGAACGCGTCCGCGGCCTCGGACGCGGCGATGCCGGGCCGGAGGAAGGCGACATCCGAGTGGTAGACATCCGGCTCCGCACCGAAGCGGGACGGCGCGCCCTCGACGGCGCCGCGCATCGTCGCCGCGTCGACCGTGACGACCACGGTGTCCACGTCGAAGTCGGCCAGCAGCACACGCTCGACCAGGGAGTTCACCTGGTCGGCGCGGCTCTCCCCCGCGTCGACCAGCACGTTGCCCGACTGGATGTAGGTGCGCACCTGGCGGAGCCCCGCGGCCTCGAGAGAGGCGCGCAGCTCCGCCATGGGCACCTTGTTGCGCCCGCCGACGTTGATCGCGCGGATGAGGACCACGTGCGTCGTGGCCATGGTGGTGTCAGACGTTGAAGCCGAGCGCGCGGAGCTGCTCGCGGCCGTCGTCGGTGATCTTGTCCGGCCCCCACGGCGGCATCCACACCCAGTTGATGCGGAAGCCGTCGACCAGGCCGTCGAGCGCCTGCGAGGTCTGGTCCTCGATGACGTCCGTCAGCGGGCAGGCCGCGGACGTCAGCGTCATGTCGATCACGGCGTGGCGGTTCTCATCGAGCATCACGCCGTAGACCAGCCCGAGATCCACGACGTTGATGCCGAGCTCGGGGTCGATGACGTCGCGGAGCGCCTCCTCGACGTCCGCGGCGTTGGCCGGGGCCTTGGTGCCTTCGGTCATGCCTTGTCTCCTTCCGTGGCGGAGGACGATGCGCCCCTCGCCTGGATGAGCGCGTCCTTGAGGGCCACCCAGCCCAGGAGCGCGCACTTGATGCGTGCAGGGTACTTGCCGACACCGACGAACGCGGTCGCGTCGCCCAGCATGTCCTCGCGATCGTCGTCCAGCGGCTCGCCCTTCGCCTGCATCAGGGCACGGAACGCCTCGTAGGTCTCATCGGCCGTCTCGAGCGACTCGCCGTCGAGGAGCTCGGCGAGCACAGAGATCGACGCCTGCGAGATCGAGCAGCCCTGGCCCTCCCAGGAGAGCGACGCGATCGTGTCGCCCTCGAGGCCCACCCGCAGGGTGACCTCGTCTCCGCAGGTCGTGTTGACCTGGTGCGACTCGCCGTGGGCGGGCAGGTCGACCTGAACCAGGCCGCGGCCATGCGCGGCGCGGGCGTGGTCCATGATGACCTGCTGGTACATCTGCTCGAGAGAGCTCATGCGGTGACTCCGAAGAAGCTGCGGACCGAGGCGAGCGCCTCGACGAACGCGTGCGCGTCCGCCTCGGTGGTGTACACGTGGGCCGACGCCCGGGTCGAGCCGGTGAGCCCGAGGCGACGATGCAGGGGCTGGGCGCAGTGGTGTCCCACCCGCGCGGCGATGCCGCGGTCGTCCAGCACCTGGCCGACGTCATGGGCGTGGACGCCCTCGACCGCGACCGCGGCGAGGCCGAGCACGTCCCCGGCGGCGGGGCCGCCGACCGGGCCGAGGAGCCGGACACCGTCGAGACTCGCAGCGCCCTCGCGCATGATCTGCGCGATGCGCGCCTCATGGGCGGCGACGTTCTCCATCCCGAGGCTCATGAGGTACCTCGCGGCCGCACCCATGCCGACGGCCTGAGAGACGGGCTGCGTGCCGGGCTCGAAACGCGTGGGCGCCTCGAGCCACGTGGTCCTCTCCATGGTGACCACCGCGATGGCCCCACCGCCGAAGATCGACGGCGGCAGCGCGTCGAGCAGCTCCTTGCGGCCCCACAGGGCGCCCACCCCGGTCGGGCCGAGCATCTTGTGGCCCGAGAAGGCGGCGAAGTCGACGCCGAGCTCCGGGAAGGACACCGGGATGTGCGGCACCGACTGGCATGCGTCGAGCACGGTGAGCGCGCCCACCTCGTGGGCGCGCGCCACGATCGCCGCGACGTCCGTGATGACGCCGGTGACGTTGCTGGCGTGCGTGAACGCGACCACCTTGGTGGACGGGCTCACGATCTCGGCGAGCGTCGAGAGGTCCAGGACCCCGGCATCGTCCACCGGGATCCAGGCGAGCTCGGCGCCCGTCCGTGCCGCGAGCTGCTGCCACGGGATCAGGTTCGCGTGGTGCTCGAGCTCCGTGACGACGATCCGGTCACCCGGGCCGATGCGGAAGCGATCCGCCTCCGCTCCCCCGGCTCCCAGGGTCGCGTTCTGGATCCCGTTCGCGACCAGGTTGATCGCCGCGGTCGCTCCCGAGGTCCAGACGATCTCCTCGACGGGCGCTCCGACCAGCCGCGCGACATCCGCACGCGCACCCTCGAAGGCCTCGGTCGCCTCCTCCGCGAGCAGGTGCGCGCCGCGCGCGACAGCGCCGTTGCTCCGCGTCAGGAAGTCGGCCTCGGCCTCCAGCACGGCACGCGGCCGCTGGGCCGTCGCGCCGGAGTCGAGGTACACGAGCGGCCTCCCGTTCCTGACCGTGCGTGCCAGGAGCGGGAAGTCGTCGCGGACGTCGGCGAGCATCGTTCAGGCGCTCGCCAGGTAGCGGTCGTAGCCCTCGGCCTCGAGACGCTCGGCGAGCTCGGGGCCGCCCTCCTCGGCGACCCGGCCGTTCACGAACACGTGCACGTAGTCGGGCCGGATGTAGTTGAGGATGCGGGTGTAGTGGGTGATGAGCATGATGCCCAGGCCCGTGTTGTCCTTGGCGCGGTTGACGCCCTCGGAGACGATGCGCAGCGCGTCGACGTCGAGGCCGGAGTCCGTCTCGTCGAGGATCGAGATCTTCGGCTGCAGCAGCTCCATCTGGAGGATCTCGTGGCGCTTCTTCTCACCGCCCGAGAAGCCCTCGTTGACGCCGCGCTCACCGAACGCGGGGTCCATGCGGAGGTTCTCCATCGCGCCCTTGACGTCCTTGACCCACGTGCGGAGCTTGGGGGCCTCGCCGTCGATCGCGGTCTTCGCGGTGCGCAGGAAGTTCGACACGGACACGCCGGGCACCTCGACCGGGTACTGCATGGCGAGGAACAGGCCGGCCTTGGCACGCTCGTCGACCGACATCTCGAGGACGTCCTCGCCGTCGAGCGTGACCGAGCCCTCGGTGATCTCGTACTTCGGGTGGCCGGCGATCGAGTAGGCGAGGGTCGACTTGCCGGAGCCGTTGGGGCCCATGATCGCGTGCGTCTCGCCCGAGTTGATCGTCAGGTCGACGCCCTTGAGGATCTCCTTGGTGCCCTCGGGGGTCTCGACGGTGACGTGGAGGTTGCGGATCTCCAGGGTGCTCATGCGTTCTCCTTGGTAAGAATGGGGTGGTCGATGTCGACGAGCACGCGCTCGCCCTCGACCCGGGTCGGATAGGTCTTCACGGGGGTCATCGCGGGCAGCTCGTCCGGCACGCCCGTGCGGATGTCGAAGCGCGAGCCGTGGGCCCAGCACTCGACGTGGCAGCCCTCCACCTCGCCCTCCGAGAGGGAGACCTCGCCGTGGGTGCAGAGGTCGTCGATCGCGTAGAAGTCGCCGTCCGCGGACCGCACGATGGCGACGGGGATCTCGGCCCCGTCGGCCAGCGTCAGCTCCGCGAGCAGCGCGCGCTCGGGCGCGAGGTCGCTCACCATGCAGGCGAACTGCTCACTCATCCTCGAGCTCCTCCTCCACGTGCTCCAGCTCGAGCTCGATCTGCTTCATCAGGCTCGCCTCGACGGCGGGGACGCCGATCTCGTGGATGAGGTCGGCGAAGAAGCCGCGGACCACGAGCTTGCGGGCCTGCTCCTCCGAGATGCCGCGCGAGCGCAGGTAGAACATCTGCTCCTCGTCGAAGCGGCCGGTCGCGGACGCGTGGCCCGCGCCCTCGATCTCACCGGTCTCGATCTCGAGGTTCGGGACCGAGTCGGCGCGCGCGCCGTCCGTGAGGACCAGGTTGCGGTTGAGCTCGTAGGTGTCGGTGCCCTCGGCCGCGGCGCGGATCAGCACGTCGCCGATCCACACGGAGCGCGCGGAGGCCCCCGCCAGCGCGCCCTTGTAGGTGACGCGCGACGTGCACTTGGGCACCGCGTGGTCGACGAAGAGCTGGTGCTCCTGGTGCTGACCCGAGTCCGCGAAATACAGGCCGAACAGATCGACGCTCGCGCCCTCGCCGGCGAACGCCGCCGAGGTGTTGAGGCGCACGACCTTGCCGCCGAGGGTGACCACGGTGCCCCGCAGGCGCGCGTCGCGCCCGAGGCGTGCGACCACCTCGCCCGCGTGGATCGCGTCCGCGTCCCACTGCTGCTGGAGCACCAGGTTGAGCCCGGCGTTGTCGCGCAGGTCCACCGAGACGAGCTCGGAGTAGCGTGCGGTGCCGGTCCGGGTGATGACCACCGTCGCCTCGGCGGAGGTGCCGACCTCGACGAGCAGGTGGCCGCGGACGTCGCCGCCGGCGCCGTTGAGGTCGATGGTGATGGGCTCGTCGACCACGGTGTTCGGCGCGATGGCGAGCACCATGGCGCCGCCGGAGTGCTTGGCCGCCACGGCCGAGGCGCGGTCGCCGGGCGCACGCACGGTGCGGACCACCGCATCGTCGACCGGGATCTCGGTGAGCGTCACGCCCGCCGGAAGGTCGCTGGTGGACCACTCGAGGTGGCCGTCGGCCGGCTCGTCGGCGAACAGCGGCTTGAGGTCACGCACGGCGCTGAAGCGCCAGTTCTCCTCACGACCCGTCGGCACGGGGAACGCGTCGACGTCGAAGGAGACGACGCGATCCGCACGGGACGAGTCGGGGACGATGCCGTGGCTGTGCGCGGCGTCGGCGGTGGCCTGGGTGTGATCGGTGACGGTCAACCGACGGATCCTTCCATCTGAAGCTCGATGAGGCGGTTGAGCTCGAGCGCGTACTCCATGGGCAGCTCGCGCGCGATGGGCTCGACGAACCCGCGCACGATCATGGCCATGGCCTCCGACTCCTCGAGGCCTCGGGACATGAGGTAGAACAGCTGGTCCTCGGACACCTTCGAGACGGATGCCTCGTGGCCCATGTGGACGTCGTCCTCGCGGACGTCGACGTACGGGTAGGTGTCGGACCTGCTGATCTGGTCGACGAGCAGCGCATCGCACAGCACGTTCGACTTCGAGTTCTTGGCGCCCTCGAGGACCTGGACCAGGCCGCGGTACGAGGTGCGGCCGCCGCCACGGGCGACGGACTTGGAGATGATCGACGACGAGGTGTTGGGCGCCGCGTGCACCATCTTGGCGCCGGCGTCCTGGTGCTGCCCCTCGCCCGCGAACGCGATCGACAGGGTCTCGCCCTTCGCGTGCTCGCCGAGCATGAAGATCGCCGGGTACTTCATGGTGACCTTCGAGCCGATGTTGCCGTCGACCCACTCCATGGTGGCGCCCTCGGCCGCGGTCGCGCGCTTGGTGACCAGGTTGTACACGTTGTTCGACCAGTTCTGGATGGTCGTGTAGCGCACGCGGGCGTTCTTCTTGACGATGATCTCGACCACGGCGGAGTGCAGGGAGTCCGAGCTGTAGATCGGCGCGGTGCATCCCTCGACGTAGTGCACGTACGAGCCCTCGTCCGCGATGATCAGGGTGCGCTCGAACTGGCCCATGTTCTCCGTGTTGATGCGGAAGTAGGCCTGGAGCGGGATCTCGACGTGGACGCCCGGGGGGACGTAGACGAACGAGCCGCCCGACCACACGGCCGTGTTCAGCGCGGCGAACTTGTTGTCGCCGACCGGGATCACGGAGCCGAAGTACTCCTCGAAGATCTCGGGGTGCTCGCGCAGGCCCGTGTCGGTGTCGACGAAGATGACGCCCTGCTCCTCCAGGTCCTCGCGGATCTGGTGGTAGACCACCTCGGACTCGTACTGCGCGGCGACTCCGGCGACCAGGCGCTGCTTCTCCGCCTCGGGGATGCCGAGCTTGTCGTACGTGTTGCGGATGTCCTCCGGCAGGTCCTCCCAGCTGGTGGCCTGCTTCTCGGTCGAGCGCACGAAGTACTTGATGTTGTCGAAGTCGATGCCGGTGAGGTCGGAGCCCCAGTTGGGCAGCGGCTTCTTGCCGAAGAGCTTGAGGCCCTTCAGGCGCAGGTCGAGCATCCACTCGGGCTCATTCTTCAGCGCCGAGATCTCGCGGACGACGTCCTCGTTGAGGCCGCGCTTCGCGAGCGCGCCTGCGGTGTCGGTGTCGTGCCAGCCGAACTGGTAGTTGCCGATCGAGGCGATCGCCTCGTCCTGGCTCATGGGCTCGGTGGGAGCACTCATGCTCATCCTTCCTTGCGGGGTGTCGGGGTGGTGAGCGGGATCGTGGTGGTGCAGACGTGGGCGCCACCCGCGAGGGTGGACAACCGCTGCACGTGCACGTCGAGGATCCTCGAGAAGGCGCGGGCCTCGGCCTCGCACCACTCGGGGGTCTTCTCCGCGATGGACTGGACGGGGCAGTGCCCCTGGCAGAGCTGGACCGTGATGCCACCGGGACCGGGCCGGACCGAGGCGGCATACCCGCGCTCGCCGAGCGCGCTGGCGAGGGCGGTGACGCGCTGCGCCAGCGGCGCGCCGGGGTCCACCGACCGCTCGAGGGCGGACTCGAGCTCGCGGGCCTTCGCCTCGACGAACTCGTCGAGGCCGCCGTGATCGCGCAGGTAGCCCAGCGCATCGACGGCCACGTCCTGGTAGGCGGAGGCGAGCGCCTGCTGTCCCGCCTGCGTCGCCACGAACGAACGCGCGGGGCGCCCGCGCCCGCGAGCGTGCACGCCCGGCGGCTCGTGGTCGACGATGTGCCCCGCGTCCTCGAGGGAGGTCAGGTGACGACGCACGCCCGCAGCGGTGACGCCGAGCTCCTGGGCGAGCGCGGCCGCGGTGATGGGACCCGCGGTCGCGATGAGGCTGAGCACGCGATCGCGCGTGGTGTCAGCGGACATACGACCTCCTCGAGAGCACGGGGACGGGGGTGGCGATTAAGCAAACATTGTCGTTGCTTAAAGCATTCCCTGCAAGCAAGGGAAGCCTTACCGAAGGCCGTCCGCGGCGCGCGCCTGGCACCGCATCGTCCCGCCCTAGACTGGTCGGCGTGACGAGCGAGACCACCTCCCCCGCGCCCACCGTCGAGAGCCGGGGAACCGGCTACCGCGTGACGCGTGCGCTCACGCTGGCGAACATCCTGACGCAAGGCGGGATCATCGTCACCGGCGGCGCGGTCCGGCTCACCGGATCGGGCCTCGGCTGCTCGACCTGGCCGCAGTGCGAGCCGGGCCAGTTCACGCCGGTCGCGCACCCCGAGGCGGGGATCCATCCGTACATCGAGTTCGGCAACCGCACGCTCACCGGGATCCTGCTGGTGGTGGCCGTGGCGCTCGCCGTGGCGGTCTGGCGGACTCGACCCGCGCTGCGGTGGTGGGCGCTCGTGCCCGTCCTCGGCGTCCTCGGACAGGCGGTCCTCGGGGGCATCACCGTGCTCACCGGCCTCAATCCGCTCACGGTCATGCCGCACTTCCTGCTGTCAGCGGTGCTCGTGTGGAACGCGGTCTGGCTCGCGCTGCGCTACCGGAACGCGCCGCGTCGCGCGGGCGCCCCGCTGGTGTGGCCGCGCCGCCTGCTCACCGTCCTGCTCGGCGTGCTGCTGACGCTCGGGACGCTCACCACGGGCGCGGGCCCGCATTCCGGCGACGCGGACGCCACCGAGAGGCTCGGCCTCGATCCGGCGCTGATCGCGCGCGCCCACGCGCTGAGCGTGTGGGCGTTCGTGGCGCTGCTCGCGTTCCTGATCTGGCGCGTCCGACGCGACCGTTCCGTGGGCGATCGCGATTCGGTCCGCAAGGCCTGGGTGGTCCTCGCCGTCGTGACGCTCGCGCAGGGTGTGATCGGCTACGTCCAGTACTTCACCGGCCTGCCGGAGATCATCGTCGGTGTCCACCTGGCCGGCGCGGCGATCCTCACCGCGGCGCACTCTGCCTTCCACCTCCTCACCCGGGCGGACCGGACCCCGGCATGAGCCACGAGGTCACGCTCGACCACGTGCGCGAGGCCGCGCGCGTCCTCGACGGCGTGGCGCAGCACACGCCGGTCGACCAGGCCTCGTACCTCACGGGCCTCCTCGGCGTGCCCACGTACATGAAGCTCGAGAACCTGCAGCGGACCGGCTCGTTCAAGCTGCGGGGGGCGACCTACCGGCTGTCGCGGCTGACCCCGGAGGAGCGTGCCCGCGGCGTCGTGGCCGCGTCGGCCGGCAACCACGCGCAGGGCGTGGCGTTCGCCGCCCAGCAGCTGGGGGTCGAGGCGACCATCTTCATGCCGCTGGGCGCCCCGGTGCCCAAGCTGCTCGCGACCAAGGGCTACGGGGCCACCGTGGTGACCGAGGGCGCGATCGTGGACGACTGCCTCGCGCTCGCACAGGAGCACGCGGAGCGCACGGGCGCGGTGATGATCCACCCGTTCGACCACCCCGACGTCATCGCCGGCCAGGGCACGATCGGCCTCGAGATCCTCGACGACGTTCCCGACGTGGAGACCATCGTCGTACCGATCGGCGGCGGCGGCCTCATCGCCGGGATCGCCGTCGCCGCCAAGGCACGCGCGGCGCTCGAGGGACGGACCATCCGTGTGATCGGCGTCCAGGCCGCCGCGACGGCCGCGTTCCCTCCGTCGCTCGCCGCCGGGCACCCGGTCACCGTCGAGCGCACGCCGACGATCGCCGACGGGATCGCGGTCGCGCGTCCGGGCGCGCACACCTTCCCGATCGTCCGCGACCTGGTCGACCAGGTGCTCACCGTGGGCGAGGACGACCTCGCCCGCGCCGTGCTGACCCTGCTCGAGCGCACCAAGCTGGTGGTCGAGCCCGCGGGCGCCGCGCCCGTCGCGGCGATCCTCGCCGGGCTGATCGAGGCGTCCGGCCCGACCGTCGCGCTGGTCTCCGGGGGCAACATCGACCCGCTGCTGCTGCAGCGGATCGTCGCCCACGGCCTGGTCGCCTCGGGCCGCTACATGACGCTGCGGATCCCGCTGCCGGACCGGCCCGGTCAGCTCGCGGCGGTGTCCGAGCTGCTCGCCCGGGTGGGCGCGAACGTGACGGAGGTGCTGCACACCCGGCACGACCTGGGCCTCGCGCTGAACTCGGTGGTGCTCCAGGTCTCCGTGGAGACGCGGGGGCCGAACCACCAGCAGGAGGTCCTGGACGCGTTGACGGCGTCCGGCTTCACCCCCGAGGTCGCCGGGGACTGAGCCGCGCGGGCGGCGGGCTAGAGCGAGCCGCCGCGGCGGCGGTCCTCCGGAGCGAGCAGCCAGGGGGAGTCCGCGGGCCGGAGCGTCGACCAGCCCGACCTCCGCGCCTGGTCCGCGGCCATCGCCCCGACGAGCAGCGAGGACGCATGCACGCCACCCGCGGCGATCGCGGCGAGGATGTCGTCGAGCGCCACCCAGTCGCCGACCATGTCGCGCTCCTCCTCGGACCGCTCGTGACGCTCCTCGTCGGGCACCGCCGCGAGGTCGCGCGCGAGGAACACCCGCACGCCCTCCGAGCTGCCTCCCGCGGACGGGTAGTAGTCGGCGAGCACATGCCAGGTCTCCGCGGTGAGGTCGGCCTCCTCGTGCAGCTCCCGAGCGGCGGCCTCGACCGGTGTCTCCCCGACGCCGTCGAGCAGCCCGGCGGGCGGCTCCCAGCATTCGACGCCGACGGGGTGGCGGTACTGACGCACCAGGTACAGCTCGTCGCGGTGGTTGAGCGCCACGATCACCACCGCGCCGGTGTGCTGCACGAAGTCGCGCGTCACCACGGTGTGGTCGAGGTCCACCTGGTCGCTGACGACGTCCCAGACCTTGCCGTCGAACCGGGGTTCCCGGGCCAGGATCGGGCGCGGCGCTGCCGCGTCCGCGAGCGGCACGTGCGCGTCGGAGGTCACGCGCTCGCGGCCTCCGTCGCCGGCTCGGCGTCCTGGGCCGCCGCCTGCTGACGCGCCAGCGCGGCGCCGACGAGCCCTGCGAACAGCGGGTGCGCCTTGGTGGGGCGCGACAGGAACTCGGGGTGCGCCTGGGTGGCGACGTAGTACGGGTGCACGTCGGCGGGGAGCTCGACGAACTCGACCAGCGAACGGTCGGGGCTCTCGCCGCAGACGATGAGGCCGGCCTCCTCGAGCTGCGCGCGGTACGCGTTGTTGACCTCGTAGCGGTGACGGTGGCGCTCGCCGACGGTGGACGTGCCGTACGTCTGCGCCACGACGGAGCCCTCCTTGAGGACCGCCTGGTACTCACCGAGGCGCATGGTGCCGCCCAGGTCGCCCTTGCCCTCGACGATCTCGAGCTGCTCCTCCATGGTCGCGACCACGGGATGCGGGGTCTCCGGGTCGAACTCCGAGCTCGACGCGCCCTCGAGGCCGAGCACGTTGCGCGCGTACTCCATCACCATGGTCTGCATGCCGAGGCAGATGCCGAGCGTGGGCACCTTGTTCTCGCGGGCCCACCGCAGCGCGCCGATCTTGCCGTCGACGCCGCGGATGCCGAAGCCTCCCGGCACCAGCACGCAGTCGACCCCGCCGAGGGCCTCCTGCGCCCCCTCGGGCGTCTGGCAGCGGTCGGACGCGACCCAGCGGATGCGCACCCGGGCGTTGTGGTGGAAGCCGCCGGCGCGGAGCGCCTCGCTCACCGAGAGGTACGCGTCGGGCAGGTCGATGTACTTGCCCACCAGGGCGACCTCGACCTCGTTGGCGGGCTTGTGGACGCGCTTGAGGACGTCGTTCCAGGCACCCCACTCGACGTCGTGGAAGGGCAGGTCGAGGCGACGCACCACGTAGGCGTCGAGGCCCTCGGCGTGGAGCACCTTGGGGATGTCGTAGATGCTGGGCGCGTCGACGGCGTTGACGACGGCCTGCGGCTCGACGTCGCACATGAGCGCGACCTTGTTCTTGACCGACGAGGGCACCTCGCGGTCGGAGCGGAGGACCAGGGCGTCCGGCTGGATGCCGATGCTGCGCAGCGCGGCCACCGAGTGCTGGGTCGGCTTGGTCTTCTGCTCTCCCGACGGGCCGATGAACGGCACGAGCGAGACGTGCAGGAAGAACACGTGGTCGCGTCCGACGTCGTGGCGGACCTGGCGCGCGGCCTCGAGGAACGGCTGGGACTCGATGTCGCCGACGGTGCCGCCGATCTCGGTGATGATGACGTCGACCGACTGGCCCGCCTGCTCGCGCATGCGGCGCTTGATCTCG
Organism: Demequina lignilytica; assembly: GCF_030418375.1. NCBI lineage: Bacteria > Bacillati > Actinomycetota > Actinomycetes > Micrococcales > Demequinaceae > Demequina > Demequina lignilytica. The sequence goes on from NZ_JAUHPZ010000007.1 coordinate 108,533, forward strand.
TCCGTGATGTGCGGGATGACCTGCACGGTGTCGCCCAGGTACTCGCCGCGGCGCTCCTTCGCGATGACCTGCGAGTACACCTGACCGGTGGTGACGTTGGAGCTCGCGGAGAGCTTGACGTCGAGGAACCGCTCGTAGTGGCCGATGTCGAGGTCGGTCTCGGCACCGTCGTCGGTCACGAAGACCTCGCCGTGCTGGAACGGGTTCATGGTGCCGGGGTCCACGTTGAGATACGGGTCCAGCTTCTGCATGGTCACCCGCAGGCCGCGCGAGCGGAGAAGTCGACCGAGGCTGGAAGCCGTCAGGCCCTTCCCCAGGGAGGAGACGACTCCTCCGGTGACGAAGATGTGCTTGGTGACATGGTCCGTGCCGGACATAAATCGCGTTCGCTCCACGGGCTTCAAGCCTATCAGCCCGCGGTCCCGGTCGGAACGGCTGACGCGCTGAGGATTCCGGGAACCTCGCCCGGGCCGTAGTGCGGGACCGCTCCGAACAGGCTCTCCGAGATCACCGCGGCGACCGTGACCGACCCCATGGTCCACTCGTCGCCGGCGACGGTCGCGACGTCGAGCGAGCCCGCGTACGGGGCGGTCTGGCCCGGCGACCCCGCCAGGATCACCGGGGCGTCGTACTGCGCGAACGCGTCCGCGAGGACCCCGAGCGTCCCGGCGTCGCTGCCGCCGATCATCACCACCGCATCTGCGCGTTGCGCCGCCGCGCCGTCTGCCAGGCCCGCCTGCACCAGGAGGGACCAGAGCACCTCGCCGCGGTCGGTGCCGATCGCCGCCACCTCAGCGGGGTCGGCCGCCGACGGTGCGGCTCCCCCCGTGGAACCCTGGACGAACGCGTGCGCGAGCAGCGCCTCGACGTCGCCCTCCGCCTCGCCGATCACCGTCGGGGCGAGCTGCTCGGCGAGCGCCTCGCGGAACGTCGTGGTCTCCGTCGCGGCCCACTCGTCGGTGAGGGCGACCTCGCCCGCGACCTGTCCCCCGGCCTGGACGATCCGGTTCGCGACACCCGCGGCGAGGTCGCCGTCGGCTCCGGGCACGGTCACGATGAGCACGGCCGCCCCCGCCAGCCGGTCCGCGAGCAGCGCGGGCGCGGCGCCGTCGACGTACGCGACGGCGGCCTGCGCCGCGGCCTCGGCATCCGCGCGTGCCGCGGCCTCGACCTCGATCTGCGCCTGCAGGGTGTCGATCTCATCGCCCACGTCGCCGAGCAGCGCCGCGCGCAGCGGGCCCGACCCGAGCACGACTCCGATCGCGAGCAGCGCGACCCCGGCGCCGGCGAGCAGGGCGACGGTCCTGCCGTCCCTCATCGTGCTCCCTCCAGCAGCCCGCTGAGCCATTCCCACGCGCCGGTCATCGCATCGTGGCCCTCCGGGGTGCCCCAGGCTGCGAGCACGAGCGCGACCGTGGCGAGCACGAGCGGGCCCCAGGCGGCGACGGCCGAGTAGCGGTGCCGGTACAGGGGTCCGAGCACGTCCGCGTCCACCACGGTTCCCGAGGCCGCGAGGCGCGCGAGCAGGGCCCCCGCGGCGTCGCCGGTGCGGTCCTCGACGTGGTCGAGGAGCCCCGTCCGGCCGCCGGCGACCACGATCACCGTCGCGCCGGCCGCGTGGGCTGCCAGGATCGCCAGGTCCTCGCTCGCGATGCCCGCGTCGGAGGTGTCATGGGTGAGGCCGATCGCCTGCGCCCTCGCGCGCCCGGCATCGTGGCCCCGGGGGTCGTGGATGATCACCTGGTTGGCCCGTGCCAGGGTGTCCTCGGCCACGGTGTCGATGTCCCCGAGCACGATGCGCGGGGCGAGGCCGGCGGCGCGCGCGGCGTCGGCGCCCTCCCCGATCCCGATCACCAGCGGCCGCCGTTCCCGGGCGAAGCGGCTGAGGACGGGGTCGCCGGCGAAGCCGGGCGCCACCACCACGACGGCGCGGCCGGCGACCGGCAGCCGCAGCTCAGGAAGGCCCGTGCCGTCGAGCAGCAGAGCGGACTCGCGGGCGAGCACCTCGAGCGTGTTCGCCGCGAAGGCGCCGACGTGGACAGGGAGGTCGGCGGCGGCCGCCGCCCGCAGCTCGTGCGCGGCCTCGGAGGTGAGCCGGTTGCCCTCGAGGGCCGTGTCACCCGCCGTCACCCGACCGCCCTCGATGGTCACCCGGTCGCCCTCATGGAACGCGAGGACCTCCTCGCCCACGGCGTCCACGACGGGGATCCCCGCCTCGAGCAGCACGAGCGAACCGGTGTGCGGGAGCCTGCCCGACAGAGACGCCTGGGCGTTCACGACGGCGGCCGGCTGCCGCGCGAGCAGCGCCTGGGCGGCCCGCCGGTCGAGGTCGAGCGCATCGATGATCGCGACGTCGCCCTGGCGGAGCCTGCGCGCGAGGGCGAGCGGGGAGGAGTCCACACGCGCGGTCCCGCTGACGGTCGGGAGGGGTGTCATGGCGGCTATGGTGCCACGCGGGAGGCCTCCCACAGCTCACGCGCGTGGGCGAGTGCGGTCTTCGAGTCCTCGTGTCCCGAGAGGAGCCGCGCGAGCTCCTCGACGCGGGCATCGCCGGCCACCTCGCGCACCTGGGCGCGCGTGATCGCGCCGTCCGTGGCCTTCGCCACCACGACGTGACGGTCGGCGTGCGCGGCCACCTGCGCGAGGTGGGTGACGACCAGCACCTGATGGGTCCGAGCGAGCTCCGCGAGGCGCCGTCCGACGGCCACCGCCGCGCGCCCGCCGACCCCGGCGTCGACCTCGTCGAACACGAACGTGTGGCCGGGCGCGGCGGCGTGCCGGGCGAGGGACACCTCCAACGCGAGCATGATGCGGGACAGCTCGCCTCCCGACGCCGCCAGCGCCACCGGCCGCGCGGGCGCTCCCGGATGGGAGGCGAGGGTCATCCGGACCTCGTCCGCGCCCGAGCGGCGCAGCTCCGCACGATCGACCTCGACGGCGAACGACGCGTCGGGCATCGCGAGCCCCGCGAGCTCGGCGTTCACGTCGGCGGCCAGGCGGTCGGCGCCGGCGCGACGGCTCGCGGACAGCGCGTCGGCGAGCCGCTCGACCTCGGCCGCCGCGGCGCGCTCGTCGCCGCGACGCGCAGCCAGGTGCTCGTCCCACGAGTCGTCCTCGGCGACCGCGGCCGCGGCGCGGTCGCGGTAGGCCAGCACGCCATCGAGATCCGCGCCGATGCGCCGCATGAGCGAGCCGAGCGCCGCACGACGCTGCTGGAGCTCGTCGAGACGCGACGGGTCCGCGTCCATCCGGTCGAGATAGGACGCGAGCTCCTGCGCGACGTCGGCGGCGCCGTAGGCCACGTCGGCCAGCCGGTTCTCGAGGTCCGCGAGGGCACGGTCGTGGCGCGCGGCCTCGCCGAGCGCGCGCCGCGCCGCCTCCGCGGCGATGACGAGGGTGGTCTCGCCGTCGCCGTCGATGGCCTCGCGCGCGGCGGCGACGCCCGTGCGGACGGACTCCGCGTTCTCGAGCACCTCGATCTGGTCCTTGAGCGCCTGGTCCTCGCCTGCCTCGGGCGCGACCTCGTCGATCGCCGCGAGATCGTCGCGCATCCGCGCCGCCTCGAGGCGGGCCTGCTCGGCGCCGGACTCCATCCGCTCGAGAGCGTCGCGAGCATCCCGCCAGCGGCGCCATGCGGCCGCGTAGGAGTCGAGCAGGTCCGCATGATCCGCGTACTCGTCGAGGATCGCGCGCTGCTCCGCGGAGGAGCGCAGCCGCGCCTGGTCGCTCTGGCCGTGCACGGTGACCCAGTGCGCGGCGACCTCCGCGAGCACCGCCTGCGGCACCGTCCTCCCGCCCACGACGGTGCGCGACCGCGTCGAGGCGCCCACGCTCCTGCTGACGATCACGGTGCCGTCGTCGTCGAGCGCCGCGCCCGCCTCCTCGAGGCGCTCCGCGGGCCAGCTCCCGGGCGCCACGTCGACGATCGCCTCGGCGAGCGCCGCGGCGGCGCCCGTGCGGACCGTCGCGGGGACGGACCTGGACCCGAGGATCAGCCCGAGCCCGGTCAGCACCATGGTCTTGCCCGCTCCGGTCTCCCCCGTCACGCAGGTGAGGCCGGGTCCGAGGTCGATGCGGGCCGACTCGATCACACCCAGGTTCTCGATCGCGAGCTCGCGCAGCATCAGATCCCCGCGGCCCATCCCTCGACGTCGCGGGTCCCGCGGAAGCCGTCGACGGGCAGGGAGAACTTCTTCACCAGGCGCTCGCTGAACGGGGCGTCGAGCATGCGGGCGAGGCGGACCGGCTCCGCGCCTCGACGCACCTCGACCCGACCGCCGCGGGCGACGTCGATCGCCCGGGCGCCGTCGAGCACCACCTGCGCCGTGCTCGCCGACCGTTCCAGGATCTCCACCGTCACGCTCGAGGACGGGCCGATCACGAGCGGGCGCGCGAACAGCGCGTGTGCCGCCAGGGGGACGACCAGCAGGGCGTCCACCTCGGGCCAGAGCACCGGACCACCCGCGCTGAAGGCATGCGCGGTCGAGCCGGTGGAGGTGGCGATCACCACGCCGTCGCAGCCGAAGGTGGACAAGGGCCGTCCATCGATGTCGAGCCCGACCTCGACCGTGGTGCGCAGGTTGGCGCGCTCGATCGTCGCCTCGTTGAGCGCCCACCCGGTGCTGACCCCGCCGTCGCGCTCGGTGACCACCACGTCGATCGTGCCGCGCTCCTCGACCGAGTAGTCGCCCTCGGCGAGACGCACCGCCGCCGTCGCGACATCGTCACGCTCGAGCTCGGCGAGGAATCCCACCCTCCCCAGGTTCACCCCGAGCAGCGGGATGCCGGTACCGCGCGTCATGTCCGCCGCGTGCAGCATCGTCCCGTCGCCGCCGAGCACGAGCGCGGCGTCGATCGGCTCGTCGGTGTCGGCGTGGAAGTCGGCGCAGACGCCCACCCCCGTCTCCCGCAGGGCGGCCTTGGCGACGGTCGCCGCCTCGAGCGTCTCGGGACGATGCGGGTTGGGCACGATCAGGATCCGGCGACTCACGCTGTGCCTCCTGTCTCCGTCTCGATCGCTGCCCGCACCTCGGCATCGTCCAAGGCAGGCGGCCGGTCGCGGCCGCCGTCCCTAGCCTGCCACGTCCGCGACCCCCAGATGAAGAACTCCACGTTGCCGCTCGGCCCCGGCAGCGTCGACGCCGCGATCCGGTGGACCACGAGGCCGGCCCCGCGCATGGCGGCGGCCACCTGGGCGACCGCCAGGGCACGGTCGTCCGCCCGGGACACCACTCCCCCGCGTCCGAGGCGCTCGCGCCCCACCTCGAACTGCGGCTTCACCATCAGCAGCAGGTCCGCGCCGTCGGCGACCACATCCAGGATCGGCGCGATGAGCAGCGTCAGCGAGATGAACGAGACGTCGGCGACGACCAGGTCGGGACGTTCTCCCAGATCAACGAGAGCGAGCTCCCGGGCGTTCAGGCCCTCGCGTGCGATCACGCGCGGATCGTCGGCGATGGACCGTGCGAGCTGCCCGTGGCCGACGTCGACGGCGTGGACCCGCGCCGCGCCACGCTCGAGCAGGACCTGGGTGAAGCCCCCCGTCGACGCCCCGACGTCCAGCGCGACCCGCCCCTCGAGCTCCAGCTCGGGACACGCGTCGAGCGCGCCGATCAGCTTGTACGCCGCACGGGAGACGTAGGCGTCGTCTCCGCGCACCTCGATCGCCGCATCGTCGCCCACGACCGTGGAGGCCTTCGAGACGACGACGCCGTCGACCCGGACCGCGCCGTCGGCGATCAGCTCCTGCGCACGCGTGCGCGACTGAACCAGGCCGCGCGCCACGAGCGCGCGGTCCAGACGCACGTCAGCTCTGCTCGTCCCGCAGGCGCGTCGACAGCGCCTCCTGGACCTTGTCGAAGAACTCGGCCTGCTGCTCGAGGTCGTCCGGCAGCTCCGTCACTGCCTTCAGGGCCTCGCGCACCTCCGCCGGGTACTCGACCTGGCCAAGCGACTCACGCGACTCGTTGATGTCAGCCATGGAGCGAGGCTACCCGAGGTGCGGAAGCGTCTCAAAACTCACGCGCGCACCCGAGTCGATCGCCTCCCAGGTCGCCGCGCAGGCCGCGCGGACGCGATCCAGCGGGCTGCCGCCGTCGACGACGAGCTGACCCTCCGTCACCCGCGCCCGGGCATCGCCGACATGCCACCAGTGGTCCACCAGCTCGGGGGCCGGGTGCACCTCGGCCAGGCAGCCGAGGTCCCGTCCGATGAACGCCGGACGGTCTTCTCGCGGTGCCGCGAGGGCGTCGCTGACCTGCGAGACCCCGGTGAGGACCAGCAGACCGGGCATGCCGGCGGCGCGGGCCCCGCGCAGGTCGGTGTCGAGACGGTCGCCGATCATCATCGGCCGCTCCGCCCCCGCCTTGCGCGCCGCCAGGTGGAACATGGCGGGCTCGGGCTTGCCCGCCGAGAGCGGGTCCACCCCCGTCGCGGTCCGCACCGCCGCCACCAGGGAACCGTTGCCGGGCGCGAACCCGCGCTCGGTCGGAAGCGTCAGGTCGAGGTTGGTGGCGAAGAAGCGCGCACCCGCGCGGATCGCGTACGTCGCCTCGGCCAGCTGCGCCCAGCCGAGCTCCGGGGCGAATCCCTGGATCACGGCCGCCGGCTGGTCGTCGGCATGCTCGACGAGCCGGTAGCCCTTCGCCGCGACGGCCGTGCGCAGCCCCGCGCCGCCGACGACCAGCACCGCCGCGCCCCCGGGGACGTGGTCGGTGAGGAGCTCGGCACCCGCCTGCGCGGCGGTCATCACCTCCTGCGGCGCGCACGGGATGCCCAGGTCCGTCAGGTGGTCGGCGACCGTCTCAGGCTCGCGTGACGCGTTGTTGGTGACGAACAGCACGCCCATGCCCGCCGTCCTGGCCGCCGCCAGGCCCTCGGCCGCTCCCGGGATCGCGTGCGCGCCCTTGTAGGCGACCCCATCGAGGTCGACGAGCGCGACGTCGAAGGCCTCCTGCAGCGGGACGTCGGTGCCCAGCAGGTCCGATGCGGTCATGGGTGCTCTCCTCAGCTCAGGTGCGTCGGTCCGGAGGGACCGGGGTCAACGCTCGTCGTCGGCGTCCTCGTCGGCGTCCGGGTCGGGGAGCTCGGCCGTGTCGTACAGCACCACATCCTCCTCCTCGACCTCCTCGACGGGCTCGGGGATCGCAGCCTCGAGGGCGTCCGCCTCCTCGTCGCGACCGAGCGCACGCAGCACGTCGACCATCGCGTGGTCGATGCGCGCGCGGAGCTCCGCATCGGCGGTCTCGAGCCGGGACAGGATCAGGCGCGCGGCGTCGGCGTCCCCCATGTCGAGGCGCGCACCCGCGATGACGATCTCGAGCTCGATGCGGCCCATCTTGTCGAGGGTCCGCGCCTCGGGCTCCTGCGCGATCGCCAGAGCTCGCTCGGGGCGCCCGAGCCCGCGCTCGCAGTCGGCCATGAGGGGCAGGTGCTCGTTGGAGCCGCCCAGCCTGCGCACGGTCCGGAACTCGCGCAACGCCTCCGCGTAGCGTCCCGTCGCGTACGCCGTCAGCGCGGCGGCCTCGCGGACCACGTCGACGCGGCCGCCGCGCGCGGCCGCGACCTGAGCATGCCGGTACGCGAGCTCGGGGTCGATGTCCAGCAGGTTGCCCGCCATGATGAGGTGGCGTCCCACGTCCTCCGCGTTGTCCTTGCTGAGGGTACGCAGGCGCGCACGGACCGTGCGGTCGAGCTGGTTGTAGGTGACCTCCTCCGGGATCTCCGGCGCCTCGAGGTACTCCGCCTGTGTGAGGGGGATGGCGCCGACGCGCGGCGGCCTCTCCTCCTCGCGGTCACGACCGGCGCGCTCCGGACGGCCCGCGCGACCGGGGTACGCGCGCTGCCCACGGTCACCGCGGTCGCCGCGGTCGTAGCGGTCGCCGTCGCGGCGGGGGCCGCGGTCGTTGTCGTACCGACGCTCACCATCACGCTGGGGGCGACGGTCACCATCGAACGAGCGTCGCGGACGATCGCCGTCGTACGGGCGCGACGGGCGCTGCGGACGGTCACCATCACGACGCGGGCCACGG
>NZ_JAUHPZ010000008.1:0-114588 GCF_030418375.1 Demequina lignilytica
GGGGGGGGGGGGGGGGGGGGGGGGGGGGGCGGCCCCCCCCCCGCGCGCGGGGGGGGCCCCCACCCCTGCCGGCTACGCCGCCGGCTTGATGTTCCAGATGTAGGGGTAGACGTTGCCGGTCTGGGCCTCGGCCGTGGTGCTGCCGTCGACCGCGAAGTTCGTGGTCATCCGGTAGAACGGCGCGAACCAGGCCTGCTCGACCACGTAGGTGTTGAGCTCGGCGCCGGCCGCCTCGTCACCCTGCTGGATGCGGTCGACCAGCTCGGCCACGGTCTCGTCCTCGACGCGGAACGGGTTGAAGATCGCCTCGGGCGTGAGCTCGAAGGTCGCGATCTGCCAGTCGGTCGGGTCCTGCTGCAGCTGCATGAACGCCGCCGGGTACTGCGCGCCGATCATGTCGTTGATGAAGTCGCCGATCGCAAGGTCCGTGTACTCGACGGTGATGCCGATGTCCGCGAGCTGCTGCTGGATCAGCGGGAAGATCTGCGTCGGGAACGCGGATGTGCTCGGCATCGACAGGGTGAAGCCGTTCGGGTAGCCGGCCTCCGCCAGCAGCGCCTTCGCAGCCTCCGGGTCGTAGGGGTAGGCGTCGTCGAGCGCCGCGTCGAAGGACGGCGAGCTCTCCGGCCAGATCTGCGTGGTCGGGGTGCCGTAGCCGGAGACGAACGCCTCGACGAGCGCGGGGCGGTCGAAGGCCATGTTGATCGCCTGGCGCACCTTGACGTCCGCGAGCTCGGGGGCGAGCGTGCCGTCACGGTCCATGAGGAGCAGGCCCTGGTAGTCGAGCTCGTTGGTCACCATGGTGAACCCGGCAGCCTCGGCCTGCGGGATGGTGGTGGTGTCGGCGATGAGGCCGGCGTTGACCTGGCCGCCCTGGATCGCGTTGATGAGCGCGGACGAGTCGGCGTACAGGTTCAGCACGAGCTTGTCGTAGTGCTGCTCCTCCGGCATCCAGTAGTCAGGGTTCTTGTCGTAGACGTAGGTGGTGCCCACGACCGTCTCACCGGTGTTGAGGATGTACATGCCGGAGCCGACCGGGGTGGTCTCGACGTCCGGGCTGTCGAAGGCCGCGGGGCTCTCCTGCATGCCGGCGTTCATGGTGAGGTACCACTCGAGCGACGGGTCGGGCTCGCTCATGGTGATGGTGAGCTCGTACTCGCCGGTCGCCTGAGCGTCGGCGACGCGCGAGAGCCACGAGGCGTTCGAGGAGGTGCCGTCGCGGAAGCGGAGCACGTTCTGAGCGGCCACGTCGGCGTTGAACGCCTCGCCGTCGGTGAAGGTCACGTCGTCGCGCAGCTGCATCGTGAGGGTCAGGCGGTCCTCGCTCCACGACCACTCGGTCGCGAGGTGGGGCGAGATGGTGCCGTCGGGCTCGGCGCGCAGCAGCGAGTCGTACACGGCCTGCGTGTAGAGCGACTCGGAGCCGAAGCCGGTGTTCTGCGCCGACAGGCTGGTGGGGGGCGTCGCGGTGGCGATGGTCAGGGTGCCACCGGAGACGGTCTCGCCACCGGAGGTCGAGCCGGTGCTGCTGTCGGTGTCGGAGCTGCCGCCGGAGCATCCGGCGAGGAGCGCGATCGCGGTGGCCGCGGCCGTGGCGACCAGTGCGCGCTTCTTGGAGAACATCGTCGTTCCTTCCATGGTGGGGGGACGAGCCCCTCGTCGGGCTGTCGGGACGACGGTAACTCTAAAACCCAAGTGAGCGCAAGGTATTTATCGATTCGTTATCGGGGCGGAATGGATATGCGTTCCGGCGGGCGTGCCGACCGGGCGTAGAGTCGACAGGGTCGCGACGATGCGGCGGAGAGAGGTGGCACATGTCCGTGGACATGCAGATCCCGGGCCCCGGCGGCGGCCCCACGGACGTCTCCCCCGTCGAGAGGCGCGTGCTCGACGCCATGCTCGAGACCATCAGCGCCGACGGCTACCAGGCCGGGTCGTTCGCGCGCGTGGCCAGCCGCGCGGGCCTCACCGCGGCGGAGCTCGAGGAGCTCTACCCCGACGAGCGGGTGCTGCTCGTCGACGCGATGCGGTACCGCGACGCGCTCGGCGCAGCGACCATGCCGGACGCGCACGCCGACGGCCGCGGCCTGCTGCGCGGGTTCCTCGACATCATCCGCTACAACGTGGCGACCCCCGGCACCGTCGAGCTGTTCACCATGCTGTCGGCGGCGGCCACGTCCCCGGAGCACCCGGGCCACGACTACTTCCGCGAGCGCTACGCCTGGCTCCGGGGGATGGTCGAGGACGCCCTCGAGGAGCTCGAGCAGGAGGGCGAGCTGCGCCGACGGGCCGACCCGGCGACGGTCGCCACGCAGGCCCTCGCGCTGCTCGACGGCCTCCAGGTGCAGTGGCTCCTCGACCGGCGTGCGATCGACATGGAGCGGCTCATGCGGGCCTTCTTCAACCAGCACCTGTACCGCAAGCTCGAGCCGGCGCGTCCGCTGCGGCTCGCGCGGGACTGAGCCCCCGCATCGTCCCTCCGGGAACGCGGAAGGCCCCGCCGGAGCGGGGCCTTCGCATCAGCGGAGACGGTGGGATTTGAACCCACGGAGGGGGTTTAAGCCCCTCACGGTCTTAGCAGGACCGCGCACTAGACCTGACTATGCGACGTCTCCAAGGTTGCCCAGGATACCGGACCTCCGGACCAGGGCGAAAACGCGGAGAGTGCGGGATTCGAACCCGCGGAGGCGGGTCACGCCTCAACAGTTTTCAAGACTGTCACCTTCGGCCGCTCGGTCAACTCTCCTCGGCGCGCGGGGCGCCGCAGCCATTGTGCCAGGCGTGGCGCGGGACGATGCGCGGGCTCAGTCGAGCGAGTACCACCCCGGGGCGAGGCCCGGGCTGAGCACCTGGAGCTCGTAGAGCTCGGCGACGCGAGCGAGCTCGGCGTCATAGGTCAGCACCGCGTGGATCTCCGGGTGGGCGACGGCGGCGCCGAGGTGCAGCGCGGCGAACGGCTTGAGCACCGCGCTCGCGTGCGTGGAGACCGAGACGTTGTGCTCCGAGAAGCGGATGACCGGGATCGAGGAGCGCACCATCTCGAGCACCTCGAACGCCTTGGGCTTGGTCTCGCGAGGGTAGAGCTCAGCGGCCTGACGCAGCTCGGTGAAGCCCAGCTGGGTGGTCGCGAGCTCGTGGATGCGGGGGACGGCGAAGTCGGTGAACTCGTCGAAGTAGCGCACCCCGGGGAGGAAGCGGCACAGCCCGGAGCCGTCGACGTAGATCACGCTCACAGGGTAGCGCCGCACCGCGTGGGACCCGACGCATCGTCGCTGCCCCCTCGGGCGCATCGTCCCGCCCCCAACCCACGCATCGTCCCGCCCCAACCCACGCATCGTCCCGCCCCAACCCGCGAAATGGAGCCTAGGTGCACGAATCCGCCCGCTTTCGTGCACCGATCCTCCATTTCGCGGGACTCAGGCGGGGGCCTCGGCGGGAGGGGCAGGGCGGCGCGGCTCAGGCAGGGACGCGAGGCCCCGCAGACGCGGGAGCGCCCCCGCCGGCGGCGGGGGCGCTTCCTGTCTCAGCTGGTGGTGGACCGCTCAGCGGTCCTTGATGCGACGCATGGCGAGCTGCACCACGGCGATCAGGGCCTGCTTGGTGGCCGCCTTCTCACGGGCGTCCGTGTACATGACCGGCACGTCGGCCGGGATGCCCAGCGCCTCGCGCACGTCCTCGAGGGTGTGGCGCGCCACCCCGTCGAAGCAGTTGACGCAGACGACGAACGGGATGCCGCGACCCTCGAAGTAGTCGACGGCGGGGAAGCACTGGTCGAGACGCTCGGTGTCCACGAGGACCACGGCGCCGATCGCGCCGCGCACCAGGTCGTCCCACATGAAGAGGAAGCGGTCCTGGCCCGGCGTGCCGAACAGGTAGAGCCAGAGGGAGCCCGGCAGCGCGATGCGGCCGAAGTCCATGGCGACGGTGGTGGTGGTCTTGCGGTCCGTCACGCCGCCAGCGTCGTCGACGCCGACCGAGTGCTCCGTCATGGCCGCCTCGGTGTTGAGGGGGTCGATGTCGGAGATCGAGCCGATGAAGGTCGTCTTGCCGACGGCGAAGCCGCCCGCGATGACGATCTTGACGACGGTGGGAGCGGTCTGGGCCGGCGGCGCGGCCACGGCCGCGTCAAAGGGCTGCGATGCCATCGAGGACACTCTCCAGGAGGCTCAGGGACAGACCGCCGGACGCGTCGTGCGTGTGTGCGTCCTGCGCGGTTCCGCCGATGTGGATCTTCAGGTAATGGACTTCGGCAAGGTCCGTCACCAGCACCCGGACCACACCCAGCGGAAGCCTGGTGTGGGCCGAGAGCTCGGCCACGGACTGGTACTGACCTGTAGCAAGCTGCAGGATCTTCTTCTTCTCAGGGGTGAGCCCCGTCAAAGCCTCGGTGCTGGTCGTCGCCTCGACCAGGGCCTCCATCGGCAGGTCCGCGGAGGCGGCGCTCACGCGCCCGCCCGTCACCGCGTACGGCCTGACCGTGTAGGCCTCGTCCTCGTCGTGCGCCATCGCCATCCCCCGTCGCGAGAATCAGACGCGCGTCTGACCGTCGGTGGGGAGGTTCTGGCGCATCTCGGTGATGAGCTGCGGGGTGAGCGCGTTCTCGAAGCGCGAGACGAGCAGCGTCATCTCGTAGCCCACGAGACCGACGTCGCACGTCGAGTCCGCGGCCACCGCGAGCACCGACCCGTTGGACACGCTCATGAGGAACAGGAACAGCTCGTCCATCTCGACGATCGACTGGCGCACCTCGCCGGCGCCGAGCTGGCGGGCGGCGCCACGGGTGAGGCTCGACATGCCGGCCACGATCGCGGCGAGGGTGTCCCCCTCGGTGCGGTCGAGGTTCTTCGACATCGCCATGAGCAGGCCGTCCGCGCTCACCACGAGAGTGTGACGCGTGCCGGGAACCGACTCGACGAAGTTGTCCAGGAGCCATCCGAAGTTGGTGGCCTCGGTGCTGAGGGCGGTCACTTGTCCTCCTTGGGGGTGATGCTGCAGGCCGGCTGGGCCGGGTGGTGGGTGTCGGTGGTGGTCATGGGTCTACTCGTTCGCGTGCTGCGGGGCGGCCTGCAGGTCGAGCTCGGCCGCGTCGGAGCGGGCGCGCTGCGTCCCCGAGTAGAAGCTGCTGAAGCGGTTGCGGACCGCCTCGGCGTCGCGCTCCTTGTGGGCGAGCGTGACCTCCTCGTCGAGGGGGGTCACCTCGGGCTCGACCTCGGCGGGCTTGCGGCGCTTCTGCAGGCCGGCCTTGGTCTTCTCGACCTTGGGACGGGACTCGGAGAGCGAGCTGAGCTCGGCGAACACGTCGCGCGCCAGGTCCGCCTCGTCGTCCGCCGCCGAGCGGCCCGACGGGCTCTCGGTGTCGATGATCGGCGTGTACACGCCCGAGTCGCCGTCCGCCTCCGCGATCGCGCTCTGGCCGGCCGCCTCCCACCCCATCGGGTTGGCGAGCTGCTCGGGGGTGAACGATGCGGTGGCCGGGGCCTCATCCTCGACGGCCGGGGCCGGCGCGGGCCGAGGCTCGAAGACGGGCGCCTCGGCCACGCCCTCGGCGGGCGTGAAGGACATCGGCGCGGGCTCGGGCACGGGCTCGGGCTCCGGGGCGAACGCGGGAGCGGCGGCAGCGGGCTCGGGCTCCGCAGGCGCGTCGAACGACGTCGGGGCGAAGGGCGCCGAGCGCTGCACCTGCGGTGCCGCGGGCGCGTCGTCGTGGCGGTGCCGTCCGAACAGGCGGCCGAAGAAGCCGGCGCGACCGGCCTCCTCGCCCGAGGCCTGCGCGATCAGGTCGTCGAGGCTCGGCTGGTCGGGGACGACCTCAGCCGGGATCGGCTCGCCGAGCGCGACCGACTCGACGCCCGGCGCCGCGGGCTCGGGCTCCGCGTACGCCGCGGGCGCAGGCGGCGCCTCGAACGCCTGGGGCTCGGGCTCGAGCTCGACGGCGGGCTCGACCGACGCGACGGCCTCGGGTTCCGCCTGGACGGCGTCCGCCTCCACCGGGGAGGTCTGCGCCTGCGCGGCGCCGAACGCCGCGCCGAAGGCGGCCGCGTCGAGCCACGGAGCCGCGGCGGGCGCGTCCTCGACGGGTGCGTCCTCCGCGGGGGCGGCGTCGTCGGGCTCGAGCGACGGCACGGCCTCCGCCTCGAAGGCCTGCTCCTCGTCGGGCTCGAGCATCGGCACCGCGAAGGCGCTCTCCTGCACGGGCTCGGGCTCCGGCGCCACCTCCGGGGCGGGCTCGGCGGCGGCGAACGGCGCGCCGTAGGGCGAGCGCGCGAACGGCGATTCGGCGGCCGGCTCCGCCGCCTCCGGGGAGGGGTTGGTCAGCGACCGGCGCGTCGGCAGCGGCGAGGAGGACTCGACGACCGGCGGCTGCGCGGCCTCGGCGACCGGCGCGACACCAGGCTCCGGCTCGACCGCGGGCTCAGGCTCCGGCTCGAGCTCAGGCGCGATCGGGACCGCCAGCTTGGGCATGGCGAACGACGGCAGCGCGGGCCCCGCGGGCTCGGGCTCGACCTCGGGCTCGACCTCGGCGACCGGCTCCAGCTCCACGGGCTCGGGCGCGGCGGCCGGCGCCTCGGCACGGTGACCGTCGGCCGAGGCGCGGCGGATCGCGTCGAACGCGGCGAAGGCGCCGCCGAGCTGCGCCGCGGACGGTGTCGCGGCGGGAGCCTCGGGGGCGGCCTCCTCGGCGCCGTCGGGCTCGATGCCGGGGACCGCGAGGGCCTCCTGCTCGACGCCCTCGGCCTGGTCGCCGGGCTCGGCCTCGCGGCGCGGGAGGAAGCCGCGGAACATCGCCGCACGCTCCTCCGGGGTCTGCGGGGCGACCTCCGCCGCGGGGACGGTGGGCGTGAACGCCGAGGACTCGGCCTCGAGCGCGCTCAGCTGCGCGGCGGTGGCGCGGACGGGCAGGCCGATCACGGCGCGCTCGTCGCCATCCTTGTCCGCCGCGGCATCGTCGCGACGCCGACGGGACGGCAGTCCGGACGCGGAGGTGCCCTCCGTCAGCTCCGCACCGGAGACCGCGACACCCTCGGGCGCCGCGGCGGCGTCCGCCGCGATCAGCGCGTCCAGGCCCACCGGCATCGGGATCGAGTCGTCCTCATCGACCGGTGCGGGGATCGGTGCGGCCGCCTCCTCCGGCACGGCCTCGGCCGCGGGCTCGTCGGCACCGCGGCCGCTGAGCTGCGTGCCCTCGACCATCGCCGCAGGGGCGTAGCCGCCGGCGGGCGCGACGGCGTCAGCCGCAGGAGCCTCGTCGGCCGCGCCCTCGAAGAGCTCGGACGGCAGCAGCACGGTCGCGACCGTGCCCTTGCCCTCCTCGGACGCGATGGCGACCTGCGCGCCGAGGCGCCGGGCGATGCGACCGACCACGAACAGGCCCAGGCGCTGGGCGCCGAGGATCTCGGACGCGGCCGACGACTGCACGCGGCTGTTCGCCTCGGCGAGCTCCGCCGCGGTCATGCCGATGCCGGTGTCGATCACCTCGACGGTGAAGCCCTCGGCCGTGCGGCCCGTGCGGATGATGACGCGCGAGCCCGGGTCGGAGAACACGGTCGCGTTCTCGAGCAGCTCCGCGAACAGGTGCGCGGCGGTCAGCGCCTGGTGACCGTGCATCGACGGGTCGACCACCAGGTCGAGGTCGATGCGCTCGTAGAGCTCGATCTCGGAGGACGCGGTGCGGACCACGTCGGAGAGAGGCATGGCGCGACGCAGGCGGCGACCGGTGTCGATGCCGGCGAGCACCAGGAGCGACTCCGAGTTACGACGCATCCGGGTCGCGAGGTGGTCGAGCGCGAACAGCTTGGTCAGGCGGTTCGGGTCGTCCTCGGTGCGCTCCATCTCGTCGATGCTGGAGAGCTGGCGGTTGAGGAGCACCTGGTCGCGACGGGCGACGTTGACGAACATCTCGGAGATGGATGCACGGAGCGCGGCCTGCTCTCGCGCGATCTCCAGGGTGGCGGCGTTGACGCCGTTGAACGCCTGGGCCAGGCGGCCCACCTCGTCGGTGGAGTCGACGGGGATCTGGACCTCGGAGACGTCCACCTGCTCGCCGGGCATCGCGACCCGCTCCACCAGTCGGGGGAGCTCGTCGCGGACCGCGGTCGCGGTGGTGGTCAGGCGGCGGAGCGGGACGGCGATGCGGCGCGCGATGAAGAACGCGAAGATCAGCGTCAGGGCGATGGCCACGCCCGCGAGCGCGGTCAGCAGGATCGCGGTGTTCCGCGCGGCGGTGGTCGACGACGACGCGATGTCGAGCGCGCGGTTGAAGATGTCGTCGCGGAGGGGCGTGTACTGCGCGGTCTCCTCGTCGACGCGGGCCGGCCAGTCGTCGCTCTGCGCCTGGACCAGCGAGGAGTCCAGACCGTTGGTGATGCGGTTGCGGATCGACTCGAACGACGACAGGCTCGACACGGACAGGTCGACCGAGGCACCGAACTCGGGCACGGTGATCGCGCCGCCGGGCACGCCGAGCGCGCTCTGCTGGGCGGTCTCGAGGCCGATGTTCGTGCGCTCGACGATGTTGCGGGAGGTCGCGGCGTCCGCACCGGCGAACACGCCGTTGCGGATCATGCGCTCGAAGGCGATCTCCTCGTACTGGAGGTCCTCGATGAAGGCGTCGATCGAGGCGAAGGCCTGCATGGCGGCCACCAGGTCCGTGTCCGGCGCCGCGATGGCGATGGCCGCGGTGGCCTGCTCGAACGCGGCGATGATGTCCGAGTAGTAGGAGATCGCCTGCTGCGGCGTGACCTGGGCGGCCATGATGCCCGCGCGCAGGTCCGGGAGGCTGTCGCGGAGCTGGGAGCCCGCCTCGACGCCGGCGAGCGCCGCCGCGTTGTCCTCGGTGCGCTCGACCTCGGCGGCGGCCGCGGCGATCGCGTCGAGGCCGTTGTCGACGTCGACATACGTGGTCTCGAGGGTGGCCTGGTAGGCCTGCGGGGCCTGCAGCAGGTCGAGGTAGATCTCGGCCTCGCGCTCAACCGACTGCGTGAGGTAGACCAGCTCGAGCCCGAAGTCCAGGTCGTCGGCCATGGAGTCGCCGATCGCCTGCAGCTGCGCGACCACGTCGGCGTAGGAGTCCTGCTGCGCCTGGATCTCCTCCTCCGAGGGGAAGCCGAGCCACTCGCCGGCGGCGCTGGGCGGGGTGATGGTCAGCGCGTGCTGGGCGTCGAGCATGCCCTCGCCGGGGGTGCCGCCGAGCGCGGCGGTGACGTCCGCGACCACCTGCGCGGCGCGCTCCGCCTGGTCCTGGGCCTCCTCGGCCGTCTCAGCGTCGGAGCCGGCCTGTCCGGCCGCCTCCGCGAGCGCGCCGAACAGGGTCGCCGTCTCCACGGTCTGCGACCGCAGGCTCTCGCTCGCGACCTGGACGGTCTGGGCGTAGTTCACACCCGCGCGGCGCTCCGTCTGCAGGTCCTCCTTGACCACGCGGGAGATGCCCAGAGTCTCGATCAGCTGCTGCGCGTTGGCGTTGGTCTGGTAGGTCTGCACGTTGCTGAAGACGATGTAGCCCATCGTCGAGATGAGGAGCAGCACGGGCAGGGCGACGACGGCCACCAGCTTCCATCGGATGCTGACCTTCTGAAGCATGGAACCTTCCCCTCATCAACGGTCCGTGCGACGCTCCGTCGCCATCTGCGGGCGGGCGCTCCCCTGGCTTATCGGCTCGAACCGGCCAAACCTGAGGCCCGCGCCTGCACGGACTGCAGTTTGAGAGGATAGTCGCGCACCTCTATGACGGAGAAAAGCCCAGGAGTGGTCGAATGCGCGCAGCGGTCGTGTCCGATTCGGGCGACGATGCGGCATTTTCCCTGCTAGAACGGCCAGATCCGCGGTGCGGGCCCGATGACGCTGTGATGAGGATCACAGCCGCCGGCGTCAACCGCGCGGACATCCTGCAGCGACGCGGCCTCTACCCGCCGCCCCCCGGCGCCCCCGAGTGGCCCGGCCTCGAGGCCGCGGGGACGGTGGCCGAGGTGGGCGCCGCGGTGACGGGCTGGCGTCCCGGCGACCGCGCGTGCGCGCTCCTGCCCGGCGGCGGCTACGCCGAGCGCGTGGCCGTCGACGCCTCGCTGCTGCTGCCCGTGCCCGCCGGCGTCACGGACGTCGAGGCCGCGTCCCTGGTCGAGGCCGCCTGCACCGTCGTGTCGAACCTCGACGCCGCGGGAGCGCGGGCCGGCGAGACGTTGCTCGTCCACGGCGGCTCGGGGGGCGTCGGCACGGCCGCGATCCAGATCGCGAAGGCGCGCGGGATGCGGGTGATCGCGACCGCGGGCGGAGCTGCGCGGGCGGGACGATGCGCGGCCCTGGGGGCCGATCACGCGCTCGATCACCGTGCGGGCGGCTGGGTGGACGAGGTCCGGGCGCTCGGCGGCGCCGACGTGATCCTCGACGTGGTGGGGGCGGCCTACCTCGCGGACAACGTCCGCGCGCTGCGGACCGGCGGACGTCTCGTGGTGATCGGCCTGCAGAAGGGCGCGCGGGCCGAGCTCGACCTGGGCGCCCTGCTCACGAAGCGGGCGACCCTCCTCGGCACCACGCTGCGCGCCCGTCCGCTCGCCGAGCGCGCGGCGATCGTCGCGCGCGTGCGCGGCGAGGTGTGGCCGCTGGTCCCGCGCATCGTCCGTCCCGTGGTCCACGCGACCTTCCCCCTCGCTCACGCGGGCGACGCGCATGCCGCGCTGGAGTCCGGCGAGGTGTTCGGCAAGGTGGTGCTGACGGTCCCCTGAGGGGCTACAGGACCGCGAGCCGCTCGGGGTCGATGAGCCGGTTGAGCACGGTCAGGATCCCGTCCTCCTCGACCGAGCCGACCACTTCGTCCGCGACCCGCTGCACGTGCTCGGGGGCCGTGCCCATCGCGGCGGATTGGCCGGCCCACTCGAGCATGTCGATGTCGTTGTTGCCGTCGCCGACCGCGACGGTGTGGTCCGGGTACACGCCCAGGTGGCGGCGCAGCGCCTCGAGCGCCGACGCCTTGGACACGCCGGGGGGCGTGAGGTCGAGCCACGCCGACCAGCCGACCGCGTAGGTCACGTCGTTGAGCCCGATCCGGTGCACCAGGTCGTCGAAGTGGCTCACGTCGACGCCGGGGGCGCGCACCACCACGCGGGTGGCCTCGTCGTGGCAGAGCTCCTCGAAGTCCTCGACCACGCGCTGGCGGCCCATCAGCTCGCCGTCGGGGAAGGGGCGGTTGACCAGGAAGCCCACGCCCAGGTCCTCGACCGCGTAGTACGCGTCGGGGAGCTCGCTGCGGACCAGCTCGAGCGCCGCGCGCGGGTTGAAGGTGACCTTCTCGATGATGTCGTAGCCGCCCGGGTGCGCCGGGTTGAGCTTCACGGTGACCGCCCCGTTCGAGCACACCGCGAAGCCGCGACGAATGCCGAGGCGCTCGGCCACCGGCATCATCCCGACGATGTTGCGGCCGGTCGCGAGGATCACATGGTTGCGGCACATGCGGGCGCGCTCCACGGCATCGACCACGGTGCCGGAGATCTCGCCGCCCCAGTGCATGAGCGTGCCGTCGATGTCGAGGCCCACGAGGCGCCAGGTGTCGGGGGTGAGCGGGGGCCGCATCTCGTCGGGCTTCATGGGCGGGCGGCGCTCAGCGCACCGGCTCCAGCACCTCGAGTCCGCCCAGGTAGGGACGCAGGACGGGCGGCACATGGACCGAGCCGTCGGCCTGCTGGTGGTTCTCCAGCAGCGCCACCAGCCAGCGGGTGGTGCCGATGGTGCCGTTGACGGTCGCGACGGGCTCGTTGCCGTCCTCGCGGCGCTCGCGGATCGCGAGTCGACGCGCCTGGAACGTGGTGCAGTTCGAGGTCGACGTGACCTCCATCCAGCGCTCCTGGGACGGCAGCCACGCCTCGCAGTCGAACTTGCGGGCGGCGCTCGAGCCGAGGTCGCCGGCCGCCGTGTCGATCACGCGGTACGGCAGCTCGAGGGCCTGCAGCATCCGCTCCTCGGTCTCGAGGAAGCGCGCGTGCTCCGCGGCGGCGTCCTCCGGACGGCAGTAGCTGAACATCTCGACCTTGTGGAACTGGTGCACGCGGATGATGCCGCGGGTGTCCCGGCCGGCCGATCCCGCCTCGCGGCGGTAGCAGGCGCTCCAGCCGGCGTACCGCAGGGGGCCGTCCGAGAGGTCGAGGATCTCGCCCGAGTGGTAGCCCGCGAGCGCCACCTCGGAGGTGCCCGTGAGGTACAGGTCGTCGCGCTCGAGCCGGTAGATCTCGTCGGCGTGCTTGCCCAGGAAGCCGGTGCCGGCCATCACCTCGGGGCGGACCAGCGTGGGCGTCATCATGGGGCTGAAGCCCGCCTCGAGCGCGGTCTGCATCGCCGCATTGAGCACGGCCAGCTCGAGACGCGCGCCGATGCCCGTGAGGAAGTAGAAGCGTGCGCCCGACACCTTGGCGCCGCGCTCCATGTCGATCGCCTTGAGCCCCTCGCCGATCGCGAGGTGGTCCTGCACGTCGATGCCCTCGGCGGCGAGGTCGCGCGGCGCGCCGACGGTCTTGACCACCGTGTAGTCGTCCTCGCCGCCGGCGGGGACGCCGGGCTCCGGGATGTTGCCGAGCGACCGGGCGAGCTCGACCGCCTGGGCGGCCGCCGCATCGGCGCCCGCCTGGAGCTCCTTCACACGGGCCGCGAGCGCCTTGGTGCGCGCGAGCAGCGCCTGCTTCTCCTCGCCCTGGGCGCGGGCGACGTCCTTGCCGATCGACTTCTGCTCGGCGCGCGCGGTCTCGAACTCCTGCAGCGCGGCGCGGTGGGCGGCGTCGGCCGCGAGCACCCGGTCCACCACGGACGGGTCGTCGCCCCGGGCCACCTGGCTGGCCCTCACGACGTCGGGGGTGGAGCGCAGCAGCTTGAGGTCGATCATGCGCGCAAGTCTATCGACGCCCGACATAGGCTCTCCTCATGCCGGCCTTGGTGATCGCGCTCGTCGCGCTGGCGCTCGCCATCGCGGCGCTGTCGCTGGCCATCGCCATGACGCGCCGCATCGGGCTGCGCGACCCCGTGGCCGTGCCGCCGCTGTGGAGGCGCGTGCTGCGGATCCGGCCGCTGCCGGCCATGGACCTGGGCGCCGCGACCGAGCGCTCGGACCGCCAGGAGCGGGTGGCGTTCATCGCGAACCCCACGAAGGCGAACGTTGCGGAGCTGCGCGAGCAGGCGCTCCGGGCCTGCGCGATCCGCTACCTGCCGCAGCCCATGTGGCTGTACACGACCCCGGACGATCCCGGGGTCGGTCAGGCGCGCGAGGCGCTCGCTGCCGGCGCGGACCTCGTGGTGGCGGTGGGCGGCGACGGCACGGTGCGCGCGGTCGCCGAGGCGCTCGCGGGGACCGGGGTGCCGATGGGGATCCTGCCGCTGGGCACCGGCAACCTGTTCGCCCGCAACCTCGACCTGCCGCTGGACGACCCGGCGGCGCTGCTGCGCACGGTGCTCGAGGGTGGCGAGCGCCTGTCCGACGTGGGCTGGCTCGAGCTGGTGCGGTCCCCGGACGGGGAGGGCGAGGGGGACCGTCACATCTTCCTGGTGATCGCGGGAGCGGGGCTCGACGCGGAGATGGTCGCCGGCGCCACCGACCAGCTCAAGCGGCGGCTCGGCTGGCTGGCCTACTTCTTCGCGGCCGCGCGGCACCTGGGCAAGCGCATGGACGCCACCATCGCGGTCGACGCGGAGCCGCCCGCCGAGTCGACCATGCGTACGGTGCTGCTGGCGAACGTCGGGCGGCTGCCCGCCGGGCTCCGGCTGATCCCCGACGCCTCCTTCGACGACGGCCGCATCGATGTCGCGGCCATCGACGCCCGCGGCGGCCTGGTCGGCTGGACCGAGCTGTTCGGGGTGGTGGTGGCGAAGAGCTCCGGGATCCGGGAGCCGTGGCTCCTCAGCGTGCTCCAGACGTCGCGGATCGACTACGCGACCGGCGAGCGCATCGACATCCGGATCCGCGAGCCGCAGAACGTGCAGGTCGACGGGGAGTCGATGGGTCGCGCGACACGGCTGCGCGCCTCGGTCCAGGCGGGGGCGCTCACGCTGCGGGTGCCGAGGTCGTCGCTCCCGGATCCGAGCCCGACCGCCGGGGACCCGCCGGACTGAGCCGCGCGCTCAGCGCCTGCCGGCGCGCAGGCCCTGCACCCAGGACCGCGCGTCCGCGAACTCCTGCTCGGAGGTGCCGGGCGCGACCGGGGTCGGGTAGCCGGTGGCGGCGGGGTACGAGCCCAGGAAGATCACGGTCGGGTTGGTCCGCTTGAGGCCCACCAGGGCCTCCGCCATGCGCGGCTCGTCGATGTGGCCGAGCGCGTCGATCGAGAAGGAGTACTCACCGGGCCGGTCGGAGCGCGGGCGGCTCTCGATGCGCGACAGGTTGACGCCGCGCGCCGCGAACTGCTCGAGCATCGACAGCAGCGCGCCCGCCCGGTCGTCGGGGAGGTGCACCACGAGCGTCGTCTTGTCGGCACCGGTCGCCGACGGGACCGCGGCGGGCCGGCCGACCTTCACGAACCTGGTCGCGGCGTGAGGGTTGTCCGCCACCCCGGACGCGAGCACCTCGAGGCCGAGCGACACGCCCACCCCCGGCGGGGCCAGCGCCGCGTCGAACGGCGCGTCGCCCGTGGCGAGCTCGCGTGCGGCGGCCGCGTTGGACGATGCGGGGATCTGCGCGGCGCCGGGAAGGCGCTGGGCGAGCCACCGCCGGCACTGGTTGAGACCGTGGGAGTGGGCGGCCACCGCGGTGATGTCCTCGAGCGCCGTCCCGGGACGGGCGACGAGCTCGAAGGAGACGGCGAGCACCACCTCGCCCAGGATCGCGAGGGGGCTGCCCTCGGCGAGGGTGTCGAGCGTCGCCGTCACGCCGCCCTCGACGGTGTTCTCGATCGCGACCACGGCGAAGTCGGCATCGCCGCCGCGGACCGCCGAGAGCGCCGCCGGCACATCGATGACGGGCGTCGCCTCGATCTCGGCCGGGTCCACCATCGCGCGCAGGGCGGCCTCCGTGAACGTGCCGGACGGCCCCAGATAGGCGTAGCGCGGTGCGGTCACCGGTCCTCCTTCGCGGTCGCGGCCTCCCCCCGTGCGGGATGGAGGCGCCGGTCGACGGACGCGCGCGTGGACGATGCGGTGCTCCTGAGGCGCCGCGAGCTCACGGCCGTCAGCACCTCACGGTACCGGTTGGCCCGTGCGAGCATGGTGCGCTCGTCGGCGGCGTGGCCCTTGTGCCGGATCTCGCATTCGACCTCGGTGATGGTGAGACCCGCCTGCAGCACGTCCAGCGTCATCGCGGCCTCGAGCCCCGCGCCCCGCGCGAGCGGCATCGCGACCTCGAGCGCCTCGCGCGTGACGCAGCGGATCCGGCCCAGCGGCTGACGCGGCGACCACCCGGTCGCCCGCTCGACGGCGGTGCGCGCGATGCCGGACGGCATGCCCTGCGCGATCTCCTGCGCCTCGGTGAGCGCGACCGCGAGGTCGCACACGCCCTCGAGGACGGCGGGCACCAGCGGGGCGGCGCCGATCGCGTGGTGGCCCAGGTTCCCGTCGAGCATGAGGATCGCGCGGGGGGTGGCCCCCGGCTCGTCACGCATCGCGATCACGGACGCGCCCGTCTCCACGGCCGCGCTGCGACCGCGGATGTGCGGGTGGCGCACCACCACCGCGCCCGCGTTGCGCGCCAGGTCCTGCGTGTTGTCCGTCGAGCCGTCGTCGACCACGAGCACCAGGTCCACGCCGGGGATGGCGAGCGCGGCCCGCACCGTCGCGGCGATGCGCCGCGCCTGGTCGTGCGCCACGATCAGCGCGGCCACCGCCGGGCCGCGCGGCGGCGTGCCGCGGCGGCCGCGGGACCCGCGTGGGGACCTCCGCGGACGCTGCTCGGACGCGGCGCTCTCGGACACGTGGCAAGCCTAGCGATACGTGGCGAAGTCGCGAACCGTTCTTTGCCTCGCCGTGACCGTTCTGTGACTCCCGGTCGGGGCGATCACTGGCCGCCTCGGCCCCGGGGTGGAAGAGTGGACCCCATGCATGATCGCGCGGGCACGGTTGCCCTTCCCGAGGACCTCATCGACGTCGACGCCCTGCTGGGCGCCTACTACGACCTGGTGCCGGACCCCACGGTCCCGGCGCAGCGGGTCGCGTTCGGCACCTCCGGCCATCGCGGGTCGGCCTTCGACACCGCCTTCAACGAGGCGCACATCGTCGCCATCACCGCGGCGATCGTCGAGTACCGCCGCGACCTGGGCATCGACGGGCCGCTCTTCATGGGCAAGGACACGCACGCGCTGTCCGGCCCCGCGCAGGAGACCGCGCTCGAGGTGCTGGCCGCCGCGGGCGTCGAGGTGCGCGTCGATGCCCGGGACGGCTTCACGCCGACGCCCGCGATCTCGCTCGCGATCCTGGTGGCCAACGGCGCCGTCTCCGACACCGGCCTGCGGACCTCCGGGCGGGGCCTGGCGGACGGCATCGTCATCACCCCGTCGCACAACCCGCCGCGCGACGGCGGCTTCAAGTACAACCCGCCTCACGGTGGCCCCGCCGACACCGACGCCACCGGCTGGATCGCCGCCCGTGCGAACGAGCTCCTCGCCGGCGGCTGGCGCCAGGTGCCGCGCTTCCAGCTCGCGAAGGCGCAGGCCGCGGACACCACGCAGGGCTTCGACTTCCTCGACCTCTACCTGGACCACCTGCCGTCCGTGATCGACCTCGACGCGATCGCGAAGGCCGGGGTGCGGATCGGCGCGGATCCGCTCGGCGGCGCGGCCGTCGACTACTGGGGAGCGATCGGCGAGGAGTTCAAGCTCGACCTCACCGTGGTCAACCCGAAGGTGGACCCCGCCTGGTCCTTCATGACCCTCGACTGGGACGGCAAGATCCGTATGGACTGCTCGTCGCCGTCGGCCATGGCGAGCCTGCGGACCCTCATGGCAGGAGCCGACAGCCCCTACGACGTCGCGACGGGGAACGACGCCGACTCCGACCGCCACGGCATCGTCACCCGCGACGGCGGGCTGATGAACCCGAACCACTACCTGGCCGCCGCGATCGCGTACCTGTACGGCGGCGCGCGTCCGCAGTGGCCCGGTGGCGCCAGGATCGGCAAGACGCTCGTGTCCTCGAGCCTGATCGACCGCGTGGGCCGGGACATCGGCCGCGAGGTGGTCGAGGTGCCCGTCGGGTTCAAGTGGTTCGTGCCCGGGCTCCTCAGCGGCGACATCGCGTTCGGCGGCGAGGAGTCGGCCGGCGCATCGTTCCTGCGTCGCGACGGGCGCGTGTGGTCCACCGACAAGGACGGGCTGATCCTGTCGCTGCTGGCCTCCGAGATCATCGCGACCACCGGAGCCTCGCCGTCCGCGCTGCACGCGTCGCTCACGGATCGACTGGGCGAGAGCTGGTACGCCCGCGTCGACGCGGCCGCCAGCAAGGAGGAGAAGGCGCGCCTGGGCGCGCTGTCCCCCGAGCAGGTGCCCGCGACCACCCTCGCCGGCCAGACCATCACCGCCAAGCTGACGGCGGCGCCGGGCAACGGCGCGAAGATCGGCGGGCTCAAGGTGACGACGGACGATGCGTGGTTCGCCGCGCGCCCGTCCGGCACCGAGGACGTCTACAAGATCTACGCGGAGTCCTTCGTGTCCGAGGCGCACCTGGGCGAGGTCCAGGCCGCCGCGCGCGAGGTGGTCTCCGAGGCGCTGGAGGGCTGACCGGTGGCGACCGAGCCCGAGCTGCCGGAGCCCGACTTCGAGCCGCGTCCCGAGACGACCTCCTTCGCGGTGGTCGAGGAGGTGGCGGAGACCATCGTCGCCGTGGAGGCGCTCCAGGACGGGCCGACCGCGAGCCCCGAGCTGGAGAGGGCCGCGCAGGAGGCGGCGGTGTACGCGCGTGAGCAGGGCATCGACGGCCCGCCCGACGACCTGGACGGCTGACCCGTCGCGCCTCCACAGGCGGCGCCCGGCACCATGCCACCCTGTGCGCATGACGGCCGTCCTCCGCATCGGCGCGCTGACGCTCCTCGCGCTGACGCTGAGCGCCTGCATGCGATTCTCCGCCGACCTGCGGATCGCCGAGGACGGCACGGTCGACGGCGAGTACGTGGTGGCGCTCCAGGAGGGAGCCGGCGCCGCGCTCGGCGGATCGGATCGCGAGGCGTCCCTGCAGATCCTCGAGGAGTCGGGGCTGCTCGACCCCCTGACGGACATCCGGGAGCACGGCTTCGCGGCCGACGGCCTGGCCGGCACGGAGGTCACCTTCCGCAACCAGCCGGTGGAGGCCCTCGCGCCCACCGCCGACCGTTTCGGCGTGACCCGCGAGGGCGACGAGTACGTCGTGTCCGGCCGCGCCTCGGCGATCAGCGAGGAGGACGCGGACTCGCTCGAGGGTGCGGAGCTCACCGTCTCGATCACCTTCCCCGGGCCCGTGTCGGAGGCCAACGGCACGGTCGACGGGACCACCGTGACGTGGGACCTGGTCGGCGGCCCCGAGGAGCTGACGGCGCGCGCGTCCGCGCTCCGGACCACGTCCCCGATGCCGGCGGTGCTGACGACGCTCCTGGTGCTGGGTGTGGCGGGAGCCGCGGCGGTGGCCGCGCGCCGCGCCGAGGTGGTGCGCCGGCAGGGCCTCCGGCGGGCCACGCGGGGCGCCGTCCCGGCACCCGCCACGCGACCCGTCGGAGCCTCCCCGGCGCGTCCCGCCGGACCCCGCCGACCCTAGCGTCGCTCCTGCTACCTGTGGCAGGGTGACGGCCATGAAGAAGCTGCTGAGGGGCATCGCTCTTTCCCTGCTCGCCGTGGTCGCGCTCACCGGCTGCCTCAAGATCGAGGGGTCGTTCGTGCTCCACGAGGACGACACGATCGACGGCACGTTCCTGATCGCGGTCCAGAAGGGCATCGGCGACTCGATGGGCATGAGCGACGAGGACCTGCTGTCGCAGATGACCGAGGACATGGACGCCGGCGACCTCGACGGCGCCACCGTGGAGCCGTACGAGGACGACGACTGGGTGGGCCAGCGCGTGGTCTTCGACAGCCTGCCGATCGCGGAGGCGTCGGAGGACGATGCGGGCCTCACCGTGGTCCGCGAGGACGGCTTCTTCGTCGTGCAGGGCGACCCGCTGGCGTCGGAGTCCGAGGGCGAGGACGGCGACCTCGGCGGCCTCCCGGGCGCCGAGGCGACCATGAGCGTCACCTTCCCGGGTGACATCGTCGAGACCAACGGCGCCGTCGAGGGCACCACCGTGACGTGGGACCTGCTCACCCTCGACGAGCCGATGTACGCCAAGGGCAGGGCCACGGCCGGCTTCAGCCTGCCGACATGGGCCTGGTACGCCGGGGGCGGCACGCTGCTGCTCGCCGCGCTCGGGATCGTGCTCGGCGTGGTGCTGAGCAGGCGCCGCGGCGCCGCGGCCCCCTACGCGCCGGCGCAGGCCGCGGCGGGCACCGATGCGGCGGCCGCAGGCACGTACGCCCCGCAGACCTTCGAGCCGCAGTCGTTCGAGCCGGCCCCTGTCGAGGAGGCTGCCGCCGCTCCCGAGCCGGCCCCGACCGAGCAGCTGCCCTACTCCCCTCCCGCGCCGTCGGAGTCGTGGCCCGGCGCCGCCCCGCCGGACCCGGCCCCCACCGAGCCCCTGCCGACAGAGGAGTCACCCTGGGCGCCGCCGCAGGAGCCCGACCGTCCCTAGCGGGCCGCGCATGCGAGGCTTGATCCCATGAAGGTCGCGACCCGGATCCTCGCCGCCGCAGCCGCCGCGCTGCTGCTGGCCGGCTGCGTGCGCGTGACCGCGGAGACCACGCTCGGCACGGACGACACGTTCGACCAGCACGCGGTCATCGCGGTCGCCCCCGAGGCGCTCACCGCGCTGCGGCAGCAGCTCGGCCAGGTCGATCCGGGCGAGCTGCCCGCCGACGCGCTCGACCAGCTCGACCTGGAGTCGCTGCTGGATCCCGAGACGTTCCTCGAGCAGCTCGCGCCGCTCGAGGAGGCCAACCCCGGGTCCGTCGACGTGCAGCCCTACTCCGACGACGAGGGTCGCTCCGGCGTCGAGCTCACCGTCACCGACGTCCCGCTCGCCGACGCGGGCGACGCGACGGCGACCGTCCCGCTCGCGGGCGCCACGGGCATCGTCCGGGAAGGCGACACGTACGTCGTGACGCTCGAGTCGGGTGCGGCCTCGGAGCTCGAGGGCCTCGGCGCGCAGGCGTCCCAGCTGCGCCTGATCGAGAACGCCGTCGACGTCGCGGTGGCGTTCACGTTCCCGGGCCTGATCACGGAGGCGACCGCCGGCGAGGTGGACGGCTCCACCGTCACGCTGGGGCTCAGCGACCTGCTGAGCGCGGACTCGATCCGGATCGTCGGCGGCGCCTCGCCGCAGGTGGACTGGGGACCGTTCCTGCGGTGGGGGCTGGTGGGGCTCGCCGTCGTGGTGGTCGTCGGCGGCGCGACGCTGCTGGTGCTGCAGGACCGGCGCCGACGCGCCTCGACGGCGCTTCCGCCGCCCCGCCCGGGAGCCGAGGGCGGGATGGGCACCCTGGGGAAGGACGATGCGCCCCCGGGGTGAGAGCATGTCCCGGTGCTCGCTCCCTACCGCTCGATCCTGACGCTCCCCGGCGCCAAGGCCTTCGCCTTCGCCGGGCTGCTGTCGCGCCTGCCCATCTCGATGTTCAACATCTCGGTGATCCTGATGGTGCAGATCCAGTACTCGAGCTACGCCATCGCGGGCCGCGTCGCCGCCGTGGGGGTCCTGGTGTGGGCCCTGCAGACGGTCCCGACCGCCCGGCTGGTCGACCGCATCGGCCAGCGCGCGGCGATGATCCCGCTCACCATCACCTTCGTCGCGGGCGCGAGCCTCGCCATCTGGACGGCGATGACCCAGGGCCCCGAGTGGCTGCTGTGGCTCGCCGTCGCCATCGCCTCGATCCAGGGACCGCTGGGCTCGCTGACCCGCGCACGCTGGTCGCACCTGCTCGAGCGGGACCAGGACATCCACACGGCCTTCGCCCTCGAGGGCTCGCTCGACGAGGTGCTGTTCGTCGCGGGCCCCGCCGCGGCGACCATCCTCGCCACCACGGTCTGGCCGCCGCTCGGCGTGGTCGTGTGCCTCACCGGGCTGGTGATCGGCATGACCATCCTCCTCGCGCAGCGCGCGACCGAGCCGGCCCCGCGGCGCGGCACGGGCGGGACCTCGCTGGGCCTGAGGCTGCCGGGCGCCGTCATCGGCGTCGCGTTCGTGTCCTTCGGCATCGGCGCGATGTTCGGCGCCTTCGACATCTCGGTGGTCGCCTTCGCGGACGAATCGGGCCACAAGACCCTCTCCGGCCTCATCATCGGGATCATCTCTGCGGGGTCGCTCGTGGGCGGGCTGCTCTACGGCGCCCGGCACTGGCGCTCACCGCTGTGGAAGCGCACCGTGATCGGCGCCGCCGCGCTGGCGATCGGCTTCGGCGCCCTCGCGCTCGCCCCCAACGTGCTCCTGCTGTCGCTGATGGGGTTCGTCGCCGGCGCCACGATCGCCCCGACCATGACCAACGCGGACGCGGTGGTCCAGCGTGTGGTGCGGCGCGACCAGATCACCGAGGGGATGGCCTGGCTACGGATCGGCCTCGGGGTCGGCGTCGCGCTCGGCGCCTGGGTCGCGGGCGGCCTGATCGAGTCCGTGGGGTCCCGCGCCGGCCTGGCCGCCTCCGCGGCGGGCGGCCTCCTGTCGCTGGTGCTCGCACTCGCCTTCATCGGCGTCGTGCGCCGCGACACCGAGGCCGGACGCCCGACCGACGAGGCGTCGCTCGAGGCCGAGCAGGAGGAGCTCGAGCAGCTCGAGGAGACCGTCGAGCAGCCCCCGATCCCCCCTCATCTCTAGGTGGGTGACGGGTCCCTGAAATGACGGGACCTAGGTCCCCTCGCGGCCCCCGCCGGGCGGCGTACCTTTGCAGACACAGGGACTTGAGGAGGCGCAGAAGCCCCCTCGCAATCCGTGGCTCGGGCGTCCATCCGGGGACTTGGCCGCCCGAGCCGCACCCCATTCCGGCCGCAGGCGCCCCGCTCCCTCCCCCAGGGGCGCCGCGGCCGGTTTTCTCATGCCCGCGCGCAGGTTCCGCGGACGCGGGGACGATGGTCCCGCGTTTTCGAAAACTCCCAGGAATACGGTCGGGAGTATCGACGCCCTCAACGGGGAGGGCGCGGAACCCGATGGAGGGATCCACGATGCGCAGGCTAGTCATCCTCGGAGCGGGCACGGCGGGCACGATCGCGGCGAACAAGCTGCGGCGGCTGCTGACCAAGGACGAGTGGGAGATCACCATCGTCGACCAGCGCGGCACCCACTACTACCAACCGGCCTTCCTCTTCATCCCGTTCGGGCGCTACCGGCCCGACAAGGCACGCCGCAAGGCGGCACCGCTCATCCCCGCCGGCGTGACCCGCGTCGAGGGCGCGATCGACCGCGTCGATCCCGACGCCCGGACCGTGCGCCTCGCCGACGGCCGTGAGCTCGGCTACGAGTACCTCATCATCGCGACCGGCACGTCCCCGCACCCCGAGGAGACGCCCGGGATGGCCGACGACTGGCACGGCGCCGTGCACTCCTTCTACACGTTCGACGATGCGGTGGCCCTCCGGGACGCCCTCGCCGGCTTCTCCGGCGGACGCCTCGTGGTGCACATCACCGAGATGCCCATCAAGTGCCCGGTCGCGCCGCTCGAATTCACGCTGCTGGCGGACGACTACTTCAAGCGGCGCGGCATCCGCGACAAGGTCGACATCACGTTCGTCACCCCGCTGTCGGGCGCGTTCACCAAGCCGGTCGCCGCGGCCGCGTTCGGCGACATGCTCGACACCCGGGGCATCGCCGTCGAGGCCGACTACATGATCGAGTCGATCGACCCGGAGGCGCGCACGCTGAACTCGTACGACGAGCGCGAGGTGCCGTACGACCTGCTGGTCACGGTGCCGCTCAACAAGGGCGCGGAGTACGTGGGCCGGTCAGGACTCGGCGACGAGCTCGACTTCGTCACCGTCGACCACGGCACGCTCCGTCACCCCGACCACCCGGAGATCTTCGCGGTGGGCGACGCGGCGGCGGTCCCGACCTCGAAGGCCGGCGCGGTCGCGCACTTCGAGCTCGACATCTTCCCCGAGAACTTCGCCCGCATCATCGAGGGGAAGGAACCCGTCGACACCTTCGACGGCCATGCCACGTGCTTCATCGAGTCGGGAGCGGGCAAGGCCATGCTGATCGACTTCAACTACACCACCGAGCCGCTGCCGGGGAAGTTCCCGGTGCCGGCCGTCGGGCCGCTGCCCCTGCTCAAGGAGTCGCGGTTCAACCACTGGGGCAAGCTCGCCTTCGAGCCCGTCTACTGGTCGATGCTCCTGCCCGGCCGGCCGCTGCCCCTGCCCGCCCACATGTCGATGCGCGGCAAGCGCGTCCCCGCCTAGGAGGAGAAGATGTCCACCACCATGCTCGCCGGACGCGAGATCCACGTCGACGGGGAGGGCTTCCTCACCGAGTACGACGAATGGGACGAGTCCCTCGCGCTCGAGCTCGCCACCCAGATCGGCGTCGAGATGACGCCGGAGCACTGGGACGTGATCCGGTTCCTGCGGTCCGACTTCGCGCAGACCGGTCAGACCGCCACGACCCGTCGCGTGCAGGCCGTGGGCGGCGTGCCCGTCAAGCAGCAGTTCGCGCTGTTCCCCAAGAAGCCGGGCAAGAAGATGTCCTACATCGCGGGCCTCCCCAAGCCCGCCGGATGCGTCTGAGGAGGCGCGCCATGACCGACGTGGAGACCCGTCCCGCGATCGTCCCCGACTTCGGGGACGACGAGGAGACCGACCGCAAGCTCGTGATCATCTGCTCCAAGGGCAACCTCGACATGGCCTACCCGGGCCTGATCCTCGCCAACTCGGCGCTCGGCGAGGGCATCCAGGTGGACCTGTTCTTCACCTTCTGGGGCTTCGACATGATCACCAAGGACCGGCAGACCAAGCTGAAGTTCTCACCGGTCGGCAACACCGCGATGCACCTGCCCGTCGGCGGGCGCATGCCGCAATGGCTGTCGCCGTTCCCCGGCATGACCTGGGTCGCGACCAAGATGATGAAGAAGCAGATCGACGACCTGGGCGTGCCGCCGGTCGACGAGTTCCTCGACCAGATCGTCGCGTCGGGTGGACGCCTGTGGGCCTGCAGGATGAGCGCGGACATGCAGAAGCTCACGATGGCCGACCTCCGCGACGACGTGGAGGACATCATCACCGCCGCCGACTTCATGGATCTCTCGGAGGGAGCACAGACGCTGTTCATCTGACCGTTCCGCTCATGCGCCCACCTCCCTAAGGTGGGCGCATGAGCGTCTACGGCGCCGATGCGCTGCTGACCGTCCTCGCGACGGTGGCCCTGATCCCGATCGCGATGCTGCCCATCCTGGGCACCGTGGTGCGACGCTACGGGCGGCTGCGCGGCTGGCCGCTGCTGGCGTCGCTCGGGCTGCTCGGCTCCGCGGTCTCGCTCGCGGCCTTCACCGTGTTCCCGCTGCCCGCGCCGGGGACGCTCGACTGCGAGGCCCGCTCGCTGCTGACCTACTGGCAGACCCGGCCGTTCGCCTCGATCGCCCCGATCGCGGACGCGTTCGGCGAGCAGGGTCTCGCCGCCGTCACCTCCGGGGTCTTCCTCCAGGTGTTCTTCAACATCCTGCTGTTCGTCCCGTACGGCTTCTTCCTCCACCAGGTCACGCGCTGGCGTGCCTGGGTGGTGGTCGGGGTGGGCCTGGCGACGTCGCTGCTCATCGAGGTCACGCAGGGCACCGCCTTCTACGGGGCCTACGACTGCCCATACCGCCTGTTCGACGTGGACGACCTGCTGATCAACACGACCGGCGGCGCGGTGGGCGTGGGCCTCTCGGTCCTGCTCTCGCGCTGGTGGCGGGGGTCCCGGCCCGAGCCCGTGCCGGACCTCGAGGCGCCGCGCCGGACCCGGCGCGTGGCGGCATCCTTGGTCGACGCGATGCTGGTGCTCGCGGGCGCGGTGGCCGTCCGCAGCGCGATCGCGGCGGCGTTCATCGCCGCGGCCGGCCTGGACCGTGCGGTCGAGGTGCTCGAGCACACGGCTGTCGCGATCACGATCGACGTGCTGGTCGGGGCGGCGCTGCTGCTCGCGGTGCCGCTGATCCGACGTGACCGGGCGACCCCGGGCATGCTGGTGCTGAACATCGCTCCGGCGGACGCGGCCCATCCCGAGCGTCCGGCTCAGCGCCGCGCGGTGATGGTCAGGTACGCCGTGCGATGGCTGCTGTACTCCGTGAACGGCGGGCTGGGGATCGCGATCTGGACGGTCGAGCTCATGGTGGTGCTGGCGCGGAAGGACCGGCGCTCGCTCGCCGGGCTGGCCGCCCGCACCGTGACACGCACACGCCCGGCGCTCGCCGCGGACGCGGGACTGACCGTCCCGCACGACGCCGCCGAGCCTCAAGAGCAGGACTGAGCGTCCCGGCGGGATCGCGGGCGGGCGCGGGAGCCGCGGCCTACCCGGCCAGGACGGGGCCCGCGTCGACGGCGAGCGTCCACGCCTCGGACCCCGAGTCGCCCGTCGCGCACACGGCCGGGATCGGGCCCGGGTCGTCGTAGGCGCCGTCCAGCGCCGCCTCGGGCGCCGGCGCGCACACGCCCGTGGGCGCGGACGACGATTCGAGCCGCCACTGGTCCCTCACCAGGTCGATCACCACCCAGGTGGCCGACCCCGTGGTCGTGATCCCGTCGTCCCCCGCGGGCATCTGCTCGAGCCCGACGGCGTAGGTCAGGTCGGAGGACACCCAGAGCGCCACACCCTCGATCCCGGACGCGGTGATCGAGCCGTTCGCGGTCATCTGGTCGATGATCCGCTGGGCGGAGTACGGCTGGAACGTGCGCCCGGCCGTCCGCATGAACACCGCTGACGCGTCTCCCGTGTAGCGGGCGCCGAGCCACAGCTCGGCGCCGGAGTCGAGCGGCTGCGCCGCCCACACATCCCAGACGCCGCCGTCGTGCACCTGGGACGCCGGCAGCATGCCGCCGCCCCAGTCCTCGACCACGAGCCCGTCGGCGAGGTCCATCTGGACCACCTGGAACGAGTCGCCGCCGGTCACGCGCGCGAGCCACGCCGCCCGCGCGAGGACGTCCTGACCCACCACCTCGATCTGCACGTCGTTGCGCAGCCCGTACAGGAGCACCCGGTCGCCCGACGGCGACCGCAGGTACAGCGACTGCCACTGGATCCCCATCGGGTAGCCGTCGCCCTCGACCACCTCGACCTCGAC
Source organism: Demequina lignilytica (assembly GCF_030418375.1). NCBI lineage: Bacteria > Bacillati > Actinomycetota > Actinomycetes > Micrococcales > Demequinaceae > Demequina > Demequina lignilytica. The sequence goes on from NZ_JAUHPZ010000008.1 coordinate 26,244, forward strand.
GGTCCACGTCTCGTCGGCGCATGCCCAGACGTCCGCGGTGAGCGCGTAGGCCTCGGGGAGCCCGTCGGGCTGCTCAGCGAGCGCGGGCCGTGCCTCCTCGGGCAGCGCGTCCCAGTCGCACGGATCGGAGGATGCGCTGGGCTCGGGCGAGGCCGTCGCGCTCGGTGACGGGGAGGACTCGGCGAGCACGGTGTCACGTACCAGGGAGTACGTGCCGTAGGCGAGGCCGCCGCCGACCGCGAGGGCCGCGACCACCGCCACCGCCTGCTGCCATGCCGCCATCGCCGCACCTCCATCGCGAGCGTATCGCCGCCTCGTCCCGGCCCCGCGGAGCCACGCGACGCGACGGCGGCACCCCCGCGAGGCGCTAGCGTGAGCGCCATGACCCCCCGCATCGCGATCGTCACCACCGTCGACCTGTCGGTCCCGGACGCCGACGAGGAGCTGCTCCTGCCGCACCTCCCCGAGGCCCAGCTGGTCGCGTGGGACGACCCGGCGGTGGACTGGGCCGAGTTCGACGTCGCCGTGCTGCGGTCGACCTGGAACTACCACGACCGACTCGAGGACTTCCTCGACTGGGCGCGCGGCGTCTCCGAGATCACGCGCCTGCGCAACCCCGTCGCGACGGTCGAGTGGAACACCGACAAGCGCTACCTGCACGACCTCGCCGCGGCGGGGATCCCCGTGGTGCCGACCACCTTCGTGCTCCCCGGCGAGCAGGTGCCGGACGATGCGGTGATCGCGCTCGACGGGCACCTGGTGGTGAAGCCGTCGGTGGGCGCGGGCTCGAACGGCGCGCGGCTGTTCGACGGCGACGCCGAGGGCGCGGCCGCCCACGTCGCGGCGCTGCACGCCGACGGCAAGGTCGCCATGCTCCAGCCGTACCTCGCGCAGGTCGACACCCACGGCGAGACCGCGCTCATCTACCTGGGCGGCCGCTTCTCCCACGCCGCGCGCAAGGCCGCGATCCTGTCGCGCGACATGTCATGGGAGACCGGGCTCTACGCCGACGAGAAGGTGGCCCCCGCCGAGCCCACCGAGGCCGAGCGGGAGCTCGCCGACCGCATCGTGGCCGCGCTGCCCGGCCTGGGTCACGGCGACCTCGCGTACACGCGGATCGACCTGCTCCCCTCGGACGACGGTCCCATGGTGCTCGAGCTCGAGCTCACGGAGCCCAGCCTGTTCCTCGCGATGCACCCGGGGGCCGCAGAAAGCGCGGCGGAGGCGTTCCGGGCCCTGCTCGACTGACCCCCACCCCTGAAGATGCTCCGCACGGATCGGTGGGCGACACGCCGACCCGAGCGCCCGCATCGTCCCCTCCCGTCCGCGTGTCGCGGACGATTCCGTGCGCAGCAATCTCGGTGGCGGAGCGGGGAGCGTGACGGATGCGTCCGCGTGACCTACTGTTGACCCCCGAGGGGAGTACTTCCCAAGCCCCGCTCCGGTCAGTACGAGATCTCCGTGGATTCTCCCGGGCGGGCACCGCAGCCTCGATGAGGCGGCGGTGAAGGAGACCTCAGGTCGTCGCCGTACCTGAGGAGACCCATGTCCCCGCTCGCCCTCGAGTCCGCCGTGCCGGACCCCTCCGCGCTCACGAGCATCGCCACGCCCGGCCTCTGGGCCGGCACCATCGCCGCGGTGGTCGCGCTGCTGGTGTTCGACTTCCTGATCACCCGCAAGCCTCACGAGGTCTCCTTCAAGGAGGCCCTCGGCTGGTCGGCGTTCTACATCGCGCTGCCGCTCGCGTTCGGCGCGTGGGTGTGGCTCGCGCACGGCTCCGACATCGGCGTGAAGTACTACACCGGCTACATCGTCGAGAAGTCGCTGTCCGTCGACAACCTGTTCGTGTTCATCCTGATCCTGGGCGCGTTCGCCGTGCCGCGCGTCCTGCAGCAGCGCGTGCTGCTCATCGGCGTCGCCGGCGCGATCGTGCTGCGCGGCATCTTCATCGCGCTGGGCGCCGGGCTCATCGCTACCTTCGACTGGACCTTCCTGCTGTTCGGCGCGATCCTGCTCGCCACCGCGGTGAAGGTCCTCCGCGACGCCCGCAGCACCGAGGACGAGCACGTCGACCCCGCCGAGATGCGGATCGTGAAGGTCATGAGCAAGGTGTTCCCCGTCACCGGCGACTACCACGGGACCAAGGCGACCGTCCTGATGAACGGCCGCCGTGCGCTGACCCCGCTCGCGCTCGTGATGGCCGCCATCATCACCACCGACCTGGTGTTCGCGGTCGACTCGGTGCCCGCCGTCTACGGCATCACCGCGGACCCGTACCTGGTCTTCGCGACCAACGCGTTCGCCCTCCTGGGCCTGCGCGCCCTGTACTTCGTGCTCGAGGGCGCGCTGTCGAAGCTGGTCCACCTGGGCTACGGGCTGTCCGTGATCCTCGCGTTCATCGGCGTGAAGCTGGTGCTGCACTGGGCCCACGGCGTCTGGCCGGGCGTGCCCACCGTGCCCACCCTGTGGTCGCTCGTCGTGATCGTCGGCGTGCTCGCGGTGACCACGGTGACGTCGCTGCGCGCGTCGCGGCGCGCCGAGGAGGAGGCGGCCGCCGCGGACCGCCACGCCTTCGTCGACCCGGCTCCCGGGCCGGGCCGCCCGGACGCGGGCTGACGCCCGCCGGGAAGCCCTGGGGGTCGGCCCGCGTTGACGGCCACGGAGGTGCACAGATGAGACGACGGTTCGGACGCTGGATCTTCATGGCGATCGCCATCCCGCTCACGGCGGCGGCGCTCGGGATGATCGCCGACAAGGTGGAGGAGAGGCGCGGTCCCGACTCCAAGGCGGCCCGCGGGCTGAGGATCGGGAAGAACATCCTGCGCCCCGGTGCTTGACGAGGCCCCCCGGCCTGGCCAGTCTGGACATATCGGGCATCTCGGAGCCCGCGGATCGAGAGGCGCACCGTGGTCGACGTGGTGTTCGATGCTCCCGCCGAGCCGTACGCGCTCGTCGCGACCGCGCGGCTGAACGCCCCCGTCGAGAAGGTCTGGACCGCGCACATCGAGGCGCTCTACGTCCAGCAGTGGTGGGCCCCGGCGGGCTACATCAACCGGGAGGTCGAGATCAACGCGACCGAGGGCGGCGCCTGGCGCGTGGTGCAGTCGGACCCGGAGGGGAACGCGTTCTCCTTCTTCGGGCGGTTCGAGAAGGTCGAGCCGCTCCACCTGCTGCAATGCACGTTCACCGCGGAGCTCTTCACCGAGGTCCGCACGCACATGCGGATCGAGATGTCGCCCACGCAGGGCGGCACCGTGCTGGTGACCTCGCACATCTTCCCCGACCTCTACCACCGGGACGGCTTCATCCATCTGGGCGGGATGGACCGCATGCGCGAGCCCATCCAGCGCCTTGCGGCGCTCCTGCGGACCATGCGCTGAGCGGCACCGGCGGCACCCGCGGGGTCGCCTAGGCTCGGCTCATGACCGCCGACCCCTTCGACGTACCCCTGTCCCGCCTGCGCGAGCGCACCTCGGCGAAGTGGCGCCACTACTCGCCGGACGTGCTGCCCCTGTGGGTGGCGGAGATGGACGTCGAGCTCGCCGAGCCGGTACAGGAGGCCATGGTGCGCGCGGTGCGCGACGGTGACCTGGGCTACCCCGGCTCGACGCCCTACGCCGAGGCGTTCGTGCAGTTCGCGCGCCGGTGGGACTGGCCAGGGCTCGACGCGTCGCGCGTGATCCCGGTGCAGTCGGTGATCCTCGGCTACGTCGACGCGCTGCTCGAGCACACGGACGCGGGCTCCGCCGTGATCGTGAACTCCCCCGTGTACCCCCCGTTCTACTCGTACCTGATCCAGGCGGGCCGCGAGATCGTCGAGGCGCCGCTGGACTCCGCGCTACGCCTCGACCCCGCCGCGATCGAGCGCGCGATGACCGAGGCGACGGCCGAGGGTCGACGCGCGGCCTACCTGCTGTGCAACCCGCACAACCCGGGAGGCACCGCGCACACCCGCGCCGAGCTGCAGACGCTCGCCGACCTCTCCCGTCGCCACGGCGTGCCCGTGGTGTCCGACGAGATCCACGCGCCCGTGGTCCACGCGGGCCACCAGTTCGTTCCCTACGTCACGGTGGACCCGACGGCCGTGTCGCTGCACGCCGCGTCCAAGGCGTTCAACCTCGCGGCGGTGCCCGCCGCGCTCATGGTCGGAGGCGTGGAGTCCGGCCCGCTGCTCGATGCGTTCCGCGCCGGCAAGCACCATGCGCCGGCCCACCTGGGGGTGATCGCGCAGACCGCGGCGTACCTGCACGGGGACGAGTGGCTGACCGGCATGCTCGCGGGCCTCGAGCGCAACCGGTTCCTGGTGCGCGACCTGCTCGCGGACCACGCGCCCGGCGTCGACTACCGCGTGCCCGAGGCGACGTACCTGACCTGGCTCGACTTCGGCGACACGCTGGGGGAGGATCCGGCGGCGGCCCTGCTCGAGCGTGGGCGGGTGGCGCTCAACCGGGGCCTCGACTTCGGCACCGGCGGAGCGGGCCACGCGCGGCTCAACATCGCCACGTCGCCCGAGCTCCTCGCGGAGGCGGCCCGGCGCATCGGGACGGCGCTCTCCGGTTCCTGAGGGGCAGGGCGGGGTGATGCGCGCCCGCTGCCGTATTCATGCGCGAGCGTGCGGACGACCGATGCGATCCGTGCGCTCCCGCATGAGAACAGCAGCGCGGCCGCACCGGTCCCCGTGCCCGCCGCGGACCGGGCCTGCGGGGCCGCTCAGCCCGCGGGACGGTCCCAGGTGAGCGTGTAGCGCCACAGGAGCTCGCGCGTGTACACCGAGCCCGGCAGCAGCCGCTCCGCGGCCTCGCTCACGTCGCGGAAGCTGTGCGGGGCGGGCCACACGCACTCGCAGCCGTGATCCCAGTAGCCGCGGAACAGGCGCTGGAACTTGTCGACGAAGGTCGCCCACACGTCGCGCGGCAGGTCCTGCGGCCAGTTCGAGGCGGCGATCCCCACGATCACCAGGCGCCCGCCCGGCGCGACCAGCGCGGCGAGGCGCTCGAGGCCGGCCTCGAGGTCGAGGTGATGCAGGGTCGTCACCGCGGTCACGACGTCGTAGGTGCCGAGCTCCTCCGTCATCACGTCGCCGACGCGGTACGTGATGGAGGGCGACGGCGACGGGTGCTCGGAGTCCTCGGAGTCGAGCAGGTCGACCGTGTGCCCCTGGGCGCGTGCGCGGGCGATCGCGGCGGGGTCGGAGTCGATCGCGGTGACCTCGAGGCCGCGCTCGGCGAGGCGGCGGGCGAGGTAGCCCTCGCCGCAGCCGACGTCGAGGGCCGTGCGCGCGGCGGTCGGCAGGTCCGCCACCAGCGGCCGCTGGTAGTGGATGTTGTAGTTCCAGCGCTGGTGGTCGGGCCGCTCCGTCGGGGCCTCGGACATCTGCTCGCTCATGGTCACCCATTGTCCCCCGAGCGGGAGGCGGTTCGTGACGGCGGAGGGGACGATGCGGGGCCCGGGTCCCGGGCGTGCCACCATGGATCCATGGCAGGCGGGACCCGGATGGCGCGCGCGGCGGGCGCCGCCGCGCTGTCCACTCTCGCCGCGCTCACCATGCACGTGCTGGCCGGGGGCCACGCGCCCGCCGCGGCCGGCGTGCTCGTGCCTCTCGCGGTGGCCTTCGCCGTCGGCGTGCAGCTCGCCGGGAGACCGCTCGGGCGGCTGCGGCTCGCCGTGCTGCTCGGGGCGAGCCAGCTGGCCTTCCACGCGGCGTTCTCGTTCGGCGGCTCGGCCGCCCCGGCCGCCCACGCCCACCACGGCGCCGTGACGCTCGGCACGGTCGAGCTCGCCGGCGACGCGGGCTCCATGCCCGTCGCGCACGTGGCCGCGGCGCTCGTGTCCTATGCGGCCATCCGGCGCGCGGACAGCCTCGTCCGCGCGCTCCGCCGGCTCGCCGCCCTCGTCTCCCGCGCGATCTCCGCGCGGCTCCGGCTCGGCACGCCGCGTGTCACGCCGACCGGGGCCACCGCGGTCGTGCTCGCACCCCGCCCCGGCCTGTCCGGCCGGCTCGCGGTGCGCTCCCCCGCCACGCGCGGGCCTCCTGGGATCGCCTGACCCATCCTCGTTCGACGCCTCGCGCGCCGTCCCCATCTCAGGCCTGCCCGTGCGCGCCCGCGCACCCCCATCTCAGGAGAACCATGCGTACCCGTCCCCGTCCCTACACCCGCGCTCTCGCGACCGCGTCAGCGCTGGCGCTCGCCGCGACCCTGTCCTCCTGCGCCTCCGGCGCAAGTGAGTCAGACGACTCGCTCACCCTCATCGACCCCTGGGTCAAGACCGCCGCGGCCGACGGCATGACGGCCGTCTTCGGCACGCTCGAGAACCCCACCGACGCCGACGTCACCGTCACCGGCGCCTCCTCCGACGCCGCCGGCATGGTCGAGCTCCACGAGGTGGTCGACGGCACCATGCAGGAGAAGGACGGCGGCTTCACGGTCCCGGCGGGCGGCGAGCTCTCGCTCGAGCCCGGCGGCCTCCACCTCATGCTGATGGCCCTGCCCGAGGACATCCTGGCGGGGGAGGAGATCACGGTCACGCTGGAGCTCGCCGACGGCGGCACCCTCGAGTTCACCGCCCCCGCGAAGGACTTCGACGGCGGCAACGAGGACTACGAGGGCGATTCCATGGACGCCGACCACGGCGAGATGGACATGGGCTCGTCCGCGGACCCCTCGGACGGCTGATGCCCGACGACCGCATCCGCCGCGGCCCGAGCCGGCGGCAGCTCCTCCTCGGGGGGGCCGCCGCGGGCGCGGGCGCCGCCGTCGCGCTCGGCGCCGATCGCGCCCTGGCGAGCCCGGGCCCGACCGCGGACACAGCCGGCGTCAACGGCGACCGCGTCACGCCGTTCCACGGACCTCACCAGGCCGGCGTGACGTCGAGCCCCGGCGCCCACGCCACCTACCTCGCGTTCGACCTGCTGCCCGCCACGGACCGCGCGGGCCTCGAGCGCTGGCTGCGCCTGCTGAGCGACGACGCGGCGCGCATCACGCAGGGCCGTGGCGCCCTCGCGGACCTCGAGCCGGAGCTGGCGGTGAGACCCGCGGGGCTGACCGCCACGTTCGGCGTCGGGCCCGCCGCGGTCGCCCTCGCGGGCGCCGAGGCGCCCGCGTGGCTCGGACCGCTGCCGGGCTACGCCATCGACCGCCTCGAGGACCGGTGGTCCGGCGGCGACCTGCTCGTGCTCCTGCACGGCGACGACCCGACCTCGATCTCCCACCTCGCGCGGATGCTGGTGCGCGACTCGCGCGCCTACGGCGAGCTGCGCTGGCGCCAGAGCGGCTTCCGGCGCGCGTACGGGTCGGACCCGCAGGGGACCACCATGCGCAACCTGTTCGGCCAGGTCGACGGCTCCCGCAACCCCGGGCCGGGCGACCCCGAGTTCGACGCCGCCGTCTGGGCGCGCGACGATGCGCCCGCCTGGCTCGCGGGCGGCACGTCCCTGGTGCTGCGCCGCATCGCGATGGACCTCGAGGGCTGGGACGCCGTCGATGTCGCCGGCCGCGAGAACGCCGTCGGGCGCCGGCTGTCGGACGGCGCGCCGCTCACCGGCGGCGGCGAGCACGACGACATCGATCCGGAGGCGACCGGCCCGAACGGCTTCACCGTGATCAACCCCGCCGCGCACGCGGCGCGAGCGCGGGAGACCGACCCGGCGAGGCGCATCGTCCGTCTCTCGTACTCGTACGACGACGACGTGGAGCCCGGCGCGCTCGACTCGCTGGGACGGCCGGCGGTCTCGAACGTCGGCCTGCTGTTCGGCTCGTGGCAGGCGGACGTGGCCGCGCAGTACGTGCCCGTGCAGGACCGCCTCGCGGAGGCGGACCTGATGAACACCTGGACCACTCCGATCGGCTCGGCGGTGTTCGCGGTGCTCCCCGGCTGCGAGCAGGGAGGATTCGTCGGCGAGACCCTGTTCTGAATCCGGGGCGCCGTGCCACGATGGCGCGATGACCGACATCCGCGTGCTGCTCCTCCACGGCTTCGTGCACCATCGCCCGAGCGGTCACTGGCTCTGGTGGCTGGGCGAGCAGCTCCGCCTCGCGCGGATCCCGGTGCAGTACCCGCAGCTCCCGGGCCCGGACGCGCCGCGCCTGGCGGACCAGCACGAGGTGCTGCTCGGCGAGCTCGAGATGCTCGGCGACGGCGAGCGCGTGGTGATCACGCACTCGCTCGGCGGCGTGCTGTGGCTGCACGCGGCCATGGGACTCGACGGCGCGGGGCTCGACCCGCGGCTGCGCGTCGACCGCGTGCTGATGGTCGCGCCCCCTCACCCGAGCAGGCTCGTCGGCCCGCTCGGCGACATGGCGCTACCCGCGCGGCTGGAGGATGCGGCGGCCCGCGCCTCCCGCGAGACGGCGATCCTCGCGCGGGAGACCGACGACTACCGCCCGGCACCGCTCACCGAGCTCGCCGAGGCCTGGGGCGTGCCGGCCGTGACCCTCCCGGGCAGCGGCCACCTCAACGTCGACGACGGCCACGGACCATGGCAGACGATGCTCGACTGGGTCACGGACCCGGCTGTCGAGTGGCGGCTGGGGGACGGCGCGCATAGCCTCGGCTCATGAGCACCCCGCCCTGGGCACGCCCCGAGACCGAGGTCCGTCTCGACCAGGCGCAGGTGCTGGACCTGGTGAGACGCCAGCATCCCGACCTCGCCGACCTCGAGCTCGGACCGGCGATCGAGGGGTGGGACACGGTCGTGCACCGGCTCGGCCCGCACCTCGCCGTACGGATCCCGCGCCACGCGGCCGCCGCCGCCCACGCGGGCGCCGAGCACACCTGGCTGCCGCAGCTCGCGCCGGCATGGGGCTTCGCGGTGCCCGCGCCCGTCCGGATGGGCGCCCCGACCGACGACCTTCCGTGGGCGTGGTCCATCGCCCGCTGGATCGAGGGCGTGCCGGCGTACCAGCTGGCGCTCAGCTCCAAGGGCGCCGGAGACCTGGGGCGCGCGCTCGCCCAGGTGCACATGCCGGCCCCGGCGGACGCCCCGCGCAACCCCTACCGGTCCACGACCCTCGCCGCCCGCGCCGAGCGCTTCGACGACCGCATCGAGCGGCTGGTCGAGGGAGGACTCGCGATCGACGCCGACGCGGCGCGCGCCGAGTACCTCGCGGGCGCGAGCCTGCGGCGCGGCTACGAGACGTGGTGCCACCTCGACCTGCACGGCGAGAACGTCCTGGTCGCGGGCGGCCGGCTCGCCGGCATCATCGACTGGGGCGACCTTGCGGCCGGCGACCCGGCGACGGACCTCGGACAGGCATGGGTGCTGGTCGGCTCATCGCGATTCCGCGACGTGCTCAGCGGATACCGGCACGGCAGCGTGCGCCTCGACGAGGCCGCGATGCTCCGCACCCGAGCGGAGGCGCTCGGCTACGCGATGACCCTCGCCTCGGTCGACGACGAGCCGTACGCCGGCGCGGGCCGCAGGGGCCTCGCCGACCTGGGCGTGCTCCCCGGCTGAGCCCGGGTCAGACGCCCATCCGCTGGAGGAACGGCTCGAGCTCGAGCCAGTTCTCCTCGTCCGAGCGGTCCTCGCGCCACAGCGCGGCGTACTGGGCCTTCTGCTCGTCCGACGCCTCCTCCCACACGCGCAGCGCGCGCTCGAGATCCGCGTGCCAGTAGCCGACGATCCGGTACTGGCCCAGGACCAGGGAGAACTCCCGGCGCAGGAGCTGGCGGATCCTGCGCGAATGCACCGACTCGCAGGCGACCCACACGTAGGACAGCGACTCGGGATCGAGCAGATCCGAGTCCTGGGCGAGGCCGGTGAGCGCATCGCGCAGCACCGAGGCCCCCTGCCCGTTGCCGCCGACGACCCAGTCGATCCGGGCGGACGCGGCGGTCGGCAGATCCCGCGCATCGTCCATCGACGGCACCTCGACGATCACGCGGAACACCTCGTCCGCGTGCGCCTCGGCCAGCGCGCGCGCGATGGCGGGCAGGGCGGTCAGATCGCCCGCGAGGATCCGGACGCCGGACCCGGCGGGAACGCCGTAGTAGGCCTTCGGGTCGGACACCCGCGTGCGGTCACCCGCCACGACGGCGCGCGCCCAGGTCGCACCGGGTCCGTCGCCGTGAAGGAAGATCTCGAGCTCGAAGCCGTCGGGCGTGACCGCGCTCACCGTGTAGTGCCGGGAGCTGTGGCCGTCGGGGTCCAGCGTGTCGGCGCCGACCTCGACGTGCACGAACTCGTCGGGACGTCCCGTGGTCACCCAGGCGGAGGGCTCGTCCAGCGCGAGGGAGATCCGCACCATGCGCTCGCTCAGGCGCTCGACGCGGGCGACGGTGGCGTCGTGCACGGTCTCCATGGGACTCCCTCCGGGGTGGTGAGGTGAGGCTCACCTCACCCGGAGACTCTAGGTCATTTCCGCAACGCTGTCATCACCTAAACCGGAAATGCGGTGAACACTGGGATTTCGTCGTTATGTTCCCTAGAGTGGCGGCGTGACCTTCACCCCGCTCGTGACGGAGCGACTGGTGCTCCGCCCGTTCACCGAGGACGATGCGGAGGACTTCGCCCTGCGCCGGTCGGACCCGGACACCGCCGCCTACCAGGCATGGAGGGTCCCGTACTCGGTCGAGAGGGCCCTCGCGCTGATCCAGGACGTGGCACGCAAGGACGGCCCGACGCCGGGAGGCTGGTACCAGCTGGACGTCGAGCGCCGCGCCGACGGGATGACGGTCGGCGACGTCGCCGTCTACCTCCACGAGCACGGTCACACCGCCGAGATCGGCTACACCCTCCACACCTGGGCGCGCCGCAAGGGCTACGCGACGGAGGCCGCCGCGGCGCTCATCGAGCACCTCATCACCGTGCACGGCGTGCACCGCATCGAGGCATCGACCCACCCGCAGAACATCCGCTCGATCCGGGTGCTCGAACGGCTCGGCTTCCAGCAGGAAGGCGTGAAGCGGGAGGCGTACTGGGTCGAGGACGAGGTCTCCGACGACGCGTTCTTCGGGCTTCTCGCCCGCGACTGGCAGGCCCGCGGCGAGGCACTCGCCGTCTAGGCTTCACGGAATCTTCACCCGCACGACGGCCGCTCCTTCACATGGCGGCGATGGACTGGAGCCATCGAGACGAAGGAGACTGCCATGAGCATCAGGATGCGAACCCTCGCGATCGGCGCGGCCGTCGGGGCCGCCGCGATCGCCGTCCCCGCCACCGTCGCGTGGGGAGTGAGCACCGCCACCGACGATGACGGCCCCGTGGGCCGCGGCGGCACCGTCGCGCGCCAGGTCCAGCAGGGCGGCATGGGCGGGATGATGACCGACGATGCAGACGACGCGTGGGGCGCGGGCGGCATGCGCGCCCGCTCCGGCTCGGGCACCGCCGCCTCGGGCGCCTACGGCGACGGCACGTGCCTGCTCGACGAGGCGGCGGTCGCCGACGGGTCCAGCGTGGACGCCGACGACGCCGCGAGCCTCACCTTCATGGTCCAGGAGGAGAAGCTCGCGCGCGACCTCTACACGGCTCTCGACGAGCTCTGGGGGCTCCGCGTGCTCGACCGCGTGGCGGACGCAGAGCAGCAGCACATGGATGCGGTGAGCCGGCTGCTCGACGCCTACGGCGTCGCCGACCCGACCGAGGAGGCGGCGGCCGGCGAGCTGTCCGACCCCGCGCTGCAGGACCTCTACGACGCACTGCTCGCCCAGGGCTCCACGTCCGTGACCGCGGCGCTCGGAGCGGCGGCCCTGGTCGAGGAGACCGACATCGCCGACCTGCGTGACCAGGATCCCGAGTCCGCGGCGGTCGCCAGCGTGTACGCCGCGCTCGAGAGCGCGTCGGAGCAGCACCTCGCGGCGTTCGTCCGCCAGCTGGACGCCCGCGGGGTCGACTACGCGGCGCAGGTCCTCGACCCCGCCGATGTCGAGGACATCACGGGCGTGCCTGCTCCCTAGGATGAGAGACATGGCCGCACGCACGGTGCTGGTGGTCGACGACGAGCCCAACATCCGCGAGATCGTCGGCGGCTACCTGCGCCGCGACGGCTTCGCGGTGGTCGAGGCGGGCAGCGGCGAGGACGCGCTGGCCGCCTTCGCCCGCGAGCGCGCGGCGCTCGTGGTGCTCGACGTCAGGCTGCCGGGCATCGACGGGCTCGAGACGCTCCGCCGGCTCCGGCAGACCTCGGACGTCCCCGTGCTCCTCCTCACCGCGCGGGCCGAGGAGGCCGACCGCATCGTCGGCCTGGAGGTGGGCGCGGACGACTACGTCACCAAGCCGTTCAGCCCACGCGAGGTCGCGGCGCGCGTGCGCGCGATCCTGCGGCGCGGCGACGCGGGAGCGGCACCCGAGACGCTGGGCGCCGGCGCCCTGGTCGTGGATCTCGCGGCGCGCGAGGTGCGGCTGGACGGCCGACCGGTGACGCTCACCGCGCTCGAGTTCGACCTGCTCGCCGCGCTCGCCTCCGCGCCTGGCCGGGTGTTCACCCGACGTCAGCTCATCGAGCGGGTGTGGGGATGGGACTTCTACGGCGACGAGCGGATCGTCGACGTCCACGTCAGGAAGCTGCGCCGGGCCCTCGACGACCCCGCAGACTCGCCCGCGCTCATCCTCACCGTGCGTGGCGTCGGCTACAAGCTGGCGGCGCCATGAGGTCGCTGCGGAGCCGCCTGCTCGCGTCGCACCTCGCGGTCGCGCTGACCGGCACGCTCGTCGCCGTGGTGATCGGCGGCGCGCTGACGAGCACCCTGGTGGGCCGTCAGCTCGGCATGATGCGGGGCGCCATGGGCGGCGGCCAGGCGCAGGCGGCGCAGGACGCCGTGCGATCGGTGCTGCCGGTCGCCCTCGCGTGGGGTGCCGTCGCCGCCGTCGCCGTCGCGGCCGCCCTCGCGCTGCTGCTGTCCCGTCGGATCGTCGCCCCGCTGACCGCGATCCAGGAGGCCTCGCGCCGGATCGCCCGCGGCGACTACCGGCAGGACGTGCCCCGCCCGCACGACGCCGAGCTGGCGGCGGTCGCGGCGGATCTGGAGGAGCTCGCGGAGCGGCTCGCGCGAAGCGAGGAGACGCGGGCGCGGCTGATCGACGAGGTCGCGCATGAGATGCGCACGCCCCTGACCACCATCCGGGGCACCATGGAGGCGCTCGCCGACCAGGTGATCGAGCCCTCCCCGGAGGCGTACGAGCGGGTCGCCGCCGAGGCCTCCCGGCTCGAGCGTCTCGCCCAGGACCTGTCCACCCTGTCCCGCGCCGACGAGCATGCCGTCGAGCTGCGCAACGCGCCCGAGGACCTCGCGGCGCTCGCCACGGACGCCGCCACCCATCTCGAGCCGCAGTTCGACCACGCCGGGGTGGGGCTCGAGGTCGACGCCGGATCCCCGGTGCCGGTGGTGGTCGACCGCGACCGCATCACGCAGATCCTGCTCAACCTGCTGGGCAACGCGCTCACCCACACGCCCTCCGGCGGCTCCGTCACGGTCGCGGTGGGCGCCGCCCGAGGCATCGCCAGCGTCAGGGTGGTCGACACCGGCGCCGGGCTCACCGCCGACGAGCTCGACCGCGTGTTCGACCGCTTCTACCGCGGCCCCGCGGCCCGCCGCGCCGCCGGCCGCGGCATCGGCCTCACCATCGCGCGCTCCCTGGCGCGCGCGCACGGCGGAGACGTCACCGCATCGTCCCCCGGCCCGGGCGCCGGCGCGACCTTCGTGCTGTCCCTGCCGACCGGCCCCGATCCGCTCCGCGGGCACGATCCGGCCCGCGAGGCGTAGCCGTGGCACGCTCCTGCGTGGAACAGTAGGCCCATGGAGATCTACGAGACCCCTCTCCCCGGAGTCGGCGTCCGTTACGAGTTCACCGCGGAGGCGGGCGACCACGTCGGCGTGGTCGTCCGCCGCGACGGCAAGCGGGACATCGCGCTGTACGACCGCGAGGACCCCGACGCCTGCCGCGGCACCCTCGAGCTGTCCGAGGGCGACGCCGGCAAGCTCGCGGAGCTGCTCGGCGGCACGAACATCACGGCGCGGCTCGAGGACCTGCGGCACAGCATCGTCGGCCTCGCCATCGAATGGGTGACGATGCCGGCGGCAGGCGGGCTGGTGAACCGCACCCTGGCGGAGGGCAAGATCCGCACGCTCACCTCGGCCAGCGTCGTCGCGGTGATCCGCGGCGACCAGGGCATCCCGGGCATCGAACCGTCGTTCATCTTCGAAGCGGGCGACACCGTCCTGGTCATGGGTTCCGACGAGGCCGTCGACAGGGCGGCGCACATCCTCACGGGGTAGACGATGCTCACCGCGACCGCACCCCTGTCGGGCCTGCGCGTCGTCGCCGCCAGCCCGCATTCGGAGACCTCGACCGTGCTCATCGAGCTCGGCGTGGTCTTCCTGGTGCTCGCGCTGCTCGGCCGGCTCGCGAGCCGGATCGGCATCCCCTCGATCCCGCTGTACCTGCTCGCCGGGCTGATCATGGGCGAGGGAGGCTTCATCCCGATCGCGGCGGGAGAGGACTTCCTCGCGATCGGCGCGCAGATCGGCGTGGTGCTGCTCCTGCTGCTGCTGGGCCTCGAGTACTCGCCGGACGACCTGCGCGTGGGCCTGAGGACCACCTGGAAGGCCGGGATCCTCGACGGGGTCGCCAACGCCGTGCCGGGCTTCGCGGTGGGCCTCCTGCTCGGCTGGTCCGTCACGGCCTCGATCCTGCTGGCCGGCGTCACGTACATCTCGAGCTCCGGCATCATCGCGCGGCTCCTCGACGACTTCGACCGGCTCGCGAACCGCGAGACCCCCGTCATCCTCAGCCTGCTGGTGATGGAGGACATCGTGATGGCGGTGTTCCTGCCGATCCTCGCGGTGCTGCTGGTCGGGGCGACCATCGTGCAGGGCGCGATCGCGGCGGGCATCGCGATCGCGATCGTCGCGGCGGCGTTCTTCTTCGCCCTCAAGTTCTCGCACCACGTCTCGACCGTGGTGCACTCGCACTCGCGGGAGCTGCTGCTGCTGGGCGTGCTCGGCCTCGCGTTCCTGGTCGCGGGCCTCGCGGAGGCGGTGCAGGTGTCCGCGGCGGTCGGTGCGTTCCTGCTCGGCCTCACCCTGTCCGGCAACGTCGCCGACCAGGTGCGCGGGCTGATGCCCCCGCTCCGCGACGTCTTCGGCGGGATCTTCTTCGTCTTCTTCGGGATCGGCATCGACCCGCGCGACCTGGTGCCGGTGCTGCTGCCCGCGCTCGCGCTCGCGCTCGTGACCGCGGTGACCAAGGTGGGCACGGGGATCTGGGCGGCGCGGCAGGCGGGGATCGGCCCCAAGGGCCAGTGGCGCACGGGCCTGTCGCTGGTGCCGCGCGGCGAGTTCTCGATCGTCATCGCCGGACTGGGCGTCGCGGCCGGGGCGGAGGCGATGCTCGGGCCGTTCGCCGCCGCGTACGTGCTGATCCTCGCGGTCGCGGGCTCGATCCTCATGCGGTTCGCGGACCGGATCCCGTCGCCGCTCAAGGCCCCTCCACGGCGCGGGGTCCCACCCGCGGTGTGAGACGATGCTCCGGTCGTGCCGCGCCGCGGGCCCTCGGGCCCGGCGCCGGGACGATGCGCCGGCCACGTCGCGCAGTTGGTGTGGCTTCCGCGCGAGGACGCGCGACTTCTCATTCCTTCCTGTGAGGTTGTGTCATGCTCTCCCCCTACCGGGGCATCCTCGCGCTGCCCGGTGCCCGCGCCTTCACGCTCTGGGGCCTGGTCGCGCGCCTGCAGATGGGCCTCACCGGCCTGTCGACCTTCCTGCTGGTCCAGATCGAGTACGGCCGCTACGAGTACGGCGGCATGGTGCTCGCCGCGATCGCGGTGTCCTACGCCGTGGTCTCGCCGCAGGTGGGCCGCCTGGTCGACGCGTTCGGCCAGAGCCGCGTGCTCCGCTGGGGCTTCGCCGTCGCGATTCTCGGGCGGCTCGCGATGATCGCCGCCGCGTTGACGCATCAGCCCGTGTGGGTGCTGGTGGTGCTCGCGCCGCTCTTCGCCGCCGGCGGGACCCAGTCCACGCACACGCGCGCGCGGTGGACCCACATCGTCCCCGACAAGCACGCCCTCAACACCGCGTTCTCGCTCGAGTCCTCGCTCGAGGAGGTGCTCTTCATCGCCGGGCCGGCGCTCGCGACCGTGCTGGCCACGCAGGTCGGCTCCTGGGTGCCGTCGGCGATCGCGGTGGTCTCGCTCGCGATCGGCGGCTACGCGTTCCTGAGCCTGAAGGCGACCGAGCCGCCGGCGCTCCGGCGCGACGCCCGCCGGCGTCAGGGACGGGACGGTGCCTCACGGGCGCTCGTCGTCGACGGATCGATGGAGCGTGTGGGGCTGCCGCCCGCGCCGCGCGGACTGCGCCGGTACCGCGGCGCGCTGCGAGGCCACCTGCTCGTCACCACGCCGGCGCTCGTCATCACCACCGCGATCTTCGCGACGCAGGGCGCGGTCTTCGCGTCGACCGACGCCGCAACGGTGGCCTTCGCGGAGGAGCTGGGCCAGAAGCAGTGGTCGGGCGTCGTGCTCGCGGTGTGGGCGCTCGGCTCGCTGGTCGGCGGGCTCGCCTACGGATCGCGCATGTGGAGCCGGACGCTCGCGTCGCGGCTGCTGTGGGGGGTCACGGCGACGGGGGTGGGCGCTGCCACGTTCATCCTCGCGCCGTCGATGCTGTGGCTGGGCGTGCTGATGTTCCTCACCGGGCTCGCGATCGCGCCGACCATGGCGGTCAGCGACGGCGTCGTGCACGCGCTCATCCCGCGGTCGCGCCTCACCGAGGGCATGACCTGGACCCGTACCGGCATGGACATGGGCGTCGCCGCGGGAGCGTGGTTCGCCGGATGGATCATCGACCGGCACGGCTCGTCGGGCGGGTTCCTGGTGACGTCGATCGCGGGGCTCACCGGCGTGGCGATCGCTGCCGTGTCCTGGCGCTACCTGCGGTCGCGGCGTGCGTACGAGGAGTCCGTGTCGCGAGACGCCCCGCTCGCCGTGCCGTGAGCGTGCCCGTCGCTCCACGGCCCCGCGTCGGCCTCGGCGCGCGAGCCGCGCGCATAATGGGCGCGTGATCCGCTCCGCGTCGGCCTCGACCGACTCCGCCCGCCTCGCCGAGATCTACAACCACTACGTGGTCCACGACACGGCCACGTTCGAGACCGAGCCCGTCACCGCGGACGCGATGTGGGCGCGGGTGGAGGCGATCCAGGGCCGCGGGCTGCCATGGCTGGTCGCGGAGGACTCCGGCAGCGTGGTCGGCTACGCGTACGCGGGTCCCTACCGGGACCGCGCGGCCTACCGGCACACGCTCGAGTCCACCGTGTACCTCGACCATCAGGTACGACGCGGCGGGTGGGGCACCGCCCTGTACACGGAGCTGCTCGATCGGCTGAGGCGCCTCGATGAATCCCCTCACGCGCCCGTTCACTCCGTCCTGGGGGTGCTCGCGCTGCCTCATCCTGGCTCCGTGGCGCTCCATGAGCGGCTGGGGTTCGAGCACGTGGGCACCGTCGCGCAGGCGGGCTACAAGCTCGACCGGTGGATCGATGTGGGTTTCTGGCAGCTGGTGCTCTGAGCGCCCACCCTTGCGGCACCGTGCGTCGCGGGCCACACTGGCGTGACAGGGAGTCTTGAGGGGGACGACATGTGGGGGGATCTGCGCGACGACGAGAACGGCTTCAGCCTGGTGGAGCTGCTCGTGGTCATCATCATCATCGGGATACTCGCGGCGATCGCGATCCCGCTCTATCTGGACCATCAGGCGAAGGCCTCCGACTCGGCGGCTCAGTCGGACGCCATGAACCTCGGCATCATGATCCGCGCCGCCTTCGACGAGGATCAGGCTGGAGCTCTCGACGTCGACACCGACGGCGACAGCTACACGATCGACGGCGATCCCGTGCTCGGCGTGTCCCCTGGCGTGGAGTTCGTGAAGTGGACCGGCGGAGCCATTGACGAGTGGTGCGTCCAGCTCAAGCACCCCCGCGGCTACCACTCGGCGAGCCCGGGCGTGCGGTTCGACTCGAAGAACGGGTACGTCGAGAACGCCGCCTGCTAGAAGCTCCGGTAGGTCTCGCGCGGATCGATCGGCTCCTGGCTTCGCCACCCGGTGAGCCTGCCGTAGGCGGTCCACCGGCGCTGCAGCTGGCAGGCATCCCAGAGGGCTCGGTACGCGGCGCGGCGCTGGAGCGTGAGGCGCGCTGCTGCCGCCACGCGGGGATGTCCCGTGCGTCGCAGGCTGTGCTCGAGGTCGAGGCACGTCTGGTTCTCCGTGGTGATCCGCATGCGACACAGCTCTCCTGCGAGGATGTCGACTGCGGCGGGGTCGCCGTGGTGGGCGCCACGAGACTCGCTCCACGTGCGCTCGCTGCGCTGATGGAAGCGCACGGTGCATCCGACCCCGGGCAGGTCGATGTCACGCACCTGGCTCGGGCCGGTGATGTGCACGACGCCCGGCGGGTGCGCGATCGCGCCGTGGCACGCTGCGGCCGTGAGCCCCGACAGGTAGGGGAGGTCCCATCCGAACACGCTGACCGCGACCAGCCACGCTGCCTCGAGCGGCGCGATCCGCCAGTCGCGAGGCGCACCTGGCGGGATCAGGATGTGGCGGCCACGGGCGATCGGCTCGACACGTCGCCGGCTTCGGAGGCTGGTGAGGCGGCGAGCGGTGAGCCCGGCAGCGAGCGCTTCTCGGGTCGAGAACAGGGGGAGGGCGACGGGGGCTGCGGCGCTGTGGTCGCCGACCAGCGCGCGCCACAGCTGGGGCGAATCGAACGGCGCACGAGCCCCCGGACCCTCTGCGGGTCGACCGGCATCGCTCATCGCGTCGACCTCCTTCGACGCCAGCATGGACGGCGAGGTCGGACAGACGTGGCGAGCCGCGGCGGGCGCGTGATGCCCCGGATCGCGACGGCGCCTCGGGACATCGGTCCGAGCGCACGCAGCAAGCGGTCCCCCTCAGGTCGCAACGCGTCCACGCCGGTGCGCGGTACGGGGACAAGCAGTCCGCGCCGCTGCCGTATTCATGCACGACCACACCACGCACGCCGCACCGGGCCGCCCGACACCGGGCCGCCCCGGCACCGGGCCGCCCCGGCACCGCCCAGGGCCGCCCGGCACCGCCCCGCCCAGCACTCCCGTATTCATGCACGAACGGACGCGTCTCGCTCGTCCGCGCGAGCGCCCGCGACGACGGTGCGTTCGTGCATGAAATCGGGAGCGATTCGTACACGCCCCCTCCGCCCCGTGGCGACGCCCGGGCGGGTTCAGCCTCCGGCACGCGCACCCCGACACGCCGACGGCCCGGCCCCCTCGCGGGAACCGGGCCGTCGGGCTCTCGGGCGGATGGCGCTACGCGCGTACGGCCTGCGTCGCCGCCATCATGTGCTCGAGGGAGGCCGTGGTCTCCGCGTACGCACGGGTCTTCAGGCCGCAGTCGGGGTTGACCCACAGCTGCTTGCCGGGGATCGACTCCTTCGCGAGCGCGAGGAGCTCGGTGATCTCCTCGGTCGAGGGCACGCGCGGCGAGTGGATGTCCCACACGCCGGGGCCGATCTGGCGCTCGTAGCCGTGGTCGCGGATCGCCGGCAGCACCTCCATGCGCGAGCGGGCCGCCTCGATCGACGTCACGTCGGCGTCGAGGCCGTCGATCGCGTCGATGATCTCGCCGAACTCCGAGTAGCACAGGTGGGTGTGGACCTGGGTCTCGTCGTGAGCGCCCGCGGTCGCCAGACGGAACGAGTCGACGGACCACTGGAGGTACGCCGCCTGGTCCTTCTTCTTCAGCGGCAGCAGCTCACGAAGCGCCGGCTCGTCGACCTGGATGATGCCGATGCCGGCCGCCTCGAGGTCGCGGATCTCGTCGCGAAGAGCGAGCGCCACCTGGTTGGCCGTCACGCCCAGCGGCTGGTCGTCGCGCACGAACGACCACGCGAGGATGGTGACGGGGCCGGTGAGCATGCCCTTCATCGGCTTCTCCGTGAGCGACTGCGCATAGGCGGTCCACCGCACCGTCATCGGCTCCGGTCGGGTGACGTCGCCCCACAGGATCGAGGGGCGCGTGCAACGCGAGCCGTAGGACTGCACCCAGCCGTTGACGGTGACGTCGAAGCCGTCGAGCAGCTCGGCGAAGTACTGGACCATGTCGTTGCGCTCGGCCTCACCGTGCACCAGGACGTCGAGGTCGAGGTCCTCCTGCAGGCGCACCACGCGCTCGATCTCGGCCTTCATCGCCTCCTCGTAGGCCGCATCGTCGATCTGGCCCTTGGCCCACGCCGCGCGAGCCTTGCGGATGTCGGTGGTCTGAGGGAACGAGCCGATCGTGGTGGTCGCCAGCTCCGGCAGGCCGAAACGCGCGTCCTGCGCCGCCTCGCGCACCGCGTACGCGGGTCGCGAGAAGTCGGCGGGGGTGACGGCCGCGAGCGCCGCGCGGACGTCCGCCTTGTTGGTGCCCGGGTGCGCCTTCCGCGACGCGAGCGCGGCACGGGTGGCCGCGAGCGCATCGGCTACGGCGTCCGCACCCTCGGCGCGCGCGGTCGCCAGGGTGACGACCTCCGCCACCTTCTCCTCCGCGAACGCCAGCCAGCTCAGCAGCTCGGCACCCAGGTGCTCCTCGCCGTCCAGCGTGTGGGGCACGTGGAACAGCGACGTCGAGCTCGAGACGGCGACGGTCGCGCCCAGCGCCTCGATCTCGGCGGCCTTGCGCAGCGCCGCGTCGAGGTCCGTCCGCCAGATGTTGTGACCGTCGACCACGCCGGCCACGACGGTCACGCCCGAGAGGTCGGTGCCCGACGGGACCCCGCCGCGCACCAGGTCCAGCCCGATCGCCTCGACGCCCGAGTCCTTGAGGACCGGCAGCGCGTCGTCGAGCGAGTTGTACGGCGCGGCGACAAAGAGCTGCGGGCGGTTGGCCAGCGTGGCGAGCGACCCGTAGACCTTCGCAGCGTTCGCGAGCACCTCGTCACGGTCGGCGTCGATGTCCGCCACCAGGATCGGCTCGTCGATCTGCACCCACTCCGCGCCCGCGGCCTTGAAGGCCTCGAGCAGGTTGCCGTACACCTCGAGCACGTCCTCGAGACGCTCGATGGGACGGAAGCCCTCGGGGGCCTCGTCGGACGGCTTCGACAGGTACAGGAACGTGAGGGGACCCGTGATGACGGGGCGCGTGAGGTAGCCGGCCTCCTTGGCCTCGACGAACTGGTCGACCCAGCGCGTGCTGGAGACCGCGAAGTGCGTCTCGGGACCGATCTCGGGAACCAGGTAGTGGTAGTTCGAGTCGAACCACTTGGTCATCTCGAGCGGCGCCTTCGCGCCCTCGCCGCGGGCGATGGTCGAGTAGCCGGCGAGGTCGACGCTGCCGTCGGCCAGACGGAGGTCCGCGAAGCGGGTCGGGACGGCGCCCAGCGTGACCGCGGCGTCGAGCACGTGGTCGTAGAACGAGAAGTTGCTCGGGATCGCGGACGCGTCCTTGTCGAGCCCCAGCTCGGCGAGGCGGGCCAGGGTCGCGAGCCGGAGCTCCTTGGCGGAGGCCTCGAGGTCGTCGGCGGCGGTGGCGCCCTTCCAGAACGACTCGAGCGCCTTCTTCAGCTCACGCATTCGACCGATGCGCGGGTATCCGAGGATGGTGCCACCGGGGAAGGCGGGCGCAGGGGCAGGGACGGTGTTCTGCTCAGTCATGATTCCTCAACGAGGCTCGGTGCGCGGCGGGCTCGCCATTGCGCTTGATCGACACGTCGTGGTGCCGAGGTTGCCGAGAGATCATATCCCGGCGCTCCGCGCAAGTCCAAGGGGAATGTCCAAGATGCGGACAAGGCGTCCCGAACAGTGGTCAAACAGTGCGTGCGCGGGGGTCCGCCATCTCGAGCACCCGGATGGTCGCGCCGGTCCGGCTCACGCGCTCCCCGCTGCCCTCGACCACCATGCCCAACGCCTGGTAGAAGGCGATGGCGCGAGGCTCGTCGGCCCGCACGAGGCAGGTGAGACCGGAGCGTCCGGCACCCAGCGCATCGTCCCTCAGCGCCTCGATCAACGCCCGCGCGACGCCTCGACCCCGCTGCCCGGGGTCCACCGCGAGCCTGCCGAAGTATCGGCTCCCGTCGGCAGCGTCCTGGTGCTTCACCATCGCCACCACCGTGCCGTCGCGGCGGGCCAGCGCGACGCGAACGCCGTCCTCACGCTCGGCGAGCAGGCTCGGCGCGGTCTCGAGCATCGCGCCCGACGGGGTGCCGGTGCGCGCATACTCGGCGAACGCCCGATGCATCACCGCGACGGCCGCCGGAAGATCCGCGGCCGGGGCGTCGAGGATCAGGTCGAGGCCCGCCGCGCTCACTCGGCTGCGGGCGCCTCGACGAGCGCGACCGGCACGCCCGCCTCGACCGTGCGCGACACCGTGCAGTGGCGCTCGTGCGAGGCGCGCAGAGCAGCGCCGACCCGCTTGCGCGCGGCATCGCCGTCCTCGCCCGCGGGGAAGGCCAGGTCGAACAGCACCTGGATGTTCTCGAGGATGTTGGCGCCGTCCTCGGTGACGTAGTCGGCCGTGGCGGTCACGTCGAAGCGCTCGGGCTCGGCGCGTCGCGAGGTCATCTTGTCGACGTCGATGCTCGAGCATCCGGCGATGGCGGCGAGCAGCAGCTCCACCGGGCTGAGGAGGCCCTCGCCGCGGCCGAAGCGCAGCTCGTGGCCCTTCGCGTTCGTCGCGATGTACACGCCCTCGGACTCGCGGGCGAGGGTGACGGTGCGGGGGGTGGCTTCACGGGTCATGCGTCGATCCTCGCATGGCGTGACGGCCTCGCCGGACGGGCCTCGGACGGTCGCGGCTACGTGCGCGCGAGCCCGATCGCATCCACCAGGGCGAGCGCCGCGGCGGACTGGTTGAACGTGATGATGTGGATGCCGGGCGCGCCCGCGTCGACGAGACCGCGCGACAGCGCGGCGGCGTGGGCGACGCCGACCGCGCGTGCGGCGTCCGCGTCGGGCGCCGCCTCCAGCTCCGCGAGCAGCGCGGGCGGGGTGGCGACCTCGGTCAGCTCCTCCGCGCGATGCGCGCGACGGCTGCTGACGAGCGGCATGACCTCCGGCACGATCGGCAGGTCGAGCCCGCGCGCGGCCGCGTCGGCCACCAGCCTCGCGTACTGCTCGACCTCGTAGAACACCTGGGTGATGGCGAAGTCTGCACCCGCGCGAACCTTCGCCTCGAGCACCTCGAGCCCGAGCCCGCGCGACCCCTCCTGGGCATGCTGCGCGGGGAACGCGGTCACGCCGATGCTGAGATCGCGGATCCCGTGAGCGCCGGCGACCTCGCGCAGCAGCGTCACCAGGTCCGACGCGTACAGGAGCCCCTCGGGGTGCGGCCGCCAGTCGGTCTGGCCCTGCGGCGGGTCGCCGCGGAGCGCGAGGAAGTCGCGGACGCCCTCGGCCAGGTAGTCCTCGATCACCCGCGTCAGCTCCGCGCGCGACTGCCCGACGCACGTGAGGTGGGCGAGCGGCGGCACCACGTGGTGCTCCGCGAGGCCCCGCACGACGGCGCGCGAGGTCGACTGCGTCGAGCCGGAGGCGCCGTAGGTGATCGAGATGAAGTCCGGACGCGTGGCCGTGAGGAGCCGCATGGTCTCCTCGAGGGTCGACTCCGCCGCAGGAGTGCGCGGAGGGAAGAGCTCGTACGACAGCGTCGGGCGACGCAGGGCGAGCAGGTCACGGATCGTCATGGCGGGCCTCACGATAACGCCTGCGTGCCGCACCCGCCATCCCCGATGTCCCCCGACGCCCGCGCACCGCTCGCCGTCCCGGCGGAGTCGTCGCGCCGCTCGCGGGCGTCGGACCCCCACGGCAGACTCGGCACATGAGCACCGACACCACCGCCCCGGTCCGCTGCTTCGGCACCGGTGATCCGCTGTACGAGGCGTACCACGACCACGAATGGGGGCGGCCGGTCCGGGGGGATGCGGCGCTGCTCGAGCGGATCGTGCTCGAGGGCGCGCAATCGGGGCTGTCGTGGCTCACGATCCTGCGCAAGCGCGATGGCTACCGGGCCGCGTTCGCCGGGTTCGAGCCCGCCGCGGTGGCCGCGTACTCGGACGGGGATGTGGAGAGGCTGATGGCCGACCCGGGGATCGTCCGCAACCGCCGCAAGATCGAGTCCGCGATCACCAACGCGCGCGCGACCGTGGCCCTGCGGGAGGCGGGGGGATCGCTGACGGAGCTGTTCTGGTCGTTCGCGCCCGAGCCGCGCGGCACCCGGCTCTCCACCTGGGAGGACGTGCCCGCGGCGACCCCCGAGTCGATCGCTCTCGCGAAGGCGCTCAAGCGCGCAGGATTCGTGTTCGTCGGTCCCACCACGATGTACGCGGCCATGCAGGCGTGCGGCCTGGTCGACGACCATCTCGCGGACTGTGTGGCCGTGGGCGCATGATTCGCGCGGACTTTTCCACCGCGTTGTCCACCGATGTGGGAAATGTCCGATTGATCCAGGGGCTTTGGTCCCGCGCGGGGAATCCTTGACCGCGGATCAGCAGTACGCGCGGCGGTGACGCTCGATCGCGTCGAGCAGCAGCGCCTCGACGATGCGCTTGTCCGCGGGCAGCCACGGCACGTCACGCCATGCCCCGGGCTCGAGCCAGCGCAGCTCGTCGTGATCCTCGAGCGGCCGCGGCTCGACCGGGGCCCCGTCCGCTCCGGGCAGGATCCGCGCCCACCACACGCGCATCACCAGGCGCTCGACGTCGGCGTCGCCGGGGCGCAGCATCCACACCGGCTCGTGACCGCAGGAGGCCTCGACCCCGTAGCCGTCGTCGGGTCCGACGATCTCGTCGCCGATCTCGACCTCGACGCCGAGCTCCTCACGCAGCTCACGGCGGAGCGCCGCCTCCGGGGTCTCTCCCCGCTCGACCTTGCCGCCGGCGAACTCCCACAGGCCGGCGAGCGCGGCCGGGGCGCACCGGCGCGCGGCGAGCAGCTGTCGCGGGGCGTCGAGCGAGTCCGTGATCGCCGCCGCGACCACGAGCCGCGTGTTGACGCCCATCGTCTACTCGATCGTCGCGGCGTAGGCCTCGGCGTCGAGGAGGTCGGTCGCGGACTCGGACAGCTCGACCTTGAAGATCCAGCCCTCGCCGTACGCGTCCGAGTTGATGGTCTCGGGAGAGGACTCGAGCGCCTCGTTCACCTGGGTGACGGTGCCGGACACCGGCGAGTAGAGCTCGCTGACGGCCTTGGTGGACTCCAGCTCGCCGCAGACCTCGCCGGCGACGACCGCGTCGCCCACGCGCGGCGCCTCGACGTAGACGATGTCGCCCAGGGCGGCCGCGGCGTGCTCCGTGATCCCCACCGTGACGACGGCACCGGCGTCGGGGTCGCCCGACACCCACTCGTGCTCGGCGGAGTACGCCAGCTCGTCGGGAACGTTCGTCATGGCCTGCACCTCTCTCGGAACGGATGGGGGTCCTGCGCCGCGCGGCGGGGCCTCGGGATGAGCCTACGAGTCTCGGCGGTAGAACGGTAGCGACGTGACCGTCATCGGCTCGCGCCGCCCCCGTACGTCCACCGCGACCTCGGTGCCGGGCTCGGCCATGGCGTGCGGGACGTAGGCCATCGCGATCGGCCGGCCCAACGTCGGCGACGGCGCCCCGGAGGTCACGACGCCGACCTGCTCGCCGGACTCGTCCACGATCGGGTACCCGGCGCGGGCGGCGCGCCGACCGTCGCCGACCAGGCCCACCAGGGTGCTCGCGGTCCCCTCGACCTTGGCCCGGAGCAGCGCGTCGTGGCCGACGAAGGGCCCGCGGGGGCGGGCCGCCGAGCCGAACACCACGATGCGCCCGAGACCGGCCTCGAACGGGGTCGTGTCGCGCGTCAGCTCCTGCCCGTAGAGGGGCATGCCGGCCTCGAGCCGGAGGGTGTCCCGCGCCGACAACCCGCACGGGATCAGGCCGTCGGGCGCGCCGGTCTCCAGGGCGAGGCGCCACACGGCGACCGCGTCGGCGGCGTTGACGAACAGCTCGAAGCCGTCCTCCCCGGTGTACCCGGTGCGGGCGGCGAAGGCGTGGATGTCGCCACGGAGCAGGACGTTCGCTGCCGAGTAGTACTTCATGGCGACGATGTCGTCGTCGCCGCGCGCGCACATCGCCGCGACGATCCGCTCGGCGCGCGGACCCTGGACGGCGATCAGGGCGATCTCCGCGGAGATGTCCTCGAGCCGTGCGTCGTAGTCGACCAGGCGGGACTCCAGCTCGGCGACGACCACGTCCTTGTTCGCGGCGTTCGCCACGATCACGTAGTGGTCCCAGTCGCGGCGGTACACGATCAGGTCGTCGATCACGCCGCCGTCGGGCGTGCAGAGCATCGTGTACTTCGCGCCGCCGAGGGCGATCGCGGACATGCGGCCGACGAGCGCGTGGTCGAGGAAGTCCTCGGCGCCGTCGCCGTGCACCGCGATCTCGCCCATGTGCGAGAGGTCGAACAGGCCGGCCGCGGTGCGCACCGCGGTGTGCTCCGCGATGTCACCGGTGTACCGGACGGGCATCTCCCAGCCGGCGAACGGGACCAGGGTGGCGCCGAGCGCCACGTGCTCGTCGTGCAGCGGGGACCGGAGCGGAGCGTCTGCCATGGCTCCAGCGTAGACGCGCGGCGCCCGCGTCAGAGCAGGGCGACCGCGAGCGCGATCGCCGCGCCGATCGCCAGCACCGCGCCGCCGGTGAGGGCCGCGACCCGCCGCGCCCGGGTCCAGCGATCGTGGCGCTCACGATCGGCGCGCCCCTCCGGGGTGACGACGCCGGCACCGTCGGCGGCGGGCGTCCCGGGGGACGCGGGGATGGGCCGGGCGGCGTCCCCGGAGCCGTGGGGCACGGCGGTGCGAGGCGCGTAGGTGTCGCGGCGCCGGGCGGAGCTCGGTCCGTCCGTCTCGGGGGGGCGGGGGGCGAAGCGGGGCGCCTCGATCCGCTCCTCGGCCTCCCGGGCGGGTCCGCGGCTCGCGATACGCGTCTGATCGAGTCCGCGAGCCGCGAGGCGGGTCGAGTCGTCCGCCTGGGTCGGCTCCTCGGCCACCTCCGCGGGTTCGGCGGGAGCGCCGTCGCGCGAGGCCGGCTCCTCGGCTTCTCCCCGACCGTCGGTCACGATGCCCGTCGCGTGCGTGGGGTCGTGTCGTCGTCCTCCGTCGCGACCGGCGGCCACTCGGGCCACGGCGCGGGGTCGGCGGCCGGGTCGGTCGCCCCGAGCGCATCGGCGACGACGACCGTCACGTTGTCCCGGGCGGCCATCGCGAGCGCCGCGTCGACCAGGGCCTCCGCGCATGCCGCGGGGTCCCCGTGAAGCGCGGCGATGCGACCGATCACCGGGTCCTCGATCTCCTTCATGAGCCCGTCGCTGGCGATCACGAGGCGGCGGCCCGGCACGAGCCGCACCAGCCAGGCGTCCATCTCGGGGTAGTCGTCCCCGATCGCGCGGGTCAGCAGGTTGCGGTCCGGATGGACGAGCGCCTGCGCCTCCGAGATGGTCCCGGAGTCGACCAGCTCCTGGACGCGCGAATGGTCGTGCGTCACCTGGGTCAGGACGCCGCCGTCGAGCGCGTACACCCGCGAGTCTCCGACGTTGATCACCATCCACCAGGGCTCGCCGGCGTGCGTGACCGCGATCGCGCCCGTGAGCGTCGCGCCGGCGTCACCGTGGAGGTCCTCGCACACCTGGGCGACGCCACCGCGGGCCGCGAGGTGAGCCGCCGCCACCTCCTCGGGGGCGACGGGCTCGCCACCCGCGAGCGCGCGGAACGCGTGCACCGTCGCCTGAGCCGCCTCGGCACCGCCGATGTGGCCGCCCATCCCGTCAGCGACGATGAACACCGGCGCCTCCGCCACGAAGGCGTCCTCGTTGCGCTGGCGGC
Organism: Demequina lignilytica; assembly: GCF_030418375.1. Taxonomy (NCBI): domain Bacteria; kingdom Bacillati; phylum Actinomycetota; class Actinomycetes; order Micrococcales; family Demequinaceae; genus Demequina; species Demequina lignilytica. The sequence continues at coordinate 54,033 of NZ_JAUHPZ010000008.1, forward strand.
CGCCGACGGCGGTGCGTCCGGCGCCCCGGAACCGCGCGGGCGACTCCTGCGTCATGCGCCGTCCCTGCGCCTGAGCTCGAGCTCGACGTCGCCGAACGCGAGCCTGCCCTCGACGACGCGGGCCGCGCCTGGCTCGACCTGGCTCTCACCACCGTTCGCGTCGATCAGGTAGGTGCCGTTGGTCGACCCGAGGTCCTCGACCGTCCATCGTCCCTGGTCCAGCGCGAGCCGGGCATGCGACTTCGAGACCGTGCGGGTCGTGTCGTCGATGTCGAGGCGAGGGGTGCCGTCCAGCGGAGGGAAGCCGCCGGGCCGGCCCACCAGGACCGCCGGCGGGGTGAGCGGGTAGGCGCGCCCCTCCGCCGTCACCAGCTCCCACCGCTCACGGACCCGGGCGGCCACCTGAGTGCGATCGTCCTCCGCGGCATCGTCCTGCGCGGGTGCGTCCGCGGATGAGGCGACCGCGCCGGCCATGCCCGGGAACGCCGCGCCGCCCGCCCACGCCGGCGAGCCGCCCTCGTCCGGCACCGGATCGAGCACGGTCGGGGGCGCCTCGGCGGCGCGGGGAGGTGCGGGAGGCGGCGGAGCGATCGGCTCCGCCGGGGGCAGAGCGATCCGGGCCGCGGCGGGGGACGATGCTGGCGTCGCCTCGCGCGGGACGTCGGCACCGGGGGCCGGGGCAGGAGCGGGGTCGGTCGACGGCGCCGGCACAGGCTCAGTCTCCGCCTCGGCCTCGGCCTCGGGCTCGACCGTCGGCTCCGGCTCGACGGCGACCGGGAGGGCGAACGACGGCACCATGCTGGGCGCGGCGGGCGGAGCGGCGGCGCCTCCACGCATGTACGGCGACACGGGGCCCGCGGGCGTGGCGTCGGGTCCGGGAAGCGCCGCTGGGGCGTCGGCCGGCGTGTCGGGCTCGACGGGCGCGACGGATGCGATGCCCTCGGTCCGCGCGTTTGCGACCGGCGCGGCGACGGGCAGGTCCTCGGTCGGCGGTGCGGGCAGCGGGGGCACCACCAGGAAGGTGGGCGTCACGGGGGCGGGCTCCTGCGCGGGAGGGGTGTCGGCCGGTGGCGCGAGATCGGCGAAGGGCGACCGTCGGACCGGCTGCGGCTCCTCGTCGACGTCGCGCGGGGCCAGGTCGGCGTAGGGCGAGCGTCGGACGGCGATCGGCACGGTGTCGGTCGGGGCGGCGTCGGTCGGGACGGCGTCGGTCGGGACGGCGTCGGTCGGCGCCGCCTCGATCGGCGCATCGTCCGGGACCGGGCTCTCCTCCGCATCGTCGGGGCCTGGCGGCGCCACCGCCGGGAGCTCGGGCTCCGCCGCGACGTCGGGGACCGCGGCGACACGCGATGCGACCAGCGGGATCGGGCCGGTCGCGGTCGAGGCGCCCGCGGGCCCCCAGCCGACGATCGCACTCCACAGCCACGGCAGCAGCGCCCCGAGCACGGTGCAGCCCGCGGAAAGCGCGTGGTCGAGACCCAGCCGATGGATGTGGAGGATCCATAGGACCCAGGCGGCGAGCGCCGCCACGGACGCCACACCGAGGCCGCCGATCGCGAGGGCGTCGCCGGTCGCGGATCCCATCAGGATCCCGATGGCCGAGGCCGCTGCCCCGAGCGCCGCGACCACGCGCACGACGATGACGCCGGCCGTGCCTGACTGCGTGAGCGTCGCGACCTCCGCGTACCGCAGCACCGGGATCCACGCGCGTGACGGCCTGGCGCCGAACTTGCGGTACACCGCACCGAGCGTCAGCCCCATCCAGACGTAGCCCACCACGAACGCGACCGCGTAGCCGACGGCCGCGTAGAAGAGGGGCTCGGGGATCATCGAGGGCACGCTCCTTCGGTCGGGCGGGACGTCATCGGTGCGCCCCGGTCGACGGGGCCGGCGAGGGCCTCTCCGACCGTCCCAGCAGCGACCGCGTCGACAGCCGCGTGCCGAGCCTACGCCACCACGGTCGGCGGCTCCGCAGCTCCACGCGGTCGGCCTCGACCAGCGTCCAGGCACGGCGCGCGTCGGCCTCGGACACGCCCCCGGAGGTGAACGTCGCCCGGTCGGCGATCGCGGCGATCTCCGCGCCGTGCGCGGTCGCGAGCACGAGCGCGGCCTCGTGACGGGTGGCCCGCGCCGCGGGGGGCTGGCCCGCGTCGCGGGCGCCGTCGACGTACTCCTCCCACCCCCCTTCCGCGACCTGGGCGGGCGTCCCGCGTCGCCGGCGTCCGCGGCGCGCCGCCTTGGCGATCAGGATCGCGGCGGGGACCGCGAGGAGGAGCAGGAGCACCCCCGCCAGGACCGCCGCGGTGCGGGCCCAGCCCGACAGCCACGCTCCGCCACCGCCGACCGGCGCCGGATCGTCGGCGGACCGGCCTTTGAGCGCCGCCACCGCCTCGATGTCCTGAGCGCGTCGGGGATCCGTGGCGGTCGGATGCTCCGGATCGCGCTGCTCGACCGTGCTCGCGTCCGGGGCGACCGTGTGCTGAGGTGTGACGTCAACGGCGAGCCACTCCCCGGAGGCCGCCCGCACCTCGACCCACGCCGACAGGTTGCCGCCGCGGCAGACCCCGCCCTCGCACGGCGGCGGCGTCCAGCCCTCAGCGTCGGTCGCCTGGAGGCGGAAGCCGAGCACGACGCGTGCGGGGAAGCCGAGCTCGGCCGCGACGAGCGCGGCGGCGGCGGCGAACTGCTCGTCGTCGCCGACGGCTGCGACCAGCGTGGCGTCCGCGCCGGCGCCCACCTCGTCCTCGCGGGCGTTGAGGGCGGTGAACATGCGGTCGATGCGGTCGTACGAGTGGCCCGCCGCCGCGGGGACGAGCTCGTAGTCGTCGAGCGAGGCCGTCCAGCCCTGGGTCCCCTCGGCGCCGAGGGAGTGGCTGAGGTACCCGCGGGCCCGCAGCGACTGGAGGAGCTGCGCCAGCCCGGCGGCGTCCCGGGTCGCATCCTGGGCGTCCACCCAGTCGCGCAGCGAGTCGGGGATGAGGTCCGTCGAGATCGAGGCGCGTCCCGGCGACGCCCCGGCCTGCGCGAGGGGCGTCGACGGGCCGTTCGCCGCGGTCGCGATGATCACGTCGCCGGCGGCGATCCCCCCGTCGGCGGTCACGACCGCGGCGCCCGCCTCCGCCGCGTAGTAGAACGTGTCGGTGAGCGCGGCCGCCCTCGGCCCGTCGAAGGCCACCGAGCCGAGCAGTCCCGGCACGGGCGCCCAGGGGCCGCCGAGACCCGCCACGGTGATGCGCGCGGTCGAGACGTCGCCCGAGACCGCGAGCGGGGAGGGCAGGTGACGGAACCGGAGAGGCGAGTAGCCCGCCGGGGCGGACGCCGAGAACGTGCGCCCGTCGTAGAACGGCAGCGTCGCGACGCGGATGCGCGCGGGGTCGCCGGACTCCACCACCACCGACAGGAGCTCCGCGTTGAAGGACTCGTCGGCGAACGAGACCCGGTAGGCCGCGAGGGGTGAGGCCGTCGCGTCGACCACGAGCCGGGGCTCGATCAGCGTCCGCGCGACCTCGCGCGGCTGGCCCGCGGAGACCGGTCCCGCGAGCGTGACCGCGACGACCACGGCGACGGCGGCAAGCGCGGCGGCGGTCGCGGCGCGACCCGCGGCGCGCAGCCTCGCCCGTCCGGCCCGCGCCTGGCCGGCTCGTCCCGCCGCCGCCAGCGCGGCTCGACGCTCCGCCGCGGCCCGTGAGCGGAACCAGGCGAGCGTCGTGGCGAGGCCCGTGAGACCGATGCCCGCGGCGCTCCACACGCCGTCGGGATCGAGCGCGGTGAGCGCGGGCGGCCACGGGAGCGGCACCCGGCTGGCCGGCCCCACGGCGATCGCCCCCATCAGCATCGCCGCCGCGACGACCGCGGCGAGGCCCCAGCGACGGCTCGAGCCCGCGCCGAGCCGCACGATCGCGTAGGTGCCGAGGACGACCAGGGCGAGCGGCGGCACCAGGGTCGCGCCGTACTCGCCCAGCGGCGTCGGCAGCGTCACCACGTCCTTCCACCCCGTCACCGGACCGAGCGCCGTCTCCCGCAGGGCCCGCATCCAGGCGTCGGCGGCGTCGGGCACACCCGGGATCGCGAGGGCGAGGGCGGTCGCGACGTACCCGGCGACGAGCACGGCGACCGACGCCGCCCGCCGCCGCGGCGCGAGCGCCAGCAGCCCAGCCGTGATCCCGACCGCGGTCCCGGCCGCCATCACGGCGTCGAAGCGGAGCGTGCCCCACACCCCGCGCAGGGAGGCCCACACGAGCACGGCCGTCGCGACCGCGTACAAGACCGTGGCGACCCGGTGCGTGGGCGGCGCGAGGGAGGCGGGCTCGGTCATCGGCGCGCGGCCCCCCGGGACAGGAGCGTGCGGAGGTCGTCGAGGATCCCCAGGCTGACCACCGGGACGCCCGCGAGGTTGCGGCTGGCCGGCTCCGCCGCGGGGTCGCACACGACGGCGCCGACGCTCGCCCCGAGGGGGAGGTGCAGGGCCGCAGCCCGGAGCTGCGCGCGCGGCAGACGCGACCCCGTGACGAGGATCGCGAGCGCGGTGCCGCTGTCCGTCTCGCCCAGCATGCGCGTCACGGTCGGCAGGTCGACGGTCGTGTCGCTGGCCTCGACGCCGGACAGGTCGTCGAGCAGCGCCCGCGGCGACGTCACGCGCAGGTGCCGCAGGGCGCGCAGGGACGCGCGGGCGAAGCCGGGCACCTCGCCGCCGACGACCGCCTCGACGTCGCGGCCGTCGCGGAGCGCCCGCACCCCGAGCGAGCCGGCCGCGCTGATGGCGAGCTCGACCTCCTCGTCGTCGGCGTACGACGCGCGGTCCAGGTCGAGCACCACGGTGAGCAGCGACCGACGCGTCTCCGCGAACTGCCTCACCATGAGCGTGCCGGTGCGCGCGGTCGACGCCCAATGGATGTGACGACGCGCGTCGCCGCGCTCGTACGGGCGCACCGCATGGAAGGAGATGTCCTCGGTGGTGAGCGTGCGGACGGGGTCGCCCTCGAGGTCGCGCACCCATCCGAGCGAGGTGGACGGCACGGCGACCGTCCGCGGATGCACGTAGAGGGTGCGTCGCTCCTCCCAGACGCGGTGCCGCTCGAGGAGCCGGAGCGGGTCGTAGCGGGTGGTCACGGCCGGGCCCACGGAGACGATGCCGCGCCGCAGCGCGGGCACCTCGACGGGCTCGACGTGCTCGGCACCGCCGCGCAGGTACGGCACCTCCACCTCGACGAGCCCGTCGCCGACGGGCAGGTCCACCCGCCCGGGCAGGGCGGCGCGCTGCTGCGGGTTGTCGACCACCAGCCTCGCCTCGGCGCGCTCCCCCGCGACCACCGCGTCGCGGTCGAGCAGCAGCCGGACGCGGTACGGGACGGACCCGATGAGGAACGGCGCGGCGGTCGCGAGCAGCACGGCACCCGCGATCGCGGCGACCCAGGCCTCCTCCCACCCCAGGACGGTCGCGAGCACGAGGCCGCCGACGGTCCACGCGGCCACCGCCCAGCCGGCGGGGGTCACCACCGCGCGCAGGCCGCCCGCCACCGTGCTCGCCGCCGACGCGAGCCCCGCACCTGCGCGCGCCAGGGCGAGCCGCGCGCCGATCACGCGCGCGTGCGGCGCGTCCGTCCGCTCCGTGCGGGTGCCGGTCGTGTTCCTGGTCCGCGTGCTCCCCGCAGGGACCTGGTCGCGCGTGCGGGTGCGGCTCACGTGAGGTCCCGGGGGCTGGGTGGCGCGACGTCGAGCAGGACCTGGCCGATCACGGCGCCCTGCGTCACGCCGTCGAACTCGGCCTCGGGGTCGAGGATCAGGCGGTGCGCGAGCACCACCTCGGCGAGGCTCTTCACGTCGTCCGGAAGCACGTACGCGCGTCCGTGCGCCAGCGCCCAGCTCCGGCAGGCGCGCGCGAGCGCGAGGGCTCCCCGGACCGACGCGCCGAGCCGCACCTGCGTGGCGGAACGCGTGGCGTCGACCAGGCGCAGGATGTAGTCGGAGATCAGCGCGTGCTGCTCGACCTCGTGCGTGAGCGACGTCATGGTGCGGATCGCGTCGAGCTCGGCGATCGCGGGCACCTCCACCCGCGTGGCGCGCGCCGGGTCCAGGATCCGCATCGCCGAGGCGTGATCCGGGTAGCCGAGGGACGTGCGCATGAGGAACCGGTCGAGCTGAGCCTCGGGCAGGCTGTAGGTGCCGGCCTGCTCGATCGGGTTCTGCGTCGCGACCACCATGAACGGCGCCTCCACCGGTCGCGTGACGCCGTCGACCGTGACCTGGCGCTCCTCCATCACCTCGAGCAGCGCGGACTGGGTCTTGGGCGACGCGCGGTTCACCTCGTCGGCGAGCACCACGTTCGCGAACACCGGCCCGTGATGGAACTCGAAGACCCCGCGGGCCTGGTCGAACACGCTGATGCCGGTGACGTCGCCGGGCAGCAGGTCGGGCGTGAACTGGAGCCGGGAGCTGGTCCCGCGGACCGTCTCCGCGAGCGCGCGGGCGAGGGAGGTCTTGCCCGTGCCGGGAACGTCCTCGAGCAGCAGATGCCCCTCCGAGATCATCGCGGTGACGGCGAGCTCGACCACGTGCCGCTTGCCGACGACCGCGCGCTCGACGTTCTCGACCAGCTTGCGGAACGTCGACTCGAACCAGACGGTGTGCTCGGACGTCAGTGCCATGGTGCCTCCTGAGGGACGGTGCGGTGCCGGGTGATGATCACGATGATGCCTCCGCGGGCGCGCCGTCACAGGTGACCGGCGCGCTGGTCCACGGCGCCATGCCGGCGAGCGCGCCGACGAAGGTCGCGGTGACGGTGACCGATCGCATCTCCGACGGGTCGGTCGTCGGCGCGCCCGCGCCGTCGAGCATCGCGTAGACGAGGCCGACGTCCGCGGGGCTGGCGCCCAGGACGGCGGCGGGCTCCTCGCCGACGGTGCAGGACGGCAGCGCCACGGTGGGCCGGTACGGGGGCCCGGACTCGGCTGTCACGGCGGTGGTCTGCTCCGAGCACCGGCGGTCGCCGCCCGCGAGGTCGATGCACCAGTACGCGATCACCTCGACCGGTCGCCCGGCGGCGAGCACGTCCCCGAAGGTCTCGGACTCGACGCCGTCGGAGCCGCGGTACATGAGCACCGCGCCGCGCGCGCCGAGCGCGCGCCACTGGGGATCGCGGAGCAGCGCCGTGGAGCAGCTGCTGCCCGTCCCCACGCAGGCCGAGTCCGCCTGGTAGCCGCGCTCGAGCACGGGAGCGCCCGGGTCGGTGAAGGCGGTGACGGTCACCGATGCGTCGGGTGCCCGGCCGTACACGTCGCCGTCGAACCGGCTCTCCGCGCACACCGTGACGGTGGTGACGGAGTTCTCGGCGACCGCGACCCGCAGGTCCACGCTGCCGGTGCCGTCGGGCACCTCCGTGTCCGCGCGGCAGGTGCCGGACACGGCCGTCCCGACCCAGGTCGCGGCGCCCGCGCCGCCGGCACGCGTCGCCACGGTGATGACGGCCTCCGCAGCGCCGTCCGCGGCGGTCGCCGTCGCGGACGCGATGGTCGGGCGGCCGATGCCGTGGGCGGTGAAGGTCGTGGCGGCTCCGCTCGCCTGGGCCCCGGGCGGCGGCTCGATGCCGCTGACCGGGGTCAGCGTCACGGTGGCGGGCTCGTTCGACCCGACCGCGACCGCCGCGAACGTCTGCTCGCCGGGGCCCCGCACCTCGAGGGACTGGGACGTGGTGCCCGACTCGAGGCGCACCTCGCCCGGTGCGGGATCGCCCACGTCCAGCACCAGGTCGATGCGGCCGCCGTCGCCGCTCGTGACCGTCGGGCTCCACGACACGACGGTCACGGGCTCCGGCGCGGTGTACGACCACGCGACCGCCGTGGCCGCGGTCCGCGACCGCCCCACGGCGTTGACGGCATGGACCGCGTACGTGTGTCGATCGCCGTCAGCGAGGCCGGAGATCGGGGTGCAGGTGCCCGACGGGGTGCACGTCGCGACGCGCACGCCGCCCTCGAGGACGTCGAAGCCGGTGAGCGCCGGGTGTGCCCGTGCGGCCGCGCCGGGTTGCACCGCCAACGTCAGCGTGCCCGGCCCGTACGCCTCCTGCGTCACGCCCGCGGGGGCGGCGGGGAAGCCCTGCAGGTCCAGCGTGAGGGATCCGGCGCGCTCGGCGGAGCTGACGCGGCCCTGCGCGTCGCGCACCGCGAACACGGCCTCGCACTCCCCTCCCGGCGCATCGTCGGTCCACGTCGCCCGGATCGCGGTGGTGCCCTCCAGCGCGAGCTCGACTTCAGCGCAGGCGCCCGCCGGGGTCACCGACACCACCTCGAGCGCGGTGTCGGGGAGCGGGTTGACCTCGCCGCCGACGCCGACCACGTCGAAGACGCACGAGCCCCCGGCCGCCTGCGAGCAGCTCACGGACACCGTGCCGCCCTTCGGCAGCTCGGACGGCGCGGGGCCCACCACGAGCGACAGCACCCGGGTCCCGGCATCGGGATAGGCGGGGAGGGAGACGGTCACCGCCTCCGTCCGGCCGGGCTGGGCATCGTCGCGAGCGCGCACCGTGACGGTGTCGCGGGCCCGGGTCACCACGAACAGCTGGCCGCCGTAGGACGACTCGATCCGCACCGCGGGCGCGGCGGCACCGGTCGGCCAGCGCACCAGCGCCGAGAGGTCGAAGGTCGCCGTGCCGCCAGGGGACACCTCGAGCGAGCCCGCCTCGAGCATCGGTTGCGGGTCCTCCGGCACCACGGACACGGGGATCGGGAGCACGGTCCAGTCCGTCTGGCCCGCCAGCCGGACCGCGACCAGGCAGGTGTCCGCGTACGGCGCACCCCGGCCCGCCACGTACCTCACGCGCATGCCGCCGGCCGCCTCGCAGCGTGCCTGGTCCCGGGAGCCCCCCGCATGCGTCTGGTCGGCGTCGATCTGCAGGTCTCCCGAGGCGGGCACCGCCACCAGCGCGGACACGTCGGCCGAGGCCTCACCCGCCTCGTCGACGGTGATCCCGGCGCCGTCGCGCAGGGTGAGGCGCAGGTCGTCGAGGCCCGGCACGCGCAGGAACCCGTACGAGACGGCCTCGGCGCCCGTGAAGTCGGCGCCGCGCACCTCGAACGGGATGATCCGGGTCCGATCGGGCAGCGGGCCGGAGATCCGCGAGCCGTCGACCGTGGCCCCCGGCACGTCCCCCCACAGCGTCACGGTGAGCGCGCCGGCGTCGCCGCTCGCCCACGCGACGGTGCCGTCGAGCACGTCGACGCCGTCGACGAACTTCGCACGCGTGTCCGCGGTGAGCACCGTGTCCGCGATCACGGGGACGTCGCTGACCGGCTCGCGCACGGTCTTGAGCACGATCCTGCCCTGCGAGGTGGATCCAGTGGCGTTCCGCGCCGAGTACAGGAAGGTGTAGGTGCCCGGCTGGTCGGTGACGACGAAGGCCACCTCGCCCGCCTCGAGCGCCACATCCTCCAGCAGCGCGGCGAGGAGCGCCTCCTCCGCCGAGCCCGTGACGGCGTCGGGCCGCACGTCGAGCAGCTCGAGCTCGCCTCCGGTGAGATCGACGTCGTTGGCCAGGGGCGTCACCACCACGCGGCGCCCCTCGCTCGCCTGCACCTGGACGAAGTCGGTGTACGTCACCGGGGCAGGGTCCGCGTCGCTCGCGACCACGCCGATCCGCGCCGTGGCGGTCGCGCCCAGGCCGCGCTCGTCGACGACGCCGTACGTGAGCTCGTCCTGTCCGGAGTAGCCGGGCACGCTGGTGTACACGATCGCCGAGCCGTCGGAGCTCACGCGGGCGGAGCCGTGCAGGGGCTGCTGCAGCACGGCATCCAGCACCACCCGGTCCCCGTCGGGGTCGAGGCCGGTGCCGTCGAACGGGATCCGCACCTCCTCGCCCGAGGCCACCCGGCCGCTGAGCTCGCGGGGTGCCGGCGCCCCGTTGTCGTCACCGGCGGTCACGGTGACGGTGAGCACCGCATCGTCGCGCTGCGCGGGGTGGCCGAGGATGTACGCGCTGTAGGGGATCCGGTAGGTCCCCGCGGACGTCGGCGCGAGGATCCGCACCACCGGCCCGGCCGCGAACGCGAGGCCGCCGCCCTCGGGGGCGACGACGGAGTCCGGGTCGAGCGCCACGACGGCGCCGGCGGCGGCCACGTCGCCGTCGAGCACCCTGACGTCGACCTGCCCGCCCGCCCGCACCGTGATCGCGTCGTCGGTGGCGAGCGGCGGCGCCGGGATCGACTCGTCGAGCAGCACCACGGTGACCTCGCCGCGCACGGTGGTCGCGGCCCGCCCGGACCCGTCCGACACGGTGTAGCGCACCACCCCGATGGTGCCGGCCTGCCCGTCGCCCGTGGTGCCCGACAGGCGGAGCGCGCCGTGGCCCACCACCTGCGCCTGCAGCCGTCCGCCGTCGACCGGCTCGACCGAGGCGTCGGAGAGCAGCAGCACGCGGCCAGCGGGGTTGTCGACCGCCTCGAGCACGTCGACCGTCACGTCCTCGTGGGGGCGCACGAACGCGGTCAGCGGGACGGTCGCGAGCGATTCGTCCTCGAGCGCGATCGCGTCGACCCGCACGGTTCCGCGCGCCTGCTGCGTGCCGTCCGCGAGCGTCACGTCGACCAGGTGGTCGCCCGGCTCCTGCGCGGTGACGACGATCCCCGCGCCCGACGGCAGGACCTCGACGGTCGCCCCCTCGCCGGGGTCCGCGCTCGCCTCGAGCACCTGCACCGTCCCCCGGGAGCCCGTCACCCGCGCCGCGAGGTCGACCGTGGTGCGGACGCCCTCGACCGCGCGGACCGTGACGGGCTCCAGGCTCAGCCGCGGCTCCCCGACCACCGCGACCCGCAGCCGTCGCTCGGCGGACGCGCCGCGGGCGTCGGTGACCGTCACCTCGACGTCGATGGTCGCGCCCGTCGAGGCTCCCGCCCTGACCACGAGCGTCCCCTCGGGCGACGCCGCCACGGACGCGCCCTCGGACGCCGTGGTCGCGCCGCTGACGTAGAGCGGATCGCCCTCGGGGTCGACCCACCCCTCGAGCACGTCGACCGCGACGGTGCCGCCGGGCGCGACCTGCGGCGCGGGCCACTCGCGGACGCAGCCGGGCACGCCGCACCACGCCGGCGCGCCCTGGTCGCGCTCGCCCACGATGGTGAGCAGCACGGTCGCGGGCTCGGAGCGGAGACCGTCCTCGGCCGTGCCGTCCGTCACCGCGTACTGGACGGTCACCGAGCCGGAGGCGCCCGCGGCCACGGTGGCGACCAGGGCCTGACCGTCCTCCGCGACGGCGATCCCGACGGCATCCGGATCGGAGATCGCGATCGACCCGGGGTCGATCGTGAGGACGTCGCGGTTCGCGTCGTGGTCGTTGAGCAGCACCGGCAGGCGGGTCTGGCGGCCCGCGCGGGCACCGAGGGAGTCGTCCTCCGCGACGGGCGGCCGGGGCTCCCGGACCTCGGTCGCGACCTCCTGGTCCGCGCCGGACGGCGCGTCGACGTCCTCGGGCTCCCAGTCCTGGGAGGAGGCGATCAGGGCGCCCGACGGCGCCTCCCACACCCATCCGGAGCGCTCCTCGTTGAGGATCACCCGATCGCCGTTGGCGCGCAGCACGGGCTCCCGGCGCTCGGCGAGCGTCGCGCCCGCGTAGTCGAGGGGCACCGACGGCCCCGCCGAGCTCCACAGCGTGCCGTCCCCGGTCCCGGCCGGGAGCCAGGCCGCGTACACGACGCCGTCGACCTCGACCGGTGCGGCCGGCGCTCCCGCCTCGGCTCCCTGGTCCCCGAAGACGCGTCTCGCCTCGCCGTCGGCGGCCACGCGGACGAGCCCCGAGGCGTCGGCCAGGTAGATCTCGGCCCCGCTGGTCGCCGTCTGGATCCGAGCCGTCGGACGGACGCCCGTCGCGACCGCGGCGTCCTCGCCCTGGCGCCAGAGCTGTCCCGACGCCGCGTCGAGCAGCGCCCACCGTCCCGCGGCCAGGGTCAGCTGGAAATCGCCGTCCTCGAGCAGGCCCGGGACGGGGTCGGTGGCGGTCACGGTGCCGTCGGCACCCGCCGTCACCACCACGCCTCTGGCCAGGGAGAACGCGGCGACGACGCCGCCCGCGTCCGCGGCGATCGCGTCCGCGCGGAGGCCGCGGTCGCCGCCGAGCTCCGCGTCGGCGAGGACCTCGACGGGGTCGACCGCGGTGCCGTCGGAGAGCCTGCCCACGAGCACGTCGCCCTCGGCGGCGAGGTAGGCGACGACGTCGCCGGCCGCGGCCACGGCGCTGGTGCCGGACGGCGTGGGCGCGGCGCCCGCGGTCCCCGCCGCCACGTCGGACGGCCGGCCCGCGTCGAGCACGGTCGCCGATGACAGCGCGGCCGAGAGGACCATGAGCGCGTCGCCGTCCTGGACCAGGGCGGAGGGCGAGTCGACATCCTTGACGGTGTCGACCTCGCCCACCTCGGTGTTCACGTGGGCGAAGCGCTGCCCGTCCCCGGTCTGGAGGGCCCACACACCCGTCACCGCGGTGGCGGCCTCGCGCTCGTCGAACCCGGGGGCGACCACGACGCCGACGGCGGCGACGACGGCGAGGATGCCGGCGACGGAGCGGCCGGCCCGGCGCCGCCGGGCCGACGTGGTCCGATCGAGCACGGCCACCTAGCGCCCCGACAGGATCAGGACCGCCGCGGCCCCTCCGCCGAGCACGGCGACGCCGGCCGCGGACCAGCCGACCGTTCGCGCGCGGGACCAGCCGCGGCCCTCGTCGGCGTCGAGGGAGGAGTCCGTCCGGGAGGCCTCGCCGCGGGCGCGGCGGCGGCCGTCCACCGCGACGGTCGCCTGCCGCGGGAGCCGCTCGACCACGGGCGTCTCGTCGGTGGCCCGGGTCGCCTCGACCCAGGCATCGCCGGGGATCTCGAGCGGCGTGACCGGCCCTCCGAGCGACCGCTGGACCTCCTGCAGCGCCTCCGCGACCTCGCGCGCCGACCCGAAGCGGTCCCCCGGCAGGCGGCGCATCCCTCCGGCGAGCACGCGTTCGAGAGCGTCCGGCACGTCGGCGCGGCCCGTGGGCCGGTAGCGCGCCTTCACGATCCTCGCGCGGAGCTGGTCCGCGTCGAGGCGGCGCCCCGGCTCGGCGAACGGGCTGTGCCCGGCGAGCAGCGTGTACAGCGTCGCCGCGATCGACCAGACGTCCGTGGCGACCGTCCCGGAGCTCGAGCCGTCCACCACCTCCGGCGCGCTCCAGGGGGGCGACAGCGCGACGTCGTCACCCCTGCCGGTGGTGACGGCGGTCGCGACGCCGAAGTCGGCGAGCACCGGGTGGCCGAAGGCGGTGACCAGGATGTTCGAGGGCTTGATGTCGCGGTGCAGCATGCCGATCCGGTGGGCGGCCTCGACGGCGGAGCCGAGGTGGACGCCGATGTCGAGCACCTCCGCCACCGGGATCACCTGCGAGCGGTAGCGGTTGGCGAGCGAGCCTGGGCAGTACTCCGCCACCATGTACGGCCGACCGTCGGCGGACACGGACGCCTCGTGCAGCGTGAGGATCGACGGGTGCGCGCTCAGCGCGGCCATCACGTCCGCCTCCGCCGCGAGCGCGTGGAGCGCGGCGTCGCCCGGACGGCGGTGCAGCACCTTGACCGCCACCTGCCGCCGCGGCATGTCCTGCTGGTACAGGAACACGTCCGCGAAGCCGCCCTGCCCCAGCGGCCGCAGGTGGGTGTAGCCGGGAAGCACCGGCGGCCGGAGCGTGGTGTCGCGGGGCATCGCGCGCCTCAGGACCCCGCGACCGCGGTCGCGGCTCGAGGTCCCGCCCCCCGCACGGTCACGCCTGGTACTCCTCCAGCGGCGGGCAGGCGCAGACCAGGTTGCGGTCGCCGTGCGCGTTGTCGATGCGTGCCACGGGCGACCAGTACTTGTCCTGACGCAGTCCGGCGACGGGGAACGCGGCCTGCTCGCGCGGGTACGCGCGGTCCCACGAGTCGCTCACGACCGCGTCCGCGGTGTGCGGGGCGTGCCGCAGGGCGGACGCCTCGGCCGCGATCTCGCCGCGCTCGACCGCGGCGATCTCCTCCCGGATCACCAGCATCGCCTCGATGAACCGCTCGATCTCGGCCAGGTCCTCCGACTCGGTCGGCTCGACCATGAGGGTGCCCGCGACGGGGAAGGACATGGTGGGCGCGTGGATCCCGAAGTCGATGAGCCGCTTCGCGATGTCCTCCGCCGTGATGCCGGTCGCCTTGGTCAGCGGCCGGATGTCGAGGATGCACTCGTGCGCGACCAGGCCGCCGGGGCCGCGGAACAGCACCGGGTAGCTGCCGTCGAGGCGGGCCGCCACGTAGTTCGCGGCCAGCACCGCGGTCTGCGTGGCGCGGGTGAGGCCCTCGTGCCCCATCATCGCGATGTACGCCCAGGAGATCGCGAGGATGCCGGCGGAGCCGTAGGGCGCGGCCGAGACCGGCGCCCCCTCGCGGGCGAGCTCGCCCGGCGTCTGCACGGCCGCGAGCGAGCGCGGCAGGAACGGCACCAGGTGCTCCGCCACCGCGACCGGGCCCACGCCGGGACCGCCGCCGCCGTGCGGGATGCAGAACGTCTTGTGGAGGTTGAGATGGGACACGTCGCCGCCGAAGTGTCCGGGCTTGGCGAGTCCGACCAGGGCGTTCAGGTTGGCGCCGTCGATGTAGACCTGGCCGCCCGCCTCGTGCACCGCCGCGCAGACCTCGCCCACGTGCTCCTCGTACACACCGTGCGTGGAGGGGTAGGTGATCATGATGCAGCTGACTCGGCCCTCGTGGGCGGCGAGCTTGCTCCGCAGGTCCTCGAGGTCGACCTCGCCGTCGGGCGCCGTGGCGACCACCACCACGCGCATCCCGACCAGGACGGCGGAGGCGGCGTTGGTGCCGTGCGCCGATGCGGGGATGAGGCAGACGTCGCGCTGGTCGTCCCCGCGCGAGCGGTGGTACTCGCGGATCGCGTGCAGGCCCGCGTACTCGCCGCGCGAGCCCGCGTTGGGCTGGACGGAGACGGCCGCGTAGCCGGTGATGTCCGCGAGCCAGCCTTCGAGCTGGGAGATCATCTCGCGGTAGCCCGCGGTCTGGTCGGCGGGCGCGAAGGGATGGATCTGCGCGAAGCCCGGCCAGCTGACGGGGGCCATCTCGACCGCGGCGTTGAGCTTCATGGTGCAGGAGCCGAGCGGGATCATGGTGCGGTCCAGCGCGAGGTCGCGATCGGCGAGGCGGCGCATGTACCGCATCAGCGACGTCTCCGACCGGTGAGCGCTGAAGATCGGGTGCGTGAGGTACTCCGAGGTGCGGCGCAGCCCGATCGGGATGGTCACGGTCGGCCCGGTGTACACGGGCCACGGGAGCTCGCGGTCGAGCACGGCGGAGAGGACGTCGGACAGGATCCGGGTGGTCGTGACCTCGTCGCAGGCGATCGCGACGGAGTCGGCGTCGAGCTTGCGGACGTTGATGCCCTGGGCCGCGATGCGCGCGACCACGGAGTCGGCACCGCGGGGCACCTCGATCACGACGGTGTCGAAGAAGTGCTCGTGGCGCACCTTCACGCCCTTGGCGCGGAGCGCGTCCGCGAGCGTCGATGCCATGGTGTGCACGCGCAGCGCGATCTCTCGCAGCCCCTCGGGACCGTGGTGGATCGCGTAGAAGCTGGAGATGATCGCGAGCAGCGCCTGCGCGGTGCAGATGTTGGAGGTCGCCTTGTCTCGGCGGATGTGCTGCTCGCGGGTCTGGAGGGCGAGCCGGTAGGCGCGACGGCCCTCGGCGTCGACGGAGACGCCCACGAGACGCCCGGGCAGCTGGCGCTCGAGGCCCTCGCGCACCGCCATGTACGCGGCGTGGGGGCCGCCGAAGAACAGGGGGACGCCGAACCGCTGCGTCGACCCGACGGCGATGTCGGCACCGAGCTCGCCGGGCGCCTTGATCACGCACAGGGAGAGGATGTCGGCGGCGACCGTCACGAGTCCGCCCACCGCGTGCGCCGCCTCGATCAGGGGCCGGATCTCCCGCACCACCCCGGACTGTCCGGGCTGCTGGACGACCAGCCCCACGAGGTCCTCGGGGGCGGTCCACGACCCGTCCAGGACGGCGACCTCGAGGGGGAGGCCGATCGCCTCCGCCTGCGCGCGCACCACCTCGACGGTCTGCGGGAGGCACTCGGCGTCGAGGACGATCCTCCCGCCCTCCTTGCCCCGCACCGCGCGGCGCATGAGCAGCATCGCCTCGGACACGGCGGTCGCCTCGTCGAGGAGCGACGCGCCTGCCACGGGCAGGGCCGTGAGGTCGGCGACCATCGTCTGGAAGTTCAGCATGGCCTCGAGCCGGCCCTGCGAGATCTCGGCCTGATACGGCGTGTACGCGGTGTACCAGGCGGGATTCTCGAGCACGTTGCGCCGGATCACCATCGGCGTGACGGTGTCGTGGTAGCCCTGACCGATCATCGACACCTGCACGGTGTTGCGTCGCGCGAGGCGCTGCAGCGCCGCCAGCACCTCGTGCTCGGACTTCGGCGGCGGGAGCACCAGCACGTCGTCCTTGCGGATCGAGGCGGGGACGGCCGCGTCCACCAGCGCGGCGAGCGACGGCTGGCCCACGGCGGACAGCATCGTCTCGATCGAGTCGGGGTCGGGGCCGATGTGGCGGTCGGAGAACGAGGTCACCGGCCCATTGTGTCGCATCGGTGCGCGGCCGGGCAGGAAGCGTGCCGAAGTCCACAGCGACAGGCCGGACGATGCGGGTCACGGGTCCGCGCGACGGCCCCGGAGGTCACCTCTCGCGGCGGGCGCCGATCGCGAGGCCCGCCCCCAGCCCGATCACGTCGGCGAGGGTCATGAACAGACGGCTGACCAGCGCGATGCTGAGCGCCTGGGCGGGCGCGACCACGCCGCCGAGCGCGAGGACCAGCGCGGCCTCGCGGGCGCCGGCGCCGGCGGGCGCGATCACCACCACGAAGCCGACGATCCACGCGAAGGCGAAGGCCCCGCAGGCGAGCGCGACCGACGTGCCCGGCGCGACCTGGTCCAGCAGCAGCCACGCGTGAAGGCCCAGCGCGAGCCACTGGACCACCGCGAAGGCGACGGACGCCGCGAGCGCGCGCCCGCCGATCCGGGCCGGGGCCTCGTCGCGCCGGGTGATCCGGAACGCGACGCCGACGACGCGGTGCAGCAGCGGGGGGACCAGCACCGCGGACATCGCGAGCACCGCGAGCACCGCCCACCAGTACGCCGCGAGGGCGTCCGGGCGGGACAGCACCAGGCCCGCGACGCCCACGATCCCGGCGGTCACCGCGCCCACGATCATCGCGACGATCGCCCCGGTCATCGACCGGGCACGCGACACCCCGTGGTCGCGGGCGAGCTCCGCCTGCGCGAGCACCGGCCACACCGAGCCGGGCACGTACTTGCCCATCTGCGACATCAGGAACACGCGAGCGGCCGGCTCGACGGGCACGTCGAGGCCCACCGACCTCATGACCGCGCGCCACGAGAGCATCGACAGGCCCAGGGCGACCACGGCGGCGGCGAGGGACGCTGCCACCGCGGGCCACGACATCGTCCTCACCGTCGCGACCACCTCGTCCCACGAGGCGGCCACCGCCCACGCCATCAGCGCCGTCGCGAGGGCCAGGAAGCCCCATCTCAGGGCGTTCCTCATGCGTCGCGCATCCACGCCCACTGCGAGGCGATGCCCTCGGCGAGCGGCACGCTCGCCTGCCAGTCGAGCGCCTCGTGAGCGAGCGAGACGTCGAGCCAGGTCGACGCCGCGTCGGCCGCCCGGCCGGGGAGGCGCTCGACGGTGACGCGCTCGGGCCCGACCACGTACTCGACCAGCTCCAGCAGGTCGATCAGATGGGTGGGGCGGCCCGAGCCGATGTTGAGCACCGCGGGCGCGTCGGGACGCTCCGCCACCCGCGCCACGGCCTCCGTCACGTCGTCGATGTGCACGTAGTCGCGCTCCACCTCGCCGTCGCCGACGATCCGCACGGGAGCTCCCGCGAGCACCGCCCGCATCCAGATCGCCAGGACGCCCTGACCGTTCGCGCCGCTCTGGCCCGGCCCGTACACGTTGGACAACCGCAGCGACGTCGACGGCGCGTGGGCGCGCGCCAGGATCCGCTCCTGCTCGAGCTTGAGCGCGCCGTAGGCGTTCGAGGGGTGCACCGGCCCGTCCTCACGGTACGGCGGCAGCTCCGGATGGCCGTAGACGGCGCCGCCCGAGGACAGCAGGACGATGCGCGGCGGGAGGTCCCGATCCATGGCCGCGGCGACGAACGTGTCGAAGGTCTCGAGCTCGCGCTCGACCAAGTCGGGACGCTCGTGCGCGACCGCGGGGCCGACGCCCCCGGCGGCCCACACGAGGACCCGCGCGGAGGCCGCCTCGGCCGCGAGCGCACCCGCCTCGAGGACAGGATGGTCCCTCGTAAACCCGGAGACCCTGAGACCCCGGGCGCGGAGGTCGCGGAGGATCGCACCCCCGAGGAAGCCGGCCGAGCCGACCACCCCCGCGTCATACACTGTGCTCACCGACACCGTCCTCCAGAAGTGGGCTTCATCCTATGGGCAGACCTCGCGTCCTCGTGCTGACGTCGACGCTCCCGGCCCGACGCGGGGACGGCACCCCGCCCTTCGTGGAGGATCTGTCGCGGGAGCTGGCGCGCGACTTCGACGTGCGGATCCTGGCGCCGGCCGTGCCGGGCGGGCCGGCCCTCGAGACGCTCGACGCACACCTGGACGTCGTGCGCTACCGGTACTTCCCCTCCCGCTGGGAGGACGTGGCCGACGGCGCGATCCTGGAGAACGTGCGGGCACGGCGCTCACGCGCGCTGCAGGTGCCGTTGCTGGTCGGCGGTCTCGCCCGCGCCCTGCGGCGGGAGCTGCGCACGTCGCCGCCGGCGGCCATCCATGCGCACTGGGTGGTGCCGCAGGGCATCGTCTGCCACCGGCTCGCCCCCGCCGTGCCGACCGTCGTGACCACGCTGGGCGGCGACCTGTACGCGCTGCGCCAGCGCGCGATCGTCGCGCAGAAGTCCGCCGTGCTGAGGGCCGCGGCGGCGGTGACGGTGATGAACCGCGACATGCGGGAGACCGCCATCGAGCTCGGCGCGGCGCCCGCGGCCACCCACGTGATGCCGATGGGCGCACGCTTCGCCGAGCGCGACATCGCGCGGACCCCGGCGCCAGGACCGGCGAGCCGCCGCCATCCCGCGCGGGTGCTCGCGGTCGGCCGGCTCGTCGAGAAGAAGGGCTTCGACGTCCTGCTCGCGGCGCTGCGGCTCACCAGCGCGCCGGTCGAGCTGACCCTGGTCGGCGACGGCCCCGACCGCACCCGGCTCGAGGGGCTCGCCGAGGGCCTGCCGGTCACGTTCCGCGGCAAGCTCACCCGGGCGGAGCTCGACGCCGCCTACGGCGAGGCCGACATCGCCGTGGTGCCGTCCCGTGCCGCCGCCTCGGGCGACCAGGACGGCCTGCCGGTCGCGATGCTGGAGGCGATGGGCGCGGGGCTGCCGGTGGTCGCGTCCGCGCTGCCGGGGATCGACGAGGCGATCGAGGCGGGCCGCAGCGGGGTGCTCGTGCCGCCCGGCGACGCGGGCGCTCTCGCGCGCAGCCTCACCGTGCTCGCCGAGGACCCCGAGCTGCGCGCCGCCCTCGGCGACGGCGCGCGGGAGCGTGCCGCGCGGTACTCGATCGAGAGCGTCGGCGAGGGCTACCGCGACCTGCTGCACCGGGTCATCGCGGACTCGCCGCGGTGACCGCGGCGGGCGCTCAGCGCCCGAGGCGCCGGTAGCGGAGCTCCGTCTCGAGCTTCTGCGGGCGCCACCACGGCTCGTTCTCGCGGTACCAGTCGATGGTGGCGGCGAGGCCGGCGCGCAGGTCCGCGTGGCGCGGCTCCCACCCGAGCTCCTTGCGCAGCCGCGACGCGTCGATCGCGTAGCGGAGGTCGTGGCCCGGCCGGTCCGGCACCCGGTCGTAGGCGTCCGGGTCCTGCCCCATCAGCTCGAGGATCGTGGACACGACCGTCCGGTTGTCCGCCTCGCCGTCCGCGCCGATCAGATAGGTCTCCCCGATCCGGCCGCGGTCGAGGATGCTCCAGACCGCGGCGTTGTGGTCGTCCACGTGGATCCAGTCGCGCACGTTGCGGCCCTCGCCGTAGACCTTGGGCCGCACGCCGTCGAGGACGTTGGTGATCTGGCGCGGGATGAGCTTCTCGACGTGCTGGTAGGGGCCGTAGTTGTTCGAGCAGTTCGACAGGGTGGCGTCGACGCCGAAGGACCGCACCCACGCGCGCACGAGGTGGTCGGCGCCCGCCTTCGACGCCGAGTAGGGCGAGCTGGGCCGGTACGGGGTGTCGCGGGTGAAGCGCTGGTCGCCGTCGAGGGGCAGATCCCCGTAGACCTCGTCCGTGCTGACGTGGTGCAGGCGCGTGCCGTGCCGCCGCACCGCCTCGAGCACGGTGAAGGTGCCGACCAGGTTGGTGCGGATGAACGGCGACGGGTCGTCGAGCGAGTTGTCGTTGTGGCTCTCGGCGGCGAAGTGGACCACCGCATCGGCCTCGCCCACGAGCGCCTCGACCGTCTCGGCGTCGGCGACGTCGCCCTTGACCAGGGTCACCCGCGCATCGTCCGGGAGGGACGATGCGCTGCCCGCGTAGGTCAGCAGGTCCAGGACCGTGACGTCGACGTCGGGGCGCTCGGCGAGCGTGAGCCTCACGAAGTTGGCGCCGATGAACCCCGCCCCGCCCGTGACGAGCAGCCTCACCTGGCCGCCTCCGCGGTGAACGTGCGCTCGCGCTCGAGCAGGGAGAGCAGGTACGCGCCGTAGCCGGAGGCGACCTGCGCCTGGCCGAGCGCGCGGAGCTGGTCGTCGTCGATGAAGCCGCGGCGCCACGCGATCTCCTCGGGCGCGCCGATCTTGAGGCCCTGGCGGCGCTCGACGGCCTGCACGAACTGGCTGGCCTCGAGCAGCGCGTCGACCGTGCCGGTGTCCAGCCAGGCGGTGCCGCGCGGCAGCACCTCGACGTGGAGCCGGCCGGCGTCGAGGTAGCGCTGGTTGATCGAGGAGATCTCGTACTCGCCGCGCGGGCTGCGGGGCACCGAGCGCGCGATCTCGACCACGTCGTTGTCGTAGAAGTAGAGGCCGGGCACGGCGAAGTCGGAGCGCGGATCCGCGGGCTTCTCCTCGATCGACAGCGCCCGGCCCGACGGATCGAACTCCACGACCCCGTAGGCGGTGGGCTCCGCGACCTGGTACGCGAAGATCGCGGCGCCGTCGACGTCCTGGAAGCGCTGCAGATGCAGACCCAGTCCGGGCCCGTAGAAGAGGTTGTCGCCGAGCACGAGCGCGACCTTGTCGGTCCCGATGAAGCCCGCGCCCACCTGGAAGGCCTGGGCGAGGCCCTCGGGGCTCGGCTGCGCGGCGTAGGTCAGCGACACCCCGAACTGGGAGCCGTCGCCGAGTAGCCGCTCGAACCGGGGGAGGTCGTGCGGGGTCGAGATGACGAGGATGTCGCGGATGCCCGCCAGCAGGAGCGTCGAGAGCGGGTAGTAGATGAGCGGCTTGTCGTAGACCGGCACCAGCTGCTTGCTCACGCCCTGCGTGATGGGACGCAGACGGGTGCCCGACCCGCCCGCGAGGATGATTCCGCGCATAAGGCACAGTGTGCCGTGTGAGCGCCGCCGCGCGCGAAACCTGAGCGGCGCACGAAGCGTGCGTCTAGGTCCAAGGGGGCAGACGGAGCCGGATGCAAACGCGTACATTGTCCGCGTGAACCCCAACACCCCGCCCGTCGCGGCCCCCGAGATCACCGTCGAGAGCTTCACGCGCGCCTTCCTGCGCGAGCTGAACTTCGGTCAGGGCGTCGACCTGGACCGCGCCTCCGCCAATGACAAGTACCTCGCGCTGTCGCGCGCGGTGCGCCACTACCTCACCACCCGCTGGCTCGAGACGCTGCGCAACCAGTACCGGGACCAGGCGAAGGTGGTCGCCTACCTGTCCGCCGAGTTCCTGCTCGGCCCGCAGCTCGAGAACGCGCTGCTCGCCTCGAAGCTGGACGAGGTCGCCCGCGAGTCCCTCGCGAACCTCGGGCTGGACCTCGACGAGATCCGCGCCGTCGAGGTCGAGCCGGGCCTCGGCAACGGCGGCCTCGGACGCCTCGCGGCGTGCTTCATCGACTCGCTCGCCACGCTCAACGTGCCGTCGATCGGCTACGGCATCCGCTACGAGTACGGCATCTTCAAGCAGACGTTCGTCGACGGCAAGCAGGTCGAGACCCCGGACAACTGGCTCCGGCTGGGCTCGCCGTGGGAGATCCCGCACCCGGAGAACGCGGTCGAGGTGACCTTCGGCGGCCGCACCGAGGCGGTCGAGGGCGCGGATGGGGCCCGCCGCTGGATCCCCGACTGGCGCGTCACCGCGCTGCCCTACAACTACATGGTGCCGGGGTACCACAACGGCCGCGTCAACACGCTGCGCCTGTGGAGCGCGAAGGCGACCCACGAGTTCGACCTGCAGATCTTCAACGCCGGCGACTACGCCGAGGCGGTGCGCGCCCGGACGTTCGCGGAGAACATCTCGAAGGTGCTGTACCCCGAGGACTCCACGCCGCAGGGCAAGGAGCTGCGCCTGCAGCAGCAGTACTTCTTCGTGGCCGCCTCGCTGCGCGACTTCCTCGAGAACGTGCTGCCCGACGGCTACGACCTGACCAAGCTGCCCGACCGCATCACCTGGCAGCTCAACGACACCCACCCGGTCATCGCGGTGCCGGAGCTGATGCGCCTGCTGATCGACGAGAAGGGCTGGACCTGGGACGACGCGTGGGCCGTCACCCAGAAGTGCTTCGCATACACGTGCCACACGCTGCTGCCCGAGGCGCTCGAGGTGTGGTCGGTCGACCTGCTGGGCCGCCTGCTGCCCCGCCACCTCGAGATCATCTACCGGATCAACGAGGAGTTCCTCGAGGTGGTCCGGGAGGCGTACCCGGGTGACGAGCTGCGCGTGCGTCGCATGTCGATCGTCGCCGAGCAGCCCGAGCGCGCGATCCGCATGGCCCACCTGGCCACGGTCGCCGGCTTCAAGGTCAACGGCGTGGCCGAGCTCCACTCGCAGCTGCTCGCGGAGAAGGTGCTGCACGACTTCGCCGAGCTGTGGCCCGAGAAGTTCACCAACGTCACCAACGGCGTCACGCCGCGACGGTTCGTGCGCATGGCCAACCCCGGGCTGTCCGGCCTCATCACCGAGGCGATCGGCGACGGCTGGGTCACCGACCTGTCGCAGCTGAGCCGGCTCGAGCCGCTGGCCGAGGACCCCGAGTTCCGCCGCCGCTTCCGTGAGGTCAAGGGCGCGAACAAGCGCCGCCTCGCGGAGGTGCTCGCCGCCCGCGACGGCCTCGAGATCGCCGGCGACGCCATGGTCGACGCGATGGTCAAGCGCCTCCACGAGTACAAGCGTCAGAGCCTCAAGCTGCTCCACATCGTCTCGATGTACGAGGGCGTGAAGTCCGGGCGCACGCCGCTCGAGTCGATCACCCCCCGCACGTTCGTGTTCGGCGCTAAGGCGGCGCCGGGATACGTCCGCGCCAAGGAGACCATCGCCCTCATCAACGCGGTGGGCCGGACCATCAACGAGGACGCGTCGCTCGAGGGCCGCCTCAAGGTGGTGTTCCCGCCGAACTACAACGTCACGCTGGCCGAGGTGCTGATCCCCGCCGCCGACCTGTCGGAGCAGATCTCGCTCGCCGGCAAGGAGGCGTCGGGCACCGGCAACATGAAGTTCGCCCTCAACGGCGCGCTCACCATCGGCACCGACGACGGCGCCAACGTCGAGATCCGCCAGCTGGTGGGCGACGACAACTTCTTCCTGTTCGGCATGACCGAGCCGGAGGCCGCGGACCTGCAGGCGAAGGGCTACGACCCGGGCGCGTACTACGAGTCCGACCCGGAGCTCAAGGCGGCGCTGGACCTGCTCGCGTCGGGCGCGTTCACCGGTGGCGACAAGGGCGGCGCCGTCGCGTCGCTGTTCGCCTCGCTGACCGAGCGTGACCGCTTCATGGCGCTGGCCGACTTCCGCTCCTACGTGGACGCGCAGGCGACGGTCGAGGAGGCCTACCAGGACCACGAGGAGTGGAGCCGCAAGGCGATCCTCAACGTCGCCCGCACCGGCTTCTTCAGCTCGGACCGCTCGATCCAGGACTATCTGGACCGCATCTGGCGCGCGGAGCCGGTCACGCAGAACCACTGATCCGGACCCGGATCGCGCGAGGGGCCTCGGGAGACCGGGGCCCCTCGTCGCGTCCCGGTGCGGCGCATCGTCCTCACCGGCCGAGCGCCTCCCGCACGTGGGCGACGATCGCGTCGGCACCGGACTCGAGCTGGCCGAGGACCTCCTCGAAGTCATCGCGGCCGCCGTACCAGGGGTCGTCGATGTCCAGACGATGCTCGTCCCCCCGGGCCTCCACCACGGCGGCGAGGTCGAAGGAGCGGTACAGGCTGATGGGCGCGTCGGGACGCAGGCGCCGCAGCCGCTGCGCGTGGCCGACCGTCATCACCAGGACCAGGTCGCGGCTCTCGAGCTCGCTCTTGGTGACGCGGCGCGCACGGTGGCGGGGGACCGCGTAGCCGTGGTCCTCGAGGACGGCGACGGCGCGCTGATCCATGCGGTTGCCCTCCTCCTCGTCGCTGACGCCGGTGGAGTCGACCGTGACGGCGTCGGCCAGCCCGGCGGCCTCCAAGCGGTCGCGCAGCACCACCTCCGCCATCGGGGAGCGGCAGATGTTGCCGGTGCAGACGGTCATGATGCGGTAGACGGATGCCTCAGCCATGCCGCCATCCTCCTCCTCGCGGGGCGCCGCCGCTTCCTGTGAGGGCATGACGGCACGCCGATCGCCCGAAACGTGCACTCATCGCCTCACAGGACGCGAGCGCCCTCAGCCCCGCCCGTCGCGGCCGCGCAGCCGGTCGAGCTGCCGGCGCTCCTTCTTGGTCGGCCGCCCGGCGCCCCGCTCGCGCACGCCGAACACCCCCGCCTTCTCGCGCGGCGGCGGCGGGGGAGAGTGGTCCAGGTACGCGGCCTGCGCCAACGGCGCGCTCACCCGCTTGACCAGCAGCTGCCGCACCTCGAGCACGCGCAGCCGGTCGAGGCCGCGGATCTCGACGGTCGCGCCGGGGACCACCGCGGTCGACGGCTTGGCGCGTTCCCCGTCGACCCGCACGTGGCCCGCCTTGACGGCGGCGGTGGCCTGCGAGCGGCTCTTGTACATCCGCACCGCCCACGTCCACGCGTCCACCCGCACCGACTCGGCCATCCCCCGAGGGTACGCGGGGGACCGCCGGGCCGACGCATCGTCCCTCCCACGCCCCTAATCTGGAGCCATGGAAACCGTGTACGAGGCCATCGGCTGGATCGGCTCGATCCTCATCGTGTGGTCGCTCATGCAGGCGCGCGTGCTGAGGTTCCGATGGATGAACTTCGCCGGCTCCGTCATCGCGACCGCGTACAACGCCTACTTCGGCATCTGGCCGTTCGTCGCGATGAACGCCGCGATCGTGATCATCAACTCGTACTGGCTGCTGCGCCTGTACCGCGAGCGCCACGATCCGGGCGTGTACAAGGTGATCCCGCTCGATGCCGAGGACCCGTTCCTCCTGCACTTCCTCGAGGTCCACGCCAAGGACATCGCGTCGCAGCGCCCCGACTTCGCCGCCCGCGCCATGAACCGCGACGGCCGCCGCGTCACGTACCTGGTGACGCGCGGCGACGAGGCGGTCGGCGTGGTCGCGCTGCGCGACGAGGGCGCGGGCGTCGGGCTGGTCGAGCTGGACTGGGTCAAGGCGCGCTTCCGGGACTTCACGCCGGGGGAGTTCGTCTACCACCGGGACGATGCGCTGAAGGAGGCGGGCTTCCGCCGGGTGGAGATCGAGACCCGGCCGGAGCTGGATCGCGAGTACCTGCGCAAGGTCGGCTTCCGCACCGACCGGACCCGCTGGGTGATGGATCTGGCGGCCTGACATGAGCCGACCGATCCACTTCGCTTCCGACAACTACGCCGCCGTCCACCCCGAGGTGATGGAGGCGATCGCGGAGGCCAACGTCGGCCACGACGTCGCCTACGGCGCCGACTCCGCCACCGCCGCGTTCGACGCGGCCATCGCGGCCACCTTCGGGGACGATGCGCTGGGCTTCCCGGTGTTCAACGGCACCGGGGCGAACATCGTGTCGCTCATGGCGCTCAGCCCCCGGTGGGGCGGCGTGGTCGCCTCCGAGCACGCGCACATCAACGTCGACGAGAACGGCGCGCCCGAGCGGGTCGGCGGGCTGAAGATCCTGGCGCTGCCGAGCGTCGACGGCCGCCTGCGGCCCGAGCAGCTCGCCCGGTACGCAGGGGACCTGGGCGACGAGCACCGCGCCCAGCCCGTGGTGCTCTCGGTGACGCAGTCGACCGAGCTCGGCACCGTCTACTCGCTTGAGGACCTGCGCGAGCTCATGCATGCGGCGCACGCGCTCGGGATGCGGGTCCACCTGGACGGCGCCCGGATCGCCAACGCCGCCGCCGCGCTCGGGGTGTCGCTCGCGGAGGCGGTCGCCGGAGCGGACGTGCTGTCCTTCGGCGGCACCAAGAACGGAGCGATGCTCGGGGAGGCCGTGGTGGTGCTCGCGGAGGACCTCCGGGCCCCGCTCGCCCACGACCTGCCGTACCTGCGCAAGCAGACCATGCAGCTGGGGTCGAAGATGCGGTTCGTCTCGGCGCAGCTCACGGCGCTGCTGACGTCGACCGGGGGCTCGGGCGAGCCGCTGTGGCACCGCAACGCGAGCCACGCGAACGCGATGGCGGCGCGGCTGCGGACGGCTCTTCAGCCCGCGGCGGCGTCGGGCGTGCTGAGCTTCACCCAGGCGACCGAGTCGAACGCGGTGTTCGCGGTGCTGCCGCGCCGGGCGGCCGCCGCCGTGCGCGCACGGTTCCGCTTCTACGACTGGCAGGCGGGACCCGACGCCGACAGCGTCGAGGTGCGGTGGATGTGCGCCTGGGACACGCGCGAGGAGGACGTCGACGGCTTCGCGGCGACGGTCCTCGCCGCGTGCGAGGAGCTGGCCTGATGGCGTCGAACCGGAGGTCTCGCTGATGGCGCTGTGCCCCTGCGGATCGGGCGCCTCGTTCCCCGACTGCTGCCGGCCGTACCTGCGCGGGGAGGCCGCGGCGCCCACGGCCGAGGCCCTGATGCGCTCCCGCTACACCGCGTTCGTGCGCGGCGACGCGGGCTACCTCATGCGCACATGGCACCCGCGGACCTGCCCGGCGACGCTCGACGTCGAGGAGACGGACTGGCGCGGGCTCGAGGTGCTGGCGACGGAGTCGGGGGGCGCTGCGGACACGACCGGCACCGTCACCTTCGTCGCCCACTACGCGACGGGGGTGATCTCGACCGGCACCATGCGCGAGAAGAGCAGCTTCGTGCGTGAGGACGGCCGGTGGCTCTACGTTGGGGCGATCGACGAGTGAGCGAACTGACTCATACAGTTCGCCTGGCGACCATGGACGACGCCCCCGCGCTCGCCGAGCTGGCGGCCACCACGTTCCCGCTGGCCTGCCCGCCCACCACGACCGCCGAGGCCATCGCGGACCACATCGCGAACGCCCTCGCCCCGGAGGTGCTGGCCGGCTGGATCGTCGATCCGCAGAAGGCGGTGATGGTCGCAGAGTCCTCCGACGGCTCCCTCGACGGCTACGCGCTCGCGGTCTTCGGCCCGTGCGCCGACCCGGAGGCGGCGATCGCGCTGGCGACCGCGGGCATCGTCCCGGACCCGGTCCACGAGCTCTCGAAGATCTACGTCCGCGCCGAGGCGCAGGGCGGCGGGCTCGCGGGCGCCCTGATGGAGGCGGCGGTCGCCGCCTCGCGCGAGGCCCACGGCGCCGGTCCGTTCTGGCTCGGCACCAACGCCGACAACGCGCGGGCGCAGGCGTTCTACCGGCGGCACGGGTTCGCGACCGTGGGCGCGCGGACCTTCCTGGTGGGCGGTCGCCCCGAGTCGGATGTGGTGATGCTGCGCACCGAGTGAGCGGGCTTGACCGAACTGGGACCCTTTCCGCAGGGAACTCGGAGCATTTCAGGCCACAATGGAGCACGTGACCGAACCGCTCCTCCTCGGCATCGTCGTCGCGACCGCGCTCGCCTTCGATTTCACCAACGGATTCCACGACACCGGCAACGCGATGGCGACCTCCATCGCCACCAGGGCGCTGAAGCCCAAGCAGGCCGTGCTCCTGTCAGCGACCCTCAACATGGTGGGCGCATTCCTGTCGCTCACGGTCGCCGCGACCATCGCGAAGGGGATCGTCGACTCCGGCGTGGTCACCCTCGAGATCGTGCTCGCGGGCCTCGCGGGCGGCATCATCTGGAACCTCGTCACGTGGCTGTTCGGCATCCCGTCGAGCTCCTCGCACGCCCTCGTCGGCGGCGTGGTCGGCGCGGTCCTGGCCGCGGCCGGCACGGGCGGGGTGCTGTGGGCCGGGCTCGTGGCCAAGGTGCTCCTCCCCGCCCTGATCGCCCCGCTGGTCGCGATCCTGGTCGGCACGGTGGCGACCGCGCTGGTGGCGCGCATCACCCGGGACGTGCCGCAGGACACGAACGACCGCATGTTCCGGTGGGGTCAGATCGGCTCGGCGTCCCTGGTCTCGCTCGCGCACGGCACCAACGACGCGCAGAAGTCGATGGGCATCATCCTGCTCGCGCTGATCGCGGCCGGCGCGGTACCGTCCGACTCGAGCGTGCCGTTCTGGGTGATCGTGAGCTGCGCCCTCGCGATGGCGCTGGGGACCTACACCGGCGGCTGGCGCGTGATCCGGACCCTGGGCAAGGGACTGGTCGAGCTCGAGTCCCGCCAGGGGATGGCGGCCGAGACGTCCTCCGCCGCGGTCATCCTGCTCTCGAGCCACTTCGGCTACTCGCTCTCGACCACGCACGTCGCGACGGGCTCGATCATGGGCTCGGGGGTCGGCATGAAGGGGGCGTCGGTCCGCTGGTCCGTCGCCGGCCGGATGTTCATGGCCTGGCTGATCACCGTGCCCGCCGCCGCCACCGTCGGCGCGCTCGCCTACGGTCTCGACCGTCTGGTCGGCGGGACCGCGGGCTCGTATGTGGTGTTCGGCGTGCTGCTCGCGATCGCCGCGTTCATCTGGTGGTGGTCGCGTCGCAAGCCGGTGGGCCACCACAACGTGAACGACGACTGGGAGCCGGTCGCGGACGCCGAGGCGATCCTGGCGGAGGCCGTGGTCGACCACGAGCTGTCCGAGGCGGCGGATGGCCCCGTGACCGTGCCTGATGCCCGCGAGCGCGAGAGCTGAGGAGCGAGCCATGCAGCAGTACATCGAATGGGGCGCCCTCGCCAACGTCGTCCTGGTCGGCCTCCTGGTCGGCGCGGGACTGCCGGCGCTCTTCGCGCTCGGCGTGCGTGCGCTCGCCGGCACCGGGGCGAAGGACGA
This sequence comes from Demequina lignilytica, assembly GCF_030418375.1. Taxonomy (NCBI): domain Bacteria; kingdom Bacillati; phylum Actinomycetota; class Actinomycetes; order Micrococcales; family Demequinaceae; genus Demequina; species Demequina lignilytica. The sequence continues at coordinate 83,447 of NZ_JAUHPZ010000008.1, forward strand.
GGCAGGGCAGGTCAGGACCGGACGCAAGGTCCTCGCCGCCGTGGCGTTCGGCATCGTCATCGCGACCATCGTCGCCGCGGTCGCCTACATCGCCGCCGGCGGGCACTAGCCGCCACGCCGCCCGCGCGACCCGCGTCGCTCGGTGGTGAACTGGAGGCATGAGCGCTCCCGGGGTGCAGCCGCGCGCGGGCGACCAGCCCGACGCCCGGGTCGACGCCGCCTTCGCGGCGCAGCCCCGGGAACGCTTCCTGCCCGAGTCCGTGCGCGGGCAGGCGGCCCTCGACCAGCCGCTGCCGATCGGCTTCGCGCAGACCAACAGCCAGCCGACCACCGTGCGCGACATGCTCGTCCTGCTCGACGTGCACCGCGGCATGAAGGTGCTCGAGGTGGGCGCCGGCACCGGCTGGGTGCTCGCGATGCTGGCCGAGCTGGTCGGTGTCGACGGCACGGCGATCGGCACCGAGCGCATCCACCGGCTGGTCGAGGCGGGCAACGCGAACCTGGTGGCCGCCGACGTCCCCTGGGCGCGGCTGGTCGAGGCGGACGAACACGCGCTGGGTGCACCCGAGGAGGCGCCGTTCGACCGGATCCTGGTCTCCGCGATGGCGGGCCGGATGCCACGAACGCTGGTCGCGCAGCTCGCGCCGGGAGGGGTCATGGTGGCCCCCGTGCGCATGCGGATGATGCGGGTGGTGCGCGGCCTCCCGCCGCACGACGACCCGGACGATGCGGTGGTCACCGAGCACGGCGGCTACCGGTTCGTGCCGCTGATCGAGCCGTAGCTCGGGTGCTGCGCGCGGCGCCCATCTTTTGACAGCGGTCGCCACCGCGAGGACCGTGAGGAGGGTCGGTGTCCCACTGCAACGACGCGGAGGTCCCCATGGCTACACACGACGACGCGATGCTTCTGACCCAGGTGCTCCAGTGGCACACGTCGGCCGGGGGGATGGAGGCCTCGATGGCCCTCATGTCCCCCGACTTCGACGCCGAGTCGGCGAGCGTCCACGACCGCGAGGTGTTCGTCATGCTCATGATGGGCGAGACGGTGGGCACGTACGTGAAGCAGGGCGTGCTCGATGCGGGCCTGGTCTACGACCTGTGGGCGCCCGGGCTGATGTGGGCCCGCGTGGGGCCCGCCGCGCTGCGCCAGCGCGAGGAGTACGGCGTGCCCGCGCTGTGGGAGAACTTCGAGGCGCTGGCGTCGGGCCGGCTCGGCTGAGATCGCGGGGCTACGCCGTTCAGATCAGCAGGTAGACCGCTCCGACCAGCGTGAGCGCGATCACGACGCGGTCGAACACCGTCTGATCGATCCGCTCGGCGAGGGCTCGGCCCGCGAGCGCTCCGACCAGCACCGCGGGCACCAGGACCAGGTCCAGCAGCACGCCCGCGGGAGTGAGCAGCCCGAGCGAGATCGAGAACGGCACCTTGGCGACGTTGACGATCGCGAAGAACCACGCCGCGGTGCCCAGGAAGGTCTTCACGGGCAGACGCGCGGCAAGGAAGTACATGGACATGACGGGACCGCCCGCGTTCGCGACCATGGTGGTGAAGCCGCCCAGCGTGCCGTAGAGGATCCGGCCTCCGTGAGGGCGGTCCTGAGCGGCGACCCGGCGCCGCCAGAGCGTGAACGCGATCAGGAGCAGCAGGATGACGCCGATCAGGCGGCGCACCGCGGCATCGTCCGCGAGCGCCAGGAACGCCACTCCGGCCAGGACGCCGACGATCACGGCGGGCGCGAGGCGCACCAGCGCGCGCCAGTCGGCGTGGCGGCGGTAGGCCCACAGGGCGAAGACGTCGCCGACGATCAGGAGCGCGAGCAGCGTTCCGGTCGACTGCCGCGCGGGCAGCACCGCGGCGAACGCGGCGATCGACAGCGTGGACGCGCCGGGCAGCGCGGTCTTCGACACGCCGACGACCGCCGCCGCGACGGCGAGCAGCACCCATGCGGCTACCGACTGCTCGGGCAGCATGCGCTAGCCCGCCACGGGCGCCGAAGGGCGGCCCCTGCGCCCCGCATCGTCCCCGTACTCGCTCCGCATCGACCCTCCTCGAGCCCGCCCGCACACGACCGGAGCGCGATCCGCGCCCCGCCGCAACCTACAACGGCCGCCGCGTACCCGCCGACGAGCAGCGCTGGTTCGGAGCACGAGAAAGGCCCCCGAGGATCACCTCGGGGGCCTTCTGGATGGTGCGCGAGGGGGGAGTTGAACCCCCACGCCCTTTCGGGCACACGGACCTGAACCGTGCGCGTCTGCCTATTCCGCCACTCGCGCGCGCCGGGCTACTCTAGCACGATTCGCAGGACCGTTACGATTGCCTGCATGGGTGTGCTGGACCGCTTCGAGCGCGGCGTCGAGAACGTGATGCAGAACGCGTTCGCGCGCACCTTCAAGGCGGGTGTGAAGCCGGTCGAGCTGGCCGCCGCGATCAAGCGCGAGTGCGACGCCCGCGCCGCCGTCGTGGACCGCGGCCGCACCGTCGCGCCCAACGAGTACGCGATCGCGTTGTCCCCGACCGACCTCGCGACGGTCAAGGAATGGGGCGAGGACGCGCTGCTCCACGAGCTGTCCGACTCGCTGCGCACGCACGCGGAGCGCCAGCGCTACAGCTTCGTCGGCGGGGTCGAGGTCAGCCTCGGCGCGGACGAGACCCTCGCGACCGGCCGCTACGCCGTGGTCTCCCGCACCACGCGCGGCCCCGTCGCCCCGGCGACCACCTCGAACCCGAACTCCCGGCACCCGCTGCTCGACATCGACGGCACCCGCTACTACCTCACCGGCGAGGCGACGGTCCTGGGCCGCGGCTCCGAGTCGGACATCGTGGTGGACGACACGGGCGTGAGCCGCCGGCACGTGCGCCTCGAGGTCACGTCGCACGGCACGATCCTCACGGACCTGGGCTCCACGAACGGCACGTTCGTCGAGGATCAGCGGGTCAGTGAGGCGACACTCCTGGACGGCAACGCCATCACCATCGGTCGGACCACCATGATGTATTGGGATCCGGTGGACGAGGGTGAGGACTACTGACGTGAGCCAGCTGTCGATCACCCTGCTCCGCATGGGCTTCCTGGTCCTGCTGTGGGCGATGGTGCTCTCCGCGATCGCGGTGCTCCGCGCGGACCTCTACGGCACGCGCATCACGTCGCGCGGCCGCGGGCGCGAGGCCCGTCCCGCCCCCGCGGAGAAGACGGCCGCGCCCTCGCGCGCCGGGACCGGCATCCGCACCGGCTCGATCTCGACCAAGGCACCGTCGAACGCGCACCTGTCCGTCACCGCCGGCCCGCTCAAGGGCACCACCATCCCGCTGGGCTCCGCCCCGGTCCTGGTGGGGCGCGCGAGCACCTGCACGCTGGTGATCGACGACGACTACTGCTCGGCCAAGCACTGCCGCGTCTACCTGGACGCCACGACGTGGATGGTCGAGGACCTGGGCTCCACCAACGGCACGTACCTGGGCAATCAGAAGGTCACGGACCCCGTCCCGTTCCGCGAGGGCGACGTCATCCGGATCGGCGCGACCGCCCTGGAGCTGCGCCGCTGATGTATCTGGGGATCCACTTCGCCGCCCGGTCCGACGTGGGCCTCGTGCGCGCGAACAACCAGGACTCGGGCTTCGCCGGCCCCCACCTCCTCGCCGTGGCCGACGGCATGGGCGGCGCCGCGGGCGGCGACATCGCCTCCTCCATCGCCATCGCGCGCCTGGCGGCGCTCGAGGGCGAGGCCCACGGCCCGGACGATGCGCTGGACGAGCTGAAGACGGCCATCTCCGACGCGCATGCCCAGATAGTCCAGCGGGCCCGCAACGATCCGGAGCTCTCGGGCCTGGGCACCACCGTCACCGCGCTGCTGCGCTCCGGCTCGACGCTGTCGATGGCGCACATCGGCGACTCCCGCGCCTACCTGCTGCGCGACGGCCAGATCGACCAGGTCACCACCGACCACTCGTTCGTCCAGCACCTGGTGGACACGGGGCGGCTGTCCGTCGCGGACGCGGAGAACCACCCCAAGCGCTCCATGCTGCTGCGTGTGCTCGGCGACATCGACGCCGACGTTCCGGTCGACATCTCCGTCCGCGAGACCCGCCCCGGCGACCGCTGGATGCTGTGCTCGGACGGCCTCTCGGGCGTGGTGAGCAAGGACACCCTGCGCAAGACCCTCCTCGAGGTCGAGGACCCAGCGGACTGCGCGGACGCGCTCGTGGGCCTCGCGCTCGCCGCCGGCGCGCCCGACAACGTGACCTGCGTGATCGGCGACATCGTCGACATCGACGCGGCCCCCGACGGCGTCGGCCCGCCCACCGGCTCCCAGATCGTCGGCTCGGCCGCTCGCGACCGCCGCAAGCCCTCGGCCGGAGGCGACACCGCCGCCGGCCGCGCGGCGAAGCTCGCGAACCGCGACGAGCCGGACGACGACGAGGAGCCTGCGCGAGACCTCTGGCAGCGCCTGCGTCCGTGGATCCTCCCGCTGGTGGTGCTGCTCGCCATCGCGGGCGCCGCCTGGGGCGGCTACGTCTGGTCGCAGCAGCAGTACTACGTGGGCGAGTCCGAGGGCTTCGTGGCGATCTACCAGGGCATCCCGGAGACCCTCGGCCCCGTCGAGCTCCACGAGCTCGTGGAGACGTCCGACCTGCGCCTCGAGGACCTGGCGCCGTACCAGCGTGAGCGCGTGCTCGACGCGATCCGCGTCGGCGAGCTCGACGAGGCTCGCGCCGTGGTCGGCTCGCTGGAGACCGGGACCTAGTGGCAACCGTCGCCGAGGTCACGGTCCGCACCGGGCGCCGGGCCGAGCTGGGCCTGCTCGCCCTCACCGTCCTCATCGCCGTCGCCGCGCGCGGGCTGGTCGACTATCACGCCGACTACCTGGTCATCTCCGACATGCTCGTCTACACGGGCGCGTGGGTGGCCGTGGCCCTGGCGATCCACCTCGCGCTCCGCCGGTGGGCGCCGTTCGCGGACCCCGTGCTCGTGCCCGCGGTGCTCACCATCAACGGCATCGGCCTCGCGATGATCCGGCGCATCGACTTCGCGTACGCCGCGCGCGGCCGCGAGACGGACTTCGGGCAGGTGCAGGCCGTCTGGACCCTCCTGGGCATCAGCCTCGCGATCCTGGTGATCCTGCTGCTGCGCGACTACAAGCTCCTGCGCCGCTTCACCTACACCGCGGGCGTGCTCGGACTGGTCGGTCTGCTCCTGCCCCTGCTGCCCGGGATCGGCACCCAGATCAACGGCGCGCGCATCTGGATCAACGTCTTCGGCAAGTCGCTGCAGCCGGGCGAGTTCGCCAAGATCGCCTTCGTCGTCTTCTTCGCCGGTTACCTGGTCTCGAACCGCGACACGCTCGCGCTCGCCGGACCCAAGGTGCTCGGCATGCGCTTCCCGCGCCCCCGCGACCTCGGGCCCCTCGCGCTGGTCTGGGTCGCGGCGATGCTGGTGCAGATCTACGAGCGGGACCTGGGCACGTCGCTGCTCCTGTTCGGCATCTTCGTCGCGATGCTCTATGTCGCCACCGAGCAGCTCAGCTGGGTGCTCACGGGCATGGCCATGTTCACGGTCGGCGCCGTGGCCGCCGGAGCCTTCTTCAGCCACGTGGGCGCGCGCTACACGGCCTGGCTCCACGCCCTCGACCCCGAGGTCTACCGGTCGGGCCAGTCCGAGCAGCTGGTCCGCGGGCTCTTCGGCATGGCGTCCGGCGGGCTGTTCGGCACCGGTCTGGGCGAGGGGAGACCCGACCTGGTCCCGTACGCGGAGTCCGACTTCATCGTCGCCTCGATCGGGGAGGAGCTGGGGCTGACCGGGCTGCTCGCGATCCTCACCCTCTACATCGTGATCGTCCAGCGCGCGATGCGCACCGCGATCGGCATCCGCCACGGCTTCGGCAAGCTGCTGTCCGCCGGCCTGGGCTTCGCGATCGGCCTCCAGGTGTTCATCGTCGTGGGCGGCGTCACCCGCGTCATCCCGCTCACCGGTCTCACCACGCCGTTCCTCGCGTACGGCGGCAGCTCGATGCTCGCCAACTGGATCGTCATCGGGCTGCTCCTGCGCATCTCCCATCAGGCGCGCCGGCCTGAGGAGTCGAGCGCATGAACGAGCCGGTCCGTCGCATCTCGGTGGTGGTGCTCACGATGTTCCTGGCGCTCATGATCGCCGCGTCATACATCCAGGTGATCGCCGCGGGAGACCTCAACGCCGACGCCCGCAACGTCCGCACCCTGTACCGCGAGTACGGCACCTTCCGCGGCCCGATCGTGGTCGACGGGCAGTCGATCGTATGGTCCGCGCCGGTCGACGATCCCTTCAACTACCAGCGCACGTACGCCGACGGACCGCTGTACTCCGCCGTCACCGGCTACTACTCGATCGTCTACGGCCGCACGGGTATCGAGCAGTCCGAGAACGAGCTGCTGTCCGGCACGGCGGACGAGCTGTTCTGGACCCGGCTGGGCAACCTCGTGTCGGGCGAGACGCAGCGCGGCGCGAGCGTCGAGCTCACGCTGAGCGGCGCGGTCCAGCAGGCGGCGTTCGACGCGCTCGGCGACCAGATCGGGGCCGTGGTCGCGCTCGACCCGTCGACCGGCAAGGTCCTCGCGATGGTCACCAGCCCCACCTTCGACCCCGCGGACCTGGCCGGGCACACCACCTCGGTGGTCAACGAGAACTATCAGACCCTGCTGGGCACCCCGGACGGCCCCCTGGTGAACCGGGCGATCGCCGGCGACACCTATCCGCCGGGCTCGACCTTCAAGCTGGTCACCGCCGCCGCCGCGCTGGGCGCCGGCTACGACGCGGAGTCCGAGCTCTACGCCCCCGACGAGCTCGCCCTGCCCGGCACCAGCGTCACCATGGGCAACTACGGCGGGGCCTCGTGCTCGTCCACGGAGTCGATGACCCTGGCCGACGCGCTGCGCATCAGCTGCAACACCGCCTTCGGCAGCCTCGGGATGAAGCTCGGATGGTCGGTCATCGAGCGGCAGGCGGAGGCTTTCGGCTGGGGTGAGCAGCTCTCGATCCCGCTCGCCGTCACGCCGTCGCGTCTGCCCGACGACCCGGACCAGGCGCAGACGGCGATGTCCTCGATCGGCCAGTACGACGTGCGCGCCACCCCGCTCCAGATGGCGATGGTGGCGGCCGGCATCGCGAACGACGGCGAGCTCATGCGCCCCTACCTGGTCGAGACGGTCCGCGACGCGGACCTGCGGGTGGTGGAGACCACCGAGCCCGAGGTCATGTCCACGCCGATGACGGTCGCGGACGCGAACGAGCTGACCGCGATGATGGTGGGAGTGGTCGACGCGGGGTCGGGGACCAACGCCCAGATCTCCGGCGTCGAGGTCGCGGGCAAGACCGGCACCGCCGAGACGGGCAACGACCTCGATCCGCACGCCTGGTTCGTGGGCTTCGCCCCCGCCGACGACCCGGTGGTCGCGGTCGCGGTGGTGCTGGAGAACGGCGGCGGCAACACCGGCACCATCACCGGTGGGCGCCTCGCGGCACCCATCGCCAGGCAGGTCATCGAGGCGGCGCTGGCCGCGCAGGGAGGGAGCTGAGATGGCGATCCACGCCGGCACCACCCTGGGCGGACGCTACGTCCTGAGGTCGATGATCGCGGTCGGCGGCATGGGCGAGGTCTGGCGCGGGACCGATGCCGACCTGGACCGCGACGTGGCCGTCAAGGTGCTCAAGGACGGCGCCGCGGAGAACGAGACGTTCCTCAAGCGGTTCCGCAACGAGGCCAAGAACGCCGCCGGGCTCATCCACGCGAACATCGCGCAGGTCTACGACTTCGGCGAGCACGCCGGCACGCCGTACCTGGTGATGGAGATGGTCGAGGGGGAGCCCCTGTCGACCATGCTCGAGCGCGAGCGCACGCTCGACGAGGCCCGCCTGGTGGTCATCCTGCGGCACACCTGCCGCGGGCTCGCGGTCGCGCACGAGGCCGGCGTCATGCACCGCGACATCAAGCCCGGCAACCTCCTGGTGCAGGAGGGCGACCACGTCAAGATCACGGACTTCGGGGTCAGCCGCGGCACCGACCAGACCACCCTCACCGCGACGGGCATGGTCATGGGCACGGCGCAGTACCTCGCCCCGGAGCTCGCGCTCGGCAAGCCGGCGACCCCGCAGTCCGACCTCTACGCGATGGGGATCATCGCCTTCGAGGCCGTGGCCGGCAAGCGGCCCTTCACCGCCGCGAGCGCGGTCGACATCGCGATCGCCCAGGTGAACGAGCCAGTGCCGGCGCTGCCCGCGGGCGTGTCGCCGCAGCTCGCGGACCTCATCCTGCGGCTGCTGGAGAAGAACCCGCGCAAGCGCCCCGCGACGGCCCTCGAGCTCGACCGCCTGCTCGCCGACCTCGACCTCGCCCCGGGCGAGCGCGCCGCGCCGGCGACCCCCGCATCGTCCCCCACCCCGACCACCGCGCCGCGCCGGGCGATGCCCCCGTCGATCGCGCCCCGCGAGTTCCGTCCCCGCCCCGACGTCTCGCGCAGGAGGCCCGCACGATGACGTCTGAGACAATGTGCCGCAGCACGACAGGTAAGGAAGCTTCATGAACGACGATCCCAAGATCCTCGCTGGTCGATACGAGGTGGGCGACCTCATCGGCCGGGGCGGGATGGCCGAGGTCCACGTCGGCTACGACACGCGCCTGGGCCGCACCGTCGCGATCAAGATCCTGCGCGCCGACCTGGCCCGCGACCCGTCGTTCCAGACGCGGTTCCGCCGCGAGGCGCAGGCGGCCGCGGGGCTCAACCACCCGAGCATCGTCGCCGTGTACGACACCGGCGAGGACACCATCGTGGGGGCGTCGGGCCAGCCGCAGGCGGTGCCGTTCATCGTGATGGAGTACGTCGAGGGCCACACGGTCCGCGAGATCCTCAAGGGCGACGTCGCCGCCCCGATCGACGAGGCCGTCGAGATCACCGCGGGCGTGCTCGCCGCGCTCGACTACTCCCACCACGCGGGGCTGGTGCACCGCGACATCAAGCCCGCCAACATCATGCTGACGCCCACCGGCGCGGTGAAGGTCATGGACTTCGGCATCGCCCGCGCGCTCGCCGACGCCGGTCAGACGATGACCCAGACGCAGGCCGTGGTCGGCACCGCCCAGTACCTGTCGCCCGAGCAGGCCCGGGGCGAGCACGTCGACGCGCGCTCGGACCTGTACTCGACCGGCTGCGTGCTGTTCGAGCTGCTGACGGGTCGCCCGCCGTTCGTCGGCGACTCGCCGGTCTCCGTGGCCTACCAGCACGTGCGCGAGCCCGCCCCGCAGCCGTCCCAGTTCGCCTCGGACGTGCCCGCCGAGCTCGACAAGGTCGTGCTGCGCGCGCTGTCGAAGAACCGCGACGAGCGCTACTCCAGCGCCCAGGAGTTCCTCGCCGACCTCCGCGCGGTCATCGCGGGCGACGCGGTCGCGCCGTCCACCGGCGCGATCGCGCTCGGCTCCGCCGCCTTCGGCGCCGGGGTCGCGGGCGTCGCCGCGGCGGCCGCGGCCGGTGCGGGAGGCCCCGAGACCGGGGCCACCGAGATTATGCCCGAGCAGGCCGCCGGGACGGCCGTCATGGCCGGCGGGCCCTGGGCGAACGTCGCCCCCGGCTCCGTCCCCCCGGGGACGGGCAGCGTGCCGGTCACCGAGGAGGTCGACCCGGACGAGGCGCGTCGCAAGAAGATCATGCAGTGGTCGATCCTCGCGGCCGCGATCCTCGCGGCGGCGCTGCTGATCGGCGCCCTGTGGATGCTGACGCGCGGCGGACCGGCGGTCGAGCCGAGCCCGAGCGCGTCGGCGGTCGCGATCCCCGTGGTCGAGGGGCTGCCCGAGGACGAGGCGGTGGCGGCGCTCGAGGAGCTGGGCCTGGTCCCGACGGTGGAGACCGAGCCGTCGGACGACGTCGACAAGGACCTCGCGACGCGCACCGATCCGCCAGCGGGCCAGCAGCTCGCCGAGGGCGCGAGCATCGTCCTGTACATCTCCGCGGGCCCGGACGTGGTCACGGTCCCGGACGTCCGGAGCCTCACCGAGGAGCAGGCGATCAGCGAGCTCGAGGACGCGGGGCTGCGGGTCACCCGGACGGACACGACGGACGACGGCGGCATCGACGAGGGCCGCGCCGTCGAGACGAGCCCCGCCGCCGGCGAGGAGGTCGCGAACGACTCGACCGTCACGCTGTACCTCTCGAGCGGCAAGGTCGACCTGCCCGATCTCACGGGCATGAGCGAGTCCGACGCGCGCGCCGCCGTCACCGAGCTGGGCCTCATCCCGCAGGTGACCTACCAGGAGTTCGCGCAGGGCCCGTACGGCGAGGTCGAGTCGCAGTCGCCGTCGCCGAGCCGCGTGGACAACGGCACCACCGTCACGCTCACCGTCGGCACGCAGCCGTCGACCGTGGCGGTGCCCGACGTCACCGGCATGAGCGAGTCGAACGCGAAGTCGGAGATCCAGGGCGCCGGTCTCCAGGTGGGCGCGGTGTCGACCGACACGACCGACCCGCAGGTCGACAAGGCCGGCACGGTGAAGTCCACCAACCCCAAGGGCGGCACCCAGGTGACCCCCGACACCCTCGTGGACATCGTCATGTACTGCGACGTGCAGGCCGTGATCACCACGCCGGACCCGGCCGACCCCGCCAACACGACCACGGACTACGTCTGCCAGTAGCGGCCGTCACGGTTCCATCACGACGCGCCCCCGGGGGAATACCCCCGGGGGCGCCGGTGTCTATGCTGGCGTGATGATGCCTCAGGCGACCGTGGACGGGGTGAGGGAGTTCGTCGCGGCGAACCTCCCCGAGGTGCAGTGCGCCCTCGACGACCACGTCACCCAGGCGATGGGAGAGCTGCCCTCGGCCGGCGCGGACTATCGCAACCTGTGGGCGTCGATCGGCCAGCAGTACTCCGGCGGCAAGAACCTCCGCCCGTCGCTCACCCTGGCCGCCTACGCCGGCCTGGGAGGGGACGATGCGGAGGCCGTGGTCCCCGTCGCGGCCGCCATGGAGATGCTCCACACGGCGATGCTCGTCCACGACGACATCCTCGACGGAGACGAGGTACGCCGAGGCCGCCCCAACGTCGCCGGCACCCGCCGCCGCGCCCTGGAGGACAGCCGGCTCACGCCCGCCCAGGTGGACGCCCACGTCCTGTCCGCCGCGCTGCTCGGCGGCGACCTGGCCCTCGCATCGTCCTACGACCTGATCTCCCGGGCGAAGCTGCCCGCGCACCACCGCATCGCCTGCCTCGACCTGATCACGCGCGCCATCCGCACCACCATCGCGGGCGAGCTGCTGGACATGTACGGGGACATGACGGCCCCGAAGGACGCCAACAGCCTGCTGGTCGCCGAGCTCAAGACGGCGACCTACTCGTGCGTGGTCCCCCTCCTCGCGGGCGCCCAGCTCGCGGGCGGCGACCCCACGATGGTCGGGCACCTCGAGAAGCTCGGGGCGTCGCTGGGCCTGAGCTTCCAGCTGGTGGACGACGACCTGGGGGTGTTCGGCGACCCGGAGGTCACCGGCAAGTCCGTGCTGTCCGACCTGCGGTCCGGCAAGCGCACCGAGCTGCTGCGGCTGGGCTTCCAGCAGGCGGACGACGCGGGTCAGGCCCTGCTCGCCGCCGCCGTGGGCAACCCCGACCTCGACGAGGACTGGGCGGGCCGTGTGCGCGACGTGCTGATCGAGTGCGGCGCCCGCGACCGGGCGCTCAAGGTGGCGCGGCAGCACGCCCGCATGGCGCGCAGGATCGCCTACGAGCGGATCCCGGCGCCCCTGTCCGGCTACCTGATCGACCTCATCGACGAGATGGAGGGCCGCACGTCATGAGCCAGGCCCGGCGACGGGTCCACCTCGACAACGCGACCTCGCTCGCCCTCTACGACGAGGCCGCGCGCGCCGCCGCGGCGCAGGTGATCGCGCGCTACTCCACCTCCTTCGGGCTCGGCACGCGCCTGCTGGCGCGCGCCATGCGCCACCACATCGAGGCCGTCTACGCGATGGTGCGGGTCGCCGACGAGATCGTCGACACGTACCGGGGCGACGACGCGGGCGACCTGCTCGACGCCTTCGCGGACGAGGTGCACGCCGCCATGGAGCGCGGCTTCTCCGCCGACCTGGTCGCGCACGCCTTCGCGACCACGGCGCGCGAGGTCGGGATCGCGCGGGCGCAGACCGAGCCGTTCTTCGCGTCGATGCGGATGGACCTGGCGACGGCGGAGCACGACGCGGAGTCGCTCGCGACGTACATCTACGGCTCCGCCGAGGTCGTGGGGGAGATGTGCCTCGCCGTGTTCGTCAACACCGGCCACGGTCCCCGGCCCCTCGAGCCGCGGGTGAGCGAGGGCGCGCGACGGCTCGGCGCCGCGTATCAGAAGGTGAACTTCCTGCGGGATCTGGGCTCCGACGTGGAGCAGCTGGGCCGCGCCTACTTCCCCGGCGTGACGGCGGAATCCCTGACGGACGCCCGGCTCGCCGAGCTCGTGGCCGACTGCCGGGCGGACATGGATGCGGCCCGCGCGTGCCTGCCCGACCTGCCCCGGCGCGCGCGCGTCGCGGTCGCGACCACCCTCGACATCTACGACCGCCTGCTCGCGCAGATCGCCTCCACGCCTGCGGCGGAACTGGCTGGACGGAGGATCCGGGTGGCGAACCCGGTGAAGCTCGGCCTCGCCGCACGGAACGTGGTGCCCTTCGGGTCGGCGGCGGGGGCGCGGGCGTGAGCGGCGCGCGGACGGGAGCGCCCCGCATCGTCGTGATCGGCGGGGGAGTCGCGGGCCTGGCGACCGCGGGCCTGCTCGCGCGCGGGGGCGCGCAGGTGACCCTGCTCGAGCGCAACGCGACGCTCGGCGGCCGCTCGGGGCGCCTCACGGTCGCCGGCCACACGTTCGACACCGGCCCCTCGTGGTACCTCATGCCCGAGGCCTTCGAGCAGTGGTTCGCGCTCATGGGCCGCCGCGTCGAGGACCACCTCGACCTCATCGACCTCGACCCGCGCTACCGGGTGTTCTTCGAGGGCGAGGATCCGTGGGGCGCGGCCGAGAGCCTCGACGTGTCCGCCGACCCCGAGTCCAACTGGGAGACCTTCGAGGAGCTCAGCCCCGGCGACGGCGCCGCCATGCGCAGGTATGCGGAGGATGCGGGCGAGCTCTACCGGATCGCGCTCGACCGCTTCCTCTACACGACCTTCGCCAGGCCCCTCGGGGTGGTCGACCGCGACGTGCTGCGGCGGCTCCCCCGGCTCGCCTCGCTGCTGACCCGGTCGCTCGGCGCGCGCATCGCCGCGAAGGTGCGCGACCCGCGGCTGCGGCAGATCCTGGGCTTCCACGCGGTGTTCCTCGGCTCGTCGCCGTCGCGCGCGCCATCGCTGTTCTCGCTCATGAGCCACCTCGACCTCACCGACGGCGTCCGCTACCCGCGGGGCGGCATGTACGCGGTGATCGAGGCGCTGGCGGCGATCGCCCGGGAGGAGGGCGCCGCGGTGCGCACCTCCTCGCCCGTGGCGCGGATCGTGGTGGACGATGCGGGATTCGCCTCCGGCGTCGAGCTCGCCTCCGGCGAGCTGGTGCCCGCCGACGCGGTGGTCTCCGCGGCGGATCTCCATCACACGGAGACCGCCCTGGTGCCCGAGGAGTGGCGCACGCATCCCGAGCGGTCGTGGCGGCGGCGCGAGCCCGGCGTCAGCGCGCTGCTCGCGATGGTCGAGGTGGACGGCAAGGTGGACGAGCTCGCGCACCACAGCCTGTTCTTCACGGGCGACTGGGACGCCAACTTCGAGGCGATCCTCGGGAGGCGGCTGCCGCCCGTGCCGGCCTCCGTCTACGTCTCCCGGGTGGGCGCGACCGATCCGTCCGTGTCTGCGGAGGGCAAGGACTCGCTGTTCCTCCTGGTCCCGTTCCCCGCGGATCCGTCGCTGGGATCCACGGCCGAGTCCCGGGCGGAGCTGATGGGGGTGGCCCGCCGCTACCTCGCGCAGATCGGGGCCTGGGCCGGGATCGAGGACCTGCCCGGCCGGTCGACCGTGCTGAAGGTCACCACCCCCGCCGACTTCGCCGAGGGGCTCGGCGCCTGGCAGGGCGGCGCCCTCGGGCTCGAGCACACGCTGCTCCAGTCGGCGATGTTCCGCCCCGCGAACGTGTCCTCCAAGGTCGCGAACCTGCTGTACGCGGGCGCGTCCACCGTCCCCGGCATCGGCGTCCCGCTGTGCCTCATCTCCGCGGAGCTGGTCGCCAAGCGCCTGCTCGGCGCCGTCGACGTCGGGCCGCTCCCCACGCCCGCGCCCGAGGGCTTCCTGAGCCTCTCGAAGGATCAGGGCGTGCTCGGCAACCTGGCCCGACGGGCCGGATCCTGCCAGCTGCGCGAGGCGCGCGGCGAATGAGCCAGTTCGCCTACCTGGCCGCGTTGGTCGTGTCGATCGGCGGCCTGGCCGTGCTGGACCTCCGGTACCGGATCGCGCTCTTCGACCAGCCGCGACGCACGCTGCTGACGGTCGGGCTCGCCGCGGCCGCCTTCCTCGCCTGGGACGCCGCCGGCGTGGGCCTGGGCATCTTCTTCATCGGCGGCGCGCCCTACCTGACGGGCGTGGTGCTCGCGCCCGAGGTGCCGCTCGAGGAGCTGTTCTTCCTGATCCTGCTTGTGTACCAGACGCTGCTGCTGTGGCGCTGGCTCGACCGGCGCGCGCGGGCGGCGACGCGCGAGGGCGCGTCATGACGTACGTGCTGCTCTCCCTGGGCGTGCTCGCCCTGATCGGCGCGGTCACCGTGCCGACCCTGCGCCGCATGCCGCAGCGGCCGCTCCTGCTCACCGGCGCCGTGCTGATCGTGATGACCGCGATCTTCGACAACGTGATCGTCGGCCTGGACATCGTCGGCTACGACCCGGCGCGGATCTCCGGCATCCGCGTGGGGAAGGCGCCTCTCGAGGACTTCTCGTACACACTGGGAGCCGTGATGATGGTGCCCGCGCTCTGGACCTGGCTGGGCCCGCGCCACCCGCACCCCTCCACCCCAGCGCCGACCTCGACCCCCGACCCCTCCCGTCGGGACACTCAGTCCTCATGAATCGCCGGATCCTCGCCCCCCGGGACACTCAGTCCTCATGAGCACCCTCGCCAGCATCGTCAAGGCCTCGAGGCCCGTCTCCTGGATCAACACCGCCTTCCCGTTCGCCGCCGGCTACCTCATGGTGACCCGCGAGATCGATGCGGTGCTGGTCGTCGGCACGCTGTTCTTCCTGATCCCCTACAACCTGCTGATGTACGGGATCAACGACGTCTTCGACTACGAGTCCGACCTGGCCAACCCGCGCAAGGGCGGCATCGAGGGCGACGTGATCCGCGACCGCGAGCGCGCGCGGTCCGTCCACCGCGCCATCCTGTGGGCGTGCGCCGTCACGGTGCTCCCGCCGATGGTGTGGCTCCTGCTCCAGGGCGGCGTCGCGGCAGCCGTCACCCTGGTGCTGGTGGTCTTCGGCGTGATCGCGTACTCGGCCCCCGGGCTGCGGTTCAAGGAGAAGCCGTTCCTCGACTCCCTCACCTCGGCGCTGCACTTCTGCGGGCCGCTGCTCTACGCGCTGGTGATCGCGGGCGCGAGCCTGACCGCGCCCGACACCTGGCCCATCTGGGTGGCGTTCATCCTGTGGGGCATGGCCAGCCACGCCTTCGGCGCGGTGCAGGACGTGCGCGCGGACCGCGAGGGCGGCATCGGCTCGGTCGCCACGGTCATCGGTGCCCGCGCGACGGTGTGGTTCGCGCTCGCCCTGTACGCCGCATCGTCCCTGTTGCTGCTCCTGCTGCCGTGGCCCGGGACGCTCGCGGCCGTGCTGCCCCTCGCCTACGTGGCGTCCGTGGCGCGCTTCACGCGCGTCACCGACGCCACCTGCGAGGACGCGAACCGCGGCTGGCGCACCTTCCTCTGGCTCAACCAGCCCGTGGGCTTCGCGGTGACGATGCTGCTGATCGTCGCGTGGAACGGCTGGCTCTAGCCCGCGAGGCTACGTGCGGATGAGCGGGCTCAGCCCCGCCGACCGCCCCTCCGGGTCCGGCATCCCGCACACCTCGAGCCAGTTGGCTAGCAGGCGGTGGCCGCCCTCGGTGAGCACCGACTCCGGGTGGAACTGCACCCCGTGCAGCGGCAGCTCCCTGTGCTGCAGGCCCATGATGATGCCGTTGGCGGTGGTCGCGGTGACCGCGAGCTCGTCGGGCACGGTCGGGTTCTCGACGGCGAGCGAGTGGTACCGCGTGGCGGTGAACGGTGACGGCAGGCCGTCCATCACCGAGGCGTCCTCGTGCGTCACCAGCGAGGTCTTGCCGTGCATGAGCTCCGGGGCGTGCGACACGACCCCCCCGAACACCTCGGCGAGCGCCTGATGGCCCAGGCAGATCCCGAGCATCGGGATCCCCGCCGCCGCGCACTCGCGGATCACGTCCATCGAGGAGCCCGCCTCGGCCGGCGTGCCCGGGCCGGGGGAGATGAGGACCCCGTCGTAGGAGGCGACGTCGCCGGCGTCCGCCACCGCATCGTTCCTCACGACCACGGTCTCCGCGCCCATCTGGCGCAGGTAGCCCACGATCGTGTAGACGAACGAGTCGTAGTTGTCGACCACCAGGATCCTGGTCATGGTCCGGCCTCCACATTCTGATCCTGGATGTCGAACGTGACGGACACCCAGGGGAACACCCATTGGAACAGGGCGGCCACGAGGGCCGCGATCAGCAGCATCAGCATCAGCACCCGCACCCACGCGGGACCGGGCATGACGCGCCAGAGCCAGGGGAAGATCACGGCTGCTCCACCTCCTCGACGATCTCCGGAGGGACGGCGTCGCCCACCGGCGCCCAGTACTCGAGCTCGCCGTGCACGATGTAGCGCTCCGCCGCCGAGTACATCGGGTGGCAGGTGGTGAGCGTGATGTAGCGTCCGTCGGCCTCGCCGCCGATCACGTACGGGTTCGGTGCGATCACCTCCACCTGCGTGGGCAGCACGATCAGGTGATCGGTGACGCGGTACACGTACCAGGTGTCCTCGGTCTGGATGACGAGCGCGTCGCCCTCCTGCAGCTCAGCGATGCGGTTGAACGGCTTGCCGTAGGTGGTGCGGTGCGCGGAGACGGCGAAGTTGCCGAACGCGCCCGGCATCCCCGTGTCCTCGTAGTGCCCGATCCCGAGCACGTCGAGGATCTCGCGGCGCGTGGTGCCCTCGGAGATCGGCTTCACGTAGTCGGTGCCCCAGCGCGGCACGTACATGGTCGCGAAGGTGGTGCCGAACTCGGGCTCCTCCATCACGGGCGCGGTCTCCGCGGACAGCATCTGGCCGGGTCCCAGCACCTCGGGCCCCTCCTCGGGCGCGCTGGTGGCCGCCGTGATCGGGCTGCTGTCCGGCGTGTACGCCCAGTCGAGCCCGTCGAGGACCTCCTGCTGCTCCCGGTCCGCGATCACGTCCGTGTAGAACAGCTGCCACACGACGTAGAGGCCGATCACCGCGCCCGCGATGATCAGGAGCTCGCCTACCAGGGCGAGCGTGTGGTCGAACGCGCGCGAGCCCCGTCGCCGCGGGGACGCGGGCGGGGACGATGCGGGGGCCTCGGTCGACATGGTGGGTCCAGCGTACGGGAGGGCCGCCGGGCCGGGAATCCCGATCCCGGCCGCCACTCGGTACCCTTGAGGGCAGACATCGACGCCCGCACCGGCGGGCCCGCAGTGCAACGGAGTGAAAGTGGCCGTCTCGAAGAAGCGCGACACCAAGGCGTACAAGGTCCCCCGCAACCTGGGCAAGCCCAAGTCGGACAACCCCAAGTGGCTGCTGCCGGTCGCGCTGACGGCGCTGGCGCTGGGCCCGGTGTGGATCGTCGTCTACTACGTGTCCAAGGCGCAGTACCCCATCCCCGGCATCTACGACTGGAACCTCGGCGTGGGCTTCGTGTTCATGGCCACGGGCATGGTGCTGCTGACCCGCTGGAAGTAGGAATCACACCCGTGTAGTTCTCCACAGGGTCATCCCCAGCGGTGGAGAAGTACACGGGTGTAGTTCTCCACCGCTGTGCACAACGGTGGGGATAACTACACCGGTGTCATTCACACCTGTGGAGCACGGTGGGGACGATGCTGCGGCGGGCCATCGCGCCCGAGCCGCACCCGCATCGTCCGACCGCTTCAGCCACGCCCCTTCCGCGCGAAATGGCGGATCGGTGCCCAAAACTGATCGGTTTCGGGCACTGATCCGCCATTTCGGGGGAAGTGCGGGCGCGCGGGAGGTGCGGGGGCGCGGCGGGACGATGCGGGGCGCAGGGGCCGCGCCCGGCGGTCAGCGCGAGCGCGCCGGCTTGCGCTCGACCCAGCGCAGCATCGCCAGCATCGTGAGCGCGCCGCCGACGGCTCCGCCGAGGTGGCCTTCCCACGAGATGCCGGGCACCACGAACCCGAGCACCAGCCACAGGCCGGCGGTGGTGATGAGCGAGCGGTAGTCCAGCCTCAGCTTGAACAGCACCACCGCGTAGCCGGCGATGAGGCCGAAGATCGCGCCCGAGGCGCCACCATGGATCCCGCCGCCCGAGATCAGCATCACGGATGCGGAGCCGCCGATCATCGACGCGAAGTACAGCCCCGCATACCGGAGCCGGCCCATCAGCGGCTCGAGCTGGGTGCCGAACTGGAACAGCACCAGCATGTTCATGCCCAGGTGCAGGAGCCCGAAGTGCAGGAAGCCCGAGCTGATCCACCGGTACCACTCGTCGCCGCCGCCCAGGATGAACTCCTGGTAGACGGTGGGATTGGGGATCAGCGCCCAGTCGACGCGCCACTGCCCGGTACCCAGCACGTAGGTCCCGTACAGGTAGGCGATCACGTTGAGCGCGATGAGCCCGTACGTCACGTACGGCGTGCCGAACTGGGACGTGAAGCCGAGTCGGTTCACCAGCGGTCGCGCCTGCGCCTTGGCCTCCTGCACGCAGTCGACGCACTGGATCCCGACCGAGGCCGGGCGCTGGCACTCGGGGCACGTCGGCCGTCCGCAGCGCTGGCAGCGCACGTAGGAGACGCGGTCCGGGTGCCGCGGGCAGATGGGCGCCGCGGCCCCGGGCTGCTGCGTCATGCGGTGCTTACTCCGCGATGGTGATGCCGGTGATCATGACGTCCTCGAGGGGACGATCCCGGCCGTCGGTCGCGGCGGTCGCGATCGCGTCGACCACGGCCTTGGAGGCGTCGTCGGCCACCTTGCCGAAGATGGTGTGCTTGCCGTTGAGCCACGCCGGCTTGTCCACCGTGATGAAGAACTGCGACCCGTTGGTGCCCGCGGGCTGACCGGTGATGGGGTTGCGGCGCTGACCGGCGTTGGCCATCGCGAGCAGGTAGGGCTCGCTGAAGGTCAGCTCGGGGTGGATCTCGTCGTCGAAGGTGTAGCCCGGGCCGCCGGTGCCGGTGCCGAGCGGGCAGCCGCCCTGGATCATGAAGCCCTCGATGACACGGTGGAACACCAGGCCGTCGTAGAACGGGTCGTTCGACGCCTCGCCGGTCTGCGGGTTCTTCCACTGCTTCTCGCCGGTGGCGAGGCCCACGAAGTTCTTGACGGTCGCGGGGGCGTGGTTCGGGTACAGCTCGATGGCGATGTCGCCTGCGGTGGTCTGGAGAGTTGCGATCATGGGCGCCATTGTTTCACGACCCTCGCCAGCAGGGGGGATGTGGTGGCACGATGGATGGAAGGTTGGACGTCGTTCACGCGTTGTTCAGCATTACCAGGCTTGTCCCCACCGACGATGAGGAGCGCAGCATGAAGAAGAACCCGGCCGAGAGCTTCGACGCGGACAAGGCGCGCGAGCAGGCTGCCGAGGCGGCGAAGGCGGCGCGGGAGGCGGCCAAGGAGGCCTCCATCGCGGCACGCAAGGCGGCGAAGCGCGCGAAGGAGTGGGCCGAGCCGCAGGTCGAGAACGCGAAGGACTGGGCCGGTCCGCGCTACGAGCAGGCCAAGGCGTGGGCGGGCCCGCAGTATGAGCACGCGAAGGAGTGGGCCGCGCCGCGCGTCGACGCCGCGTACCACGCCGGTGCGCGCAAGGTGAGGCCGTACGCCCACAAGGCGGGCGACAAGGCCTCGGAGTGGACGGACGTCGCGCACGCCGCGATCGTCGGCGCCGCCATCCCTGCCGTGCTCGCCGCGATCGACGAGGCCGCCAAGGACAAGGAGAAGAAGTCGGGCGGGTGGGGCAAGGTGCTCATCCCGATCGCGCTGGCCGCCGCCGCAGGCGCCGCCGTGGTCGTGTGGGCGCGTCGCGACCCGGGCCGCGACACCTGGGCCGGCGAGGACGAGGAGTGGCAGTTCGCGGGCGAGGACGACCTGAAGGACCAGGTCCGTCGCAACGTGAACAAGGCCGTCGACGCCGCCGCCGACGCCGCGCGCAAGGCGGCCGACGCCGCGACCGCCGCGACCGCGGCGCTGTCCGAGAAGGCCGGTCCGACCGTGGACAAGGTCCGCGAGGCCGCCGGTCCCGCCGCCGAGGCGATCAAGGACACCGTGGTCGACGAGGCGAAGAAGGTCGCCGAGGTCGCCGGTCCCGCGCTGACCAAGGTGAAGGACACCGCGGTGACCGAGGCCAAGAAGGTCAAGGACGCCGCCGACGAGGCCCGCGCCCGCGCGACCGACGAGGTGGTCTCCACCATCGACGACGCCGAGGACGTGTGGGAGGACGAGGGCGGCACCGGTGACGACGGCCTCACCGCCGTCGAGCGCAAGTCCTCCAAGAAGTAGCGTCCCGAGGACGCCTACGCGAGAGGGGCCCCGCCTGAAGGCGGGGCCCCTCTCGCGTTCGCCGGCGGGTCGCCGCGATGAGCTTCAGCGCGCCGGCGTGGTGACCACGAGCACGGCGGAGGCGTCGCCGCCCAGGGCGAGGTACCCGTGCGGGGCGTCGCTCACCCACTCGAGCACGTCGCCGGGACCCGCCTCGCCCTCCTCGCCGTCGCGCCCTGCCCGGATCCTGCCGCGGGTGACCAGCAGCACCTCGGTGACTCCCGCCCCGTGCGCACCCGAGGCGTGCGGCTGCCCCGCGCGCAGGTCGAGCCGGTAGGTCTCGACGGTGCCGAGCGCATCCGCGGTGACGTCGAGCAGCAGCGCCGCGATCCCCGGCGACTCGACCATCGCGCCGCGCTGCTGCGCGAGCAGGGCGGCGAGCGGGAGCCCGAGCGCGCCCGCGAGCGCGTACAGGGTGGCGAGGGTGGGGTTGCGCACGCCGTTTTCGATCTCGGACAGCGAGCCCTTGCCGATCGCGGCCTCCGCGGCCAGAGTCCCGAGCGACAGCCCTCGCTCCACGCGCGCCTCGCGCACCCGTGCGCCGACCACCGCGGCGAACGCCTCCGAGTCCATGCGTCGAGCCTAACGCGACGGTTCTGTTTGCAGAACAATCGGGCTAAGGTTCCGTTCATGGAACATGGGGATGCGCAGGCGATCGCGGTGGGCGGGGTCACCGCCCTCGTCGGGTTCACGTCGTCGGTGGCCGTGGTCATCGCGGGGCTCGGAGCGTCCGGGGCGACCCCGGCGCAGGCCTCCTCGGGCATCGCCGCGCTCTGCCTCACGGTGGGGGTCGGCACGATGCTCCTCGCCTGGCGCCACCGGACGCCGCTGACGCTCGCGTGGTCGACCCCGGGCGCGGCGCTGCTCGCCACCCAGGGCGCGCCGAGCTGGCCCGAGGCCGTGGCCGCCTTCGCGCTCACCGGCGTGCTGATCCTCGCCACGGGCGTCTGGGCCCGGCTCGGACGCCTCGTGGCCGCGATCCCGGTGTCGCTCGCGCAGGCCATGCTCGCCGGCGTGCTGGTGCCGCTGTGCCTCGCCCCCGTGATGGAGCTCGCCGCCGCGCCGGCGGTGATCGCGCCGGTGGTGATCCTGTGGCTGGTCCTGCAGCGCTGGGCTCCCCGCTGGTCGACCCCGGCGGCCTTCGCACTCGCGCTGGCGATCATCGTCGCCCTGGCGCGATCCGATCTCACCGGCGCCCTCACCCTGCCCCGCCTCGCGCTGGCCTCCCCCTCACCCACCTGGGCCGCGGTCGGCCTCGCGGTGCCGCTCGCGGTGGTGACGATGGCGTCCCAGAACGTGCCGGGCGTCGCCGTCCTG
Source organism: Demequina lignilytica (assembly GCF_030418375.1). NCBI lineage: Bacteria > Bacillati > Actinomycetota > Actinomycetes > Micrococcales > Demequinaceae > Demequina > Demequina lignilytica. The sequence continues at coordinate 105,514 of NZ_JAUHPZ010000008.1, forward strand.
AAGGGCGCGGGCTACCGCGTGCCCTGGAGGGGGACGATGCTCGTCACCGGTGCCGCCACCGTCGCCGGTGCCGCGGCGGGCGGCCATGCGGTGAACCTCGCCGCGATCACCGCCGCCCTGCCCGCCTCGCCCGAGGCGCACTCGGACCCCCGGCGGCGCTGGATCGCCGCCGCCTCCGCCGGAGCGGCCTACGTGCTGCTGGCCGGCGCGGGCGCCACGCTGGTCGCGTTGGCGGACGCGGGCCCCGAGGGCCTGCTCCCCGCCGTCGCGGGGCTCGCCCTGCTCCCGACCCTCGCGTCCTCGCTCGCGGGAGCCTTCCACGAGGCGGCCGGCCGCACGCCTGCGGCCGCGACCTTCGCCATGGCGGCGAGCGGCGTCGCGATCGGCGGGATCGGCGCGGCGTTCTGGGCGCTGGTCGTCGGGCTGGCGACCCGATGGTGGCTCGGCCGGCGGCGCCAGGGACGTGAGGCTTGACCTTGCCGTGGACTGGAATGTCTACTCTCGTGTCATGGAGATCATGACCCACGTTCCCGGCACCATCGTCGAGCTCGCCGTCAGCGGGATGACCTGCACCGGCTGCTCCTCCTCGATCGAGCAGGCGCTCACGGCGCTGCCCGGCGTCCGCTCCGCCTCGGTCGACCACACCACCGGCCGCGCCGTGGTGCTGCTCGTGGGTGGCGTGTCCGCGGAGGACTTCGCCTTCGACGCCGACGCGGCGATCCACGACGCGGGCTACACCCTCGAGAGTGCGGCCGCCCGTCCGGAGCGCGCCGGCGGCGGCGGCTGCGGAGGCGGCGGCGCGTGCGGCTGCGGCGGCGCCGAGGCCAAGGCCCCCGAGCCGGTCCAGGCGGTCGCGTCCGAGGGTGACGGCTGCTGCGGGGGCGGCGGCTGCTGCTGACCGCCGCGGGCAGCCTCCCGAGGCCCGCTACGCGGGCGGGGTGAGCAGCGCGACCGCGACCACGCCGCCGGTGACCCCGCCGGCGCCGGCCTCGAAGCGCACCTCGATCCCCTCCGCCGGGACGTCCACCTCGTACACCGCCTCGGTGACGTCACCGTAGAGCGGGAGCGCCCGCATGCCGGTCGTGGCCGGGGTCGCGACCCTGCCGCCCAGCCGGACCACCGCATCGTCCGATCCCACGGGCACGCCCGCGAGGGTGCGGATCCGCACCAGGTGCGGGCCCGCGACCTTCGGCTTCACCACATAGGAGAACCAGTCCTCCGCGAGCCGCCAGCTGCGCGCGTTGGTCCATGCGATGCGCGAGGCCTGCGACGCGTAGGCGTGGTCCATTTCGGACTGCTGCTCGCCCGGTGCGACCACGTCGACCAGGTCGGCGTCCTCGAGCTCGTCGGCGTCGAGCTCGGCGAGCCGGTCGCGCACCTCGGACGCGGTCGCACCGACCGGCCAGTAGACGGTGCAGCGCTCGTCGTGGATCGCGTTGTAGGGCTCGAGGTCGAGGCTGACCTGCTCGGGAGCCTCGCCGTCGAGCCGCCAGGCTGACAGCGTGGCCGTCGCCCCCTCGGCCGCCGGGGTGAACGCCGCGGTCGGGTCGGCGTCCAGCACCGCCGGGGTGAGGGTCATGCGGCGCTTGGTTCCCAGCGCGATGTGAGGCGCGTCCGGGGCGGCCGCGACCTGGCCCTCCAGCGCATCGTCGCCGTCGCGGTGGGCGAGCACGAACGGCCCGTAGCGGAAGGACGCCCAGGGCGAGCCGTCGGGGAGGCGCTCGGCCGTCACCACCGGGCGCAGGGTGAGCACGATCCTCGACGTCCCCTCCCAGCGTCCGCCGAGCGCGACCTCGCGGTCGCCGCGCGCGACGGGATGCGCCTCGCCGTCGACCGTCACCTCGGCCCCGTCCGACCAGTCGGGGACCCGCAGGCGGACCACGCGGTCGTGCGGGGTCTCGGCCGTGATGTCGACCTCGACCCGCCAGGAGCGGGCGAGGTCCGCGCGGACCTCGATCGCGATGCCGTCCCAGTCGAGCCGCGCCGGCTCGTAGATCTCCACGCGCGGGCTGTCGCCGTCGCGGGAGAACAGGAACCGGTCGTAGCGCGAGTGGCCCTCGAGCCCGCTGCCCACGCAGCACCACATGGACGCGCCGTGGCGCGAATACACGCGGTAGTGCGCCGGCCGCAGCGGGGAGAAGTAGACGAACCCGCCGTGGCCGGGGTGCTGCGCGGTGAGGGCATGGTTGACGATCGCACGCTCGGCGAAGTCCACCAGCGCCGGCTCGTCCGACTCCTGCCGCAGCAGGTCGGTCAGCTGCAGCATCCCGAAGGTGTTGCAGGACTCGGGACCGAGCGGGTCGAGCACCATCGCGCGGAAGTCCGCCTTCGGGTGGAAGTGCTCGCGCACGCCGTGGCCGCCGATCGAGACCGTGCGGTCGTTGACCACCTCGTCCCAGAACACCCGCGCGGCACCCCTCAGGTCCGGCGCGCCGGAGCGCGCGTACCCGACCACCTTGGGGACCTGCGTGTTGGCGTGCAGCCCGTCGAGGCGGTCCTCGCCCGCCAGCAGGGGATCGAGCAGCAGGCGATGCGACCAGCGCCGGCCCTCGGCCTCCAGGTCCTCGCGGCCGGTCAGCGCGGCGAGGCGGAAGAACGCATCGTTCATGCCGCCGAACTCGGCGGTGAGGATCGCCTCGATCTGCGCGTCGGTCAGGTGCGCGGCGATGCCCATCCACCAGTCGGCCCACGCGAGGGCCATCTCGAGCGCATCGTCCTGCCCGGCGGCCTCGAACGCGTCGATCAGCCCGTTGAGGACCTTGTGGAGGTTGTACATGGGCACCCAGCGGCCGTTGAGCGCGAACGGCTCCGCCTCGATCGTGCCGCCGCGCAGCTCCTCGCCCAGCGCGACGCCGCGCGGCACGCCTCCCAGGTAGCCGGTGCCCACCGCGTCCTGGCACTGCTGCAGCCCGTCGAGCATGGCGCGCAGGTTCGCCAGGATGTCCGCGCGGCCGGTCGCGGCGTAGAGGTGCGAGAGGGCGGAGACGTAGTGCCCGCCGATGTGCCCGTCGAGGCCGCGGGACTCCCAGTCGCCGTAGGGCTCGGCGACCGCGGGCAGCCCGGCCTCCCGGCGGTAGGGCGCGAGCAGCCGGTCGGGGTCGTGGGCGAGTGCCGTGGCGACGGAACGCTCGAGGGCGGCGAGCAGCGGTCCGCCGGTCAGCGCGATGGCCCCGGCGGGGAATCCGCGGGCCGGGGTCACGACAGTTCTACAACGTTGGAGAGACGTCATGCTCCGATGGTAGCCGCCGCGGCGCGCGGGCGTCACGGCCCGATCGCGCCCTGGTGGCGGCCGGGTGCCCGCGCGGGCCGGCTCTCGAGCACTCAGGCGCCACCACCGGGGTGGCGCCGGCCGGGACTGCGAAAGGCCCCCGCCGGCACGGCGAGGGCCCTCGAATGGTGGAGCCTGCGGGACTCGAACCCGCAACCCCCTGCTTGCAAAGCAGGTGCGCTACCAATTGCGCCAAGGCCCCGCGGTCAGGAACCGGGGTGATCACCGGACCGGGTACTGGACATCGTCCCATAGGTCGCGGTTGGAGTTCTCGGTGATCAACGCGTAGGCCACCGCGCCTGCCACGACGGCGGCTGCGAGAAGCACGATCTTCCTCATCGGATCACCTCGGTGGGCCCAGGAGGACTTGAACCTCCGACCTCTTCGTTATCAGCGAAGCGCTCTAACCGCCTGAGCTATGGGCCCCTCGCGGCGTCACCGCCGCGGCGCACAACTGTACCGCACCCCGAGCACGACTCAAAATCGCGCCCGGACGGCAGATCAGTCGTCCGTCAGGGTGACGTAGACGCCGCCCACGACGGACGAGACCACGTTGTAGAGGAACGCGCCGATCGCCGTCAGCGCGGTCAGCAGCACGACGTTCACCACGGCCACGAGCGTGGTCGCGCTCATCACCTTGTTGAACTCCATGAACTGCATGATGTTGATCTCCTGCTCGGTGGTGAAGAGCTTCACCACCCAGTCGTTGACCAGCGCGAAGGTGCCCATCGAGTTGAGCACGTTCCAGATCACGAACACCGAGACGACCAGCATGATGCCCGCCGCGATCGACAGCAGGAAGCCGAGCTTGAGCGCGGACCACGGGTCCACGCGCGACAGCAGCACGCGCGCCTTGCGGGGGCCGCCCTTGCTCGACGGCGTCGCCAGGTCGTCGCCGGCCTTGAAGCTCTCGGCCGCGCGCCCCGCGAGCCCCTTGATCTTCGCGGTGCCCGCGCCGAGCGCCGCGCCGGCGCCCGCGGCGACCCCGGGGTGGGTCTGCTGCGGGGACGATGCGGGGGCCACCGGCTGCGGGGACGATGCCGGGGTGAAGGCCGTGCCGGCCGGCGGGTACGCGGGGGTCGCCTGCGGGGCCGAGACCGGGGCCTGGCCGGAGACGGGCGCCTGGCCCGACACCGGGGTCTGGGTCGACGTGGGCACGGCGCCCGAGGTCGGCCGGAACGCGGTGCGCTGCGGGATCGACCCGGTGGTGGGGGCCGCGGCGGGCGACGAGACCGGCGCCTGCTGGGAGACCGGCGCCTGCTGGGACGCGGGGGCCTGCGCGGGCTGCTCCGTGCTGGTCGGCACCTGCTGGCTCACCGGCATGAAGGGGGAGCGTGCGGGCGTGCGCTGCTCGCCGGACTCGCCCGAGCGGGGCGTGTACAGACCCTTGCTCGCCGGGTTGGTGCGGTCGTCCGCGTTCATGAAGGCTCCCTGCTTCCTCCGCGCAGGCGCACGGATGATCAGGGTCAAGCGTAACGGAGCGCGCACATGCGGTCACCCGGGTCGCATGCACGGCACCTCCCGCAGGTCGGGCCCTCGCACTAGCGTGGTCGCATGACCGTCGACGCGCCGTCCGAGACCGCCGAGTCCCCCGTCCGCACCGCGCTCGCCGTCCTGCGGCGCATCCCCGGGACGCTCGCCGTCACCGGGATCGTGCTCGTCGTCGGAGCGCTCACCGGCGCGCTGTGGTCCTCCGCGCTCGAGTCCGGCCTGGTGGACCGCTGGGGCTGGGGCCTGGACGCGTTCGCCGAGGGCCAGTGGTACACCGTGCTGGTCGGCGCGGCGATCTCCCCCGAGCCCTGGATGTACGCGCTCATCCTCGCGACGTTCTGCGTCGGTGGCGGCTTCCTCGAGTACCGCTACGGCACGCTGCGCATGCTCGCGGCGGTGCTGGGCACCCATCTCGCCGCCGTGCTCGTGGTCGCGTTGATGTTCCTGATCCTCGAGCAGACCTCGCTCGACTGGGCGCAGGAGCTCGCCCGCGTGCGCGACGTCGGGCTCAGCAACGGCGGCTTCGGCGCCGTGGGCGCCATGACCGCGGGTATGCCGCTGCTGTGGCGGCGGCGCGTGCGCCTCATCGGCTCGCTCTACTGCGTCGCGATGATCCTCTACGCGGCGGAGATCTGGGACTTCACGCACGCGGCGGCCTTCTGGATCGGGATCCTGGCGGGCCCGTGGGTGGTCGGGCGCGCGCGGGAGCAGTTCGACTGGCGCTTCGGCCCGCAGGAGGTGCGGGACACCGCGGCGGTGCTGGTCGCCTTCGGCGCGCTTCACCAGCTGCTGATCCGCCTGTGGCCGGGGGAGGGCGGCATCCTGCGGTTCGGCGAGAACGCCGACGACCCGGCGCTGTCCACGCTCGCGCTCGTCGCCGCCTCCGTCCTGTCGCTCACCTTCGCCTACGCGCTGCACAACGGCCGGCGAGGAGCCTGGTGGTACGTCACCGTCGTCTCGGTGATCACCGCGCTGGCCGGGCCGTTCGCCGCCTCGAACCCGTCCGACTGGCTCGACATCGCGCTCGACGTGGTGCTCCTGGTGCTGCTGATCGGGTGGCGCCGCCACTTCCGCGTCACGGGCGACCGTCGCGGCAAGCTGCGGGTGTGGAAGCGCGGGCTCGTCACCCTCGCGGCGCTCATGACGTTCACGGTGGCCGCGATCATGGCGCTGAGCCACCAGATCACGCCGCAGCCGGACATCGGCGACGCGCTGGCCGAGGCGATCGTCCGCATCTTCGGCGGCACCACCGGCCTCGAGGGCGAGACGACCGCCGCGAAGGCGATCCTCGGGGGCATCGGCATCGTCTGGTTCATCGCCTTCGCGATCTTCGTCGCCGCGTTGCTGCTCACGTCGCGCCGACACGAGACCGACGGCTCGACCCGCGACCGCTTCATCGAGCTGCAGCGGACCACCACCGGCATGACCTCGATCGGCTACATGGCGCGCTGGGAGGGGATCGACCACTGGATCTCGGACGACGGCACCGCCGGGTTCGGGTTCAAGCAGGTGGGCAACACCGTGATCGTGCTGTCCGACCCCGCCGGCCACCCCGACGACCTCCGCCGCAACTACGCCGGGTTCGCCGAGTTCTGCCGCTCCCGCGGCTGGCGGCTCGGCTACTTCGCCGTGTCCGAGCGCGCCCGCTCCGAGCTGTCGGAGCAGGGCTGGAAGTCGCTCCAGGTGGCCGAGGACACCGTGGTGCGCCTGCCGGACCTCGCGTTCACCGGCAAGAAGTGGCAGGACGTGCGCTCCGCGATCAACCGCGCCAAGCGCGAGGGCGTGACCATGCGCGTGGTCCGCTACGCCGAGGCGCCCCGCGGGCTCAAGGACCAGATGGAGGCGATCTCCGCACAGTGGGCCGGCGACAAGTCGCTGCCGGAGATGGGCTTCACGCTCGGCGACCTGCCCCAGGCGGACGACCCGAACGTCGAGATGCACCTCGCGGTCGACGAGGACGGCACCGTCCACGGCATGACCAGCTGGATGCCGGTCTACCGGGAGGGCTTCGTGGTCGGCTGGACCATCGACATCATGAAGCGCCGCCTCGACGACGGCGTGATGAGCGGGGTCATGGAGTTCCTCATCGCGGAGAGCGCCGTCCAGTACAAGGAGGCCGGCTACGAGTTCATCTCGCTCTCCGCCGCGCCGCTGTCCTACTCGGGCGAGGTCGACAACTCGGTCGAGAAGCTCCTCGACATCCTCGCGGACAAGATGGAGCCGTACTACGGCTTCACCTCGCTCGAGCGCTTCAAGGCCAAGTTCAAGCCGGAGCACCGGCCGCTGTACCTCGCCTACCAGGACGAGGTCGGGCTGCCCGGCATCGCGCTCGGCATCCTGCGGGCCTACCTCCCGGACGCCACCGCGGCGGACCTGGTGAAGGCGGCGGTCAGCCGCCCGGACTGAGCGAGACCCGCCCGGCCCCGGCCCGCCCGACCCAGCCCAGCCCAGCCCAACCCAGCCCGGCCCCTGCCGGGACGCTCAGTGCTGCCCCGGCCCGCGCATCGTCCGCCCCGGGACGGTCAGTACTGCCCGGAGGTCAGTGCCCCGCGCCCAGGTGCCCGGTCATGCGGCCGTGGAACTCCCGCGACGCATCGTTCAGGCCCACGATCTCGACCTCGGTGCCGTGCAGCGAGTACTTGTGCTCGACCGCGTCGAGCGCCGCGACGGTCGAGGCGTCCCACACGTGCGAGCCCGACATGTCGATGACGACCTTCTCAGGGTCGCCCGCGTAGTCGAACTGGCTGTAGAGGTCGTTCGAGCTCGCGAAGAACAGCTCGCCGCGCACCGTGTACCGGCGCACGCCGTCCTTCACCTCCCCGCCGACCACCTCGGCGAGGTGCGCGACGCGACGCGCGAACAGCACCGACGCGAGCACCACGCCCGCGACCACTCCGTACGCGAGGTTGTGGGTGAGGACCACCACGGCCACCGTCACCAGCATGACGGCGGTCTCCGACTTGGGCATCCGCTTCAGCGTCGAGACGCGGATCGAGTGCCAGTCGAACGTCGCCCAGGACACGTAGATCATCACCGCGACCAGCGCCGCCATGGGGATCATCGCGACCACGTCGCCGAGCAGCAGGATCAGCACCAGCAGGAAGACGCCGGCCGCCAGCGTCGACAGGCGCGTGCGCGCGCGGCCGGCCTTCACGTTGATCATGGTCTGGCCGATCATCGCGCAGCCGCCCATGCCGCCGAACAGGCCGGTGATGACGTTGGCCGCGCCCTGGCCCCACGCCTCGCGGGTCTTGTCGGAGTGCGTGTCGGTGATGTCATCCACCAGCTTCGCGGTCATGAGCGACTCGAGCAGACCCACCAGCGCCAGGCCCAGCGCGTAGGGGAACACGATCTGCAGCGTCTCGAACGAGACCGGCACGTCGGGGATGAAGAGGCCCGGCAGGCCCTCGGGAAGAGCGCCCTCGTCGCCGACCGTCGGCACCGCGATCGCCGCGGTCACCGTCACCACGGTCAGCAGCACGATCGCGACCAGCGGCGCCGGGACCACCGCCGTCAGCCGCGGCCAGAACGCGATCACCGCGAGCCCGGCCGCGACCAGCGGGTACACGACCCACGGCACGTCGGTCAGATGCGGCAGCTGCGCGAGGAAGATGAGGATCGCGAGGGAGTTGACGAATCCGACCATGACGGAGCGCGGGATGAACCGCATCAGCTTCGCGACCCCGAGCAGGCCGAAGGCGACCTGGATCAGGCCGCCGAGCACCACCGCGACGATGAGGTAGTCCAGGCCGTACTCGCGCGCCAGGGGCGCCACCACCAGCGCCACCGCGGCGGTCGCCGCCGAGATCATCGCCGGACGGCCGCCCAGGAACGCGATCGACACCGCCATGGTGAAGCTCGCGAACAGGCCCACGCGCGGATCCACGCCCGCGATGATCGAGAAGGAGATCGCCTCCGGGATCAGCGCGAGCGCCACCATCAGGCCCGAGACCAGCTCGGTGCGGAGCACGCGAGGACCGAAGCCCTCCGGCAGGCGCCAGGTGCGCGGCCGCCACAGGACGCCCCAGCGTCCGGTGGCCTCGGGAACGCCGGTGGGCGTGCGGGACTGGTCGGTCTCGGGCGACATGAGGACTCCGGTGGTGGGGGACTGCGGGACGTGCGGGAGCGCGCGACGGCGCCGCGAGCGTGAGGGGGAGGCCTGCATCGGCCGCGCCCAGGGTACCAAGCCCGCCTTGCGCGCCCACGGGAGCAGCGCATCGTCCGCTGCGGGACGATGCGCGGGCCCGGACGGCACGGAGGCGCGGGCCCCCCCCGGGGGGCGGGCCGCCCGCGGGGCGGGGGGGGGTCGCACCCCG
>NZ_JAUHPZ010000009.1:0-79107 GCF_030418375.1 Demequina lignilytica
CGCCTCGCGGCCCCGCCCCCCCGAGGGGCCGGGAGGATGCGCACCGCCCCGGCCCCTCCGTCGCGTCAGCGGGTCAGATCTCGCCGGTGGTCAGCACCTTCTTGACCTCGGAGATCGCCTTGGTCACCTCGATGCCGCGCGGGCAGGCCTCGGTGCAGTTGAAGGCGGTGCGGCACTTCCACACGCCCGCCTTGTCGTTGAGCACCTCGAGGCGGTCCCACTGGCCCTCGTCGCGCGAGTCGAAGATGAACCGGTGGGCGCCCACGATCGCCTGGGGGCCGAAGTACTGGCCGTCGGTCCAGAACACGGGGCAGCTGGTGGTGCAGGCGGCGCACAGGATGCACTTGGTCGTGTCGTCGAAGCGCGCGCGGTCCTCGGGGGACTGCAGGCGCTCGCGCGCGGGTGCGCTGCCCGTGGTCATGAGGAACGGCATGATCTCGCGGTAGGAGGCGAAGAACGGCTCCATGTCGACGATCAGGTCCTTCTCGACCGGCAGGCCCTTGATCGGCTCGACGATGATCGGCTTGGCGGGGTTGAGGTCCTTGAGCAGCGTCTTGCAGGCGAGGCGGTTGCGCGCGTTGATGCGCATCGCGTCCGAGCCGCAGACGCCGTGCGCGCAGGACCGTCGGAACGCCAGCGAGCCGTCCTGCTCCCACTTGATCTTGTGCAGCGCGTCCAGCACGCGGTCGGTGGCGTGCGCCTCGACCTGGAACTCCTCCCAGTAGGACTCGCCGGGGCCGTGCTCGGCGGTGCCCTCGGGCTTGGTGCGGAGGATGCGCAGCGTGACGGTGAGGGTCGGGACCTCGGCCACGGCGGGGGACTCGGCGGTGGCCGTCATGTCAGTACTTCCTCTCCATGGGCTGGTACTTGGTGATGACCACGGGCTTGGTGTCGAGCCGGACCCCCTCGCCGGTGGCGTACGCCATCGTGTGGTGCAGGAACCTCTCGTCGTCGCGCGTGGGGAAGTCCTCGCGGTAGTGCCCGCCGCGGGACTCCTCGCGGGCCAGCGCCCCCGCCACGACCACCTCGGCGATCTCGAGCAGGAAGCCCAGCTCGATCGCCTCGAGCAGGTCCGTGTTGAAGCGCTTGCCGCGGTCGTGGATCGCGACGTCCGTGAAACGCTCCTTCAGCTCCGCGACCACCCGCGTGGCCTCGGCGAGGGAGTCCGCGTCGCGGAACACCTGGACGTTGCGGTCCATGGTCTCCTGCAGCGCCTTCCGGATCTCGGACACGCGCTCGGTGCCGGTGCCGCCCACCGTGGCGAGCAGGCCGTCGACCAGCGCGCGGATGCGGGCGTCGCCGTCCTCGGGGAACGCGGGGGCCGCGTCGACGCCGGAGGCGTACTCGGCGGCCGCGATGCCGGCGCGGCGGCCGAACACGTTGATGTCGAGCAGGGAGTTGGTGCCCAGACGGTTCGCGCCATGCACGGAGACGCACGCGCATTCGCCGGCGGCGTACAGACCCTTCACCACGTCCGTGTTGTTGCGGAGCACCTCGCCCTGCACGGTGGTGGGGATGCCGCCCATCGCGTAGTGCGCGGTCGGGTAGACGGGCACGGGCTCCGTGTAGGGCTCGACGCCCAGGTAGGTGCGCGCGAACTCGGTGATGTCCGGCAGCTTCTCGTCGATGTGCGCCGGCTCGAGGTGGGTGAGGTCCAGCAGCACGTAGTCCTGGTGGGGGCCGGCGCCGCGGCCCTCGCGCACCTCGTTGGCCATCGCGCGCGCGACCATGTCGCGCGGGGCGAGGTCCTTGATGGTCGGGGCGTAGCGCTCCATGAAGCGCTCGCCCTCGGAGTTGCGGAGGATCCCGCCCTCGCCGCGCGCCGCCTCGGACAGCAGGATCCCCAGGCCCGCGAGGCCGGTCGGGTGGAACTGGAAGAACTCCATGTCCTCGAGCGGCAGGCCCGCGTTCAGCGCGATGCCCATGCCGTCGCCCGTCAGCGTGTGGGCGTTCGACGTGGTCTTGAAGACCTTGCCCGCGCCGCCGGTGGCGAAGATCACCGCCTTGGCGTTGAACGTGTGGATCTCGCCGGTCGAGAGCTCGAGGGCGACCACACCGGCCACGGCGACCTCCTCGCCCGGCGCCGCCGCCTGCGGGTCGCCGTCGAGGATGAGGTCCAGCACGTAGTACTCGTTGAAGAACTCGACCTCCTGCTTGATGCACTGCTGGTAGAGCGTCTGCAGGATCATGTGGCCGGTGCGGTCGGCGGAGTAGCAGGCGCGGCGCACGGCCGCCTCGCCGTGGTTGCGGGTGTGGCCGCCGAAGCGGCGCTGGTCGACCTTGCCCTCGGGCGTGCGGTTGAACGGCAGGCCCATCTTCTCGAGGTCGAGCACCGCGTCGATCGCCTCGTTGCAGAGGATCTCCGCCGCGTCCTGATCGACCAGGTAGTCGCCGCCCTTGATGGTGTCGAACACGTGCCACTCGGCGCTGTCGTCCTCCACGTTCGCCAGCGCGGCGGCCATGCCTCCCTGCGCGGCGCCCGTGTGCGAGCGGGTGGGGTAGAGCTTGGTCAGCACCGCGGTGCGCGCGCGCTGCGAGCTCTCGAGGGCTGCGCGCATGCCGGCGCCGCCGGCGCCGACGATGACGACGTCGTACTCGTGATGGGTCATGCGAGGTCCTTGCAGAAGTCGGGGACGAGGCTGGGGTCGGTGCCGAGGCACGGGTCGAAGGTCCAGATCACCAGCGAGCCGAGCACGATGATGACGACGGTCGCGATGCCGAGCAGCGCGTGGAGGACCTTCCGCAGCCCCGCCCGGTGGGCGTAGTCGTTGATCAGGAGGCGCATGCCGTTGAAGCCGTGGAGCATCGCCAGGACGAGCATGACGAAGTCCCAGATCTTCCACAGCGGCGACGCCCACTTGCCCGCGACGAAGGCGAAGTCGATCTGGTTGATGCCGTCGCCGGTCATCAGGTTGACGAACAGGTGGGTGACGATCAGCACGAGCAGCAGCGGGCCCGAGATGCGCATGAACACCCACGACCACTTCTCGGCGTTGTGGCGCGTGCGGCCGGAGGGGATCTGGGGCTCCTTCAGGCGGGGGGCGGTCATCAGGCACCTCCGAAGACGTGGCCGAGGTGGCGCCACAGGAACGGCGCCATGAGCACGGCGAACAGGATCCAGACGGCCCACACCAGCTGCTTCTGGTGGCGCAGCGCCCACGTCGAGCGGTCCACCGCGATGATGCGCAGCCCGTTGAACGCGTGCAGCAGGATCGCCGCGACCAGGCCGGACTCGATGAGCCCGTAGATCGGCGTCTTGTAGCTTCCGATCACGTCGTTGTAGGCCTCGGGCGACACGCGCACCAGCGCGGTGTCGAGGACGTGGATCAGCAGGAAGAAGAAGATGGCGACACCGGTCACCCGGTGCACCACCCACATCCACATGCCTTCATGGCCTCTGTACAACGTCGTCGTAGGGGACACGGCTCTCCTTCGAACTGACCACCCGATTCGGATTTCATCCTAGTCTGGTCGCCCAGGCGTACGGGAACACCGAGGGGGGATCGTGTCAGATTTTGTACAGGACTTCGTCACCGTCATTCCGGCGGGGGGAGTGGGGTCCCGGCTGTGGCCGCTGTCGCAGCCGCACCGGCCCAAGTTCCTCCTCGACCTGCTGGGCACGGGGCGCACGCTGATCCAGGACACGGTGGACCGGGTGCTGCCGCTGTCCGAGCGCGTCGTGATCGTGACGGGCGAGCGCCATGCCGCCGGCGTGGGCGCCCAGGTGCCGGAGGTTCCCGAGGCGAACCTCGTGACCGAGCCCAGCCCGCGTGACTCCATGGCGGCGATCGCGCTCGCCGCCGCCCTCATCGAGGAGCGCTGGGGTCCGCAGATCATGGGCTCGTTCGCCGCCGACCACATCATCCCCGACTCCGCGGCTTTCCGAGAGACCGTCGCGCAGGCCGCGGCCGCGGCGCGCCTCGGCAAGGTGGTGACCATCGGCATCACCCCGACCGAGCCGTCGACGGCGTTCGGGTACATCGAGATGGGCGACGAGCTCGACGGGGCCGCGAGGCACGTCACCGCGTTCACGGAGAAGCCGGACGCGGATACCGCGGCGGGCATGCTCGCTCGGGGCGGCTTCGTGTGGAACGCCGGCATGTTCGTGATGCGCACCGACGTGCTGCTGGGCCACCTCGACCGGCTGCAGCCCGCGCTCGCGGGGGGCGTGCGCGAGATCGCCGCGGCCTGGGACTCGGAGGCCCGCGCGGAGGTCCTCGCGCGCGTCTGGCCCACGCTCACCAAGATCGCGATCGACCACGCGATCGCCGAGCCCGTCGCCGCCGAGGGCGGGGTCGCGGTGGTGCCGGCGAGCTTCGAGTGGCACGACGTGGGTGACTTCGACTCGCTGGGCGAGCTGTCGGGCGCGGGCGGCGAGCCGGTCGCGATCGGCCGCGCCGCGGCCGTCGGCACCGTCGGTGCGCGCGGCGCCATCGTGGTCGGCGGCACGAAGCCCGTCGTGGTCGTCGGGGTGGACGATGCGGTGGTGGTCGAGTCCGACGAGGCCATCCTGGTGACGGTCCGCTCGGCCGCCCAGCGCGTCAAGGATGCTGCGGGATCCCTGCCCTCCACGATGTAAAGGTGACGAACATCGCACATCGTTGCCGTAAGGCAACGCACCCGGTGCCTATTCGTAACAATTCTTGCGTAACATCGTCCCTACCAACCAGCCGGGCCGAGTCTGTCGTCCTGGCTACACGTAGTGAGGAACATCACCCTATGAAGAAGCTTGTCAGCATCGGCGCGCTCGCTGCCGTCTCGGCCCTGACGCTGGCCGCCTGCTCGTCGGCTCCGGAGGAGTCCGGTTCGAGCTCGACCGCCGCCGCGACCGACACCCCGGCCGCCTCGCTCGACTACACCGCCTGCATGGTCTCCGACTCGGGCGGCTTCGACGACAAGTCGTTCAACCAGGCCGGCTTCGAGGGCCTCCAGCAGGCCAAGGCCGACCTCGGCATCGAGGTCTCGACCGCTGAGTCGACCTCGGACGCGGACTTCGCGCCGAACATCGCCGCGATGGTCGACGCGGGCTGCGACCTGACCATCACGGTCGGCTTCCTCCTGGGCGACGCGACCGCTGAGGCCGCGACCTCCAACCCCGACTCGTCGTTCGCGATCATCGACGTGACCTACGAGGACTCGTTCGACAACCTCAAGTCGCTGACCTTCGAGACCGACGAGGCCGCGTTCCTCGCGGGCTACGCCGCGGCCGCCTCCTCGAAGACCGGCGTCGTCGGCACCTTCGGCGGCATCCAGATCCCGTCCGTCACCATCTTCATGGACGGCTTCCTCAGCGGTGTCGAGTACTACAACGAGGCCAAGGGCGCCGACGTCCAGGTCCTCGGCTGGGACGGCGAGAACGGCTCCTTCACCGGTGACTTCTCCGACCAGACCAAGGGTCAGTCGACCGCGCAGGGCTTCATCGACCAGGGTGCGGACATCATCCTCCCGGTCGCGGGCCCCGTGGGTCTCGGCGCCGCCGCCGCCGCTCAGGCCGCCGGCGACGTCTGGATCATCGGCGTGGACTCCGACTGGACGCTGACCACCGAGTACGCGGACATCATCCTGACCTCCATCATGAAGAACATGGGCCCGGCGGTCTACGACGTCGTCAAGACCTCCGCTGAGGACGGCTTCTCGTCCGAGGCCTACGTCGGCACCCTCGAGAACGGTGGCGTGGGCGTGTCCGCCTTCGCCGCGAACACCGTCGACGAGGCCACCGACGCGGAGATCCAGGAGATCTCGGCCGGCATCATCGACGGCTCGATCGAGCCGTAAGCCACAGCCCGGGCCGGACCCGGGACGAGGGGCGCGCTGCGTGGACGCGGCGCGCCCCTCGTGCTTGACTGAAGCGGTACGGACCTGCGCAGATGCCGGTCCACCTGAGACCTGAAAGGCACGCGAGTGAGACTTGAACTGAAGGGCATCACCAAGCGCTTCGGCACCTTCACCGCCAACGACTCCATCGACCTGCTGGTCGAGTCCGGATCCGTGCACGCCCTGCTCGGCGAGAACGGCGCCGGCAAGTCCACGCTGATGAACGTCCTGTTCGGCCTGTACGACGCCGACGAAGGCGAGATCCTGCTCGACGGCGAGCCTGCGAACTTCGTCGGACCCGGAGACGCGATGGCGGCCGGCATCGGCATGGTCCACCAGCACTTCATGCTGGTCCACCCCTTCACGGTCGCGGAGAACGTGATGCTCGGGCACGAGGACGTGCGCGGGCCCGCGAAGCTGCTCGACCTCGAGGCGGCGCGCGCGAAGGTCAAGGAGATCTCCGACCGCTTCAACTTCGATGTCGACCCGGACGCGGTCATCGAGGACCTCCCCGTGGGCGCCCAGCAGCGGGTCGAGATCATCAAGGCGCTCTCCCGCGACGCCCAGGTGCTGATCCTGGACGAGCCCACCGCCGTGCTCACGCCGCAGGAGACGGACGAGCTGCTCGGGATCGTCAAGGACCTCCGCGACGCCGGCACCGCGGTCGTCCTCATCACGCACAAGCTGCGCGAGGTCAAGGCCGTCGCCGACACCATCACCGTCATCCGTCGCGGCAAGGTGGTCGGCACCGCCGAGCCCACCGCCTCCCAGGAGGAGCTCGCCTCCCTCATGGTCGGGCGCGACGTGTCCATGACGGTGGACAAGGAGGACGCGACGCCCGGCGACGTGGTCCTCGAGGTCCGCGACCTGGCCGTGGTCGACGAGGCGGGGATCGCCCGCCTCAACTCGGTGTCCTTCGACGTCCACCGCGGGGAGATCCTCGCGATCGCCGGCGTCCAGGGCAACGGGCAGACCGAGCTGACCGAGGCGCTGCTCGGCCTCGAGAAGGCGACCGCGGGGCGCGCCGTGCTGGACGGCGAGATCATCACCGGCCGCTCGATCAAGGACGTGCTCATGGCGGGGCTGGGCTTCGTGCCCGAGGACCGCACCGAGCACGGGATCGTCGCGGACATGACCATCGCCAACAACCTCATCCTCGACCTGCACGACCAGCCGCCGTACGCCAAGGGCGTGGCGCTGCAGCCGGGCGTGATCGCGGACGAGGCCCGCAAGCACGTCGAGGCCTTCGACGTCCGCACCACCGGCATCGGCCAGACCGCCGGCTCGCTGTCGGGAGGCAACCAGCAGAAGGTCGTGCTCGCGCGCGAGCTGTCCCGCCCGCTCAAGCTGCTGATCGCCTCGAACCCCACCCGCGGCCTCGACGTCGGCTCCATCGAGTTCGTCCACAAGCGGATCATCGCGGAGCGGGACTCGGGCGCCGGCGTCATCATCGTCAGCTCGGAGCTGGACGAGGTGGTGGCGCTCGCCGACCGCATCGCCGTCATGTACCACGGCGACATCGTCGGCATCGTCCCGCCCGACACGGACCGCGACACGCTCGGCCTCATGATGGCCGGAGCCCACGAGGAGGAGGCGGCGTGAGCGCCGAAGTCGACAAGACCGAGACGGCCGAGGCGGGCAAGCCGCCTCGCGACACCCGCGCGCTGCTGCGCGAGATCGCCGAGAGCAACTCGCTCGTGGTGGTCCTCGCGGTGGTCGCGTCCCTCATCATCGGCGGATTCCTGATCGTCCTCGCGTCCCCGGCCGTCGAGGAGGCGCTCGGCTACTTCTTCGCCCGGCCGGCCGACACGTTCAAGGCGGCGTGGGACGCGGTCTCGAGCGCGTACTCCGCGATGTTCCGCGGCGCCGTGTGGAACTACAACGGCGACACGTTCGCCCAGCAGTTCCGGCCGATCACCGAGACGCTGACCATGGCGACGCCCCTGATCTTCGCGGGTCTGGGGCTCGGCATGGGCTTCCGCGCCGGACTGTTCAACATCGGTGCTCAGGGCCAGATGATGATCGGCGCGATGCTCGGCGCGTACGTCGGCTTCGCGTGGAACCTCCCGCCGGTCCTGCACCTGATCGTGGCCGTCACGGCGTGCGCGCTCGGCGGCGCGCTCTGGGGGTTCATCCCCGGCATCCTCAAGGCGCGCACGGGCGCGCACGAGGTGATCGTGACGATCATGCTGAACTACGTGGCGGCGAACCTGCTGGGCTTCGCGCTGAGCAAGGACGCCTTCCAGCGCCCCGGCTCGGACAACCCGCAGTCGCCCGCGGTGGCGGACTCCGCGGCGTACCCGCTGATCCTCGGCGACAACTACCGGCTGCACCTCGGGTTCATCGTCGCGCTGCTCGCCGCCGTCGGCGTGTGGTGGCTCATGGAGCGCTCGACCTGGGGCTTCCGTTTCCGCGCGGTGGGCGCCAACCCCAACGCGGCGAGGACGGCGGGCATGAACGTCTCGATCGCGATCGTGGGCGTCATGACCATCGCGGGTGCGCTCGCCGGCCTCGCGGGCTCCGCGCAGATCCTGGGCACCGAGAGGTCGCTCACCGCCGGCATCGCCGGCTCCTTCGGCTTCGACGCGATCACCGTGGCGCTGCTCGGACGGTCGCGGCCGCTCGGCACCGTGATGGCGGCGATCCTCTTCGGCGGGCTCCGCGCCGCGGGACCCGCGCTGCAGGTCCAGGCGCAGCTGCCGATCGACATCGTGCTGATCATCCAGTCGCTGATCGTCCTGTTCATCGCCGCACCACCGTTGGTGCGCTTCCTGTTCCGACTGCCCGCGCCCTCGCGCGAGAAGGTGGTGACGGCATGACCGCGACCGCTGTCGAGGCGCCCGAGGCGCAGCCCGCCGCTGCGGTGGAGAAGCCGCTGAGCTGGAAGATGCCCCTGCTGCTGGGCTCCGTGGGCATCCTGTCCTTCATCTTCTTCGGTCTGATGACCCCCGGGGGCGGCGCGACCACGACGTTCGTGCTCTCGCGGTCGGGTGACCTGTTCACCATCCCCGCGTTCGACGTCCCGTCCCAGCCGGTCGCGATCGCGCTGACGCTCGCCGCCACCGCGCTCGCCGCGCTCTCGGCCTGGGGCGTGAGGAACCGTCGGCAGTTCGGCGTCTGGCTGCCCAGCACGGTCGGGCTGCTGGTGGTCCTCGCCGTGCTGGTGTGGGCGGGCGCGGGCAAGACCGCGACGTCCATCCAGATCACGGGCCTGCTGATCGGCACCGTGGTGCTCGCGGTCCCGCTCGTGTTCGGCTCGCTCGCCGGCATGCTGTGCGAGCGCTCCGGCATCATCAACATCGCGATCGAGGGCCAGCTGCTCGCCGGTGCCTTCCTCGCCGCGCTCGTCGGCGGCGCGGTGGCGTCTGCCACGGGCTCGGACGCGGTCGGCGCGTACGCGGGCCTGATCGCCGCGCCGCTCGCGGGCGCGCTGGTCGGTGCCGCGCTGACGCTGTTCGCCGTGAAGTACTGGGTCAACCAGATCGTCGTCGGTGTGGTGCTCAACGTGCTCGTGGTGGGCCTCACCAACTTCTTCTTCGGCACGCTGATGAAGAACAACCCGGAGCTCAACCGCGCCATCGGGCTGCCCGACCTGCCGATCCCGCTGCTGTCGAAGATCCCCGTGCTCGGCCCGGTGCTGTTCGACCAGAACATCCTGGTCTACTCGATGTACGTGATCGTCGCCGTGCTCAACGTGATGCTGTTCCGCTCGCGGTGGGGCCTGCGCATGCGCGCCGTCGGCGAGCACCCGAAGGCCGCGGACACGGTCGGCATCAAGGTCAACCGCACCCGCGTCCGCAACACCATCCTCGGTGGCGCGGTCGCCGGCTTCGGAGGCGCGTTCTTCACGGTGGCCTCCGGGCTCGCGTTCAACAAGGAGATGACCGGCGGCAAGGGGTACATCGCCCTCGCGGCGATGATCCTCGGTCGGTGGAGCCCGAAGGGCGCGCTGGCCGCGGCCCTGCTGTTCGGCTTCGCGGACTCGTTGCGCGAGCAGTTCGGCATCATCGGGACGGCGATCCCGTCGCAGTTCCTCGCGATGCTGCCGTACCTCGCCACCATCTTCGCCGTCGCCGGCCTCGTGGGACACGTGCGTCCCCCGGCCGCCGAGGGCATCCCGTACAAGAAGTAGCGGCATGGACGTCGACTGGGAGCTGCTCCGCGCCAAGGCGCGGGAGGCGAGCGAGCGCGCGTACGTGCCGTACTCGAAGTACAAGGTGGGCGCCGCGGCGCTCACCGACACCGGTGAGGTGGTCACCGGGGCCAACGTCGAGAACGCCAGCTACGGGCTCACGCTCTGCGCCGAGTGCGCGCTCGTGTCGAAGCTGCACACCGACGCCCTCGGCTCGCGCCTGCTCGCCTTCGCGTGCGTGGATGCGGTCGGGGCGCCGTTGCAGCCGTGCGGCCGATGCCGCCAGCTCCTCTACGAGTTCGGCGGTCCGACCCTGCTGATCGACGGACCCGACGGCACCCTCACCCTGGACGACATCCTTCCGTGGGCCTTCGGGCCCCAGCACCTCGAGGAGAGCTGACATGGCCGAGCGCCACGACGTCGTCGACGTCATCAAGACCAAGCGCGACGGGGGCACCCTGAGCGAGGACCAGATCGACTGGGTGGTCGACGCCTACACGCGCGGCGTGGTGGCGGACGAGCAGATGAGCGCGCTCGCGATGGCCATCCTTCTGCGCGGGATGAACCGCGCCGAGATCGCCCGCTGGACCCAGGCCATGATCGACACCGGTGCGCGTCTCGACTACAGCGGGCTGTCGCGGCCGACCGCGGACAAGCACTCGACCGGTGGCGTCGGCGACAAGATCACGCTGCCGCTCGCGCCCCTGGTCGCCTCCTGCGGCGTCGCGGTCCCGCAGCTGTCCGGTCGCGGGCTCGGGCACACGGGAGGCACCCTCGACAAGCTCGAGTCGATCCCGGGCTGGCGCGCCGCCCTCAGCAACGCCGAGATGGCGCGGCAGCTGGAGGAGGTGGGCGCGGTCATCTGCTCCACCGGCACCGGCCTGGCGCCGGCGGACAAGAAGCTGTACGCGCTGCGCGACGTCACCGGCACCGTCGAGGCCATCCCGCTGATCGCCTCCTCCATCATGTCCAAGAAGATCGCGTCCGGCACCGGCTCGCTGGTGCTCGACGTCAAGGTCGGATCGGGCGCGTTCATGAAGAATCTGGACGACGCACGCGAGCTCGCGCGCACCATGGTCGACCTGGGCAACGACGCGGGCGTCAAGACCTCCGCCCTGCTGACCGACATGTCGACGCCCCTCGGTCGCACCATCGGCAACGGCCTCGAGGTCGCCGAGTCCCTCGAGGTGCTCGCCGGCGGCGGTCCCGCCGACGTGGTCGATCTCACCCTGGCGCTCGCGCGGGAGATGCTCGCCGCGGCGGGCCGCCCCGACGCCGACCCCGAAGCGGCGCTCACGGACGGCCGCGCCATGGATGCGTGGCGTCGCATGATCGAGGCGCAGGGCGGCGACCCCGATGCACCGATGCCCGACGCTCCTCATGTCGAGGAGGTCCGCGCGGACTCCGACGGCGTCATCACCCGGATGGACGCGCTCGGCGTGGGCGTCGCGGCCTGGCGCCTGGGGGCCGGGCGCGCGCGCAAGGAGGACCCGGTCCAGGTGTCCGCGGGAGTGCGCCTGCACAAGGTGGTCGGCGACGAGGTCAAGCGCGGCGACGTCATCATGACGCTGCACACCGAGACCGAGGACCGCATGCCCCGCGGGGTGGCGGCGCTGGCCGAGGCCTGCGACGGCGCCGGCACCCTCGACATCACCCCGGGCGGCTCGTTCTCGCGCGACATCATCCTCGACTCCGTCGGCGCCCTCACCCGCTAGATGAGCTGGACGCTGACGGCGACCGCGGCGCGGCTGGGCGGCCTGCTGCGTCGGGACGATGCGGGGGAGGAGCCGGCTCCCGCCGACGGCACGCTCTTCTCCCGCGCCTTCGCGCGCGCGGTCGAGCGCGCGACGCCGGCGGACGCGAAGGCCCTCGAGGTCGCGCGCGGCCAGCTCGGGGACCGGCCCGAGGTGATCGAGCGCGCCGTGGCGTCGGGCGCACCCATCTCGGCCGTCGCGGCGCTGGCCGCCGCCTGGGAGGGCATGGGGCGCGAGGCGCGCGGCATCGTCGCCCATCCCGCCGGGACCGGGACCGGTCCCGTGCGGTGGGGCAGCGTCCTCGCCGCGCAGGTGGACCAGACCACCTGCGGCGCCGCGACCATGGGGATGATGCGGATGATCGGCGACCCGTTCGTCGCGCTGTGGGTCGGGACCGGCCGGTCGCTCGGCGACCACACGCCGCCCGAGGCGATCCACGCGGAGGCCGAGGGCTTCGCGACCCTCACCGTCGAGGAGCGCTGGCAGGCGTTGCAGCGTGTGATCCACGCGCAGACCACCACGAGCGCCCTGGGCCCGGTCGCCTGGCCGCGCTCGCTCGGGACCCCGCCGTGGAAGGTCGACGACCGCACGCGCTTCGCGGGACTGCGCTTCGCGGGACGCCTCGTCGACGACTCGACCTCGGAGGCGCTCGCCCCGCTGCTCGCCCACGCGCGGCGAGCGCTCGCGGACGGCATCCCGGTGCCCCTGTTCTCCGCGGGCGACTCGAGCCTCGGGCTCGACACCGTGATCCCGCGCCACGTGGTGCTCCTGGTCCGCGACGCCGGTAACGGCTTCGACGTGTACGAGCCGGGCGCGGGCGCGGTGCTGCCGCTCGCCGACGCCGACCTGCACCCGGGAGCCGGCCGCCTGCCCGCGCTCGGGCACTGGTCCCGGGCGGCCTGGCTGATCATGCCGGTGAGGGCCCGCCGCGGCTAGCCTGGGGCCATGACGCTCACCCCCGACGAGATCCTCGCGCTGCCCAAGGTCCTGCTCCACGACCACCTCGACGGGGGCCTCCGAGCCTCGACGCTCATCGAGCTCGCGGCGGAGATCGGGCATGAGCTCCCCTCGACCGACCCGCACGAGCTCGCGGCGATGTTCCGCGCGCAGGCAGAGTCGGGGGACCTGGTCAGGTACCTGGAGGTCTTCGCGCACACCACCGCGGTGATGCAGACGGCGCCGAACCTGAGTCGGATCGCGCGCGAGGCCGTGCTCGACCTCGCCGCGGACGGCGTCATCTACGCCGAGCTGCGCTACGCGCCCGAGCTGCACGTCGCCGGCGGCCTGGGGCTGCAGGAGGTGGTCGAGGCGGTGCAGGCGGGTGTCGAGGAGGGCGTCGCCGCGGCGCTCGAGGCCGGGTACGCGATCCGCGCCGGCGCGCTGCTGTGCGCCATGCGCCACCTCGACCGGTCGGAGGAGATCGCGGCGCTCGCGATCGTCAACCGCGACCGGTGCTGCGTCGGCTTCGACATCGCGGGTCCAGAGGACGGCTTCCCTCCCACGCGGTTCGGCCCGGCGTTCGTCGCCCTGCGCGCCGCGCACTTCCCCGTCACGGTGCACGCCGGCGAGGCGGCCGGTGCCGAGTCGGTCGGGGACGCGCTGTTCGTCGGTGCCCGGCGCATCGGCCACGGCGTGCGGATCCACGAGGACATCGAGGGCTTCGGCACGGAGGAGCCGGTGCTCGGGCTCATCGCGCGCCACGCCCTCGACCAGCAGATCCCCCTGGAGTGCAGCCCCACGTCCAACGTCCACACCGCGGCTGCGCCGTCGATCGCCGAGCACCCGATGCACGAGCTGCGCAACCTCGGGTTCGCCGTCACCGTCAACACCGACAACAGGCTGGTGTCGGGGGTGTCGATGTCGAGCGAGTTCGCGGCGCTGGTCGACGCCGGCTGGACCGTGGAGGACCTGTTCGAGGCGACGCTCACCGCGGCGTGGGGAAGCTTCCTGCCCTACGACGAGCGCGCGGACCTCGCCGAGCTGGTCATCGAGGGGTACGGCATCGACCTCTGAGCGTCGCGGCGAACCCCGGCGACGTAGGCTGGTCCCATGACTCTCACCCGTGCTGAACTGGCCCGTTACGTCGACCACACGCTCCTCAAGCCGGAGTCCACGCCCGCCGACGTCGAGGCCCTGATCGCGGAGGGCGCCGAGCTCGGCGTCTTCTCCGTCTGCGTCTCCCCGTCCATGCTGCCGGTCTCCGTCCCCGAGGGACTCGCCGTCGCGACCGTCTGCGGCTTCCCCTCGGGCAAGCACCACTCGTCGGTCAAGGCCGCCGAGGCCGCGCTCAGCTGCGAGCAGGGTGCGGACGAGGTCGACATGGTCATCGACATCGCCGCCGCGAACTCCGGCGACTACGCCGCTGTCCAGGCGGACATCGCCGCCGTGCGTGCCGCCGTGCCGGCCCCCAAGATCCTCAAGGTGATCATCGAGTCCGCCGCGCTGAGCGACGAGGCGATCGTGGGTGCCTGCGAGGCCGCGGAGGCCGCGGGCGCGGACTTCGTCAAGACGTCCACCGGATTCCACCCGGCGGGCGGCGCCTCCGTGCACGCGATCGAGCTGATGGCCGCGACCGTGGGCGGCCGGTTGGGCATCAAGGCCTCCGGCGGCGTCCGCACCTGGGACGACGCGGTCGCGATGATCGAGGCCGGCGCCACGCGCCTGGGGCTGTCCGGCAGCCGTGCGGTGCTCGACGGCGGCGAGGCGGCCGGCGGCTACTGAGCCCGCCGCGCGCCTCCCTCCGAAGCCTGCCGCGCAGGTGAAGCGGATCGTGTCGGTCCGGGGCGCGCGAAGGGCCCCGTGAAGCGATCCCTGCCGGTCAGATCCCCAGCGCGGCCTTCACGTCGGCCTGGAGCTGCGCCATCGTCTCGACGGCGGAGGCCCGGGCGCCCGCCACCTCGTCCCCCTCGACGGGGACGATCACCTCGAGGTACGCCTTGACCTTCGGCTCCGTGCCGGACGGCCGCACGATCACCCGGGCGCCGGACTCGGCCGCCAGGTGCAGCCCCGTGGTCCCGGGCAGGCCCCGGAACCCGAGCGACATGTCGTCGGTGGCCACCACGGGCGAGCCGGCGAGCGTCGCGGGCGGCGATGCCATGAGGCGGGCCATGGTCGCGGGGATCTCAGCGAGGTCCGCGTAGCGCGCCGAGACCTGCGACGTCAGGTAGACGCCGTACGAGCGCGCCAGGTCGTCGATCGCGTCCGCGAGCGTGCGCCCGGACGCCTTGAGCTCGCTCACGAAGTCGACCATCAGCAGCGCGGCGGACACGCCGTCCTTGTCGCGCACCAGCTCGGGGGCGACGCAGTAGCCCAGCGCCTCCTCGTAGCCGAACACCATGCGCGGTGTGCGGCCGATCCACTTGAAGCCCGTCAGGGTGTTCGCGTGGCCCATCCCGTGGGCCTCGGCGATCGCCGCGAGCTGCTGGGAGGAGACGATCGAGTTCGCGAGCACCTGCGACCCGGGGGCCATGCGCAGGCGGGAGCGGCGCTCGGCGACGCGCTCGCCCAGGAGCGAGCCGGTGACGTCGCCGTGGAGCATGGTCCACTCCCCGTCGACCACCGTGGCGACCGCGCAGCGGTCGGCGTCGGGGTCGTTGGCGATCACCACGTCCGCTCCCACCGACCGCGCGAGCTCGAGCGCGAGGTCGATCGCGCCCTTCTCCTCGGGGTTGGGGAACGCGACGGTGGGGAAGTCGGGGTCGGGCTGCGCCTGCTCCGCGACCGTGTGCAGGTCGCTGAACCCGGCCTCGCGCAGCACGCGCTCGACGGTCTCGCCGCCCACGCCGTGGAGGGGTGTCAGGACGATGCGGGTGGCGGCTCGGCGCTCGGCGACCGGGGTGACGTCGCCGCCCAGCGCGGCGACCTGCGCGACGTACTCGTCGACCACGCCCTCGCCCAGCACGGTCCAGCCCTTCTCGGCTCGCGGCACGGCCTCGACGGAGGCGACCGCCGCGATGCGCGACGCGATCTCGGCGTCGTACGGCGGCACGATCTGGGCACCCCGCCCCTCGTCCGTGACCACGCGTCCACCCAGGTAGACCTTGTAGCCGTTGTCCTGCGGCGGGTTGTGCGAGGCGGTCACCATGACGCCGGCGTCGGCGTCGAGGAACCGGGTCGCGAAGGCGAGGACCGGCGTGGGCAGGGTGCGGGGCAGCAGCAGCGCCTCGTGACCGGCGGCGGTCATCACGGCCGCGGTGTCGACGGCGAAGTCGGCGCTGCCGTGGCGGGCGTCGTACCCGATCGCGACGCGGGCGGGGCCCTCGACGCCGGCGGCGGCCAACGCGTCGGACAGGTAGCGCGCCAGGCCCGCGGCGGCGCGGATGACCACGGCGCGGTTCATGCGGTTCGGGCC
Organism: Demequina lignilytica; assembly: GCF_030418375.1. Classification (NCBI taxonomy): domain Bacteria; kingdom Bacillati; phylum Actinomycetota; class Actinomycetes; order Micrococcales; family Demequinaceae; genus Demequina; species Demequina lignilytica. The sequence continues at coordinate 16,052 of NZ_JAUHPZ010000009.1, forward strand.
CGCGCCGATCGCGCCGCGCAGGCCCGCGGTGCCGAACTCCAGGAAGCCGCGGAAACGGTCCTCGAGGTCGGCGAGGGCGTCCGCGTCGCCCGCCACAGCGGCGTCGAGCACCGCGGTGAGCTCCTCGCGCGTCGCGTCGTCCGGGTCGTCCTCGATCCAGGCCTCGGCCCGGGACAGCAGCTCCTTCATCACATCTCCCTGACGATCGCCGCGAGCAGCGCGGAGATGCGCGGGCCCGCGTCGCGGCCCGCGTCGAGCACCTCCTGGTGGTCGAGGGTGTCGCCGCCGATCCCCGCGGCGAGGTTGGTCACCAGCGACAGGCCCAGCACCTCGAGACCCACCTCGCGCGCAGCGATCGCCTCGAGGACGGTCGACATGCCCACCAGGTTCGCGCCCAGGATGGCGGCCATGCGGACCTCGGCCGGGGTCTCGTACTGGGGCCCGGTGAACTGGGCGTAGATGCCGTCGGGCAGCTCGGGGTCGATCGATCGGGCGAGCTCGCGCAGCCGCGGCGAGTACACCGCGCTCATGTCGACGAACGTCGCGCCCTCGAGCGGCGTCTGCCCGGTGAGGTTGATGTGGTCCTCGAGCACCACCACGGAGCCGGGTCCCACCTCGGGGCGGGTGGAGCCGCAGCCGTTGGTCAGCACCAGCTGGCTGCACCCGCCGGCGGCGGCCATGCGGATCGCGTGCGCCACCTTCGCGGCGTCGCGCACCTGGTAGTAGTGCTGGCGCGCGCCGAGCACCAGCACCCGCTTGCCGGTGGGCGCGACGAGCGAGCGGAAGATCGGGTGGTGGCCGGGCACCGTATGGGAGTCGAAGCCGGGGATGTCCGAGGCGTCGACGCGCGCGACCTCCTCGCCGATGAGGTCGGCGGCGCCGCCCCAGCCGGAGCCCAGGACCAGGGCGATGTCGTGCTTGTCGACGCCGGTGGCGGCGGCGAGGATGGCCGCGGCCTCCGCGGCGGACTCGTGTGCAGTCGTCATGGCTTCGAGCCTAGTCGCGACCTGCGGCGGCTCGCCGGGCGGAACCGGCCGCCACCTGGGGTTGAATGGGGGCATGTCCCCTCGCATCGTCATCATCGGCGGCGGGCCCGGCGGCTACGAGGCCGCCCTGGTCGCCACCAAGGCCGGCGCCGACGTGACCCTCGTCGAGCGTCACGGCCTGGGCGGCAACGCGGTCCTCACGGACGTGGTGCCCTCGAAGACCGTGATCGCCACCGCCGAGTGGCTGACCATCGCCGGACGTGCGTCCGAGCTCGGCATCCGGCGCCGCGACGGAGGCGAGATCGCGCGCGACCTGACGGTCGACATGGGGCAGGTGAACGCGCGCGTCAAGGCGCTCGTGCGGAAGCAGTCCGGCGACATCGCCGCGCGGCTCGAGAAGAACGGCGTCGACGTGCGGACGGGCGTGGCGCGCCTCGACGGGCCGCACCGGGTCGCGGTGGGGGACGATGCGATCGACGCCGACGCCGTCCTGCTCGCCGTGGGCGCGCGGCCGCGGGTGGTGCCGGGATGCGAGCCGGACGGCGAGCGCATCCTCACGTGGACCCAGCTGTACGACCTCGACGCGCTTCCGGAGCACCTGATCGTGGTCGGCTCGGGCGTCACCGGCGCCGAGTTCGCGGGCGCGTACCGGCTGCTGGGCTCCGAGGTCACGCTCGTCGCGTCCAAGGACCGGGTCCTCGCGCGCGAGGACCCCGACGCCTCGGCGCACCTGACCCGGGTGTTCGTCGAGCGCGGCATGCACCTGGTCGGCGGGCGCGCGGCGCGCGTCGAGAGGACCGACCAGGGCGTCGCGGTGACCCTCGAGGACGGCGCGGTGCTCGAGGGCAGCCACTGCCTCATGGCCGTCGGCTCGGTCCCGAACACCGAGGGCATCGGCCTCGAGGAGGCCGGCGTCGAGCTCGACGAGCGCGGCCTGATCCGCGTCGACCGCGTCTCCCGCACCACCGCCCGCAGCGTCTACGCGGCCGGCGACTGCACGGGCGTGCTGCCGCTCGCGAGCGTGGCGGCCACGCAGGGGCGGATCGCGATGGCCCACACTCTCGGCGACGCCGTCACGCCGCTCGACCTGGGCCTGGTGGCGTCGAACGTGTTCACCGTGCCCGAGATCGCGGCGGTGGGCGCGAGCGAGGCGGAGCTCAAGGCGCGCGGCCTGTTCTACGAGGTGTCGACCCTCGACCTCGCGCGCAACCCCCGCGCGAAGATGCTCGGCATCGACGAGGGCTTCATCAAGGTCTTCGGCCACACCGTGACCGGCCAGGTGTTCGGCGCGGTGATCGTGGGCCCGCGCGCGAGCGAGCACATCTACCCGCTGTCGCTCGCGGTCGCCCACCACCTCACGGTGGACGATGTCGCGGCCGCCTTCACCGTCTACCCGTCGCTCAGCGGGACCCTGTCGGAGGCCGCGCGCCGCCTCCACCGCATGGGCGAGGGCGACGCGCGCGCCTGACCCCTCAGGGCGCCGGCGTGAGCGTGTACTTGGTCTGCAGGTACTCGTGGATGCCCTCGGCGCCGCCCTCGCGGCCCAGGCCCGACATCTTCCATCCGCCGAACGGCGCGGCGGCGTTCGAGACCACCCCCATGTTGAGGCCCATCATGCCGGTGGCGAGGCGCTCGATCATGCGCTGCCCGCGCGCCAGGGACTCGGTGAAGACGTAGGACACGAGGCCGTACTCCGTGTCGTTCGCGATCGCGACCGCCTGGTCCTCCGTGTCGAACGGCACGATCGCGAGCACCGGCCCGAAGATCTCCTCGCGCAGGATCTCGGACCCCGCGGCGACGTCCGACACCACGGTGGGCTCGAAGAACGTGCCGGCGCCGTCGATCGCGTGCCCGCCGGTGCGCAGGCGCGCCCCGCGATCGACCGCGTCGCGCACGAGCAGGGACGCCTTGTCCACGGCGCGCGCGTCGATGAGCGGCCCGATCTGCACCCCGTCCTCGGTGCCGCGGCCCACGCGCAGCGCGGCGACCCGCTCGGTGACCCGACGCGCGAACTCCTCCGCGACGGAGCGGTGCACGATGAACCGGTTGGCCGCCGTGCACGCCTGGCCGATGTTGCGGAACTTGGCCGCCATCGCGCCGTCGACCGCCGCGTCGAGGCCGGCGTCCTCGAACACCACGAAGGGGGCGTTGCCGCCCAGCTCCATCGACGTGCGCAGCACGCCGGCGGCGGCCTGCTCGAGCAGCCGCACGCCGACCGCGGTGGAGCCGGTGAAGGAGAGCTTGCGCAGTCGCGGGTCGCGGATGATCGGCTCGGACACGGCGCCCGAGTGGTGCGTCGTGAGCACGTTGACGACGCCGGCGGGCAGGCCGGCCTCCTCGAGCAGCGCCGCGAACGCCAGCGTCGTCAGCGGAGTCAGCTCCGCCGGCTTGATGACCACGGTGCAACCGGCGGCCAGCGCGGGCGCGATCTTGCGCGTCGCCATCGCCAGCGGGAAGTTCCACGGCGTGATCAGATAGCACGGCCCGACGGGGTGCTGGGTGACGATCATCCGCCCGGTGCCCTCGGGGTTGGGACCGTAGCGCCCCGCGATGCGCGGTGCCTCCTCGGCGAACCAGCGCAGGAACTCGGCGCCGTACGCGACCTCGCCGCGCGCCTCCGCGAGCGGCTTGCCCATCTCGAGCGTCATCAGCAGAGCGAACTCGTCGGCGCGATCCGTGAGCACGTCGAACGCCCTCCGCAGCACCTCGGCGCGGACGCGGGCGGGCGTCGCCTCCCAGGACGGGAACGCGTCGCAGGCGGCGTCCAGGGCGGCCCGGCCGTCCTCCACCGAGGCGGACGCGATGCGCTTCAGCGTCCCGCCGGTCGCCGGGTCGACCACGTCGAGCGTCTCGCCGCCGGAGGCCGCCCGCCACTCGCCGCCGATCAGCAGGCCGTCGGGCACGCGCGCGAGCAGCGCGGCCTCGCGGGTGGCGGTGGCGGTCATGCCTCCACCGCCCGGGTCCGGCGCGGGTTCGCGGTGGTCGTCGGCGTCGGCTCGGCCGGCTCGACGACCGGCTCGGTGGACTCGGTGGGGCGCATGGGTCTTCCCTTCAGATGGACGATGCGGGGGTCGGGGACGGCGACAGCGACGAGCGGGTGAGCAGCCAGACGGCGCCGGCCGCGCCCGAGGCGGCGGCGAGGACGGCGCCGAGGTGGGCGGCCGAGATGCCGATCAGCCCGGTCATGGGCGAGCCGAGCACGCCGCCGAGGAACTGCGCGGAGCCCGTCAGCGCCGAGGCCGCTCCGGAGGCGACGACCGTGGTCTGTCCCCAGGAGTGCGCTCCGGGGAGCACGAGCCCCTGGCCGAACGCGTAGACCATCGCGCAGGCCCACAGCACCCCTGCGGGCGCGCCGGAGCCCGAGGCCGCGATCAGCAGGCCGAGGCCCGCGATCGTGCACAGCGCGTAGCCGACCCCGAGGGGACCGGCCGGGTGCAGCGATCGCACGGCCCGCCGGAAGACGGTGTTGCCGAGGATCACGGCGACCGCGTTGGTCCCGAACACCAGGGCGAAGACCGCCGGAGGGTGCCCGAGCTCGCGCTCCACGATGAACGAGGCGCTCGCGATGTACGCGTAGAACCCGAACGAGTGCACGCCCAGCGACAGGGCGGCGCCCCGCACCTCGCGGTGGTGAGCCGCCCGTGCGAGCGCGCGGACCACCGAGGACGGGCCGCCTGGCGTCCGGTGCTCCCGCGGCAGCGTCTCAGGCACCGCGAGCGAGAACAGGAGCACGATCACGCCGCCCAGGCCGGCCAGGGTCACGAAGTCGGCGCGCCAGCCCCACACGTGGGCGAGTCCCGCGCCGAGCACGGGCGCGAGCACCGGCGCGAGCGCGGTCACCATCGCGAGCATCCCGATGCGGGACGCCATGGTCGAGGTGTCATCGGAGACGTCCCTCACGATCGAGCGCGCGACCGCGATCCCCGCCGCCCCGCACAGCCCGGCGAGCAGCCGCACCCCCACCAGCATCTCGGGCGAGAAGGCGAGCGCGCTCAGCAGCGACGCGACCGTCCAGCCGGCCACCCCGGCGAGCACCACGGGACGGCGCCCGTGGCGGTCGCTCAGCGGGCCCCACACGAGCTGGCCGATCCCGATCCCGAGCAGGAAGGTGGTGATCGACGCCTGGGCGAGCCAGTCCGCGCCGCCGAGCTCGTCCTGCATCGCCGGCAGCGAGGGTGTGTAGATGTCGACGGACAGCGGCGCCAGAGCGGTCAGCACCGCGAGGAGCGGCAGCAGCCGCGTCATCCGGGGAAGCGCGCGGGTCACGGCGAGGCGGGCCCCGCGCCCCCCGCATCGTCCATCACGGCGACCAGGTCGCACTGGATGAGGCAGCCGCCGTCGAGGGAGGCGGCCATCGCCTGGCGGGCCGGGCGCGAGGCGGGGTCGGGGAACATCGCGAGCCACTCGCGGTTGAGCGCGGTCCGGTCGCGGTAGTCGGCGAGCCAGAACGTCATCTTCGCGATGTGGTCCGTCGAGCCGCCGGCCGCCTGCATCAGCTCCCGCACCCGCGCGAACACCGCGACGCACTGCTCGTCGAGCGTCGCCGGCATGCTGCCGGTGGCGGCGTCGCGCCCGGTCAGCACCCCGGAGAACAGCAGCGAGCCGATCCGGGACGCCGCCGGGATCGGGTTCGCGTGCGCGAACCCGTCGAGGTCGATGCTCTCGCGGCGCGGCATGGTCAGACCGCCGGCTCCGCGACGATCGTGTTCTCGATCGCGCCCAGGCCCTCGATCTCGGCGCGGACCACGTCGCCGACGCGGAGGAAGCTGCCGGTCGGGGCGCCGATCCCGGCGGGCGTGCCCGTCGCGAGGATGTCGCCCGGCATCAGGGTCATGACCGTCGAGAGGTAGGCGATCTGCTCGTAGATGTCGTAGATCATGTCGTTCGTGCGGAAGTCCTGGCGGACCTCGCCGTTCACCGTCAGCCGCATCCCCAGGTCCAGCGGGTTGGGGACCTCGTCGTCCGTGGTGAGCCACGGGCCGAGCGGCCCGTGGGTGTCGAACGACTTGCCGAGGGTGAAGGTGGGGGAGCGCTTCTGCAGCCAGTCACGCACGGACACGTCGTTCGCGACCATGTAGCCCGCGATCACCGACCGCGCGTCGGCGGCGCCGACGTGGCGGCAGCGGCGGCCGATCACCACGGCGAGCTCGATCTCGTAGTCGAGGGCGTCGGACACGATCGGCTTCTCCACGTCGGCGTGGGGGCCGACGATGCAGGAGACCTGCTTGTTGAACCACAGCTGGCTGGTCGGGATCGGGATCCCCGCCTGGCGCGCCTCCTCGGCGTGCTCCTTGTAGTTCATGCCGATGCCGAGGTACTTCTGCGGCTCGTCGACTGGCGCGAGCAGCGTCACCTCGGACAGGGCATGGGTGTCGCCGGCCGCGTCGGCGATCTGGTCGCGCAGCTCGCCGAGCCGCGGCAGGATCTCCTTGAGCGACGCGCCGATCCCGGCGACGCCGGAGATCTCGGTCACCCTGGCGCCGTCCACGCGGCCCAGCCGGACCGGGCCGGAGCCGATGCGGTAGCGGGCGATCTTCATCAGTCAGTCCTTCGTCTCGGAGGGGAGGGCGCCCCACACCTGAGCGGTGAGGGGGGTCATCTGGAAGCTCACGTAGCGCCACGCGCCGTCGTCGCAGCGGCGCACCACCTGGGTGACCTCGCCACGCACGGTGCGCGTGGTGCCGTCGGGGCTGCGCAGCTCGTTGGTCAGCAGGCCGGTCATCACGGCGACGTCGCCGATCACGCGGATCAGCAGGTCTCCGCGCGACATGTCGAGGTACGGGCGGCGGGTCGCGGTGTGCTCGAGCAGCATCGCCTTGGTGTGGACCAGCCCGGGCGCGTGGATGTGGATCAGCGAGTCGTCGTAGAGGTCGTCGAGCGCGTCCAGATCGACGTCGATGAGGGCGCGCCGACGTCGCTCCTCGAGGTCGAGCAGCTGCGCGCGGACGGCGACGTCCGCCTCGGTCACGTGGGTCATATCAGTCCTTCGTAGGTTCCGCCGTCGAGCTGGAGGTTCTGTCCGGTGATGTAGCCGGCCTGCGCGGAGCACAGGAACGCGCAGGCGTCGCCGAGCTCCTCGGGACGGCCCAGCCGCCGCGCGGTGACGGTCGCCGCGATCGCGGCGTACGCCTCGTCGCGGGTGATGCCGTCCCGCTCCATCCTTCTGCGCGCCATGAACTCCTGTCGAGGCGTGTCGATCCGCTCCGGCAGCAGGTTGTTGACCGTCACGTTGTCGGCCGCGACCTCCTTGGAGATGGACTTGGCGGCGGCGGTGAGCGCCGCGCGGGCGGAGGCGGACAGGCCCATGTCGGCGGCCGGGCTCTTCACCATGGCGGACGTGATGTTGACGATGCGTCCGAAGCGGCGGGCACGCATGCCGGGCAGGTAGGCCCGCATGAGCTCGACCGCGGGGACCGCGTTCTGCGCCAGCGCCTCGTGGAGGGCGTCCGCGTCCCACGCGGAGTACGGCCCGGGGCGCGGACCCGCGTTGTTGGTCACCAGGATGTCCACCTCCGGAAGGGCGGCGACGATGCGCCCCCGCCCCTCCGGGGTGGTGAGGTCGGCGGTGACCACGCCGACCTCGGCGCCCGGGACCGCGCGGCGGAGGCGGGCCGCCGCGGCCTCGAGCCGGGAGTCGTCCCGACCGTTGAGCGTCACCCGCACCCCCTCCTGGGCGAGCGACGTCGCGCACGCGAGCCCCAGCCCCTGCGAGGAGGCGGCGACCAGCGCGACACGGCCGGAGATTCCCAGGTCCATCAGGCGTTGGCCTCCACCTGCCAGGTGCGGAAGCCGGTGGGCTCGCCCGCCTCGAAGCCGGGCCGCGGCTGGCCCACCATCGAGTGGTACTTCGAGAAGATCGCGTCGGCCTCCTCGAGCGGCAGGACCTCCTCGATGTCCTCGAACGGCTCGCAGCCGGTGCGCTCGGCGACCATGCGACGGATCACCTCGTAGCCCTCGCCGCGGTGGGCCATCACCATGGCGTTCACGCGCGGGATGCGCGCCTGCTCGAAGGCGGCCACCGCCTCCTCGACCGGCATGGTCGCGAGGTTGCCGGCGAGCACGCCGCCGTCGACGATCGCCTGGCAGGCGCCGTTGCCGCCGCGGGGGTACATCGCGTGCGCCGCGTCGCCGATCAGCACCACGCGGCCGTCCGACCAGCTGTCGAGCGGCTCGTGGCGGATCAGGGGGAACAGGTAGACCTCGCGGTTGTCGCGCAGCATCTGCTGGACGTCGAGGAACGGGATCTTGACGGTGTCGAAGTACGGCAGGATCTCATCGACCGAGCCCACCTGGTTCCAGTCCTCGACCGTCTGGTCGCGCTCCCGCTCGACCACCCAGTTGACCAGCACCTTGCCGGTGCCCTCGAAGTCCTCCGCGATCGGGTAGACGATCATCGAGGCGATCTGAGGGGCGCCGATGTGCAGGATGGTGTGGCCGCCGCGGAAGGGCTCCATCAGGGTGGTGCCGCGGTACATCGTGATGCCGGAGTACACGGGCTCCGCCTGGTTCGGGTGCATCTGGCGGCGGGCGACGGACTTGATGCCGTCGGCGGCGATGAGCAGGTCCGCGCGCCTGGTCTCGACGGTGCCGTCCGCGTGCTGGAGGTCGAACTCGACGCCCCCGTCGACGTTGCGGTACTCCAGCAGGCGGGCGCCCTGGACCACCGTCTGGGCGCCCATGCGCTCGACCACGGTCTCGAACAGCATCATCTGCAGGTAGCCGCGGTGGACGAAGCGCTGCTCGTGCACGTAGCCCATGTGCACGCCGCACTTCTCCGCGTAGATCTCCTGACCGTGGTTGTTGAAGAAGATCGAGTCCTCGGCGTCGACGGACATCGCCTTGAACCTGTCGTACACGCCCAGCTCGATGAGCTCCTTGGTGCCGTAGACCTTCACGTCGATGCCGACGCCGAGGGGCTTCAGCTCCTGCACGGTCTCGTAGATGGTCGGGCGGAAGCCCTGCTGGTCCAGGCGCAGGGCCATGGCCAGCCCGGCGGGTCCGGCTCCGATGATGGCGATGTCCAGCATGGTGTCCTCTTCAATCTGCCCCGTCGTCGTCGACGGGGCGTCCGGGGTGGGTCGAGGGTCGGGCGGGTGGTCGGTCAGGCGGGGACGGCGGCGGGCTCGGCGAGCAGCTCGAGCAGGAAGGTCTCGGTCGCGGCCCACGCGCGCATCGCGTTGCGGGGGTGGTAGGCGACGACGTCGGGCATGGGGGAGCGGACGGCCTTGGGGCTGGTGAACGCGTGGCGCGTGCCGCTGTAGAGGTGCTCCTCCCAGTCGATGCCGGCGCCCGTGAGCGCGGCCTCGAGCGCATCGCGCTGCTCCGCGGTCGCCATCGGGTCGGCGGCACCCGCGCAGAGCAGGACCCGGGCATCCGGGTGCGCCTCGTCCCAGCCGTCCGCCAGCAGGTCGAGCCCGGGGTGGATCGCGATCACCGCGCGCGAGCCTCCGCCGGCGCGCAGGTGCTCGAGGACGGAGGACCCGCCGAAGCAGAAGCCCATCGACACGAGGGAGGCGCCGTCGGTCTCGGGCTGGCCCGCCGCGGTCGCGTGCGCCGCCGCGACGCGGGCGAGCCACCGGGGGCGGTCGCCGACCATCCCGCCGATCAGCGGGCCGATCTGGCTCTCATCGGTCGGGGTGACGCGGTCCCCCCAGACGTCCGCGGCGAACACGGCGAAGCCGAGCCGCGCGATGCGGTGCGCCGCGGCGATCGCGTCCTCGCCCAGGCCGAAGGCGTCGTGGAACAGCACCACCGCGGGGAGCCCGTGGGCGCCCTCGGGGGCGACGAGCATCCCGAGCATGCGGGTGCCGTCGACGGTGTACGCGATGTCGCGGGTGCTGAGCTGTGCCATCCGGCGCCGTCTCCTGTCTCGGGCGGCCGGCACGGTCCCGCGGGGACGGGCGATCCCGGGCGGCGGTGCCCGGGACGGCGGCGTCCGGCGATCGGGGACGTGATCGGCCGTGAAGCGTGATGCGAGCGTACGAGCAATCGCACACGATTTCAAGTGCGATAGGGCCGAAAGTCCCGCGAGCTCTGAGCGCGGCGCTGCCATGCTGAGCGATTCGTGGTGGAGCGGTGGCGCTCCGTGGCATAGTCTTTCGCACACGATCCGTTCCTCCGGACCGCCCGCGACGATGCGAGGGAGACCGATGCCCGCCACCTCCACCCCGGCGACCGGGGCCGGCGCGCGCCGCGGACGCGGCGCGGGAGGGCCCTTCGCGCGCGGCGTCCACAAGGGGCGCAGCCTCGCCCCGCCGTCGTTCTGATCCACCGCATCGTCCCGCCGGGACGCCCCCAGATCAGACCGAACGAACGGAACCACCCATGCCTGTCATCGACATCAACATCCACCACCTGCCCGAGGACCTCTTCGACAACCCGGCCATGCTCGACGGCTTCCTGTCGACGGCGCCGCGCGGCTTCGGCGAGATCGCCACCGTCGCCGAGATGGAGGACGGCCGCAAGCAGCTGATCCTCGAGAAGCCCAAGGGCTACCAGAACCTCAACTACGTCGAGGGGGACTACTCCGTCGACGCCAAGCTCCGTGCCATGGACGACGCGGGCGTCGACTACGGCATCATGCGCGTGCCCGTGTGGCAGGAGTGGCTGCGGCTCGACACCTGCAAGGCGGTCAACGACAACGCCCACGAGATCGTCAAGAGGTCCGGCGGCCGCCTGTTCTCCACCGCCTGCGTGCCGCCGTGGGGTGGCCAGGACAACGTCGACGAGCTCAAGCGCTGCCTCGACAACGGCGCCGTGGCGGTCCAGCTCGCGTGCCACTACGGGCAGCTGTACCTGGACGACGAGGCCTTCGAGCCCTACCTGTCCGTGATCAACGACCTGAACGTGCCCGTGATCGTGCACCACACGCCGCTGCCGGTGGAGTGGCGCTCGATCATCGACTACACGAACTTCCGTCGCGAGTTCGGCCGCATCCAGGACCAGGCGACCGCGGTCGGGCGTGAGCTGTTCTCGGGGATGTTCGGCAGGTACCCCAACCTCAAGTTCACGCACACGATGTTCGGCGGCAACTGGTTCGCCAACACGGCGCTCCTCACGCCGCACCGCCCGCCGAAGGCCGAGGCGATGCAGCGGCTCGACCCCACGGGCGGCGAGGCGATCAAGTCCTACCTGGAGAACAACATCTTCTTCGACATGACCCACCCGCACTCGTGGGGCAAGGAGCAGGTGGAGGCGGCGCTGCGCATCAACGGCGCCGACCACTACATGTTCGGGTCGAGCTTCCCGGTCTTCTACTCCTGGATGAGCCAGGGGGTCGACTTCGTGAAGAACACGCTGGACATCTCCGAGGAGGATCGCGAGGCGATCCTGTTCCGCAACGCCAAGAAGATGTTCAACCTGCCGGTCTGATGGCCCGCCCCTCCGGACGGCCCGCACGGATCTCGCGGCGACACGCCGCGGCGGAGGCACGATGCGCCGGTTCTCGCCGGCGCGTCTCGCCCGATCCCGTGCGGGCCGTCCGGGGGTGCGAAGGGGGGCGGCGAGGGGCCGTTACCGAATCGGGACCAAAGTCCCTCGACGGCGGGCCTGGCTTTCTCGCACAACTTCGCATACGATTTCGCACACGAGGCCTCCCGGGAGTCGAGGGCGCGACGGCGATGGTGCCGACACCGCCACGAGATGAAGGAACCGGGACGCCGAGGACGATGCACAACCCGGGTGCATCGCATTCGCAATGGAGCGAAGACAGGAGCAGCAGTGGCAATGAAGACACACATCCGCCTCGCCCGCACGGCCATCCCGGCCACGGCCCTGGCGCTGGTGCTCGCATCGTGCAGCGGCACGAGCGACGAGACCGGCACCCCCGAGCCCACCTCTGAGACGTCGGAGACCGCATCGGCATCCGGCGTGGTCGCCGGCTCCGTGCTGCGCGTCAACTGGGGCGGCTTCCCCGAGAGCTGGGCGCCCGGCGCCGAGATGGAGGCCGGCTACATGCGCGTGCCGTACGAGAACCTCACCCAGCTGGGCGAGGGCGGCGCCGTCGAGCCGATGCTCGCCGCCTCGTGGGAGCAGACCGACACGGCGCTCACGCTGACGCTGCAGGACGGCGTGACCTTCCACGACGGCACCCCGTTCGACGCCGAGGCCGTCAAGGCGAACATCGAGCTGATCCAGTCGACGCCCGGTCCCTACGCGGGTCCGTTCCAGGTCATCACGTCGATCGACGTGGTCGACGACCTGACGGTCACCTTCAACCTCGCGCAGCCGTCGCCGTCGCTGCTCACCACGCTCTCGACGCGCGCGGCCCCGATGGCGAGCCCCGCGGCGATCGAGACGGGCACCATCGCCCAGACGCCTGTCGGCACCGGACCGTGGGCCTACGACGAGGCCGCGTCGATCGCGGGCACGCGCATGGCCTTCGTCGCGTACGACGGCTACTGGGACGAGGTCCCGGCCTATGAGACCGTCCAGCTCTTCGCGATCCAGGAGGACAACGCCGCCACCACCGCGATGATCAACGGCGAGATCGACATCACCGACTCCGAGGTCGACCAGTGGAGCACCTTCGAGGGCGCGGGCGGCTTCCAGCTGGTCACGTACCCCGCGATCCGCAACAACCCGATGTTCTTCGACCGTGGTCCCGGCGGGCTGTTCGAGGACGTGAAGGTCCGCCAGGCGGCGTGCTATGCGATCGACACCCAGGTGGTCGCCGACCTCGAGCCCGACGTCACCGTCACCACGCAGCACTTCGCGGAGGGCACGCCCGGCTACAACCCCGAGGTCACGGGCTACACCCACGACCTCGCGATGGCCGAGTCGCTGATGGCCGAAGCGGGCAGCCCGTCGATCTCGGGCGAGATGATGTCGACCGTCTTCAACAACAAGCAGATCACCATCTACGCCGAGCAGATGGGCGAGATCGGCATCGAGATCGCCGTCCAGGAGGCGCCGCCGCCGCAGTACTTCTCCGAGTGGAACTCCGGCAAGTACCCGATCGGTCTCGGCTCGAACGACGAGCTGACCCCGTACGACTGGTACGCGTCGTGGTTCGCGGCGGACGCCCCCGGCAACCCCTCGGGCGTCGAGAGCGACGAGCTCAAGGCGGCCGCCGACGCGGCGATCGCCGCGGGCGCGTCGGAGGAGGCCGACGCGCTGTGGGCCGAGGTCACCAAGGTCATCGCCGACGAGGCGCTCACCTGCGCCCACATCGCCAGCGAGGAGCAGGTGGTGGTCAACAGCGACAACGTCACCGGCGCGGACGTGCCCAGCCAGCCGTACGAGACCGTGCTGATCAACTACCGCGACCTTCGCCCCGCCGGCGAGTGACCGCCGGTAGCGTGACCCTCGTCCGACCCTAGGAGATCTTCGATGGGGAAGCTCGTCCTCTACCGCCTCGGCTTCGCCGTGCCGCAGCTGCTGGTGGTGTCCGTGCTCGTGTTCTCGCTGACGTACCTGGTGCCCGGCAGCCCGGCGGCGGCCATCCTCGGGGTGGCCGCCACGCCGGAGTCGATCGCTCAGGTGGAGCAGCAGCTCGGGCTCGACCGCCCTCCGCTCGAGCGGATGGTCGAATGGTTCGGCGGCCTGCTCACGGGAGACCTGGGCACCGCCTACCGTTCCGGCCTGCCCGTCACCGAGATGCTGGCGCAGAGGATGCCCGCGACCCTGTCGATGATCCTCGGCGGGATGATCGTCGCCCTCGTGATCGGGGTGGGTGTCGGTGTGTACACCGGCACCCGCCCCGGGACCACCGCCGACCGGGTGCTCACCGGCGGCACCGTGCTCGGCATCGCCATCCCCGAGTTCTGGCTCGGCATGATCCTCACCACGGTGTTCGCCTCCTGGCTCGGCTGGTTGCCGATCGTCGGCTGGGTGCCCCTGAGCGAGGACCCGCTGGGGTGGCTGCGGGGTCTGATCCTCCCATCGCTCACCCTGGGGCTGACCGGCGGCGCGATCATCGCGCGCCAGACGCGCGCCGCGATGGTGAGCGCGCTCGCCGCGCCCTACACGGACACCCTCACGGCGGCCGGAGTCTCCCGCGGTCGCGTCCTGTACCGCTACGGCGTCAAGAACGCGCTGGTGCCGGTGCTCGCCTCCGCGGGCGTGGTGTTCGCGATCCTCATCGGCGTCAGCTTCGTGATCGAGCGGGTGTTCTCCTTCCCCGGGCTCGGTTCCCTGATGCTCACCAGCACCATCGGCCAGGACTTCCCGGTCGTGCAGGGCGTGGTGCTGCTCACCGCGACGCTCGTGATCGCGGTCAACCTGCTGCTCGACATCTGCTACGGACTCATCAACCCCCAGGCGAGGCCCGCATGACCGTCCCCACCGTCGGCGCACCCGCCGCATCGTCCCCCACCGCGCGCCAGGCCGCGGGACCCCGCCAGCTCTGGGGGCGCCTGCGCCACCAGCCGCTCACCCTCGTGTCGGCGATCGTGGTGCTGGGCGTCGCCGTCGTGGCCGCGTTCGCCCCGCTGCTCGCCCCGTACGCGCCTGACGACACCGACTTCACCGCGGTGTTCTCGCCGCCCACCGCCGACCACCTGCTCGGAACCGACGACCTCGGCCGTGACATCCTCAGCCAGCTGATCTTCGCCGCGCGGACCGCCATGGTGGTCGCCGGAGGATCGGTCCTGGTCGCCATGCTGATCGGAGTGCCGTTCGGCCTGATCCTCGGCTACAAGGGCGGCTGGTACGACCGCATCGGCTCGCGAGGCATGGACGTCGCCGACGCCCTTCCCGGGATCATGATCGGCTTCGTCGTGATCGCCATCCTGGGTCGCGGCATGCTCATCCTGATCTTCGCGATCGGCCTGATCTTCTCCATGAACTTCGCGCGGGTGGTGCGGGCGATCACGCTGACCGAACGCAAGAAGCTCTACGTCGAGTCCGCACGCGTGTCGGGGCTGAGCCATCGCCAGGTCATCTTCGGCCAGGTGCTGCCCAACCTCGCTGGCCCGCTCGCGGTCCAGGGTGCGGTCTTCCTCGGCAACGCCATCAAGGTCGAGGCGGCGCTGTCCTTCCTGGGCCTGGGCCTGCCCGACGATCAGCCCTCCTGGGGAGGGATGCTGCGGTTCGCCGCCGAGCACCAGGCGGACCACCCGCTGATGGCGATCCCGCCGGGCGTCGCGATCGTCGTGACGGTGCTCGCGTTCAACCTGCTCGGCGACGGCATCAACGACGCGCTGTCGGGACGCCGGCGGACCCGTCGCAAGGCGCGCAAGGCCCAGCGCCTCACGTTGGCGGCCGTCGAGGCCGCCCGGGCGACCTCCCGGGCGGAGCACGACGCGCGCGTGGCCGCCGCGGTCGCCGAGCGCGACGTGGTGCTCGACCTTCGCGGCGTGTCCGTGGCCCTCGACCGTCCCGCCGGCGAGGCGGTGCCGCTCCTCGACGACGTCCACCTCACGGTGCGCCGCGGCGAGGTGCTCGGGCTGCTGGGCGAGTCGGGCTCCGGCAAGTCGATGCTCGCGCGCGCGACGCTCGGGATGCTGCCCGCCGGGGTGCGTCTCGAGGGCGGCCGGGTGCTGCTCGACGGCACGGACCTCACCGCGATGTCCGACAAGCGGATGCGGGCGATCCGCGGCAGCCGGCTGGCGGTGGTGTTCCAGAACCCGCAGTCGAACCTGTCGCCCGTGCATACGGTGGGCCGGCAGCTCACGGACCCGATCCGCGCCCACCACGGGATGTCGAAGCGGGACGCCCGTGCGCGCGCCGCCGAGCTCCTCGAGCTGGTTGGGGTCGATGACGTCCAGCGGCGCCTCGATCAGTACCCGCACGAGTTCTCGGGAGGCATGGCGCAGCGCGTCGCGATCGCCATCGCGATCGCGGGCGACCCCGACGTGCTCATCCTCGATGAGGCGACCTCGGCGCTGGACGTCACCACGCAGAGCCAGGTGCTGGACCTGGTGCTCGACCTGCGCGAGCGGCTCGGCATGGCCGTGATCGCGATCACCCACGACCTGGGCGTGGTGGCGGAGACCTGCGACCGCGTGGCCGTCATGTACGCGGGCCAGATCGTGGAGAAGGGCGCCATCGATGCCGTGTTCGACCGGCCGCGTCACCCCTACACGGCGGCGCTGCTCGCCGCGCACCCGGCGATCGACCGCGACGTCGACCGGCTGCCCACCATCCCGGGCCGGGTACCGCTCGCGGGGGAGTGGCCGCTCGGCTGCCATTTCGCGGGCCGCTGCGCCTTCGCCACCGAGCGCTGCCTCGAGGCGCCGGTCGCGCTGACCGAGGACGTGCGATGCGTCCGCACCGACGAGGTCGTGCTGGAGGGTGCGCACCATGACTGACCGACCGCTGCTCGACGTCCGCAACCTCACGGTGTCCTACGACGTGGGCGGTGCCGCCGCGCTCCGCCGTCGCAAGGTCGACGTGGTCAAGGACGTCAGCTTCCACATCGGCGCCGGTGAGACGTACGGGCTGGTCGGCGAGTCCGGCTCCGGCAAGTCGACCACCGGGCGCGCGATCCTGCGCCTCGCGCCCCTGTCGGGAGGCGTGGTCGAGTTCGACGGCACGGACATCACCACCATGGGCCGCGAGGCGCCGCTCAGCTATCGGCGCGACGTCCAGGCGGTGTTCCAGGACCCGGCCGCGTCGCTCAACCCGCGCCATCACGTGGGTCGCGCGGTCACCGATGCGCTGCGCCGTCACGGGGTCAAGGGCCGTGCGGCCCGGCACGACCGCGCCGTCGAGGCGTTCGAGCAGGTGGGCCTCTCGGCCGCGCATCTGCAGCGCTTCCCGGCGGAGATGTCGGGCGGCCAGCTGCAGCGCGTCGCGATCGCGCGAGCCCTGTCCCTCAAGCCGCGCCTGGTGATCTGCGACGAGGCGGTCGCGGCGCTCGACCTGTCGACGCAGGGGCAGATCGTGAACCTCCTCGCCGACCTCCAGGCCGCGAGCGGGGTCAGCTACCTGTTCATCGCGCACGACCTGGGCGTGGTGCGGCACATCTGCGACCGCATCGGCGTGCTCAAGAAGGGCGTCCTCGTCGAGCAGGGCGGCGCGGCCGAGCTGTTCGCGGACCCCCACCACCCGTACACCCGGACGCTGCTCGCCGCCAGCCCGGCGTCCCACCCCGAGGGCCGGGAGGAGCGTCGCGCCGCGCGCGCCGCGCGACGGGAGCGCGGCGACCAGCCGGCCCCGGAGGGCGACCTGGTCGCCTCCCGCTGACCTGACCCTGTCCCCGGCCGACGGTCCGGATCCCGGAAGGAGGCTCGGCATGACCGCCGACCACGACATCGACGGCTCGTTCTCGACCGCGCGCGTCACGGCGCGGGAGGAGGCCGTCACGCTCTCGCAGGACTCGTACACCGCGTTCCTGTACCCGCTCGACGATGAGAAGCTCGCGCCGTGGCGGGGCATGGGCGTCGACGAGTTCTCCGCCATCAAGCGCAGCCCGGACTTCGTCCAGGCGCTCCTGGGTGACTGGCGGTCGCTCTACGAGCAGCCGTTCGTCGGCATCACCACCGGGGGTGTGGTGCGCGACGGCGTGCACCCGCTGGGTGAGGCGCGTCCGAACGATCCCGAGCCGGTCGACGCGGCGCGGGTGCTCGTGGACCTGCTCGATGCTGAGCGCCGGGAGGCGCTGCTGCACGATCTCGACGCGCCCGACTGGCGCGCCTGGTCCAACCCCGAGTTCGTGATCCACCGCGTGGGACTGCGGCTCGAGGAGCAGGACGATGCGGTGGTCGAGGCCGTCCACGCGCTCATGCGGGCGTCTCTGAGCACCGCGGGCTACGCCCGCGCCCGCGAGGCGATGGAGCTGAACGGCTACCTGGGGGAGCTGACCGGCCTCGAGACGCTGATGAACGACCGCTCCTACTGGATCGCGCTGTACGGCACCCCCTCCGTCGACGCGCCGTGGGGCTGGCAGCTCTTCGGTCATCACCTCGCGCTCAACGTCGTGTTCGTCGGAGGGCGCCAGGTGATCGCGCCCGTCTTCATCGGTGCGGAGCCGGCGCTGTCGGACGGCGAGCGCGCCCCCCTGTTCGACGCGCGCGAGCGGCTGGCGATCGAGCTGGCGGAGTCGCTCTCGGCCGAGCAGCGCGGCGAGGCGGTCGTCTACGCCACCGTGCTCGATCCCGCCATGCCGGAGGGCCGCGTGCACCCGGCGGACGAACGCCACCTCGCCGGGGCCTTCCGCGACAACCGCGTGATCCCGTACGAGGGGATCCGCGCGGACCGGCTCACGTCGGCGCAGCGGGTGCTGCTGCGCGCGATCGTGGAGGACTTCCTCCTGCTGCTGCCGGACGCGCAGCGCGAGCGTGCGCTCTCCGAGGTGGCCGACTATCTCCCCGAGACTCATCTTGCCTGGTACGGCGCCACGGATGGATCGCAGCCGTTCTACTTCCGTATCCAGAGCCCGGTGATCCTCGCCGAGCTCGACCACCACGCGGGAGTCTGGCTGTCGAACCGGGTGCCGCAGCGCTTCCACGTGCACACCACGCTGCGCCTGCCGAACGGCAACGACTACGGCAAGGCGTACCTGCGGCAGTGGAGGGCCGCCCGCCCCGCGTGACCCAGCCGGGACGTGCCAGAATGGCGCGACTCCCGCGCCCGCCGGCGCGCATCGTCCCCCGTCGCGAGAGGCCTCCCCATGACGTACACCCCGCACGCCGCCCACCTGGTCGGCTCGATCAACCTGCCCGATGCCGAGACCGTGATGCGCACGGCCGCCGCGGAGCTGGGCGACCGGCTCGCGCGCATGCCCGACGGCGAGGTGGGCGACCGCTTCCACTGGGTGGCGTTCCAGCCCGACCGGATGGCGCGCACCCCCGGCCTGGAGCGCGAGGGCGACCACCCGATCATGGTGGGCACGCTGGACATCAGGAAGATCGCGGTGCCCGCCGGCCTCGACCTCCAGACGCTCGAGCTCGCGCCGCTCGGATACGCCGAGGCGGCGCTGGAGTCGTGGGCCGTGTTCTCGCGGCTGCAGGGTGAGGGCGTGATCCCCGCACGCACCCGCTTCCAGGTCTCCCTGCCGACCCCGGTCGGCGTGGTGGGCTCGATGGTCGCGAAGGACGACCGCGAGCGCTTCGAGCCGGTCTACGAGCGCGCGCTGTTCGCGGAGCTGGCGCAGATCCTCGCGGCGATCCCCCACGAGCGGCTCGCGATCCAGTGGGACAACGCCCTCGAGTTCGGCTACCTCGAGGGTGCGGGGTACCGGGGCTCGACGGATCGCGGCTGGTTCGGCGAGGACATCTGGGCCGCGCTGGCCGAGCGCGCCGCGCGCCAGGCCGCGCAGGTGCCCGCCGACGTCGCGCTCGGCTACCACCTCTGCTACGGCGACATCGGCGAGAAGCATTACGTCGAGCCGACCGACGCGGGGTTCCTGGCCCGCTTCGCCCAGATGCTGATCGACGTGGCCGACCGCCGCATCGACTGGATTCACCTGCCGGTGCCGATCGAGCGTGACGACGAGGCCTACTTCGCCCCGCTCGCGTCGCTCCAGCTCCCCGCGGGCACGGACCTGTTCCTGGGCCTGGTGCACCGCCAGGACGGGGCGGAGGGGGCGGGGCGGCGCATCGTCGCCGCGCGGGCGGCGGTGCCGGAGTTCGGCATCGCGACGGAGTGCGGCATCGGGCGGGCTCCCGCCGACGCCGTGGCGGGCCTGTTCGCGCTGCACCGCGAGGTGAGCACCCCGCTCTGAGGCATCCCGTGGCTGGCCGGCGTCAGGCCTGGGCGGCCCTGTTGCGCTCGGCGTCCTCCATCACGGCGGTGAGGTTGTTGAGCTCGTGGCGGCGGGCGGCGGTCTCGATCATGTCCGCGTCCGCGCCGCCCTCGATGAGGTCGATCAGCTGGTCGTGCTCGGTGAGCGAGGCCAGCGCGCGCCCGGGGGCGTAGAAGAAGGCCGAGCGCCGGATCAGCTCCAGGCGGCTCCACTCGTGATGGACCATGCCGGTCAGCCGCTCGTCGTCGCAACGCGAGCACAGCAGCTCATGGAACTCGCGGTTCATGCGCCCGAAGTGCGAGGTGTCGAAGTTGGCGAGAGCGTCGCGCATGGCCTGGTTGAGCCGGCGCGCCTCCGCGATGTCGTCGGACGTGAGCGACGGGGCGGACAGCGACGTCGCGAGCCCCTCGATCCGGGCGAGGAGGCGCAGGGTCCGCTGCCACGCGTCGGTGTCGAACGTCTTCACCAGCGCGCCGACGTTGGGCACGATGTCCACCCAGCCCTCGGCCTCGAGGCGCCGCAGGGACTCCCGCCACGGCACGGAGCTGATGCCGTGCTCGCGCGCGAGCTGGTCGATCACGAGGCGGTAGCCGGGGCCGTAGTGCCCGTCCATGATCCGCGCCTTGAGGATCTCGTAGGCCTGGTCAGCCTTGCTCACGGCCACTGCCGGGCCTCCTTCTCGCTGCGTCGTCGGAGCGGTGCGCGACCGTGTGGTCCCGCCCGGCCCGCGCTGCGATCGTATCGCACATCACATCGGATCTGACGGCGTCGTGCCTGCGACGTGCCGGATCAGCTGGTCCAGCGCGGGCTCCCGCCTGGCGTCCGCTCGCACCAGCAGGAGCGCGCGGAGGGGCGACGGCTCCGGCGTGATCCGCCGCAGGGTGAGGCCGAACCGCGCGAGGCTCGCCAGGTCCGGGTCGGGCAGCACGGCGCGCGCCAGGCCCGCCTCGACGAGCGGCACCGAGGTCTGGATGGTCTCGACGGTCCGCACCCGTCCGGGGACGATGCCGTGGCGCCGGAAGGTCGCGTCGATCGCCTCGGGCAGGCTGGGCACGGCGGCCGTGCCGCGCGGCATCACGACCGTCGCCCCGTCGAACGTCGCGAGCGGCAGCGGATCCGGGGCATCGTCCGCGCCCGGGGGGAGGGCCGCGACCAGCGGGACCTCGCCCCAGTCGATCACCTCCAGCTGCCCGCGATGGCGCGACGCGAAGCGGCGCGCGTCCGCCACCAGGATCGCGGCGGCGTCCACCCGACGCTGCTGGAGCATGTCGATCGCGGTCCACGGCGGCGGGTCGATCAGGCGCACCTCGACGTCGGGCGCCGCGGCCGCATGCGCGCGCAGCAGCGTGGGGATCCGGTGCCACAGCAGCGCGGGGACGGCCGCCAGCGTGAGCACGCCGGCGGTGCCCGCCCCGAATCGTCCGAGGCTGGCGACCATCTCGTCGACCTCGCCGAGCACGCGGGAGGACTGGTCGAGCAGGAAGCGCCCGGCCGAGGTGGGCTCGACCCCGCGGGAGGTGCGCTCGAGCAGCGTGACGCCGAGCTCCGCCTCGAGCTTCGCGATCGCGACGGACAGCGGGGGCTGGGACATGTGCAGCCGCTCGGCGGCCGCGGTGAGCGAGCCCGCCTCGGCCACGGCGGCGAAGTAGCGGAGGTGCCTGAGCTCCATGAGGACGATGCTATCGAGCAACCTCCGCCATACACCAGATGTATGGCTGAGAACGCCTTCGATAGTTCCCCGCGGCGCCCGGCACGGCGATGCTGAGGGCATCGGTCAACGACGATCACCCCAGGAGCCCCCCATGACCCTGCCCGTCACCAACCACGACCCGGCGTTCGAGATCACCCGCGCCAGCCACGTCCGCATGGGCTGCACCAACCTCGAGAAGAGCCGCGACTTCTACCGCGACACGGTCGGGCTGGTGGTCACCGAGGAGACCGACACCGCGATCTACATGCGCGGCCTCGAGGAGGCGTGCCACCACTCGCTCGTGCTCGAGTGGACGCCGGAGGCCAAGGCCCACCGCGTCGGCCTGCGTGTCAAGCGCGAGAGCGACGTGCTGAACGCGGAGAGGTACTTCAAGGCCGTCGGCATCGAGCACGAGCGGGTCGAGGTCGATCACCAGGGTCCCACCCTGCGCTTCCGCGACCCCGTGGGCACCCTCATGGAGATCACCTCCGAGATGTCGCTGGTGGAGCGCAGGATGGCGGCGTTCGACGAGTTCGTCGCGGGCGCGCCGCAGCGGCTCGACCACTATCAGGTGGTCACCTACGACGTGCAGGAGGCCACCGACTTCTGGACCGGCCTGGGCATGCGCATGTCGGAGTACACGGCCAAGGACGGCACCGACGAGCTGTGGGGCTCGTGGATGGAGGTCAAGGGCAACACCCACGACCTGGTCTTCACCAACGGCCGCGGACCCCGCCTGCACCACTTCGCCTACACGGTGCCCGACGCGACCCACATCATCCACGCGGCGGACGTCGCCGGCGCGCGCGGCTTCGGCCAGGAGATCGATCGCGGCCCCGGGCGCCACGGCATCTCGAACGCGCTCTTCCTGTACCTGCGGGACCCCGACCAGCACCGCATCGAGCTGTTCACCACGCACTACCAGTTCATCGACCTCGAGGACGAGCCGATCCGCTGGGATGTGTCCGACCCGCGTCGCGCCCAGCAGTGGGGGATGCCGGCCTCGCGTCGGTGGTTCTTCGAGGCGAGCGAGTTCCCGGGCGAGGTGATCACCGAGCCGATGCTCACCGCCACGCCCGATACGCTCGAGGACTACCTGGCCATTCACTGAGAGGGCCCGCATGACATCGCTGTCCCCGGAGCTCCGCTCGCTGCTCGAGCGGGTCCCCACCGCGGGCCTGTCCGCGCAGCTGCGCAAGCGCGGCTACGAGTCCATCCACCTCGACGGCGTCGCGTCGCTCGTGCCCGGCCAGCGCCTGGTCGGCACCGCCCGCACGCTCAGGTACATCCCGCATCGTCCCGACCTGTTCGCCGAGCACGCGAGCGGCTACAACGCCCAGAAGCGGCTCTTCGACGCCGTCGGTCCGGGCGACGTGATCGTGATCGAGGCGCGCGGCGACGCCACCTCGGGCACCCTGGGGGACATCCTGGCGCTGCGCGCGCAGACGCTCGGCGCCGCCGGGATCGTCACCGACGGCGGGGTGCGGGACGCCGCCGCCGTGGCCGAGGCGGGGATGCCGGTCTTCGCCGCCGGCGCGCACCCCGCGGTGCTGGGCCGCCGCCATGTCCCGTGGGAGGCGGACGCGACCATCGCCTGCGGCGGGGCCTCGGTGCAGCCGGGCGATGTCATCGTCGGCGACGCCGACGGCGTGGTGGTGATCCCGCCCGCGCTCGCGCAGGAGGTGGCCGAGGCCGCGCTCGCGCAGGAGGACGAGGACGCGTGGGTCGCCGCCCGCGTCGCCGAGGGCCACCCGCTCGACGGGCTGTTCCCGATGGACGCGCGGTGGCGCGCGCGCTACGAGGAGGACCGCCGTGGGGCTTGACCGCGCGACCATCGACGCGATCGCCGAGGAGCTCGCGCAGGCGGAACGGGACCACGCCGTGATCGAGCGCATCACGGCGCGCTACCCGGACGCCCGGGTCGAGGACTCCTACGCGATCCAGGGCGTGTGGCGCGACAAGGCGCTCGCGGCGGGTCGGCGCATCGCCGGCCGCAAGATCGGCCTGACCTCGAAGGCGATGCAGGCCGCCACCGGGATCACCGAGCCCGACTACGGGGTCATGTTCGAGGACACCGTGTTCCCGTCGGGCGCCGAGCTGCGGCATGCCGACTACTCCAACGTGCGGATCGAGGTCGAGCTCGCATTCGTGCTGCGCGAGCCGCTCCAGGGTCCCGACTGCACGCTCGCGGACGTGCTCGCCGCCACCGAGTCCGTGGTGCCGGCGCTCGAGGTGCTCAACAGCCACATCCAGCTCGAGGGCCGGACCATCGTGGACACCATCTCCGACAACGCCGCCTACGGGGCGATGGTCGTCGGCGACACGCGCGTCGCGCCGGAGGACGTGGACCTCCGCTGGGTCGCGGCGCTCCTGGCGCGCAACGGCGAGATCGAGGAGACCGGCGTCGCCGCCGGCGTGCTCGGCCACCCCGCGACCGGCGTCGCCTGGCTCGCCAACCGCTTCCATGCCCACGGCGACCGGCTCGAGGCCGGCGAGATCATCCTCGCGGGCTCGTTCACCCGGCCGATGTGGGTGCACCCGGGCGACGAGGTCGCCTGCGACTACGGACCGTTGGGGGTCGTGACATGCCGCTTCATCTAGGTCGTCCCATGCGCGAGCGGCTGGCCTCGGCCGACCGCCCGCTCGCGGGCATGTGGGTGTGCTCGGGCTCGCCCGTGGTCGCCGAGATCTGCGCGGGCGGCGGGCTCGACTGGCTGCTGATCGACATGGAGCACGGACCGAACGGCCTCCCCGAGGTGCTGGCCCAGCTGCAGGCGGTCGCCGCCTACCCGACGGTGCCCGTGGTGCGCGTCCCCGCGAACGACCCGGTGCTGCTCAAGCAGGTGCTCGACCTGGGCGCCCAGAGCGTGCTGGTCCCGATGGTGAGCAGCGCCGCCGAGGCGCGGGCCGCCGTCGAGGCGGTCCGCTACCCGCCCCGCGGACGCCGCGGCGTGGGATCGGCGCTCGCCCGCTCGGCTCGGTGGAACCGGGTCGACGGCTACCTGGACGATGCGGACCGCCACGTGTCGCTGATGGTGCAGGTGGAGACGGCGGCCGCGGTCGAGGCGGCCGGCGAGATCGCGGCGGTCGACGGTATCGACGCGGTGTTCGTCGGTCCCAGCGACCTCGCCGCGTCGATGGGCCTGCTCGGGCAGCAGACGCATCCCGAGGTGACCGCCGCGGTGCTGCGGGCGTTCGACGCCGTGCGCGCCGCGGGCACGCCCGTGGGCGTCAACGCGTTCGACCCGGCCGTCGCAGCGTCCTACGTCGAGGCGGGTGCGTCCTTCGTGCTGGTCGCCGCGGACGTCGCGATGCTGGCGCGGGGATCGGAGGCGCTCGCCGCGCGCTGGTGCGCCGAGGATCCCGACGAGCGGCCGTCCTACTAGGACGGACCCGTCGCCGGCGTCACGCGAACAGCGCCTCGCCGACGAACGCGCCCCCGTCGGAGCCCAGCGTCGCGCCCGCGGGCACGCCCGGGGGGATCGCGAACAGGGCGGAGCCGGTGGTGCGCAGGTACTCGATGGTCATGACGTCGTGGCTCGACAGGGCGTTCTGGATCGGCACGAACTGGGTCGCGGGATCGCGCACGTAGGCGAGGAAGAACAGGCCGGCGTCGAGGCGCCCGAGGTCGTCCGCGCCGTCGGTGAAGTTGTAGCCCCGGCGCAGCATGCGCGCCCCGCCGTTCGCGCTGGGGTGCGCGAGCGCCACGTGCGAGTCGGGCCGGATGAGCGGCTCGCCGTCGCGTCCCGTCACCGTGAAGTCGGGCTCCGTGAACTCCGAGCCGCCCGACAGCGGCGCTCCCGAGCCCTTGGTGCGACCGACGTCCGACTCCTGCTGCTGTAGCGAGGTCCGGTCCCAGTTCTCCGCGAGGATCCTGATGCGGCGCGCGACCAGGTACGAGCCGCCGGCCATCCACTCCTCGCCGTCGTCGGCGGACGCCCAGACGTGCTCGTCGACCAGGTCCACGTCCTCGGCGCGCAGGTTGGCGGTGCCGTCCTTGAAGCCCATGAAGTTGCGCGGCGTGTCCTGCGCGCGCGTGGTGGAGGACGTGCGGCCGAAGCCCAGCTGCGTCCACCGGATCGCGGCGTCGCCGAACGCGATCCGCGAGAGGTTGCGGATCGCGTGGACGGCGACCTGCGGGTCGTCCGCGCACGCCTGGATGCACAGGTCGCCGCCGACGTAGCGCTCGTCGAGCGTGTCCCCGGAGAACTTCGGCAGGTCGATCAGCTGGGCCGGGCGGCGGTCCGCGAGCCCGAAGCGGTCGTCGAACAGGCCTGGCCCGAATCCGAAGGTGATGGTCAGTCCCGAGGCGGGCAGGCCGAGCGCCTCGCCCGTGTCGTCCGGGGGAGCGGCGTACGCGCCGCCGGCCGCGCCCGAGCCGAGCTCGGAGCCGGTCATGAGGGTCGCGGCCGCCTCGGTCCACTTGCGCAGCAGCGAGATCACCCGTGCGCGCGAGTCCGTGGTGAGGTCGAAGGCGGCGAAGTGCAGGCGGTCCTGCTGCGGCGTGACGATGCCGGACTGGTGGGTGCCGAAGAAGTCGTACGCGTGGCGCTGGAGCGGGTCGGCGGTCGCGCGCCCGGCGGCGAAGCCGCCGGCTCCCACGGCGGCGACGCCGGCCGCGGCGCCCACCGTGCCCAGCACGGCGCGCCGGGACATCCCGCGGCGAGGCGCCGCATCGACCGGCTCCACGGCGGCATCGGGGGACGCGCCGACGGGCGCCGAGGTGTCCTCGGCGCCCGTGGCGGGGTGCTGCTCGCTCATGCGGTGAACCCTAGATGACCGCCGCGGCGGTGAGGCGCGACAGCGGCTCGGCGAGCGCGTCGACCGCGCGGGCGAGCTCGACGATCTGGTCCTCGGTGAGGTCGGTGTAGAGCACGAAGCCCTCCTCGATCGAGCCGTACTGCGCGAGCAGCTCGTTCAGCTCGGCGAAGCGGGAGTCGAGCTCCTCGACCAGGTCGGGGTCGGTCTCGGCGGTGACGTCGCGGAGCACGCCGAACGCGACCGCGGCGCCGTCGACGTTCGCCTGGAAGTCCCACAGGTCGGTGTGCGACCAGATCTCCTCCTCGCCGGTGATCTTGCCGGCCGCGACCTCGTCGAGCAGCTCCTTCGCGCCGTTGCCCACCTGGAAGGCGTCGATGGTGAAGTCGTCCGCGTTCACGCGCGCGGCGAGCTCGGCGGTGTCGGCGGCCAGCTTGTCGGCCAGCTCCTGACGCTCCGCGTCGGTGAGGTCGTAGCCCTCGGCCGGCGGCCACAGGTTCTTCTCGATGCGGTGCCAGCCGGTCCACTCCTCGCCCTCCGCGAGGTCGGCCTCGCGGGCGTCCATCATCGGGTCGAGGTCGCCGAACGACTCGGCGACGGGCTCGATCCGCTCCCAGTGGACGCGGGCGTCGGCGTAGAGCTCGCGGGCGGTGTCGTCGTCGCCGGCGACGTAGGCCTCGAGGAACGCGGCGGTCTTCTGCTCGAGCGTCTGGATCTGGTCGCGCACGTACAGCAGGTACGAGTCGCCGGCGGCGGTCAGCTGCTCGGCCTTGTCGCCGGAGATGACGTCCTCGCCCGAGTCGGTGACGGTGAAGGCGGCCTGGATGCCGTCACCGACCATGCCGGGCTTGCAGGCGGTCAGGTAGTCGCCGGGGCCCACCTGGACCACCAGCTGGCGGGTGATGCCCGGGCCGATGTTCTCCACCTCGGAGATGATCCGCAGGCCGTCGGGGGCGAGCAGGTAGAACTCCGTGACGTCGTCGCCGTCGTTGGTGACGTCGAAGACGATCGTGCCGGACGGCGCCTCGGTGGCCGCGACGTCGCAGGCGTCGGCGGTCGAGGACACGGCGATGGTGTCGCCGTCCGCCTGGGTGTTGGGCACGCAGGCGGCGAGCGCGAGGGCGGACACGGGGATGGCGGCGACGGCGCCGAGGCGCGCGAGGGCGGGGCGAGGCATGGTGATCCTTCGTCAGGGGTGAGCGGGGTGGAGAGGGGAGGCGTTATGCGGCGGCGGCTGCCGGCTCGCGTGCGGGCGCGGTGCGCGGCACGGGCGGACCCGAGCGGAACGCCATGCGGACGAACATCCACATGACCGGCACCACGTACGCGACCCAGGCGACGGCCTCGAGCACCGTGGTCGCGGGGGAGAAGTTGAAGACGCCCTTGAGGAGCGTGCCGAGCACGGAGCCGGGGGCCACCGTGGCGCTCACGTCGAAGGCGAGGGTGTTGAGGCCGGGCAGGATGCCGGCCTCCTGCAGGTCGTGCACGCCGTAGGCGAGCACGCCGCCGGCGACGATGATGAGGAACACGCCGGTCCACTGGAAGAACACGCGCAGGTTCACCCTCACCGCGCCCTTGTAGATGAGCCAGCCGAGCGCGACCGCGGTGGCGATGCCGAGGGTCGCGCCGATGATCGGGGCGAGGCTCGACCCGGCGGAGGTGATGCCGGCCCAGAGGAACAGCGCGGTCTCGAGGCCCTCGCGGCCCACGGCCAGCATCGCCATCGCGACGATCGCGCCCTTGCCCACGGAGATCGCGTTCTCGAGCGCGTTCTCCAGTTGGCCCTTGAGGTGGCGGGCGGTCTTGCCCATCCAGAAGATCATCCACGTGATGAGGCCCACCGCGACGATGCTGAGCGTGCCGCCGATCGCCTCCTGCGCCTCGAACGTCAGCCCCTGCGGGCCGAGCGTGAGGAGCGCGCCCACGCCGATCGACACGCCCGCGGCGATGCCGACCCCGAACCACACCTGGCGCAGCAGCCCGCGACGGTCGGTCCGGACCAGGTACGCGACCAGGATGCCGACGACGAGCGCGGCCTCCAGACCCTCACGGAGCCCGATGAGGTAGTTGGCGAGCATGGTGGCCTTCCGAGCGGGGACTAAGGCGAGCCTTACCTGAACGGTGCGAGCGTAGGGGGCCGCCGCTCGCGCTGTCAACCATTAGCGAACAATCGCGTTGCGTAATTGCGCCGGCGCGGGGAGGGACGATGCGGAGGTCGCGTGCGCAGCGGAACTGGTGGTCCCGTGGGGCGCACGGGGTGGCGGACAGCGGTCCTGAGCGTCCCGCCGGGGACGGGGGGCTACTCGGCGTCGACGATCTCGCAGATGACGGTGCCGGAGCTGACCCCCGCGCCGACCGTCGCCGCGAGGGCGCGGACCACGCCGGCCCGGTGCGCCGTCAGCGGCTGCTCCATCTTCATCGCCTCGAGCACCACCACGAGGTCGCCCTCGGCGACGATCGCGCCGTCCGCGACCGCGACCTTCACGATCGTGCCCTGCATGGGCGACGCGAGCGTGTTCCCCGACGCGCCGCGCGGGGCGCCGTTCGAGGACCTGCGCATCGGCCGCTTGCCCGCTTGACGGGCACCGGCTCGACCGGCCTGTGCGAGGGAGGCGGGCAGGACCACCTCGAGGCGCTTGCCGCCGACCTCCACGATCACCCGCTCGGTCGCCGGCGCATCGGCCTCGGCATCGGCCGAGGAGGCGCCGGGGGCGAGCCCCGCGACCGTGTCCGCGAACTCGGACTCGATCCAGGTCGTGTAGACGCGGAAGCCGTCGACCGCCGTGAACTGCGGGGCGTCGAGCACGGCCCGGTGGAAGGGGAGCACGGTGGGGATGCCCTCGACCGTCATCTCCGCGAGCGCGCGGCGCGCGCGGGCGAGCGCCTGGTCGCGGGTCGCGCCGGTGACGATCACCTTGGCGATCATCGAGTCGAAGTTGCCGGACACGGCGTCGCCCTGGGCGACGCCCGCGTCGACGCGGACGCCGGGACCCGACGGGAAGCGCAGGGTGGAGATGGTGCCGGGCGCGGGCATGAAGCCCTTGGCCGGGTCCTCGCCGTTGATGCGGAACTCGATCGAGTGGCCCCGCGTGACGGGGTGGAGGTCCGCGATGGACTCGCCGGCCGCGATCCGGAACTGCTCGAGCACCAGGTCGACGCCGGTCACCTCCTCGGTCACGGGGTGCTCGACCTGGAGCCGGGTGTTCACCTCGAGGAAGCTGATGGTGCCGTCGACGCCCACCAGGAACTCGCACGTCCCCGCGCCCTGGTAGCCGGCCTCCTTCAGGATCGCCTCGCTCGCCTCGACCAGCCGCGCGTTCTGGGCGTCGGTGAGGAACGGCGCGGGGGCCTCCTCGACCAGCTTCTGGTGGCGGCGCTGGAGCGAGCAGTCGCGGGTGGAGACGACGCGCACGTTGCCGTGGGCGTCCGCGAGGCACTGCGTCTCCACGTGACGCGGCTTGTCGAGGAACCGCTCGACGAAGCACTCGCCGCGACCGAAGGCCGCGACGGCCTCGCGGGTCGCAGAGTCGAACAGCTCGGGGATCTCCTCGAGCGTGCGCGCGACCTTGAGGCCGCGGCCGCCGCCGCCGAAGGCGGCCTTGATGGCGACCGGGAGCCCATGCTCCTGCGCGAACGCGACCACCTCGTCGGACGATGCGACGGGGTCGGGGGTGCCCGGCACCAGCGGTGCGCCGGCGCGCTGGGCGATGTGCCGCGCGCTCACCTTGTCGCCGAGGCCGTCGATCGCCTCGGGTGACGGGCCGATCCACGTGAGCCCCGCGGCGATGACCGCACGCGCGAAGTCCGAGTTCTCGGCGAGGAAGCCGTAGCCCGGGTGGACGGCCTCGGCGCCGCTGCGCCGCGCGGCGTCGACGATCTTCGCGATGTCGAGGTACGTCTCGCGGGCGGTCGAGCCGCCGAGCGCGTACGCCTCGTCGGCCAAGGCGACGTGGGGGGCGTCGCGGTCCGGGTCCGCGTACACGGCGACGGAGCGCAGACCCGCGTCCGCGCAGGCGCGGATGATGCGGACGGCGATCTCGCCACGGTTGGCGACCAGGACGGAGGCGAAGGCAGTCACCCCGAAACGTTAGCGCGGGCATCCGCGGGAGCGGCGCTTCGATGCGTGGGGGGACCCAACTTTGGGCCGGGCGATAAGCCTTCCCCGCATCGTTTGTGCGTTCTCACAGCGAATCGGGGCCAGGATCCGCCTGAGGGCTGTCTGAGTTGTCGCGCCCCTACAAACCGGGGAGGGTATCGGGTCAGGCGCGCAGGTCGTGGAACGCGACGCCGAGCTCGAGGAGCAGGGACCGCAGCAGCGGCAGGCTCACGCCGACCACCCCGTGGTAGTCGCCCTCGATCGCCTCGACGTAGGGGCCGCCCAGGCCGTCCACGGTGAACGCTCCTGCGACGCGCAGGGGCTCGCCCGTCGCGACGTAGGCGTCGATCTCCGCATCCGACAGGTCGGCGAACCGCACGACCGTCGACGACGTCGCGCCGAGCGTGGCCGCGGTGCCGCTCCCGCGGTCGTCGACCAGCCAGTGGCCCGTGTGGAGGACCCCGGTGCGACCGCGCATCGCATGCCAGCGCGCCACCGCCGTGATCGCATCGGCGGGCTTGCCCAGGATCTCCCCGTCGAGCTCGAGCATCGAGTCGCAGCCGAGCACCACCGCGTCCGTGTCCCACGTTCCGGCCACGTCCTCGGCCTTGGCCTGCGCCAGCACGAGCACCGCGTCCGCGGGAGGCAGGTCGCCCCAGCCCGCGGCGGCGTGGCGCTCCTGGGCGGCCGCCAGCGCCGCGTCCTCGTCGACCTCGCTGACGATCACCTCGGGCTCGACGCCGGCGGATCGAAGGGTCGCGAGACGGGCGGGGGACTGCGAGGCGAGCACCAGCGGGACGGTCATGCAGGAGAGGGTAGCCGGGCGCGCAACGCGCCGCCGAAGCGAGGGTAAAGATCAGGTAAGAGGACCGCTATAGTAGGCGGAACCGAAAGTTTCTCGAGGGGGAATCGATGGGCGACCGGGACGCTTTGCTGGACACGGCATGCGACGAGCTGCAGCACTTCCTGCGCATCTCCGCACCCCGCACCGAGGTGGTCACGAGCCTGGGTCTGACCCTTCACCAGTTCCGCGCCCTGGTCATCGTGTACTCGCAGGAAGGGTGCACCACGACGGACCTCGCCGAGCAGGTCGGCGTGCATCCGTCGGTCGCCACCGGGATCGTCCAGCGGATGGTCCAGCGCGGCGTGTTCGAGCGCAGCGAGGATCCGGAGGACCGCCGGATCCGCCGGATCCGTCTCACCGCCAGGGGCCGCGAGCTCGCCGAGGAGGTCGTGGGCACGGCACGCGTCCAGCGACGCGAGCAGCTGGAGTCGCTCGACGACGCCCAGCTCGAGCAGATCGCGGCCATGCTCTCGTCCATGATCGGCGGCATCAACGGCCGCCGCGGCCGCTCCGACTGAGGCCCGTCAGCGCGCGAGAGGACAGCCGGCGCACGCCGGCGAGTCGCCAGGCACGCAGGTTCCACAGGCGGCTCCGGCACGGATGACGAGGCCGAACCTCTCGCCCTCCTCCGCCACGGCCTCGGCCAGATCGAGAGGGATCCCGAGGGTGCGCGCGGCCGCACGCGGGCTCTCGCCCGCGGCCAGACGCTCCATCACGGCACCGAACACGCCGGTCACAGCAGCCGGCCCACCTGGAACACCGCCGTCGCGAGCGCGAACGTCATCGCGAGCTGCGCGGCGGCGGAGCCCGCGGTCCATCGCCAGCCGTAGAGCCGGCGCTGCTCGGCGAGCGTGGCCATGCAGGGCAGGTAGCCGAGCACGAACACCATGAACGCGAGTCCCGCCGCGCCGACGGCGCCTCCGGAGGTCTGCTCGACCGTCGCTCGCACCTGCTCCCCGAGCGAGGCCGAGGGCTCCGACCCCGGGTCCTCGAGGGCGTAGGACTGCGCCAGGGCGCCGACCGTGACCTCCTTGGCGGCGATGCCCGAGACGAGCGACGCTGCGATGTGCCAGTCGTCGAGGCCCATGGGTGCCAGGGCGGGCGCGATCGCCGTCGCGGTCGCGCCGTACACCGAGTCCTGCACCGGCACGTCCGCGAGGTCGTGGCCGCCGCGCACCGGGATCGCCTGCAGGACCCACAGCACCGCGACGGCCACCATGATCACGCTGCCGGCCTTGCGCACGAAGGACACGACCCGCGTCCACACCCCCAGGCCGAGCGTCCGCAGGTGCGGCCACTGGTAGTCGGGGAGGGCGATGATGAGCGGCTCGGGCCGTACGTCGCGCAACGCGGTGCGGCGCGCGGCGAGGCCGAACGCCACCACGAGCACGATCGACAGCAGGTACATCCCGAACACCACGGAGCCGGCGCTGTCGGGGAAGAAGGTCTGCGCGAGCAGCAGGTAGACCGTGAGCCGCGCCGTGCACGTGGTGAGCGGCACCATCAGGCCCGTGAGCAGGCGCTGGCGGGCGTGGGGCAGCACGGCGGTCGCGGACAGCGCCGGCACGTTGCAGCCGAAGCCCACGATCAGCGGCAGCATCGCCCGCCCGTCGAGGCCGATCGCCCGCATCGCGCGGTCGGCGACGATCGCGACCCGCGCGAGGTACCCGCAGGACTCGAGCGCGGACACGCAGGCGAACATGATGGCCATCAGCGGGATGAAGGAGACGACGGCGCCGACTCCCGCGACGAGCCCGCCGATCGCGAAGGACTCGAGCCAGGCGGGTGCCTGCACTGCTCCCAGCAGCCACTCCGCGGTCGAGGTGACCGGCCCGTCGACCACCGCGGCCGCGCCGTCCATGAGGGGAGCGGCGACGGCGGTCGTGAGCTGGAACACGGCCCAGATCACGGCCAGGAACGCCGGCACCCCGGCCCACGGGTTGAGCAGGACGCGGTCGATGCGGTCGGAGACGGTCTCGCGGGTCTCCACCGAGGTCAGCGTGGCATCGGCGACGCCCTCGATCCAGTCGAACAGCTGCTGCGCGTGGGCCAGCTCGTCGCCGAGCTCGTGGTCGTGGTCGCGGCGCTCGATCCCGGCGACGCGCGGCGGCGTGCGCAGGGCCTGGGCGACCGTCGCGGCGAGCAGACCCGTGCCCGCGCCGGTGCGGCCGTTCACCTCGACCACCGGCACGCCCAGCGCGGCGGCGAGCGCGTCGAGGTCCGGGCGGAGCCCGCGTGCCTCCGCCAGGTCCACCATGCTGATCGCCGCGACCACCGGCCGGCCCGCCCGGGCGACCTGCCCGAGCACGTACAGGGAGCGGCTCAGCGCGGTGGCGTCGAGCACGACGACGGCGAGATCGTGGGAGGGGTCGTCGACGGCATCGGCGGCGACCTGCTCGTCGGGAGAGCGCGCGATCAGCGAGTAGGTGCCCGGCAGATCCACGAGCGACACGTCGGTCGAGCCCGCGCGCCACGAGCCCTCCGCCAGCGACACGGTGGTGCCGGGCGCGTTGACCACCTTCTGGCGCGCTCCGGTGAGGTGGTTGAAGAGCGTCGACTTGCCGACGTTCGGATTGCCGACCAGGAGCACGCTCGCGGTCGAGACCTGGGTGGTCATGCCGGATCCACCTCGATCAGCGCCGAGGTCTGACGGTCGACCGCGATGCGGGCTCCGCCGACCGCGACGACCCGCGCCCCCGACGCGGCCCGTCCGGCGACCCGGACGCGGATCCCCGGGCGCAGACCCATCTCGCGCAGCCGCAGCGCGACCGGCGCGTCGGCGCTGATGCTTCGGATCCGGGCCACGGCGCCCGGCGCGAGGGTGTGGAGCAGCACCCGCACAGGATAATTCCGGAAGGGAAGGCTTGCCTTATCCGTAGGTCCCGGGTGCGGGA
Organism: Demequina lignilytica; assembly: GCF_030418375.1. Taxonomy (NCBI): domain Bacteria; kingdom Bacillati; phylum Actinomycetota; class Actinomycetes; order Micrococcales; family Demequinaceae; genus Demequina; species Demequina lignilytica. The sequence goes on from NZ_JAUHPZ010000009.1 coordinate 49,948, forward strand.
TCCCGGACCATCCCTCAGCGCGGGCGCCGACGCGCCGAGCCCACGAGCGCCAGGGCGACCAGCACGGCGACGGCGCCGCCCTGGGCGAGCGTCCAGCGGACCGACCGTCCCCGGCGGGCGGTGCCCATGACCGCGCCCGCGTCCCGGGACGCCAACAGCGAGCCGCGCGACGCGAACGACATCGCGGAGCCGACGCTCGCGGAGCTGCCGATGCTGAAGGCGGAGAGCGCCGAGCCGACGGACCCGATCGACAGCACGCTGCCGACCGACAGGATCGACAGCGCGGAGCCCGTGCTGGCGATCGACAGGATCGAGTCCTCGGACGCGAGGGACCACTTCGACGGCATGACCCCATCGTGGCCCACGTCGGCGGCTCACGCCATGGTGTCGAGCACGGCCTTCCATGCCGCCGCCATCTCCCGCCCGTAGCCGATCACGGTGTGCGTGCGCGCGAGCACGGCGGGGGACGCGCCCTGCGCCTCGAGCCCGGCGCGCCGGCACAGCCACACGGCCCGCGGCAGGTGGAACTCCTGCGAGCATGCGATCACCGAGCGGAGCTCGCGCGCCGCGGCACCGCGCGCGGAGGCCCACGTGTTCACCCCGGCCGGGTCCATGACGATGTCGCGCGCGGGCACGCCCATCTCGATGGCCGTGCGGCGCATCGTGCCCGGCTCGTCGAGACCCTCCTTGTTCGGACCCGCCCCGCTCATCAGCAGGGTGCCGACCAGGCCCCGGCGGTAGAGCTCGACGCCCACGACGACGCGCTCGCGGAGGAAGCGGCTGGGGCGGCCGTCGGGCCACACGCGCGCACCGAGCACCAGCGCGGCGTCGGCCGGACGCAGGTCGCCCGAGTCGACCGCATGACGGGACGATGCGGTGGTCGCCCGCATGGCGACGGCGGGGGCGGCGACGGCGGCGAGCCCCGCGGCGCCGAACGCGACCAGAGGGCGGCTCACCGGAGCGAGTGGCGCCAGGCGTCCGCGCCGCGGGCGAGCGGCAGCATGATCCGCCGCCCGCGCATCGTCCGCGTGCGATCCATCCACGCGGAACGCGGGTCGCCCTCCAGCGTCGTCTCGTCGGCCGCCGCCTGCGACGCCGCCGCGACCGCGATCAGGCCGGCGACCACCGCCTCGAGCTCCGCGTCGTCGGCCGCGCCGCGGATCACCCGCAGCTCGGTCGGGTCGCCTGAGTTCTCGGGCTCGGTCACAGCGGGATGTTCCCGTGCTTCTTGGGCGGCAGCGAGGCGCGCTTGGTGCGCAGCGCGCGGAGCGCCCGGGTGACCTGCGCCCGCGTCTCGGACGGCTCGATCACGGCGTCGACGTAGCCGCGGTCGGCGGCGTCGTAGGGGTTGACGATCCGGTCCTCGTAGTCCTCGACCAGGGCCTGTCGCTCGGCCTCGACGTCGCCGCCCTTCGCCTCGACGTCGGCGAGCGTGCGGCGGTGGAGGATGTTGACGGCTCCGCCGGCGCCCATCACCGCGACCTGCGCCGTGGGCCACGCGAGGTTGACGTCCGCGCCGAGCTGCTTGGACGCCATGACGATGTAGGCGCCGCCGTAGGCCTTGCGGGTGATCACCGTGATGAGGGGCACGGTCGCCTCGGCGTAGGCGTAGATGAGCTTGGCGCCCCGACGGATGATGCCCTGGTGCTCCTGGTTGACGCCGGGCAGGAAGCCGGGCACGTCCACGAGCGTGATGATCGGGATGTTGAACGAGTCGCACGTCCGCACGAACCGGGCGGCCTTCTCGGAGGCGTTGATGTCGAGCGTGCCGGCCATCTGCATGGGCTGGTTGGCGACGATCCCGACGGAGTGGCCCTCCACGTGCCCGAAGCCGACCACCACGTTCGGGGCGAACAGCGGCTGGATCTCGAGGAACTCCCCGTCGTCGACCACGGCGGCGATCAGCGCCTTCATGTCGTACGGCTGGTTGTCGCTGTCCGGGACCAGCGCGTCGAGCGCGAGGTCCTCGGCGGTGGGCTCGAGGTCCGCCTCCTCCGTCCAGATCGGCGGGTCGGCGAGGTTGTTCTGGGGCAGGTACTGGAGCAGGTGCTGGACGTACTCGAGCGCATCGTCCTCGTCCGCCGCGAGGTAGTGGGCGACGCCCGACGTGACGTTGTGGGTCTGGCCGCCTCCCAGTTCCTCGAACGTGACCTGCTCGCCGGTGACGGACCTGATCACGTCGGGGCCGGTGATGAACATCTGCGAGGTGCCGTCGGCCATGACGATGAAGTCGGTGAGCGCGGGGGAGTAGACCGCGCCGCCGGCGGAGGGGCCCAGGATGATCGAGATCTGCGGGATCACGCCCGAGGCCGCGACGTTGCGGCGGAAGATCTCCGCGAACTGGGTGAGGGCCGCGACACCCTCCTGGATGCGCGCGCCGCCACCGTCGGAGATGCCGATCAACGGCACGCCGGTACGCAGCGCGAAGTCCTGGATCTTCGCGATCTTCTGGCCGTGGACCTCGCCGAGCGATCCGCCGAAGACGGTGAAGTCCTGCGAGTAGACCGCGACCTGGCGCCCGTCGACGGTGCCGTAGCCGGTGACAACGCCGTCGCCGTAGGGCCGGTTGCGGTCGAGCCCGAAGTTGCGCGAGCGGTGGCGCGAGAGCCGGTCGAGCTCGACGAACGAGCCCTCGTCGAGCAGCTGGTCGACGCGCTCGCGGGCGGTCTTCTTTCCGCGCGCGTGCTGCTTCTCCTGGGCCGTCGTCTCGGGTGCGGTGACCGCGGCGTCGACCTTCTTGCGAAGGTCCTCGAGCGACGATGCTGTGGTCTTCGCGGGCCTCATGGGGGACACATCTCTCCTTGGGTACGGGCTGCCCCACAGCCTAGCGGCGCCCGTGCGGGCTGCACGGTGTGTCCGATTCGGGCGCGTTCGGGCTTCCCGGGTGTGCCCGGTTTTCGCAAACCCCCAGGAGGGCTCCTGCCTGAGTGCGCCCGAATGTGTTTGACTCACGCCGAATGTGTGGCTATTGTCGTGACCGTCGACGACGACAACGCCCGTTACCGGGCGACATGCGGCACGAGATCCCTCGCAAGGAAGCGGGGAGAGAGAAAGGGTTGGCAGCGCATGTCTCTATCCGATGCACAGTCCGCCACGGCGGCTAACAAGAACCGCGAAGGCGGCGTGGGCGCGGCGGTCCAGAGGTTCGGCCGCTTCCTGTCCGGCATGATCATGCCGAACATCGGCGCCTTCGTGGCGTGGGGCCTCATCACCGCGTTCTTCATCCCCACGGGATGGACGCCCAACGAGGGCCTGGCCGCGCTGGTCGGCCCGATGATCACCTACCTGCTCCCGCTCCTGATCGGCTACACCGGCGGAAAGATCGTCCACGGGATCCGCGGTGGTGTGATCGGCGCCATCGTCACCATGGGTGTGATCGTGGGCGCCGATGTCCCGATGTTCATGGGCGCGATGATCGCCGGTCCGGCGGCCGCGTGGGTGCTCAAGAAGTTCGACAAGCTCATCGAGGGCAAGGTCAAGGCCGGCTTCGAGATGCTCATCGACAACTTCTCGATCGGCATCATCGGCATGCTGCTCGCGATCGTCGGCAAGCTCGCGATCGGCCCCGTGGTCACCAAGCTGGTCGAGTGGGCCGGCAACGGCGTGGACTTCCTGGTCGACGCCCACCTGCTGCCGCTCGCCTCGCTGATCGTGGAGCCCGCCAAGGTGCTGTTCCTGAACAACGCCATCAACCACGGCGTGTTCACCCCGCTCGGCACCCAGGAGGCGCTCGAGACCGGCAAGTCGCTGCTGTTCATGATCGAGTCGAACCCCGGGCCCGGCCTGGGCATCCTCGCCGCGTTCATGTTCTTCGGCCCGCGCATGCTGCGTGCCTCGGTCCCCGGCGCGATCATCATCCACTTCTTCGGCGGCATCCACGAGATCTACTTCCCGTACATCCTCATGAAGCCGAAGCTGATCGCCGCGGCCATCGCGGGCGGCATGTCCGGCGTGCTCACCGGCGTGATCCTGGACAACGGCCTGGTGGCGCCCCCGTCGCCGGGATCGATCTTCGCGTACATCACCTTCACGCCGAAGGGCGAGTACGTGGGGATGTTCCTCCAGGTGTTCATCGCGGCCGCGGTCGCGTTCGTGGTGGCGTTCTTCCTGCTGAAGTTCGACAAGGAGCTCCGCCAGGAGGCCAAGGAGGAGGCCGCCGCCAAGGAGGCCGGTCTCCCCGACCCGATGACCGGCGCCTGATCGGCGCACAATCGAAGGTGCGGGGGCCGCGCCCGCGGCCCCCGCACCGAACCCCTCACGACACACATAGAAGGAGAGTGGCGACGATGCCCTCAGTCAACGGTTCCGATGTCAAGCGAGTGATCGTGGCGTGCGACGCCGGCATGGGCTCGTCCGTCATGGTGGCGAGCACGCTGCGCACCAAGCTCGCGAAGTACGGCGTCGAGGTCAAGCACACCCCGGTCGACGAGATCCCGGGCGACGCCAACGTGGTGCTGTGCCACCAGGGCCTGGCCGCCCGCGCCAAGTCCACCGCGCCCGGCGCCGTCGTGGTGCCCTTCGCGATCTTCATGGGCGACCCGGCCTTCACGAAGGTCGAGAACGCCATCGCCAACAACCAGGTGCTGGAGTCCTGAGCTCATGGCGATCCTGTCGCGCGAAGGCGTCCGTCTTGGCCTGACGGCTCAGGACAAGACGGACGCCATCCGTCAGTGCGGCGAGCTCCTGGTCGAGCTCGGCGCCGCCACGGAGGAGTACGCCGCCGCGCTGCACGAGCGCGAGGAGCAGGTGTCCACCTTCATCGGCGAGGGCGTGGCGATCCCCCACGGGACCAACGAGAGCCGCGCGCACATCGCGCGCGCCGCCATCGCCTACCTGCAGTTCCCCGACGGCATCGACTGGGACGGCAAGGAGGTGTTCGTGTGCATCGCGATCGCCTCCAAGTCCGAGGAGCACATCGACATCCTCCAGTCCCTCGCCGCCGTCCTGATGAACCCCGAGTCCGCGGCCCGGCTGCGCGAGGCGGCCGACGTCGATCAGGTCATGGGCCTGCTCGCTCCCGCCGCCTGACTCACCCTGATCCGTCCCCACGACCGAAAGGAACCACCATGAAGGCGCTGCGCTTCTACGCACCCGAGGACGTCCGCATCGAGGATGTGCCCGAGCCCGAGGTCGGCCCCGGCGAGGTCAAGCTCCGCGTGCGGAACACCTCCACCTGCGGCACCGACGTCAAGATCTTCTACAACGGCCACCAGAACCTCACGCCGCCGCGCACCATCGGCCACGAGATCGCCGGCGAGATCGTCGCGATCGGCGAGGGGGTCGACGGCTGGGCCATCGGCGACCGCGTGCAGGTCATCGCCGCGGTGCCCTGCGGCGACTGCTACGAGTGCTCGCGCGGCTGGATGGAGGTCTGCCAGAACCAGACCTCGATGGGCTACCAGTACGACGGCGGCTTCGCCGAGTACATGATCGTCCCCCGCGAGGTGATGAAGGTCGACGGTCTCAACCGCATCCCCGAGGGCGTCGGCTACGACGAGGCCTCGGCGGCCGAGCCCCTCGCGTGCGCCATCAACGCGCAGCGGATCCTCGGCATCGAGGAGGGCGACACGGTGGTCGTGTTCGGCGCCGGCCCGATCGGCGCGATGCACATCCGTCTGGCCCGCGCCAACGGCGCCGCCCGGATCTTCCTCATCGACGTCAACGACGAGCGGCTCAAGATGACCGCCGACGCGGTCCACCCGGACGAGGTCATCAACGGCGCGAACGTCGACGTGGTCGAGAAGGTGAAGGAGCTGACGGACGGCCGCGGTGCGGACGCGATCATCACGGCGACCGCGGCGAACATCGCCCAGGAGCAGGCGATCTCGATGGCCGCCCGCAACGGCAAGATCTCCTTCTTCGGCGGCCTGCCGAAGACCAACCCGACCATCACGTGCGACTCGAACCTGGTGCACTACCGCCAGCTCCGCATCTTCGGTGCGAACGGCTCGGCGCCGGCGCACAACAAGATGGCGCTCGAGTACATCGCGACCGGCAAGGTGCCCGTGAAGGACCTGATCACGGAGCACATCCCGCTGGAGCGGGTCCTCGACGCGTTCGACATCGTCAAGCGCGGCGCTGCCATCAAGGTCACCGTCGAGCCCTGACCGGCCTCTCCCCATCGTGGCCGTCCCTCCGGACGGCCACGATGAGGGAGTATTGACCCCGGGGCACACAATTCTGGAGGGCATGGCGTGTACGCGGCAGAGCGGCAGCAGGCGATCCTCGAGCGCGCGCGCGAGGTCGGCCGCGTCGAGGTGGTGGCGCTGTCCGAGACGCTCGGCGTGACCGTCGAGACGGTCCGCCGCGACCTCACGGCCCTCGAGCGGCTCGGTGTGGTCCGCCGTGTGCATGGAGGCGCCCTCCCCGTGGAGCGGCTCACGCTCGAGCAGCACACCGCCGACCGTCAGATCCAGGCCACCTCGGAGAAGCGCACCATCGCGGAGCGCGCGCTCGAGGAGATCCCTCACGGCGGCTCGGTGATCCTCGACTCGGGCACGACCACCCTCGCGATCGCCCACGCGATGCCCGCGGACATGTCCGCGACGGTGGTCACCAACTCCTTCGCGATCGCCGCCGTGATCGCCGACCGCCCCTCGATCGACCTGGTCCTGCTCGGCGGCCGCGTGCGGCACCGCACCGGGGCCGCGGTCGGCGGCATGATGATCGAGGCGCTCGCGGGCATGTGCGCGGACGTCGCCTTCATGGGGGCCAACGGCTTCGACGTGAGCCACGGCTTCACCACGCCGGATCAGGCCGAGTCGGACGCCAAGCGGGCGATGGTGGGGGCGGCCCGCCGCGCCGTCATCGTGAGCGACTCGACCAAGGCCGGGCAGATCCATCTCCACCGCTTCGCGGGGCTGAGCGACATCGCCATGCTCATCACCGACACGGGTCTCGACCGCGACACCGCGGAGGACCTGGAGGCCGCGGGCGTCGAGGTGGCCCTCGTCTGACGGGGTCTACGCTGGCGCCGTGAGCTCCACCGTCCCCGCCGTGCCCGCCGAGCGCATCCTGCGCTCCCGGAGCGAGCTCACCGCGGGCGCGCTGGCAGGGCTGGTGCCCGCCCCGCTCGCGCGCGTCGACGTGCTCGCGCAGTCCCCGTCGACCAACACCCGCCTGCTCGAGGCGCTGCGGCGCGAGGGGAGCGCCTGGCCGCACCTGTCCGCGCTGGTGGCCGACCACCAGACCGCCGGCCGGGGCCGCGCCGGGCGCGCCTGGGTGACGCCGCGCGGGGCGGCCCTCACCGCATCGTTCGCGCTGAGACCCGTCGAGGTGGCACGCGCGGACTACGGCTGGGCGCCGCTCGTGACCGGGCTCGCGACGGTCCGCGCGCTGCGCCGCGCGGGCGTGGGCGCGTGGCTGAAGTGGCCCAACGACGTCGTGGTCGAGGCCGGCGCGCGGGAGATCCCCGGCTGGGGACGCTGGCGCAAGGTGGTCGGGATCCTGTGCGAGACGGGCGAGGATGACGCGGTCGTCGCGGGCATCGGCATCAACGTCTCGCAGGAGCCGGCCGAGCTGCCGGTCCCGCACGCGGCCTCCCTGGCGTCGCTGGGCGCCACCGAGCTCGACCGGGTGGTGCTCATGGGGCTGCTCGCGGCCGAGCTGCGCGACTCCGTGGCCCAGTGGCGCTCCGGGGAGCCGATGCGCGCGCCGGTGGAGGCCGTGCTCGCGACGGTCGGGTGGGACGTCGCGATCGACGTCCCCGACGGCGCGCCGGTCTCCGGGGTGGCCGAGGGGCTCGCCCCCGGCGGCGGCCTGGTGGTGCGCACGGCCGCCGGCGAGCGCCGCGAGGTGCTCGCGGGGGACGTCCGCGTGCGCCGCGGATGACAGGTTGTGCGACCGTGGGGACAGGTCGTGCATGGTCCCGGCCGGGACGCGCGAACGGGTGATTGCCTCTCCCCATCGCCGTCACGTGGCAGTGGCGGCGGTGTTGTCCGGCACAAGGACGTCACCACACAACACACGGCCGTCTGAGGCGGTCCGACCACACGCCCGTGGTCGCGCATCATGCCCCCGCGGGGGGACGATGCTCACGGCGGGCGTGCAAGGAGAGGCAAAGTGAGTACAGATTCGGCAAAGAAGCCGCCGATGTCGAACGGCAAGTATCTCGGCATCTGGGTCCCCGTCATCGCGTTCCTGATCATCCTCACGGTGGTCGCGAACGTCGCCATCAGCATCTTCGGGTCCTGGGTCAACACCCAGCTCGGCGAGGGCACCTACACGATCGAGACCGCCGAGGGCACCGAGGACTGGGACACCGACTACAACGAGGCGTCCTACGACTCGCTCGAGTCCGAGCAGGAGGACGCGTTCGCGCTCGTCGAGGAGATCGAGTCCGAGGGCGTCGTGCTCGCGAAGAACGAGGCCGCGGCCCTGCCGCTGGCCTCGGGCGCGAAGGTCACGCTGCTCGGCCGCTTCTCCGCGGACCCCGTGTTCGGCGGCGCCGGCTCCGGCTCGGTCGACACGTCGACGGCCGTGAACGCCATCACGGGCCTTGAGAACGCGGGCTTCGACGTGAACCCGACCGCGTATGCGATGTTCGAGTCGTTCGCCGCGGACGCCCCCAAGGCCGACATCGTCATGGACGACCCGGCGGGCTCGACCTACGTGATCGGCGAGATGCCGGTGGACCAGTACACCGACGAGGCGACCGCGTCGTTCGCGGACTACGCGGACGCGGCCGTGGTCGTGATCGGCCGTGGCGGCGGCGAGGGCGGCGACCTCGCGCAGGACATGACCGACGTGCCCGGCGCGGCGGACGAGCGCGCGCAGGCGGGCGAGCACATGCTCGAGCTCAACCAGGACGAGAAGGCGATGCTCGAGGTGGCCAAGGCCAGCTTCGACACCGTGATCGTCGTGGTCAACGCGTCCACCTCGATGGAGATGGGCGTGATCCAGGACGACCCGGAGATCGACGGCGTGCTGCTGATCGGCTCGCCCGGTCAGACCGGCTACAACGCCGTGGGCGACGTGCTCAGCGGCGCCGTCAACCCGTCGGGTCGCACGGTCGACACCTGGTCCGCGGACTTCACCCAGGACCCGACCTGGAGCAACTTCGGCAACTTCCAGTACTCCAACGTCGACTCGGTCAACGGCCCGGGCTACTTCGTCCAGTACGAGGAGGGCATCTACGTCGGCTACCGCTACTACGAGACCGCGGCCGCCGAGGGCTTCATCGACTACGACTCCGCCGTGGTCTACCCGTTCGGCTACGGCCTGTCCTACACCGACTTCTCGTGGGAGATCGCCGGTGAGGAGCTGGGCGGCACCGACGGCGACATCACCGTCGACGTGACCGTCACCAACACCGGCGACGTCGCGGGCAAGGACGTCGTGGAGCTGTACTACAACGCGCCCTACACCGCGGGCGGCATCGAGAAGGCCGAGGTCGTCCTCGGCGCCTTCGAGAAGACCTCGCTCCTCGAGCCGGGCCAGTCCGAGACCGTCACCCTGACCCTCGCGGTCGAGGACATGGCGTCCTACGACTACGAGACCGCGGGCGCCTACGTGCTCGAGGCCGGCGACTACGAGCTCCGCGTGCAGACCGACTCGCACACCCTCGCCGAGGGCGTCGAGCCGATCAGCTACACCGTGGGCGACACGATCGTCTACGGCGAGGACAACCCGCGCGAGTCCGACGGCGTCGCCGCGACCAACCAGTTCGACGACGTCTCGGCCCTCTTCAGCGACACCGCCGAGGACGGCAAGATCGTCAACCTCTCGCGTGCGGACTTCGCGGGCACCTGGCCCACGGCTCCCACCGAGGCGGACCTGACCGCGACCGACGAGATCGTCGCCGCGTTCGACGCCTACGACGCCGCGGCCGCCGCCGAGGCCTCGGACGCCGAGATGCCCGTGACCGGTGCGGAGAACGGCCTGCAGCTCATCGACCTGCGCGGCCTCGACTTCGACCACCCGCTGTGGGAGGACATGCTCGACCAGCTCACCGTCGAGGAGATCACCAAGGTCATCCTCAACGGCGCGTACAACACCGACGCGATCGAGTCGGTCGTGAAGCCCGCCACCGTCGACCTCGACGGCCCCGCCGGCTTCTCGTCCTTCCTCAACGACGCCTACAACGGCACCGCGTACCCGTCCGAGGTGGTCATCGCCCAGACGTGGAACAAGGAGATCGCGCACCGCATGGGCGCGCAGGTGGGCGAGGAGGCGCTGCAGATGGGCGCCAACGGCTGGTACGCACCGGCGCTCAACATCCACCGCTCGCCCTTCGCGGGCCGCAACTTCGAGTACTACTCGGAGGACCCGGTCCTGTCGGGCGAGATGGCGAAGGCGACCTCCGAGGGCGCGCTCACCAAGGGCGTGTACACGTTCCTCAAGCACTTCGCGATGAACGACCAGGAGACCAACCGCGTCAACAACGGTGTCGCCTCGTGGGCGAACGAGCAGGCGATCCGCGAGATCTACCTGAAGGCGTTCGAGATCCCCGTCAAGGAGGTCACCGGCGAGATCTCGTACATCTCCGATGACGAGGGCACCGTCGAGACCGCCGAGGTCGGCCAGATGGCCATGATGAGCTCCTTCAACCGCATCGGCAGCACCTGGGCCGGCGGCTCGAAGGCCCTCATGACCGACGTGCTCCGCGACGAGTGGGGCTTCGAGGGCTTCGTGATCACCGACTTCAACCTGTACGGGTACATGTACCCCGACCAGGCGATCGACGCCGGCACCGATCACATGCTCACCTTCGAGCCCTTCAAGGTCCTCGAGGACACCACCTCGGCGCTCGCGGTCTCGAACCTGCGCACCGTGGCCCACCACATGCTGTTCACCGTGGCGAACTCCAACGCCATGGACGGCATCGCCCCGGCCAGCACCATCACCTACACGCCGCCGGCGTGGCAGATGTGGCGCTGGGTCATCACCGGCGGCGTGGGCCTGATCATCGCGGGTCTCATCGCGATGGTCGTCGTCCGGGTCCGCCGCCGCACGGCCGGCGCCCCCGAGGCGGAGGTCACCGAGCCCGTCGCCGAGACGGTCGACGCCTGATCGGGCGCCCGGGGTGCCGCGTCACGCGGCGCGGCACCCCGGGCCCCGCCCCCTCCATCCGTCAGCCCGCGGCGTCGAGCCGCGCCACCCCAAGGAATCCGCCACCATGTCCCACGAGCTCACCGAGCTGGAGAAGGCCGCGCTGCTGAGCGGCGCGAGCGTCTGGGAGACGCGTGCCGTCCCGCGTGCCGGGATCCGGTCCCTCAACCTGTCGGACGGCCCCCACGGCATCCGCAAGCAGCTGGGTTCCGGCGACCACCTCGGCATCAACGGCTCCGCGCCCGCGACCTGCTTCCCGACGGCCGCGACGGTCGCGAACTCGTGGGACGCCGAGCTCACCACGGCGCTGGGCGAGGCCCTGGGCGCCGAGGCCGCCGCGCTCGACGTCGACATGGTGCTCGGCCCCGGCCTGAACATCAAGCGCTCGCCGCTGTGCGGGCGCAACTTCGAGTACTTCTCGGAGGACCCCTACCTGTCCGGCAAGCTCGCCGCGGCCTACGTGCGCGGCATCCAGTCGCAGGGCGTGAGCGCCTGCCCCAAGCACTTCGCGGCGAACAGCCAGGAGCACCGCCGCATGGCCTCCGACTCGGTGGTCGACGAGCGCACGCTCCGCGAGATCTACCTCACCGCCTTCGAGATCGTGGTGCGGGAGTCCTCGCCGAAGGCGATCATGTCCGCCTACAACAAGGTCAACGGCACCTACGCCCACGAGAACGCCCACCTGCTGCAGGAGATCCTGCGCGACGGCTGGGGCTTCGACGGCGCGGTCGTGTCCGACTGGGGCGGCTCGAACGATGCGGTGACGGCCGTGGAGAACGGCGGCACCCTCGAGATGCCGTCGCCCGGGCTCGACTCCGCCCGGCAGATCGTCACCGCCCTGCGCGCCGGCCGTCTGGCCGAGGCCGACCTCGACGCCCGCGTCGACGAGATGGTGACGCTGGTCGAGCGCATCGACCCGTCCCTGGCTCGCGCCGTCGACGAGCAGGCGCACCACGAGCTCGCACGCCGCGTCGCAGAGTCCAGCCACGTGCTGCTGCGCAACGCCGGCGGCCTGCTCCCGCTCGCCGCGGGAGCCCGGGTCGCCGTGATCGGCGACTTCGCGCAGACCCCCCGCTACCAGGGCGCCGGCTCCTCGCTGGTGAACCCCACCCGCCTGTCCACCGTGCTCGACGCGCTGCCCGGCTCGGGCCTCGAGCTGGTGCGCTTCGCGCAGGGCTTCCGTCGCACCGGCGGGCCCGACGCGGGCCTGCTCGCCGAGGCCGTCGAGGCCGCGCGCAGCGCGGACGTGGCGCTGGTGTTCCTGGGCCTCGACGAGACGAGCGAGTCCGAGGGCAACGACCGCACCCACATGCGCCTGCCCGCCAACCAGATCGGGCTGCTCGACGCGCTCCACCGCGAGGACGTCCCGGTGGTGGTGGTGCTGTCCGCCGGCTCGGCGATCGAGATGCCGTGGCTCGAGCAGACCGACGCCCTGGTGCACGGCTACCTCGGCGGCCAGGCCGGTGCCGAGGCGACGCTGAACGTGCTGACCGGCAGGGTGAACCCCTCGGGCCGCCTCGCGGAGACGTACCCGGTACGCCTCGAGGACAACCCGAGCCACGCGTACTACCCGGGCCTCGGCGACGCCTCGGAGTACCGCGAGGGCCTGTACGTCGGCTACCGCTACTACGAGAGCGTGGGCGCGGACGTCCTGTTCCCGTTCGGCTTCGGGCTGAGCTACACGACCTTCGAGATCTCCGACCTGGTGGTCACCGCCTCCGGGGCGACCGCGACGGTCACGAACACGGGAGCCGTGGCGGGCGGCCACGTCGCCCAGCTGTACGTCGAGCGCGTCACCGACGGCGCGCATCGTCCCGTCCGCGAGCTCAAGGGCTTCGCCAAGGTCGAGCTCGCGCCCGGCGCGAGCACCACCGTCGAGATCCCCTTCGACCGGTACACGTTCCGCACCTTCGACCCCGCCGCCGACGCGTGGGTCACCGAGGCGGGGGAGTACCGCGTGGCGGTCGGCTCGCACGTGAGGGACCTGCCGGTCGCGGCGGTCCTGCACGTCGACGGAGCGACCGTGGCGGCCGACCCGGCCCCCGCGGTGTACCGCACCGGCGACGTGGTCGCGGTGACGGACGTCGACTTCGAGGCGCTGCTCGGCCGCGCGCTCCCGACCGCGTCAGGCGAGCGGGAGCCGCTCGACGCGAACTCGCCGCTGCTCGCGATGCATCACGCCCCGAGCCCGCTCGCGCGCGGCGCTGCCGGCGCGCTCAAGGGCCTGATCGCGCGCTCGCAGCGCAAGGGCAAGCCCGACCTCAACCTGTTCTTCCTGTACAACATGCCGTTCCGCGCGATGGGCAAGATGACCAACGGCGCGGTCTCGATGGACATGGTCGACGGGATCGTCGACATCGCCAACGGCCACCTCCTCCGCGGCGTCGGCGCCACGGCCTCCGGATTCGTGCGCAACGCGCGCGAGTCCAAGCGCCTCACCGCCGAGCTCGCCGACCACCCGACCCCCGCGGCGTCCGCACCGGCGCAGGCCGCGCGCTGAGAGAGAGACCCGAGATGCTCAAGCCGATCGTCAACGCGTGGCGCAGGTTCGAGGCCAAGCGCCCGAACACCGCCCAGTTCCTGATGTTCTTCCTGCTCAGCAACGGGGTCACCGTGCTGCAGCTGGCGCTCATGCCGATCTTCAAGTGGGTCTTCTACCAGACCGCCCTGGTGGACGTCGCGTTCCAGATCTGGCCGGTGGGGTCCAACGTCGACGGCTCGCAGTACTACATCTTCGACTACCCGGCCGGGCCCGTCGACGCGGACGGCATCGGCGGCGGCCTCGCGTACTTCCTGGCCGTCCAGATCACCATCGCGATCGCCCAGGTCATCAACTTCTTCGCGCAGCGCACCATCACCTTCAAGGCGAACAACTCGGTCGCGAAGGCGGCGTTCTGGTACGTGATCGCGTACCTCCTCATCACGATCGGCGCGGCGGCCGCGCAGGGCTTCTACAAGGCGCCCATCTACGCCTGGTGCAAGAGCGTCTGGCCGTCCGGCGGCGAGGCCGTGGCCGACGTGGTCACCATGATCATCAACTCGGCGATCGCGTTCTGGATCTTCTTCCCGATCTTCAAGGTCATCTTCAAATCCGACGCCGCGGAGGCGGCCGAGGACACGGCCGAGGAGATCGTCGAGCGCGATCTCGAGACCGTCCAGGAGGGTCCCGACGCGGCGCGCTCGTGACATGGGATGATTGACCCATCATGACCACCCTCTCCGTCGTCGTCCCCAGCTACAACTCCGCGGACTTCATGCACCGCTGCATCGACTCCCTCCTCGTGGGCGGGGACGATGTCGAGATCCTGATCGTCAACGACGGCTCCCGTGACGCCACGGGCGACGTCGCCGACGCGTACGCGGACCGGTACCCGGGCCGCGTGCGCGCGATCCACAAGGTCAACGGCGGTCACGGCTCCACCATCAACGTGGGGCTCGAGGTCGCGACCGGGCGGTACTTCAAGGTGGTCGATTCGGACGACTGGGTCGACGCGGACGCGCTCGCCGAGCTGCTGGCCACGCTCAAGCGCCTCGACGCCGACTCGGACGGCGTGGACATGGTGCTCAGCAACTTCGTCTACGAGAAGGAGGGCCGCGAGAAGAAGCGCGCGGTCCGCTACCGCCGGGCCCTGCCCCAGGCCCGCGTGTTCGGCTGGGACGAGGTCGGGAAGCTGCGCAAGACCCAGTACTTCCTCATGCACTCGATCGTGTACCGCACCGAGCTGCTGCGCGAGGTCGGGCTGCGCCTCCCCGAGCACACGTTCTACGTCGACAACATCTTCGCGTACATGCCGCTGCCGTACGTCGAGCGGATCTACTACCTCGACGTCGACCTGTACCGCTACTTCATCGGCCGGGAGGGGCAGTCGGTCTCCGAGCAGGTGATGATCGGCCGGCTCGACCAGCAGCTCCGCGTCAACCGGATGATGACCGAGCACGCCATGACCGAGATCTCGCCCGATCACGCTGCGTACCGGTACATGACGCACTACCTCGAGATCATCTGCGCGGTGTCCTCGACGCTGCTGCTGCGCTCCGGCACCGACGACGCGATCGTCGCCAAGGAGGCCCTGTGGCGCTCCATCCGCGACGAGGACCCGACGCTGCACCGCCGCCTGCGTCGCGGCGCCCTCGGCCAGATCATCAACCTGCCGGGCAAGCCCGGCCGGAAGGTCACCCTCGCCGCATACAAGGCGGCGCAGTGGCGCGTCGGCTTCAACTGAGCCGACGCATCGTCCCCCCGCCGGCGTCAGCCCGGGATCGGCACCAGCATGCGCAGCACGAACCAGCCGTCCTCG
Source organism: Demequina lignilytica (assembly GCF_030418375.1). NCBI lineage: Bacteria > Bacillati > Actinomycetota > Actinomycetes > Micrococcales > Demequinaceae > Demequina > Demequina lignilytica. The sequence goes on from NZ_JAUHPZ010000009.1 coordinate 65,295, forward strand.
GCGTGGACGGTGAAGGTGCCCTGGTGCGCGGCGGCGGCCTGGCGGATGTTCTTCAGGCCGTAGCCGTGGTGGTGCGAGTCGTCCTTGGTCGTGGGCGGCAGGCCGTCGACCAGGCGCAGCTCGCCACCGAAGTAGTTCTCGAACCTCAGCACCGCGAAGTCGCCCTGCCGGTAGACGGCGACGCGGATGAGCCGCTGCTCCGGGTCCGCCACCCGTGAGGTCGCCTCGATCGCATTGTCGAGCGCGTTGCCGAACACCGTGACGATCTCCATGACGTCCATGAAGTCGACCACCGAGCCGTCGACCACGCAGGTCACGGTGATCCCTCGCGTCTCCGCCTGCGCGACCTTGGTCGCGAGCATGGTGTCCACCACGGAGTTGCCGGTCCGCAGCGCCGAGGCGCCGTAGCCGCGGACGGACTCCTCGAGCTCGTCGGCGAGGCGGGCCCGGACGCCCTCGTCCTCCTCGCCCCGCAGCGCCGTGATGTAGTGCTTCATGTCGTGGTAGCGGGCGTTGACCGCGTCCGCCTGCTGGCGCGAGGCCAGGTACTGCTCGTGCTGGGTGCGCAGCAGCGTGTTCATCGACTGGTTCTCGATCGCCCGCTGCAGCTGGAGGCGCTGGCTGCGCATCGCGTAGAGGGCGATGAAGCCGGCCAGGTCGACCAGCGTGCGCACGTAGAACACCTCGCGGCCCTCGCGCGCGGAGAACGGCCCCGTGTCCGAGATGAAGCTGAGGTTCGACATGAGGAACGTGACCAGGGCGATCGAGAGGGTCGACGCGAGGATGCGGCCGTCGATCGCGATCCGGAGCCCGGGCGGGAAGTTGCGCCGCTCCACCAGGAAGGCGGCGCCGAGCGAGCCGCCCACGACGACCGCGAGCAGCACGACGCGCTGCCAGGTCCAGTCGGGCCCGCCGAAGAAGTGCTGGTCGAGCTGCCACTCGAGGGAGGCGATCAGCTCGCCCAGCACGAACGCGCGGGCGAACAGGTCGCCCGCGCCCCTCGCGTCGGTGTCCACGCACAGCCAGATGAGCCCGTACATCGCGCCGCCCGCCAGCACCATGCCGAGCGACCACAGGCCCAGCGGCAGCGAGCCGGCGAGCTCCTGCACGCCCCACAGGAGCATGAGCCCGCCCGCGAGCGCCGCGATCAGCGGGACGCGACGCAGGCGCTTGGGGGCGAGCAGGATGTACACGAGCGCGGCACCCCATTCGGCGGTGCCGGTGAGCCAGCGCGGGATGTCCTGGAGGGCGTCCTCGATGGGGATCACCGCTTCCCGCCCATGTGGTCGGCGAGGGCGTCCATGAAGGCCTTCTTGCGCGGCCGGCTCACGGTCAGGGCGGCGCCGTTGGTCATCACCGACGTCGACTGGTCGACGCGCCTCACGTGCTGGAGGTTGACCAGGTAGCAGTTGTTGGAGCGGAAGAAGCCGTGGTCGCCCAGCTCCTCCTCGAGCGCCTTGAGGGTGCCGGAGAAGGTGTAGACGCGGTCCAGCGCGTGGATGGTGATGCGGTGCTTGACCGACTCGGCGTAGACGATCTCGCTGGGGTCCAGGCGGACCAGCGCGTTGTTGACGCTGAGGACCACGCCGCGGGACTCGCGCTTGTTGAGCCGCGTGAGCGAGCGGGTGAGCTCCTGCGCGAAGGCGAAGTAGGGGACGGGCTTGAGCAGGTAGCTGAGGGCGTCGACCTCGTAGCCCTTGATCGCGTACTGGCCCATGTTGGTGACGAAGATCATCACCACGTCCGTGTCGACCTCGCGGATCGCGTGCGCCGCCTCGAAGCCGTCCATGCCCGGCATCTCGACGTCGAGGAAGAGGATGTCGTACTGCGGGCGGTAGCCCTCGACGATGTCCTCGCCGTCGGGGAAGGTGCGGAGGTCGAACTGGACGTCGTTCTCCTCGGCGTAGCGCGCGAGGTGGTCGAGCAGGTCCCGACGGCAGGCCGCGTCGTCCTCGACGATCCCGATCCTGATCACTGCGCTCCCCGGCCTCTGCCCCCAGATGCTTGTCGTACAAGTGTAAGTTGGTTCGCCCCGCCCGACCCCCGCCCCCAGGTCCCGCCCCCACCCCGCCCCGCCCCCGCCCCGACCCCGCCCCGCCTCCACCCCGCCTCCACCCGCTGCGGGGAAGTCAGCGCCCCTCCCGGCACATCGTCGACTCCTGCGGGAGGCTCAGCGCCCTCAGGCGGGCTCGACCAGCTCCGGCCCCTGGTTCCGCACGTTGCCCACGGCCTTGCCCACGCGGTGCCAGGTCAGCTCGGGCGCCGGGGCCCCGATGGCCGCCCACAGGTCGTCCTGCGTCGACGCGGAGTCGAGCCACGCATCCGCCTCGTCCTGGGTGAGCATCACCGGCTGGCGGTCGTGAATCTCCTGCATCTCGCCTCGCGCCGCCGTCGTCACGATCGAGAAGGTCGCGAGCCACTCCGCCTCGTCGCCGAGGGCCTTGTCCTTCCAGAACTCGTACAGGCCCGCGAAGGCGAGCGGCGCATCGTCCGCCCGGTGGATGAAGTACGGGGTCTTCTCCGTGCCCTCGGTGTGCCACTCGTAGTACCCGTTGGCCGGCACCAGGCAGCGGCGCTTGGCGAACGCGGAGCGGAACGTGGGCTTCTCGGCGACCGTCTCCGAGCGGGCGTTGAAGGCGCGGACCCCCACCTTCGGGTCCTTCGCCCAGACGGGCACCAGCCCCCACCGCGCGGTCTCCAGGGTGCGGGCGCCCTCCTGGCGGGCGACCACGATCGACGCGTCCTGCATGGGCCCGATGTTGTACCGAGGCGCCAGGCGCGCGTCGTCCGCGATCACGGCGATCTCGAAGGCGTCGACGAGCTCCTGCTCGGTGAGGAAGTTCGCGTAGCGGCCGCACATGCGTCCAGGGTAGGCGCGTGCGGTGGGATCGTGCCGGGGAACATCCAGGGATTATGCCCGGTTGCGCCTCGCAGGGACCGGACGATGCGGGAGGTGGGAGCGCGTGGGAGGAGCCTGGCCCTTCGTGCCCAGCGTGGTGGCGCTCGCCCTGGCGGTGGGCGCCGTGATCGTAGTCGGGGTGCGGCTCGCCCGCACCGCCGACGAGCTCGCGGACCGCACCGGGATGGGGGAGGCCCTGGCGGGTGCCCTGTTCCTGGGCGGCGTGACCAGCCTGCCCGGGATCGTCGCCGCCGCCACCGGAGCGCTGCAGGGCGACGCCGCCTTCGCGCTCGCGAACCCGGTCGGCGGCGTGGCGGTGCAGTCCGTGTGGCTCGCGATCGCCGACCTCATCTACCGCCGCGCCAACCTCGAGCACGCCGCCGCGAGCCTCGAGAACGTGCTGCAGGCGCTGATCCTGGTGGGGCTGCTGTCGCTGCCCGTGATCGCCTACGCGACGCCGGACCTGGCGATCGGGTGGGTGCATCCCGTGACGATCATGATCCCGATCCTGTACGTGCTCGGCCTCGGGTTGGTGAAGCGCATCCGCGAGCAGCCCACGTGGCAGCCGGAGCAGACCTCCGACACCGTTGAGGACGAGCCGGACGAGCCCTCCGACACCCCCGTCCGGGTGCTCTGGACGCGCCTCGCTCTGTTCGCCGTGATCATCGGCGTCACCGGATGGGTGATCGGCCGCGCGGGCCTCGGCGTGGTCGCGGCGACCGGCTGGCCGTCGTCGGTGACCGGGTTCACCCTCACCACGATCATCAGCTCCCTGCCGGAGCTGGTGACGCTGATCGCGGCGGTGCGGATCGGCGCCCTCACGCTGGGGGTCGCGAACATCATCGGCGGCAACGTCTTCGACACGCTGCTGATCGCGGTGTCCGACGTCTTCTACATGGACGGGCCCGTGTACGCGGCGGCCGGCGCCTCGAGCCTCGTGCTGCTCGGCGGCACCATCCTCATCACCGCGATCCTCGCCGCCGGGCTGATCGTGCGCGACCGCAAGGGGATCGGCTTCGAGGGGATCGCGCTGCCCGCCGCCTACCTCGGCACCGCCGTGGTCGCCGTGATGGTGGCGTAGGCGCTCGGCCGCCCCCCCGCATCGTCCCGTCGCCGGTGCTAGCGTGCTGGAGGGGCGTGGCGGAAGTACCCCGGGGGGAGCCGCCTGTCGCGCTCCGGCCCGTGGTTCCCTTCGCGATCCAGCGCGAGGAGGCGCCATGTCCGGGTACGCCGTCACCGATCCCTACACGGGTCACCGCCACGCGGACTACGACCAGGCCACCGACGCCGAGGTCGACGCCGCGATCGCCGCCGCCGACGATGCCTACCGGGCGTGGGCCCGCCCGGCGGCGCCCGAGGATCGCGCCACGACGCTCCGCGCGGTCGCCGGACTGCTGCGCGAGCGAGCCGACCAGTTCGGGGAGATCCAGCGGCGCGAGACGGGCAAGCCGACCGGCCACGGCGCCGGCGAGGCCCACTACGGCGCGGGGCTCGCCGAGTACTTCGCCGATCACGCCGTCGAGCTGGCGGCGGACATGCCGGTGGACACGTCCGGCGACGGCGTCGGATTCGTGCGCCGCACCCCGACCGGGGCGCTGCTGTGCATCGTGCCGTGGAACGCGCCCGTCCACCTCTCCATGCGCTTCATCGCGCCCAACCTGGCGATCGGCAACACGGTGATCGTGAAGCCCGACCCGCACTGCCCCGGGTCGGCGGAGGCGCTCCAGCGCGTGATGGACGATGCGGGGGTGCCCGCGGGGGCCGTGGTCACGCTGCGGGCGTCGAACGCGCAGGTGGCGCACGCGATCGCCGACCCGCGCGTGGCGGGGGTGTCGCTGACCGGCTCGCGGCGGGCCGGCGCCGCGGTCGCCGAGGTCGCGGGGCGGAACCTCACGAAGGTGGCGCTCGAGCTCGGGGGATCGGATCCGTTCGTGGTGCTGTCGGCCGACGATCTCGACGCGGTGGTCGAGACCGCGTTCTGGAACCGGATGATCCTCCAGGGGCAGGCGTGCTGCTCGGCTAAGCGTTTCATCGTGATCGATGAGCTGCACGACGCCTTCGCGGAGCGCCTGGTGGCGCGCATGGCCGCGGCGGGGGTGGGCGATCCCGAGGTCGACGACGTCGAGATCGGGTCGCTGTGCTCGGTCGAGGCGGCGGAACGGGTCGAGGGGCAGGTGAGCGCCGCCGTCGCTCACGGGGCGACGCTCCTGACCGGCGGTGACCGCGACGGGGCCCTGCTGTCGCCGGGGGTCCTGGTCGACGTCGCGCCGGGGAATCCCGTGTACGGCGAGGAGATCTTCGGGCCGGTCGCGACGGTGCATCGGGTCGCCGACGAGGCGGAGGCGATCGCGGTCGCCAACGACACCGCCTACGGGCTCGGGGCGTTCGTCTTCACCACCGATCCCGCCCAGGCGGATCGCGTGGCGGACGCGATCGACGCGGGCATGGTGCGCATCAACCGGGGCCTCGACCTCAGGCCCGAGCTCCCCTTCGGCGGGGTCAAGGCCAGCGGCATGGGTCACGCCGAGGGTCTGCGCGCGGCGGACGTGTTCGTGAACCTGAAGTTCATCCACGCCGACGCGTAGCGGTCCCGGCACGCCTCCGTGCCCCCTCAACAGGGGGTACCGGGATGTCCCATTCCTCAGTAATGTCCCTTTTCATGGGGGGAGACGCCGTCTCTGAGATCGAGTCGACCGTGCGCGCCCGGGTGCGTGCCGCGGGCGTCGATCCGCTGCGCGACGCGGCGGCGGTCAGGCCGCTGGTGGCGCGCGCGATCGAGGAGTGGGACGAGCGTGCGCTCGCGTCCGGCGCCGATCCCGTCGGCGATCGCGTGCGGACCGAGCGCACCGTCCTGGACTCGATCACCGGGCTCGGCCCGTTGCAGCCGCTGCTCGACGACCCGGAGGTCGAGGAGATCTGGCTGAACTCTCCTCGCGAGGTCTTCGTCGCCCGTGGCGGCCGCAGCGAGCTCACCAGCATCCTGCTCGATGACGAGACGGTCCGCGCCCTGGTCGAGCGCATGCTCGCGCTCGCGGGCCGGCGCCTCGACATGAGCAGCCCGTTCGTGGACGCCGCGCTGCCGGGCGGGGAGCGCCTCCACGTCGCGATCCCGGACGTCACACGCCGTCACTGGGCGGTCAACATCCGCAAGTACGTGGCCCGCGCCTCGCACGTGCGGGACCTGGTCGCACTCGGGACGGTCACCGCCGGCGCCGCCTCGTTCCTCGAGGCCGCGGTGGAGTCGGGGCTCACGGTGCTGGTGTCGGGAGGCACGCAGGCCGGCAAGACGACCACGCTCGGCGCGATGGCCGGTGCGATCCCGCGTCGCGAGCGGGTGGTGACCTGCGAGGAGGTGTTCGAGCTCGCCGTCGGGGTCCGCGACTGGGTCGCCCTGCAATGCCGCCAGCCGTCGCTCGAGGGCACCGGCGAGATCACCCTGCGCCGCCTCGTCAAGGAGGCGTTGCGCATGCGGCCTAGCCGCCTGATCGTCGGCGAGGTCCGCGAGGCCGAGGCGCTGGACCTGCTGATCGCGCTGAACAGCGGCGTCCCTGGCATGTGCACCATCCACGCCAACTCCGCGCGCGATGCGCTCGCGAAGCTGTGCACCCTGCCGCTGCTGGCGGGCGACAACGTGTCGGACAGGTTCGTGGTGCCCGCGGTCGCCTCCGCGGTGGACCTCGTGGTCCACGTGGAGCTCGCCGCCGACGGTGCGCGGCAGGTGAGCGAGATCCTCGGTGTCCCGGGCAGGGCGGAGGGAGGCGTGATCGAGACCGCGGACATCTTCGTGCGGCGCGAGGGTGCGCTCGTCCGCGCCTCGGGCTTCCCGCCTCACCCCGATCGGTTCGCGCATGCCGGGCACCGCCTCGGCGAGCTGCTGGCGGCCTGACATGGAGGTGGTGCTGGGGCTCGTGCTGGGGATCGGAGCGTTGCTGGTCTGGTGGTCGTGGTGGGGCGTGCCCCGTCGCCGTCGGGGGAGGTGGGCGGTGCTCGAGAACCTCGACGACACGCTCGCCGCCGCGGGGCTGGCCGGCGTGGGTGCGGGCGGTCTGCTGGCGTCCGCGGTCGGCGCGGGCCTCGCGGTCGCGCTCGTCGTGCTCGCGGTGAGCGGCTCGCCGGTGGTGTCGCTGGTGTTCGCGTGCGGCGCCGCGTGGGTGCCGTTCGCGTGGGTGCGCTCCCGCGCCCGCCGCCGGTCGGCCGCCATGCGCGACGCCTGGCCCGCGGCGATCGACTCGCTCGCGAGCGGGGTCCGGGCCGGGCTCGCGCTTCCGGAAGCGCTCGCACGGATCGCCGACCGTGGCCCCGAGGAGCTGCGCGCCCCGTTCGCGGCGTTCGCCGAGGACTACCGTGCGACGGGCCGCTTCGCGGAGTCGCTGGACGCGCTCAAGGAACGCCTGTCGGATCCGGTCGCCGACCGGATCGTCGAGTCGATGCGGCTCGCGCGGGAGCTCGGCGGCACCGAGGTCGGCCGCGTGCTGAGGTCGCTCGCGGCGTTCCTGCGGGACGAGGCGCGCACGCGTGGCGAGCTCGAGGCCCGCCAGAGCTGGACGGTCAACGCCGCCCGCTTGGCGGTCGCCGCACCCTGGATCCTGCTCGCCGTCCTGGCGACGCGCCCCGAGGCCGTCGACGCGTTCGACACGGCAGGCGGCGCGACCGTCCTCCTGGGCGGCGCCGTCGCGTGCGCGGTCGCCTACCGCCTGATGCTGCGGGTCGGACGCCTGCCGCAGGAGCCGAGGGTGCTGCGATGACCGGGGGCGCATGGGGGATCGTCGGCGCCCTGGGCCTCGGTCTGGCGCTCGTGTGGTCATGGGTCGCGGCGCGCCGCTTCTCGCTGGAGCGCCGACTCGGCCTGCGACGGGTCGGCGCCGGCCACGGCGGCGCCACCGGGGCGGCGCAGCTGGCCGGCGTGCTGCGAGCCGATGCGCTGCACCTGGTCGCGCGCGTCGCCGGGCCGGACCGCGATGTCGAGTCGAGGCTCCAGCGCGCAGGTGTCGCCAGGACCCCCGACGAGCACCGCGCCCGGCAGCTCGCGCATGGCGCGGCGGGACTGGGCCTCGGGCTCGTGATCGGGGCGCTCGCGCTCGGCAGTGGCCGGTCGGCGGTGGTGGGCGTCGTCATCGCGCTGAGCCTCGGCGCCGCAGGAGCCGCGCTTCCGGACGCCGCCCTCGCGTGGCAGGCGCGGCGCCGCAGCGCGCGCATCCGTGCGGAGCTGCCGGTGATCGCGGAGCTGCTCGCCCTCGCCGTGGTCGCCGGGGCGGGAGTCACAGCCGCGCTGGAAAGGATCGCCGCGAACGTGGGCGGAGTGCTGGGCGACGAGCTCAGGGTCGCCGTCGCCTCCACGCGCACCGGCGCCTCGGTCGAGTCGGCCCTCGATCAGGTCGCGACGCGGACCGGGGACGCCTCGGTGGCCGTCCTGGTCGCGGCGATCGTGACCGCGATGGAGCGCGGCACACCGCTCGCGGACGTGCTCCACGGGCAGGCCGCGCAGGTGCGCGAGCGGTCGCGGCAACAGCTGATGGAGGACGGCGGGAAGAGGGAGATCGCGATGCTCGTCCCGGTGGTGTTCGTGATCCTGCCGGTGACGGTGGTCTTCGCGATGTACCCGGGCCTGGCGGCGATCAGGCTGGGGGGCTAGGCGTGGCGGCCGACCGGCCGCGACGGTTCCGACAAGGGGGGACGCATGGACAAGTGGAGGCGGCAGCTCGACGACCGTGGAGACGTGCCCGGGTGGGTGCTGATCACGCTGATGACGGCAGGGCTCGTGGCCGGGCTGTGGGCGCTCGCGGGCCCGGCGCTCGGTGACATGTTCACCTCCGCGCTCGAGTCCGTCAGCGGTGGATGACCGGGGCGGCGTGCTGGTCGAGCACCTGTTCGCGATCCTGCTGGTGGTCGCGGTCGGTCTCGGGCTGATCCAGGTCGCCGTCGCCGTGCACACGCGCAACACGCTTACCGCGTGCGCGGCCGAGGCCGCGCGGATCGCGGCGCGGGACGATGCGGTGGAGGACGCCCGCTCGCGTGCCCAGTCGTGCGCGCGGGACTCGGTCGGCGTGGCGGCAGAGGTGCGGATCGAGGCCGCCGACGCGGGCGGGCTCGAGGCGGTGCGCGTGACGGTCGAGGGTCGAGCGCCGGTGCTCGGGATCTGGCGCGCCGGCACCGTCGCCGCGACCGCCCGCGCGCTCGATGAGGCGGCGCTCGGTGCGCCCTGACCGCGATACCGGCGCCGCGACGCTCGAGCTGATCGCGCTCACGCTGCTGGTGCTCGTGCCCGTGCTCTACCTGATCGCGGCGCTCGCACGGCTGCAGTCCGCCACCTATGCGGTGGAGTCGGGCGCGTACTCGGCGGCCCGCGCGGCGGTGGTGGCGGGTCTGGACGCGGCCGGCGCCGGCGCGGACCGCAGCGCGTCCCGCGCCGCGGCCGGCTCTGCCGCGGTCGCCGCGCTCGCCATGACCCTCGAGGACTTCGGACTTGATCCGGACGCGGCCCGGCTGGACCTCGACTGCGCGTCGGGGTGCCTCGCGCCGGGCACGACACTCGACGTCGGCGTCGAGATCGAGGTCGCGCTGCCCGGCGTCCCAGAGGCGCTGACGGCGCGGATGCCGCTGTCGTTGACGGTGAGCGCCGTCGCGTCCAGCCCCGTCGACGGGTTCGTGCCATGAACCGGCTCCGTGCCGAGGACCGCGGCTCCGTCTCCGTCATCACCATCGGCATCCTCGTGATCGTGCTGGGCGTGGTGCTCACCGTCGCCGCCTCGACCCAGATCCAGCTGCAGCGCGCCCGGCTGACCCATGCGGCCGACGAGGCCGCCCTGGCCGCGGCGGACGCCCTCGACCTGGGCGCCTACTACGCCGAGGGCGACGCCCGGCTGTCCCCGGGGCGGCTGGAGGAGGAGGCGCGCGCCCAGCTCGCCGCATCGTCCGCCCGTCAGGGCCTCGACGGCGTGTCCCTGGTGCGCGCATCGTCGCCCGACGGCGTCACCGTCGAGGTGGTGGTCTCCCTGCGCGCGCCGCTGCTGTTCGGCGTAGCGTGGCTTCCGGGACGGGTCGACCTGAGCGCGACGGCGCGCGCACGTTCTACCACGATCTGACGAAACCTTTACCCAACCTAATTAGTGGACAGGCCCTTTGTCCTGAGCATCGGGGACCCCGCGGTCGTAACGTGACTTTCATGAGGCGGCCGCCCCGGAGCTGCCGAGAGAAGCCTCACAAGGGCCCACATGGAGAGGGAGATCATCCAGATGACTACCGAGGCCGTTCAGAACACCATCCAGGACGACGCGAGCGACCCCCGCGCACACGCCTGGCGTGGATTCACCACCGGCGACTGGTGCGACGCGGTCAACGTCCGCGACTTCATCCAGGCGAACTACACCCCGTACGAGGGTGACGACAGCTTCCTCGCCGGCGCCACCGAGCGGACCACCGGCATCTGGGACAAGCTCTCCGCGATGTTCCCCGAGGAGCGCGAGAAGGGCGTCTACGACGTCGACTGGGAGACCCCCGCGCTCATCACCGCGCACGACGCCGGCTACATCGACCAGGACAACGAGATCATCGTCGGCCTCCAGACCGACGCCCCGCTGAAGCGCGCGATCATGCCGTTCGGCGGCTGGCGCATGGTGGTCAAGGAGCTCGAGACCTACGGCTACCCGGTCAAGCCCGAGCTCGAGGAGATCTTCTCCAAGTACCGCAAGACCCACAACGACGGCGTCTTCGACGCGTACCCGCCGAACGTCCGCGCGGCCCGCTCCTCCCACATCGTCACCGGCCTGCCCGACGCCTACGGCCGCGGCCGCATCATCGGTGACTACCGCCGCGTCGCGCTGTACGGCGTGGACGCCCTGATCGAGGGCAAGAAGCTCGAGCGCATGGAGCTCGACATGGAGCGCTCGACCGAGGACATCATCCGCGACCGCGAGGAGAACTCCGAGCAGATCAAGGCGCTCAAGGAGCTCAAGGAGATGGCCGCCAAGTACGGCTACGACATCTCCAAGCCCGCCGCGACCGCCCGCGAGGCCGTCCAGTGGCTGTACTTCGGCTACCTCGCCGCGGTCAAGGAGCAGAACGGCGCCGCGATGTCGCTGGGCCGCACCTCGACCTTCATCGACGTCTTCATGGAGCGCGACCTCGCCGAGGGCACCCTCACCGAGGAGACCGCGCAGGAGATCATCGACGACTTCGTCATCAAGCTGCGCATCGTCCGCTTCCTCCGCACCCCCGAGTACGACGCCCTGTTCTCCGGCGACCCGACCTGGGTCACCGAGACCATCGGCGGCATCGGCCAGGACGGTCGCCCGCTGGTGACCCGCACCTCGTTCCGCTACCTCCAGACGCTGTACAACCTCGGCCCGGCCCCCGAGCCGAACCTGACGGTGTTCTGGTCGGACAAGCTGCCGCAGGGCTTCAAGGACTTCTGCGCGAAGGTCTCGATCGACACCTCCGCCATCCAGTACGAGTCGGACGAGCTGATCCGCCCCGTCTGCGGTGACGACTCCGCGATCGCCTGCTGCGTCTCCGCCATGGAGGTCGGCAAGCAGATGCAGTTCTTCGGTGCCCGCGTCAACCTCGCCAAGTCGATGCTGTACGCGATCAACGGCGGCCGCGACGAGATCTCGGGCAAGCAGGTGGCCCCGGTGTCCGCCCCGATCACCAGCGAGGTCCTGGACTTCGACGAGGTCATGGAGGCCTACGACAAGCTGCTCGACTGGCTCGCCGAGACCTACGTCGACGCGCTCAACTGCATCCACTACATGCACGACAAGTACGCCTACGAGCGCATCGAGATGGCGCTGCACGACCGCACCATCCTCCGCACCCTGGCCTGCGGCATCGCCGGCCTCTCGGTCGCGGCGGACTCGCTGTCGGCCATCAAGTACGCCAAGGTGACCCCGGTGCGCGACGAGACCGGCCTGGTGGTGGACTACACCGTCGAGGGCGACTTCCCCTGCTACGGCAACGACGACGACCGCGTCGACGACATCGCCGTGGACCTCGTGGGCCGCTTCATGGCGAAGGTCCGCAACCAGCCGACCTACCGCAACGCGGTGCACACCCAGTCGGTGCTGACCATCACCTCGAACGTCGTCTACGGCAAGCACACGGGCAACACCCCGGACGGCCGCCGCAAGGGCGAGCCCTTCGCCCCGGGTGCCAACCCGATGAACGGCCGCGATGTGCACGGCGTGATGGCCTCGGCCCTCTCGGTCGCCAAGCTGCCCTACGACGAGGCGCAGGACGGCATCTCGCTGACCACGTCCATCGTCCCCTCGGGCCTGGGCCGCAACCGCGAGGACCAGGTGAAGAACCTGGTGGGCATCCTCGACGCGTACAACGTGTCGCAGGGCTTCCACGTGAACATCAACGTCCTCAACCGCGAAGTCCTCGAGGACGCCATGGAGCACCCGGAGAACTACCCGCAGCTGACCATCCGGGTGTCGGGCTACGCGGTGAACTTCGTCCGCCTCACCAAGGAGCAGCAGATGGACGTGCTGTCGCGGACGTTCCACGCCGGCCTCTGAGGTCCGCATCGTTCGACGTCGAGGCGCCTCGCCCCCTGGTGGGGCGGGGCGCCTCGTCATTCCGTCGAGGAGCGCCTCGGCCCTCTCGCGGGACGATGCGCGGGACGCCCGGGCGTCCCGACACCGCATCGTCCTTCCTAGACTTGCCCCAGGAGGTCCCCCATGACCGAGAACGCCGTACCCGTCGAGCTGCTGCCGACCCCGCCGATGGAGATCGCGGACGAGGAGGTCGCCGCCAGCGAGCGCATCCGCGACTTCACCACCGGCTCCGTGCACTCGTGGGATCTGGTCACGGGCGCCGACGGACCCGGCACGCGGATGACGCTGTTCCTGTCGGGCTGCGGCATGCGCTGCCAGTTCTGCCAGAACCCCGACACGTGGCACATGCGCGACGGCGTGCGCCACTCGGTCGACGAGGTGATGGAGCGCGTCACGCGCTACGCCACGATCATGAAGGTCACCGGGGGAGGGCTGACCATCTCGGGTGGTGAGCCGCTGCTGCAGGCGAAGTTCGTGATGAACATCTTCCGCCGCTGCAAGGACCTCAACATCCATACCGCGCTGGACACGGCGGGGCTGCTGGGCGCGCGCCTGAGCGACGACGACCTCAACTACGTCGACCTGGTGCTGCTCGACATCAAGTCGGGCATCCCCGAGACCTACAAGCGCGTGACCGGCAGGCCGCTCCAGCCCACGCTGGACTTCGCTCGCCGGCTGTCGGACCTGGGCAAGACCATGTGGATCCGGTTCGTGCTGGTGCCGGGGCTGACGGACGCGGTGGAGAACGTCGACGCGATCGCCGACTTCGTCGCCACGCTGGACGGCGTCGAGCGGCTCGAGGTGCTGCCGTTCCACCAGCTCGGGCGCGACAAGTGGGCCGCGACCGGCGAGCCGTACCTGCTCGGGGAGACCGCTCCGCCGGACAAGGAGCTCATCGAGCGGGTGAAGCGGCAGTTCGCGAAGCGCGGCATCAACGTGATGTGAGCCGGGGCCCGAAGTGACGCGCAGTCGAGCCCTGTGAAGAGATTCCTGTCGGCTCGCGCGGGCGCAGGGCTCCGGTGAAGCGAATCGTGCCGGCGCAGCGAGGCGAACCGCAGGCCGGCGCGACTCTCGTCACGGGAGCAAGCCGCGGGCTCTCGGCGACACGATTCGCTTCTTCGGTGCGTCGGGCATGTGCTCAACGACACGATTCGCTTCACCACGCGGGAACCGGGGCGAGGGGCGGGGGCGCGGGTGTGGGTGCGGGGTGGGGCGAGGGCCGGGGGGCCCCGCCCCCCCCCCCCCCCCCCCCCCCCCCCCCCCCCCCCCCCCCCCCCCCCCCCCCCCGCCCCCCCCCCGCCCCCCCCCCCCCCCCCCCCCCCCCCCCCCCCCCCCCCCCCCCCCCCCCCCCCCCCCCCCCCCC